>CAYMVQ010000004.1:0-82909 GCA_964394355.1 uncultured Clostridiaceae bacterium
CAGCTGGGAGAGCACCTGCCTTACAAGCAGGGGGTCATAGGTTCAAGCCCTATTGTGCCCACCATTGTACTGCATTTGCGGCCCAGTAGTTCAGTTGGTTAGAATGCCAGCCTGTCACGCTGGAGGTCGACGGTTCGAGTCCGTTCTGGGTCGCCAAAAAAATTAGTGGCAAATAAGGTAAATATAAAGTAGGGCGAAGCTTAGAATACAAAAACAATATAAAGAATACTTTAGATATGCTGGTGTAGCTCAATCGGCAGAGCAACTGACTTGTAATCAGTAGGTTGTGGGTTCAATTCCTATCACCAGCTCCATTTGAAAAGTAAGACACTGTAAGGGTTAACAGTGTCTTTTGTTTTATTTCAATATTATAATTTGCTGCTTATGAGCCACTTTACCTGCCATTATTCATAGCTATAGAAGCCATATGTCCTATTCTATAGTTGCAATTTTCCAATAGTCGTTCTCTTCAATTGTTTTTATATTTATGGAGTGGGTAAGGATTTCCCCGGGAACACTTGTTATTAAAGTGAATTCTACTTTATATAAATTTTCCCCTGTTTCCACTATTTCATAGCTATCTATCCAAGGGCTTGATGCTCCTGTAACAAAAGAGAACCCTTTTAGTTCCTCGTATTTTTCTTTTTTTAGCTTATTGGATAGCAGGGCATATTGGAATGCTCCATTTCTATTTTTTGCAGCTTGGGCATACATTTTTACTGCTTCATCCCCTGAGCCGGGATAATAGAAGTCTTTAATTAGTTTATCAAAATTATTCTCAAAACCATATTTCTCAAATATTTTAACTGCTAAGTTCTCATTATTTTTATTGCTTATAATTATATTTTCCTCTAAGACCTTTGTAAAATAGTCACTGGGAACATAAGTAACACCATTTTTTACAATGGGTGCTATAAGTTGCACAGGCTCTGTTCCGGCTTTCCAATAGCTATTTATTCCCGCTTTGATAAAGCCTCCGGCTATAATAGCACCGTCTTCCTTATTCCAATCAACTTTATAGCCTAAAGATTCAGCAATGTCCCTAAGAGGTACCATAGTTATGCAATCGTTATTTTGTATTAACTCATTTTTACTTTTTATATCAAGACCATTGTAGTATATATGGCCCTTAGCGTTTTCTTCAATAACAGAATTATATATATCATCCTTTATAATACCTTTTAGATCGGATATATTTAATTCAAAATAACGAATACCTGCGGCATATGGAGCAATATCATACTGGCCGAAATATATCACTAATTTATTACCGTCAAAATAAAAGTTAAATTCGCCATTTTTATCTTTAATGGTATGCTCATAATCTTCAAAATACATTTCAGGATTTTTGCTTATCATGTCTAAAATACGATTTTCAACAAAGCTGATACTTTTATCATCAAATAAATCTTTAAAATTATATATATTGCCTGTATTTATATTTATATTCATAGGGATAATTTGGCTACTGCCATGGGCGCCGCCTAAATAATTATATGTACTTAGTTGCACGGATAATAAATTATCATATTTTGTATAATCGTAGAAGATAATTAATTCAGTTTTTTTATTAAATTCCTTTAACTCAATGCCTGTTGCCCTTACTTGGCCAATATTGTCAATAACAATATTTCTTATTAGGTGGTTTAATTCTTCGGAGCTTTTAAAGCCTTCAAAATAGGGGCTAGCAATATTAATATTACAATACTCATCTCTTTCATTGATGGTACTATGCTTTACAATAAATTCATTGTCTGCTGATACTGCGGTTATCAAGGAAAATAAAAGTGCTATGATAATTGCTAAAATAATTATTTTTTTCATCTTTAAAACTCCTCTTTTTTATTTTTATTGTAACATAAAAGTGACTTATAAAATTGCTTTTCTTAAATTTTTACATGGGTTTTAAATTTAGATTTTCTTATAAAGGATTTTATACTTATATGGAGAATTACTAGATATGCGATTATGGTAAGCAAGTGAGATACCTTTAGAACTTATAGAAATATTTTATATAAAAGAGATGTGAAATTAATGACTACAGCAATTAATTTACAAGTTTACATACTATCTTTTTTGATGCTAGCAGTACTATATTTGCAATTGATATCCGAAGGGGAAAAACTACTTTGGAATTACCGCTTGTTTAAGCATCTTATTTTATCAATTATGTTCTGCGTTTTTTTTGAGGCTATAGGGTGGATATTTGATGGCCAGCCTGGACAACTTTCCCGCTTTATTGCATATGCTGCCGATGCACTTCTTATTTCATGCACTATGTTGCCATTGATGATATGGACTCTTTATGTAGAGTTCCAGATTAATAGATATGTAAAGCCTATTAGAAAAACTACAATCTTTTTTATAATTCTTATAAGTATAAATGCATTTCTAGCCTTATCATCACCTATAAATAATCTATATTTTTATCTGGATGCAAACAATGTCTATCATAGGGGGCCATATGCCATATTGGCTATAACAGTACATACTTGCCTATTTATCTATAATTTTTTATTGTTAATATTCAATTGGGAAAAGCTAAGCGATAGAAATAGGTTGGCAATGCTACTATTCTTATTCCCTCCATTAATAGGCTTTTCTTTGCAAATGGTTTTTTATGGACTATCAACAGCCTGGATAGGTGTAAGCCTGTCTGTCCAAATAGCATATGTAAGGATACAAAGTCAAACTATAGAAACAGATTATTTAACAGGCCTTTATAATAGGCGGCAGTTGGATTATTATTTACGTTATAAAGTTAAAAATTTATCTAAAAACAGAACTTTTGCAGGAGTAATGATAGATATAGATAGTTTTAAAAACATTAACGACAAGTATGGCCACAAAGCGGGAGACAGGGCCCTTGTAGAAACGGCAACAGCCTTAAGGGAGTTTTTTCGCAGCGGTGATTTTATTGCCAGGTATGGCGGAGATGAATTCGTTGTTTTATTTGATATAAAAGATACAGAAATACTTGAAAAAAGGATGCTTGATTTACAAAAGAAAGTTTCCCTATTCATTCGTAACAATCCTGAGCCATTTAAGATAAGCATTAGTTTAGGATATAAAATTTTTAATCCTGATACAAATGATAATTCAGATGATTTTCTAAAAGACCTAGATGAATTAATGTATAAGAATAAAAGTTTAAAAAAAGTAAAGTAATAGTACAAATTCTATTATAGTTAATCGTATCTAATTATTTTACGCCTCCCTTAAAAAATGATGGAAGATTTTATATTTTATGCATCTATTAATAATGCTTACAATTATTTTTTTAAATCCTTTTTATTTTGAAATTTATAAAGATGAACAATAGAAATGCTACTAAGGTCAAAATCATAGCCTAAATAGCTTTTAATATCCTGCAAGGAATAATATTTATTATTATTTATAATTACAGCCATATTTTCATCTATTTCAAAGAAATTATTTATATTTATAAAACTTATATAGGGTAGGTTTTCTATATACCTTAATTTTACTTTACTTTGAATCTTTTTTCCGTTTACAAATAAATCGGGATATTTATACTGCATAAAATAGTCCACTATTTCTTTTGCTATTTTAGCAATCTCTAGCTCCATTTTGCCTGTAGCAAGGCCTTTTGGGCCTTTTTCTTTTAGTACTATAGTCATAGCAAGGGGTTCTCTATCAGGATAGTAGATTAGGGCCATATCTCCTCCTATATTAGAGAATGTTCCGGTTTTATTTGCGATTTTAATATGCTTTGGCATATATCTTCCTATTCTCTTTTTATTTATTGTTTTTTTCATAAAATCTATTCCTATTTTGCTGTACTCGTCACTAACATATCTATTTTCTAAAAGTATAAGAGACCTATTTAAATCCTTTGCAGTTGAAAAATTCGATGGTAATGGAGAATCAATTTCGTAAAACTTTCTATTTATTTGGGTGTTTTTCATATTATATTTTTGGGCAATTTGATTGAGATAATTTATTCCAGTGTAGTCCATAACAATGTTGGCAGCAATATTGTCACTAACAGTAATCATAAGAGATAGCAAATGCTCAAAGCTGTATTTCCTTCCATTCTGATTATATTGCATACTGCCAGTCCCTGTAACTTTTGTATTATGAACATATTTATCCCACTTAGATAAAGTATGGGTATCTTCTAAAAATGCCATTTTATTTTCTACTTGTTCCAGGGAGCCATATAAATAAAAGGTTTTTATTAAAGAAGCAGGATAAAATGTTTTATCTTCATTAATACCTATAAAAATATTCGTTGAAAAATCATAAACAGATATGAAGTAATCGTAATTGCCGTTTTTTGAAATGTTATCAAAAATAGATGTAAGCTTATTTTTTATTATAAGGGAATAAACCTTACAATGATCACTGCTATCAAAGTCTGTGAGCTCGTCAACCTCTTCAAGTGTTGATGTATATGGCAGCTTTTTTTTTAGAAATACTTTGTTAAGTTTCTTATCCTTAATATAAACTTGTATACTTCTTAGCAATGCCAATCCTGAATAATCGGAGAATACAATTTTACACCCCATTATTATAATAAAAATAGCAATAGCAAGCTTTACAAGTCTCCCTCTTATTATATTCACCCCTTCTTCAGGATTAGTTAAATAATTGCCCTCTCTTATTATATATTCAATTGGTTTTGTCTAATTTCCGCTTTTATAATTATAGAAGTAATTTTCTTTGCTATATTAATGCTCCTTAATTTAAACATCTTTCTATGCCAATCCGTGTCCTCGTCAGTGTTAATACGTGGTTACCATACTTTATATATTGCTCAATCTTATATTATCGAGAATGCCATCTTGCCTTACTAAGAATTCTTTGTAAAGCTTATCAATGTTCCAATGCCTATAAATAGAAACAAAATCCCAAACCAAGAAGTTACACTTAATTTTTCTCCTAACAAGAACACACCTAATAGTGTAGCAGTCAACGGTTCTGCTAGTGAAAGTGTCACTGCTGTAGATGGGGAAACATAAGCAAGGCCTTTAGCAAAAAGATAATATGCCACCCCCGTTGCCATTATTCCAAGTTGAAGACTTACACATAGGCCTTGAAAAGTTACTATCCAAGACATATCAAAGATAAATAAAAAAGGTGATAAAAAAATAGCACTAAGGGTGAAAACTACTGCGGCTATTGATAAGGATGAATACTTTTCACTCATGTCTTTACTCACAAGGGTATAAGAAGCAAAGGATAAGCCGGCACCTAAAGCCATTAATATTCCAGTAGCTTCTACATATGCGGATTCTTTATTAGAAAACAGCATGATACAACCTAAAATGGATAGAAAAGTAGAATACCACCAAACTTTTGCTGGCTTTGTCTTTAAAAACAACCACTCTAAGATACCTGATAAAACAGGTGCGCTTCCAATAGCCACTACTGTTCCTACAGCCACACCTGTTACTGCAACTGCAGAAAAGAATAAGGGTTGATAAAATGCAATACTTAAAGAAGCTAGTACTGTCGCCTTAATTGGCCAATTAGCGAAACTCAATTGCTTTCGTATTAGGACAACAATTAATAAAAATAGTCCCCCTACTGCTAAACGGGCAGCACCAATGGCGATGGGGTGAGCTGTTTTTGGGGCAAACGCTTGTGATGTGCCTGTTGTTCCCCAAAGCATTGCAGCTATTAATATTAAGAAGGGTGCTCTCTTTTCCATCATTTCTTCACCTCAATAATACAAATAGAAAAGCATCGTAAAAATTCCTTGGCGGGGTTTTATTACACTCTCCTTATTATTTCACACTTTTTATAAAATTCATATTAGGAAAATAGCAAGTATATCCCTTAATCCAAAAACTCTCACATAATCTTGTGTTTAAGCTAGGGAACATATTGGAAGGAATAAAGCGGTTGACCGTAGAATGATTCCGGTAATTATTCCAAACGGTGGACTCTGGACATTTCTGAGATGAGACCACAACAGGATAATATTAATAGAGATTGGAAATATTGTTTAAGGTCAATATTTGTGTGATATAATTAATTTGAGAGTTAAATATAGTTTGGGGGTATGGAATATGAGCGAATACAACTGTATGCTTATGGATAAAGATAAATTACTCCAGATTTTTGACTATCTTAATGAAAGATTAAAGGAGAACCAATTGCAACTTGAAATAACTATTTATGGTGGAACGGTCATGACCATGGTTTATGATAATAGACCAGCGACAAGAGATATTGATTGTGTGTTTAGCGATATCAACCAAACACTATTACAAAATATATTGGAAATGACAAGGTTTACATTTAATCTTCCAAGGAATTGGATAAATGAAGAAATAAAAGAACCACTAAAATCAATAATAAAAGAGGAAAAGGAAACCTATAGGATATATTCAAATCTTAAAATACTAAAACCGAGAGCAAAGCAATTATTGGCTATGAAAATATTAGCGGCAAGACCAGAGCCAGCAAAGGATTTTATAGATTCATTTATATTATGCAAAGATTTAAATATTAGGACAAAAGACGAGCTCTTAGGCGTAGTAGAAAAATATTTACCATTATCATTAATTGGAGAAAGACAGATTAGATTTATAAAGTATTTAGGAGAGGATTTAGGTTATGATTGGAAATAAATATATAGAAAAGTTATTTAATTGTCAAGATGAAGACACAAGTATAAATGAATTACTAGAACTGTTAAAATACAAAGACCCAAATTTCATATATAGCTTAAAAAATGAAGATATAAACTTGGACTTATGCACTTATGATGAAATAAGATATTTAACGAAAATATCCGGCCTAATTGATTATTATTTTCAAATATATGAACTTGAGATACCCAAATGGGTAAGAAATGAAAGGCTACAATTTGATAGACCATACTATCATCAGAAAAGGATAAGTGATTTTGAAAAGTTTAAATTGCTAATCGAAAGCCCTTCACCATTTAGAAGTAGAAATACTTATTTTGATTTAGACTCAATCTCCAGAGTTTAAAAATGGAACATTTGACAGATGACAGGGGATGTTTCGGGCTACTTGGAAGATAAATGAATACATACCATGGCGTAAAATAAAAGGCATGAGAAATGAAATCGCTCATGGCTATGAAGGAAATCAGTTAAATATAGTTTGGGATGTATTACTAGATTTTTTACCTGAGCTAGTTAGAGATATTAATAATTTATTGAATGTAGATAAAACAGAAGATAACGATTATTACTAAAGGAATTTGAAATGAAAAAAAGTTGTTAAAGTCTTTTTTTTAATAAACAAAAGAGAAGCTATCGAAACGCCATAAAAAGTATTGAGAATTTTAGTATGAGACAAAAGAAAAAAGTGCTTTTAGCTAAGTCTATATGCGAAGAGGCACATTTGTTTATCTAGGATGAGCCATTAAATTATGTTGATATAATATCCAGAATCCAAATAGAGAATATGATTTTGGAACTTTTACCAACTATGATTTTAGTGGAACACGATAAGAGGTTTATAGATAAAGTAGTTACAGATATTATAGAACTTGTAATGGATACAGTATAATGGAGTAAATTGCCATCAACACGGCTATGAAATTATCCTATAGGGAACAATTTTGCCTTAAAGCTAGCTGGTTGATTTGGGGTTTTAAATTAAAAGATAAATTATTTAGTAGATGTTAAATGTTATTTTATTTCAAGAAGTGCATATTTGTAATAAAATGTGATATATCACATTTTTGGCTCTGGGTACTAGGCCGCTTGGCAGCTGGGTTAAGATTAGACTCTGCGGGTAAAGGTACGGAAACCACGGATTAACACGGACGAGGACACGGATTAGCACAGAGGGATGTATAAAGCAGGGAACGACCTCTATGTCGTTCCGTGATAGGATGGAGATTTTTATATAAACTATAGCAGTATATATTATATGATATTTTGTAAAAAGATCCTAAGGAAATACCCCAGCATCTGAGATCTTAGTTCTTAATTCTTAGTTCTATAAAGATTGCTTCGCAATCTTTATATATTGCATGCTACAGGGAGTAAAAGATTATTAGTAATCGCTAAAAATTATATTATGGAAATGCTTAAGATCTTATTGACCCGTATAATCCTGCCCTAAATACAAGGAGCCAGTAGCTCGGAACTAGGAGCCCCTTTTTTTAATGCAATAACTGTAGCAAATGCAATAAACCATCAAATGTTTTTATCAAGCATTGTGTAATTTTTATAAATTAATAGCTACAGAACAAAGAGTACCAGATAAGCGTCTAATTATAAGGAGAGGGGGCAATAATGTGAGAAAAACTATATTATGCTTTATAATAATCCTTACAATAACAGGCTGCTCAGGTCAAAACAATTCTGATGAAACTTTTAAATCAGGGGAAGCTGAATTATATGATTTAATACCAATGGTAATGATTGATGGAGATTTATATTTGGATACCGGGAAAGAAAGTGATATTAATGCAAGATGTGGGGTAATGGATGGAAAAATAACTTCAACAGTAGATGGTCATGAAACCCCAATCCAAAACAATCAATCCAACTTTGGAAAGGATTTCGAGTACCAATATGTGGGCGAAGACTGTATAGATATTTTTATGAATGAAAAATGGATGAGATTTAAAAAGGAAAATGATACATGGGGTATAAAATTAATTGCAAGCAATGTATCACCTACAGGATTAACCTTATTATTCAATCAGTCAGGAGGGAATCCCTTAGGTGATCTACAA
This sequence comes from uncultured Clostridiaceae bacterium, assembly GCA_964394355.1. Taxonomy (GTDB): domain Bacteria; phylum Bacillota; class Clostridia; order Lutisporales; family Lutisporaceae; genus JAAYKT01. The sequence goes on from CAYMVQ010000004.1 coordinate 8,696, forward strand.
ACAGGTAGTTTTTATTGGTTAGAAGCCCTTATAGATAATCAATGGATTCCTGTAGAAATGTTACCATCTGCCAAAAATATTGGATGGACAGATGAGGCCTATATCATAAATATGAATGATATAACAGAATGGAAAGTTAACTGGGAGTGGTTATATGGTGAGCTTCCCTTTGGTAGCTATAGAATTGGTAAAGAAATTATGGACTTCAGAAGCGCAGGTGGAGTCTATGATACTATTAATTACTATGCCGATTTTACAATAGTAAAATAAGATCTGAACTTTTAGTACCATTGGTTATAAAGGGAATGCCGCTGAATTAGGTCCAATATTATAAGTTGCTAAAATGGGTGGATTTATTATGGTAGAAATCAGAAAGAATAAAAAACAAGGATATGGTTTAGAAAGAAAACATTTTAAAAGGATTTAAGGAATGTTACAATATGGGTAAAATCAGTTTAAGGTGATTTTATGGAATTATTAAGACAATTAGAAGAAAGAATTTATAATATGGAAAAAGTGGCGAAGACATTTGATATAGATCCTTTTGATATCTTTTTTTTGGGTGGAGCGGCTTGCATATTAGGGGAATATACAACAAGGGCTACACGGGATTTCGATTTTGTAGATTTAGATTACCCGTCAAGACTTGGCAAGGTCTTCGTCCAATTAAGAGATTTTGATATGCTAGAGTACAAAAGCACAATTTTATCGCCAAAATATAAAGAACGAGCTACGAAGCTGGAAAAGTTTAAATATATAAATGTCTACATACTTTCACCGGAAGATATATTAGTTAGTAAAATTATTAGGCTTGAAAAAAAGGATATAGAAGATATTGATAAACTAATAAAAATATCAGATAAGGAATTAATAAATGGAATTATATTGGAAGTTTTACAAAGGGAAGATCTGTATAGACCAAAGAAAGAGCAATTTAAAAAAATGTTGATAAGGTTTAGGGAGAAGTATCATGTTTAGAATAGTATGTGAAAGTTATGAAAATTACAAAAAGGATTTTCTACCGGACAATACTAATGATTATAGATATGAAATTACTGAGCCTCTAGAACTATTATTAGATTCATCATTATATGAAAAAGAGAAGGAAAGAAATTCAATTAACTATAAAAAGTTAGAGGATTTTATTTTTTTATTAAAAAAAAATATCAAGAAATATCCTAATTTTAAATCTTTCTTGTGGAGTTTGGAATCAAGAGGCATTAGGGGCAGGAACTGTGGTGTGTTGGGTGATGCAGAATTTTTCGAATTGCAAAAGATAGTAAATATGTTTTTAAAGCTGGCTTACTGGGATTAAAAATATATTATAATGAACTTTCGTGGATAAATGTGATATATCACATTTTTGGCTCTGGGTACTAGGCCGCTTGGCAGCTGGGTTAAGATTAGACTCTGCGGGTAAAGGTACGGAAACCACGGATTAACACGGACGAGGACACGGATTAGCACAGAGGGATGTATAAAGCAGGGAACGACCTCTATGTCGTTCCGTGATAGGATGGAGATTTTTATATAAACTATAGCAGTATATATTATATGATATTTTGTAAAAAGATCCTAAGGAAATACCCCAGCATCTGAGATCTTAGTTCTTAATTCTTAGTTCTATAAAGATTGCTTCGCAATCTTTATAAAATACGAAGGAGTTTTATGGGGTCGCTACAAACTCCACTTAAAAACATAAATTGATATATGGTTTTAGAACTTCAAAAAGATTTCAAGGAGAATGCGGTTATGAAAAAGAAAACAAAATTTATATGGATTCTAATTGTTTCGTTGGTTTTAATAGTAGTGGGGTATATGCGCTATTATCCTATAAAGCATGATACAATTGAATTGAGACATATAATTAAAGATAAGTTTGGTGTAAATACAGAAAGCTTCACAAGCATTGGATTAAACAACAAGGATTTCTATTATTTTGTAGTGACAGGAGATAATATTGCTGTTGTAAGAATGAAAATGAGTGTGTTTAATCGGTTTCGATATCAGGGTATGTCTTATACAGATACAAATTTTGTAAACGGAGTTGTAGAGAGCAAGGGAAATAAGTATCTTTTTAAACAACACAATCTTATATAACGGTAATGGAGAAGATATTACTATTACCATTGACACAAGCAGTGGTGGAGTATAAGCAACAATAGATTTAGGATTGACTGTGAGATTGTGAGCATAATATGAATTTCAATTTAAGGGCAATCAATACCAGACACATTCCTGGCACGACACCTATGACCATTTGTTTTGTAAGCGAGACTATGACTTCAATTGTTACTAGTATCATAAAAAGGAGACCGGCTATGAATTGTCATAAGTGCAATTTTTATTGTTATGATGACGAATATATTTGCCCTAATTGCGAATCACTTTTAGAAAAGAAACTTCCTATAGATGAATATGAAAGATCATTATTTGTTTATAATAAAATGATTGGATTTAAAGAAAGAAAAAGAGCAGTAAAAATAATTAAATTATCAAGGAGAGTTTTATTAATAGTATTAATTTCTGGTCATTTTATTTTTGGGTGGTGGTTAGATACTTTTATAACATATTCTAATCGTATTGATCCTTACCAAAATACAGCCCGATGGTCTATAGTTTTTGCGTTAGCTTTTTATATTATATTTTTAGGTAAAGCAAGAATACCTTCATGTAAACCTTATATGGAAGATAATAAACTCAATAAATCTATTGCTTTAATTAATAAAGCTAGTATTAAAAAGAGTACATATGCAATTATAATATTGTTGATATTCATTTCAACTTATCTTTTTTATTTGAATTTTTTAAAGAAGATGTTTTTATCAGGTTTTATATACTGGCCGTCCTCCAAACTTGAGCCTATCGGTATAGATAAAATAGGTGTCATAATTGATATACGATACTTTATACAGTGTCTAATAATTGGTATCTATTATGAGTTACATTCTATATATAATATTACTGATGCGGACTACTATTTACTTGATAGAATAAATTCACATAAAAGTAGCACATTATAATATACCTTGGGCGGAATTGACACCGTTCGAAATTTTTGCCTACGGCATAATACACATGGCAGATTATATCATGCAATTTCTTCGAAATTTATGATATAATTGTAACATTATGTACACTTAAAGCTATGTAAAAATAAGGAGATAGAAATAAATGAATAGAAAGATTACAATAATAATTATTTTGCAAAGTATCATTCTTTTGCTTTTAGTAGGGTGTCGGTCTTCTAATAATTCTAATGGTAATACATCCCTAAATATAGCCGATTTTTATGGAGAATACACATTTGATGAAGTAACATATATGCGTAAATCCTCTGCAATAAGCGAAGAACAATATCAAAATGACTTAAAAACAGTAACAGAAACTTTTAAAGATGTGCAGTTTTCAATAGGAGAAAGTTATTTCCATGAAAGCTCAGGAACATTTGGAGAAAGTCCAACAGAAGGATTTGAGTTTATGACTGTAAAAGACTACGGAGTTAAATATTATGATGATCTAGTTAAGAAAGAGTTCGAAAATTTTGAGGGTCTGGATTCTATATTTGATTATGATGATATTAAAAAGCAATTAAATGTCAATGAAATCAAACATTATATTATGTATATGGAGGATGGGATTTTATCAAATCCTTTGTTTTATATAACAAAAGACAATATTTTTGTTGCTATGGAAAGCATATCCTTTGAAGAAACAGAAGATAGCTTGAAGGGTTATACCCATTATTTATTGAAACTTAAAGCAAATTAACAAGGAGTTTTATTTTATAACACAATCTTCACATTATAATGTATTCAGCAGCCATCTATATGAAGTATAGGAGTGAAGGAATGTGGAAATTAAAAAAATATCCGGTACAGGGATTAAAGAAGCATTAGAGCTTGTTTGGAAGGTTTTTTTGCTATTTGAGGCACCTGATTATTCAGAAGAAGGCATTAATACATTTCGTGAATTTATAGATAATAAATGGGCAATAAGCGGGCTAAATTTTTACGGTGCCTATATTGAGGGGAATATTATCGGTGTTATAGCAACTAGAAATGAAGGGAAACATATTTCATTATTTTTTGTCCATAGCAAATATCATAGAAAAGGTATTGGTAGAAAGCTATTTGAGGCAATCTTGGAAGAAAGTACAGCAGATATTATTACTGTCAATTCATCACCTTATGCCCTGGAAGTCTATCATAAATTAGGCTTTGTTGATGTTAGTGAAGAGCTAATGATGAAAGGCATAAGATATACACCTATGAGATTTGAAAAGATATAAATATATGAAAGAAGTTTTGACTTTATAGGCATTATGGCAATTTTGCCTCTTGTTCAGGTAGTCAAGGGAAGACTATAGCATTTTGACATGGATGGATGCTGTAGTTTATGGATTTAATAAAGAAGTGGAGGAAGCCCTAGGGGCTGGCAAAATAGTTAATGAATCATTATCGCGGCTAATTGATAAATTAAATTCCGCTCGTAACTGGGGCATATGGGATATCCTTGGAGGTAAGCTAATTTCCAATATAGGTAAACATTCTGCCATAGGCGCAGCCAATAAAATAGCAGATGAAGTCAAAAATAATCTAAAAAAATTTAAAAAGGAGTTAAGTGATGTAAATAGCTTTGCAGATTTGGAAATAAGCTTATCCGGATTTACTAGCTTTGCAGATTTCTTTTTTGATGGGATTTTTGTAGATTTTTTTGTCCAAAGCAAAATTAATGATGCCAGAAAGAATACTCAGGACCTTATAGAAAGCGTTGACAAGATAATACAAAGGCTTGAAACTGATTTAAATCATATCAATAAATTACTAAGAGAATTAAAATAGGGCTTTTATACCGGCTTCTTTAAGTCTCTTTACTAAAATGTTCTCTTAGAGTATTATAATAGTACATAGTCAAAAAAATAACAATTTTTAATTTTATTTTATGACAATGAAAAATTATCAACAAACTCTTGAATATCTTGTTGTTTCCATAACAGCTGGATAAATATTAAATGTTTTGGAGGTTTAAAATGGTATCTAAAGATATGCTTCACTATGGAACTGTCCGCTCCTGTATCCGTGAATTATTTGAATATGGGAATCAGCGAGCTGCAATTATCGGTGCAGAAAATGTGTATGATTTTAGCCTTGGTAATCCCAGTGTCCCGGCTCCAAAAGAGGTAAATCAAGAAATTCTAAATATTATCAATGAACTGCCATCTAAAGCCATACATAGCTATACCAGCGGTCCGGGGAGCAATACGGCAAGAGAAGCTATTGCCAATAATCTAAATAAACGTTTTAATACAAATTATAAGTTTACAAACCTTTATTTAACGGCAGGTGCTGCTGCAGCAATATGTGCTGTAAGCCGTGCATTGACTATTGATAATGAGACGGAATTTATAGCTTTTGCACCTTTTTTCACAGAATACTCCTGTTTTGCAACGACAGCAGGAGCAAAACTAGTATCAATCCCTGCAGATATACCGGCATTTCAGATTAACTTTGATTTGCTTGAAAAAAGCATCAATAAAAATACTCAGGGCGTAATAGTGAATTCACCTAATAATCCTTCCGGTGTTATCTATACTGAGGAGACTATAAAAAAGTTAGCTAAGCTGCTTAAAAGAAAATCAGAAGAAGTAGGCCATCCAATATTTATAATAAGTGACGAGCCGTATCGCGAACTGGTTTATGAGGGCACAGTACCATTTATTCCGCATTACTATCCGAATACGATAATTTGTTATTCTTATAGTAAGTCCCTTTCACTCCCCGGAGAGCGTATAGGTTATGTATTAGTACCCGATAGTGTGGAAGATCACGATGATGTTTATAATGCTATTGCAGGAGCAGGGCGTATGTTGGGCTATGTATGCGCACCTTCTTTAATGCAACATGTGATTACGCGTTGTGCAGATGTAGAGCCGGATCTTGAACCATATATTAAAAATAGAGAATTGATATATAATGGATTAACTGAAATAGGCTTTAATTGTGCTAAGCCTTCCGGAGCCTTTTATCTTTTCGTAGAAGCACCAAATGGTGATGCTCAGGCCTTTTCCAATATGGCCAAAGAAATGGACCTATTGATTGTGCCTGGTAATGACTTCGGATGCCCAACTTATGTAAGGATATCTTATTGTGTAGATCATGATATGATTAAACGATCATTACCAATTTTCAAAAAATTGATGGAGAAAGTAAGAGCTTAAATTATAGGCACAATTATTATTCTTCTACTTCAAAACACTATAAAAAAGCCTTGTAATCCTTTGAAATAGGGGGATTAAGGCTTTTTTTATATTGTCATTTACTTATAGTGAAATAGTTTAATTTTCAATTCTTATAGCTATAATCGCGCCCAGTTATCTTAGTAGCACATAATTGATATTAACTGTTCCTAGCCATGGTTTCTGGCTACAAGCCAAGATCTAAAATCTAAGAGCTAAGATGCTAAGGTAATTCTATAAAGTCTTTTTGCAGATGCCATGCTAACCAGTGGTTATCACTTTCCCCGCACTTCATCTATAGACTTCCAGCCTATCCAAAATGCAATCTGTAAGAAATATCAAATTGTGATATAAATATATTTATTTCTATCTATACAAACAGGCATAATTAATAATATAATGTAATAAAAAGAGGAGGCAAAAACTTTTCTGTTGTCTCCTAATAGGAGAAAGTCATGAGAAAATTTATTATATCACCCGAGGGGCTTCCGTACATAATTATTGGACTAGTTTGCACACTACTTGCCTCTATTATAAACATATACTTGGCTGTAATATTAATGTTGCTTACTTTATTTATAATATATTTTTTTAGAAACCCGCCTAGAAGGATTGAAACCAATGAAAACATCTTACTTTCGCCAGCTGACGGCAAGGTAATGGATGTTAAGGTCCTTGAACATGATGATATTCTAAAATGCAAGGCTTATAAGCTTTCGATTTTTTTATCTTTATTTAGTGTTCATGTGAATCGTGTGCCAATGTCAGGGGAGATTTTTTATAAAAAATATATACCTGGAAAGTTTTTTCCGGCATTCAAAAGCCATGCATCCCAATTTAATGAAAGGAATATAATTGGTATCAGAGGCAATTGTTTAGATTTGGTGGTTATTCAAATAACAGGTTTTGTTGCTAGGAGAATTGTAGACTGGGTAAAAATCAGTGAATTTGTAACACAAGGGGATTTATTTGGTTTAATAAAATTTGGGTCATCTACAGAAATAATAATTCCTTATGACCATGTTGGCATAAAGGTGAAGCCAGGCGACAAGGTCAGGGGAGGGAAAACAGTGATTGGAGTGATAATTAATGAGACAGGCAATCAATGAACTAAAAACTATGATTAGGTACAAGTACAATTATGCAAACATGGTGACCTTACTTAATTTATCTATGGGCTGTTTTTCTTTACTATGTGTTTTAGTGAATGAATATAGCATAGCTTCTATTTTTATTTTAATTGGAGCGTTACTGGATAGACTTGATGGGAAAATAGCTCGCAAGTTGGGAATAGTAACGGATCTAGGTAAGGAACTTGATTCCTTATCGGATTTGGTATCCTTCGGAGTGGCTCCGGGCATGTTGCTTTGGTCAATTTCTCTAAATAGAATTTTTGTCTATGGCAGTGCCATAACGATAATTTATATTTTATCCGGAGCATATAGGCTGGCTAGGTTTAATGTTTCTGGAAATACTGAATATTATGTAGGCCTCCCCATTACCATAGCAGGGGGTATCCTTGCTATAGTATCTGCAATATCTGTAAAGCGAGAATTAAATCCCTATTTTCTAGCTTTTCTTACTTTGTTTTTATCCTATGTAATGATAAGCAATTCTATTAAAGTAAAAAAGAGATAGCTTTTTAATATGCTTCATCCATGTGTGCAGATGCCTGTGCTATAATAAAATTCAGACTGTAGGTTTTATTTGCTCTAAGGGAGAGAAATATGGGAAAGAAACTTCAAATTCAAGTTAAAAATATAAAAAAGACTTATCAAATGGGGGAAGTAGAAGTTAAGGCTCTTGACGATGTAAGCCTTGATATTTACGAGGGAGAGTTTGTGGTTATTCTTGGGCCAAGCGGTTCCGGCAAAAGCACTTTGCTAAACATCATTGGCGGTATGGATGTAGCAACTGAGGGGAGCATTATCGTTGCCCATGAGGAAATTACAAAATTTAATGATAGAAAGTTAACAGCCTACCGTAGAAATAGTGTAGGCTTTGTTTTTCAGTTTTATAATCTTATGGCAAATCTAACTGCTAGGGAGAATGTAGAGTTAGCAACAGAATTATGCAAAGAAGCTATGAATATAGATACAGTAATAGAGGAAGTAGGCCTAAAAGAGCGAAAGAATCATTTTCCTTCTCAGATGAGTGGTGGGGAGCAGCAGAGAGTAGCTATTGCCAGAGCAGTTGCGAAAAACCCTCTTTTGATTCTATGTGACGAGCCTACAGGGGCATTGGACTTTAGCACCGGTATAATGATTTTATCTTTACTTAGTAAAGTTAATCGTAGATTTAACAAAACGGTTGTAGTCATCAGTCATAATATGGCTATAGCTGGCATGGGGGATAGAGTAATAAAAATGAGAAGCGGGAAGATCTTAGAAATAAATGAAAATGCTAAGCCCCTTGATCCTGAAAGGATTGAATGGTAATGAAAAAGCTGGATCTGAGACTTTATCGTATGATAAAGCATTCAAAGGGACAGTTTATTTCCGTTACCGTCATCGTTATAGTGGCTCTTAGCATATTTATTTGTTTTTCTACCAGTACAGATAATATAAACAATGCAATAGATATTTATTACAATGATACAAATTTTGAACATATTCATGTGGAACTTACAAGGATATCTCAAAAAGCCATAGGGGAAATTAAGACTATAAAAGGCGTGAAAGAAGCCCAAGGTAGAATCTCTATGGATGTAGCTATGGTTACTGACGATAGGGAGGAAAACATTATAATTCGACTTATATCAATGCCTAATAAAAATGAGGGCATAAATAAATTGTATATAGCTGCAGGTAAAAAAGAAGTATTAAAAAATGATAATATTATTTTGCTTAGACAGTTTGCTATAGACAGAGATATAAAAATTGGCGATTCCATCACTCCCTATATCAATGGTCGATTACATGATATAAAAATTAGCAATATAGCATATAGCCCTGAGTATGTTTATTTGATGGAAGGTGAACAATCCCTAATGCCTTCCGGGGGCAAATTTGGAGTAGGCTTTATTAATGAAGAATTTGCGCGGAGCATATATGGGGATGGGGCTTATTATAATGAAGTTTTAATTACTTTAAATGATGAAAAAGATACTGAGCCTATTATTGAAACTCTTGAAAAGTCTTTAAAGAAATATGGGGTTAAAAGAATTATAAAAAGAGAAAACCAGTTAAGCAATAGGATGTTAAATGAAAAACTAATGGGCTTTGAAAAGATATCCAAGGTATTGCCGCTACTTTTCCTTGCTGTTGCCGGCTTAGTTATAGCCATAGTACTATCAAGGATTGTAAGTAATGATAGGATGGCTATAGGCGTATTAAAGGCTTTGGGTTATAGCAATACAAAGGTACTTATTCATTATTTAAAATACTCCATGATGATAGCTACAGTTGGCTCAATAATAGGAATAATATTGGGACTTTTTCTTTCAAAAGGCATGACTGAGCTTTTTATACTGTATTTTAATATACCTTTAATCCTAATAGATATTCAATATGTTTATATATTTTACTCTATTATTCTTAGTGCTTTATTTTGTATTCTAGCCGGATTTATTGGTGGGAGAAAGGCTCTTAAGATTGCACCTGCTGATGCTATGGTGCCGGAAGCACCCAAATCAGGCAAGCATATTTTATTGGAGAGGCTTGGCTTTGTATGGAAAAACCTAAGCTTTAGCTGGAAAGTAGTTATTAAAAACATTTTCAGAAACAAAAAACGATTCTCACTATTGGTATTGGGTCTTGCTTTGTCCTATGGCATAAATACAGTTCCTGAGTATATGTTAGAAGCTGTGACGGCAATGTTTACCATTCAATACGGAGAATTTCAGAAAATGGATTATATAATAGATTTTAAAAAACCACTAAATGAAGGAGCATTATTAGAATTAAAACATATAGTAAAGCCGGACAAGATAGAGCCAAGGCTAGAATATCCCTTTGAGCTTAGTAAGGGTTTGAGAAAAAAGACTGTCAGTATTATTGGAGTGCCAACACACAGCACTTTATTGGAATTTAGAGATATTGATAATAAACTAGTCAGTATTCCAGAAAAAGGGCTTCTAATAACTGAATCCTTATCAAAAATTTTGAATGTAAAAAAAGGAGATATGATAAGTGTTAAGAATTTTTTGCCGGGAAAGGATGATAGGATTGTTGAAGTAAAAGGTATTGTCAACCAATATCTTGGCGCCAATGCTTATATGAATATTGAGTCTATGCAAAATACTTTGGCGGATAAAAAAATGATAACGGGGGCGGCAGTAATCTCCAAAGATAAGGTCAAGGAAAAACTAAAGGATATAAAAGGCATATCTTCTGTTATGGCTGTTAGTGATTTTAAAAAATCCTTTGAAGAATATCTAGATATAGTTATAGTAGTCACAAGATTGTATATGATTTTTGGCGGAATTTTAAGCTTTGTATTAATATATAATTCAACTATCATAAGTTTATCGGAGAGGCGCATGGAATTGGCGTCTATGCGAGTAATGGGCTTTGATAAAAAAGATATTTTTAAAATGCTGATAAAGGAAAACTTTATAATGACAGTTTTGGCCATACTTTTGGGCATACCTTTTGGTATTGCTATGATTAAGGGCATGGCGCAAGCTTTTAGCTCAGAGATAATAACCTTTCCTCTAATTTTTTCAAATAGAACATTTATAGTAGCTGGCGTGGCTACAATCCTATTTGCGATTATTGCTCAAATAGCTACTTGGAGAAGGATTAGGGATCTCAACTTTATTGAAGCTTTAAAAAGTCGTATATCCTAGGGGGGTTTTATAATGAGAATAAAGAAAAAATATTTTGTTTGGAGCGGGTTAATTATAGTAATGGCTATTATCGCATTTTTTGGCTTTAGCAGCTTAATGAATAGGGCGATTAAAGTTGATATGGGCATAGTTGAAAGGGGGAGAATATCAGAATACATAGAAGAGAGTGCCCATGTTAAATTGGAAACAGAGATAGATGTTTTTGCACCCCAGGGGGGAAGAATTGTGTCTGTTCTTTATGAAGTTGGTGATACAATTAATGAGGGAGACTTACTAATAAAACTAGATGATAAGGAATATATATATCAAATAAAAAGCCTTGAACTTCAAAAGCAGGGAATTGCGGCAAAGAAAAAAGAGGCTTCAAAGGAATTAAGTGAGGCTGAGTTAGGGAAATTAGAAGCTGAAGAAAAATCGGCAAGGATAGCTTTAGATGAGGCAAAGAGAATAGCCGAAAGTAATTTAAGCCTTTTTAATGCGGGAGCCATAAGCAAGTCTCTTTATGAAAGCTCTATGGCTGCATTGGCCATAGCGGAAGCCAATTATGAAGTAGTTAAAAGTATAGCTGAGATAGCAATAGAAGCCTCAGGAAAAGGAATTACAGGCTTGCAAAAAGACATATATGATATACAGGTTAAGGAGATACAAAATCAAATAGATCTATTAGAAAAAAAACAGTCTGAATTATCAATAAAGGCGCCATCTGCCGGTATAATTTTAGAGAGAGATGCGGAAATTGGCAATGTTCTGCTAGCAGGTAAAAGGATATTTCAAATAGGCAGTATCGATGATATTTTTTTAGAAAGTGATATATTGGCAGATGAAGCAAGCAGGGTATATGATGGAGCACAAGTAATGATAGAGAACAAGGACTTGGGAATTTACGGGTTAAAGGGTATAGTTAGAAAGATATATCCTAAAGCTTTTAATAAAATCTCCCAGCTAGGAGTTGAGCAAAAAAGGGTAAAGATTGAAATAGATTTTCTAGATATGATGCCGGATTTGAAGCCGGGAATGGATATGGATATAAAAGTTATAACAAGTATAAAAGATGATATAGTAATTATTGATGAAAAAGCCATATTTGAATATTTTGGCCATGATTATGTTTTTATAAACGATAAAGGCATTGCAAAGATGAGGGAAATAGAAAAGGGCATCGAAGAGGATGGAAGGGTGGAAATATTAAAGGGACTTGCGGAAGGGGAGTATATTGTCATATCTCCGGGGGAAAAAATGACAGAAGGAAAGAGGATTAAGTAAATATAAAAGGCGTATTTAACAGTAGCCTTTATTGGCACAAGGAAATCTAACTTATTATTACATGGATAAAATATATTATATGGAGGTTAATAAAATGAAATTTTCTTGGTGTACTATAATGGTTAAGGACATGGAAGAATCATTAAGTTTTTATCAGGATATTGTAGGCTTATCAATTTCAAGGAGCTTTGAAACACCTGCCGGAGAGATTGTATTCTTGGGAGATGGGGAAACAAAAGTAGAGTTAATATTTGATAGGACAAAAAATGAAATAAATATAGGACAAGATATATCTTTGGGCTTTGAAGTGGATTCATTAGATGAGATGATGGCATTTGTAAAGGAAAAAGGTATAAATATTGACGGAGGACCTTATAGTCCAAGCCCAAGTGTTAGATTTTTCTATGTAAAGGATCCTAATGGGCTTAGAATACAATTCGTAGAAAACTTATGATTTTTCATTTTTGCTATAAAGATTTATCATAAGCCAGGACCTATGGAGTATGAAAAACAGATATAAAATGCATATGCTTGGCTTTCCAAGTTTTTAGGTAGGAAATATTTAAGGCGTTAAATGTATGTTGGGATATTAAAGGACCGAAGCTATCAAAGGATGTAATTATCGCCGAGTGATATATTATACCGCTATTGTCTTCATAGAATATTAAATCCCCTAGCTGAAGCTGGTTTATATCACTAACTTCAAGACCCCTTGGGCCATAATAATTTGATTTTTGATTTACTCTTAAAGTCCAATATAGGGAATGAGCTACAGCCCAAGGTATAGACCAAGAACTACCTTTATACCACCAAGCGTATTCCGTACCATAGGTCATAGGGGCACCTCCGGCTAAAAGACATTGAGACACAAAATTAGTACAATCTCCGCCAAGGCTTTCATACACATCAAAATATTTAAAGCTTGGATTTGGAGAAAGGGCATATTTCAGTGCATAATTTACTGCCTTTTCTCTTATATAATTATTTTCGGGAGCCAAGAAATCACATCCATAAATAAGAGCTTTATTTATATTATGTAAAAAAACAAATATTGTGCATAAGGACTACCACATTTATCCATGTAAAAGCCTATAGGGAATATGCTATAATTTTAAGTAAAATATAGACAAGCCTAAAAGGATATTAGAGGTGTGGTAATGAAGAAGTGGAAAAAAAGCTTACTTACAGTAATAGCCATTATAATGCCTATATTTTTTACAGGCTCTATAGGGCCTGTAAAACCTGCAATGAGAATTAAAGCAAGCAATCCTATTTTTAGTGCATCTTTTATTCAAGCCTGGTATGCTGGAGATTGGTGTGAAGATAGATGGCTGGAGGAAGTTTCAATTCTTAAAGAATCAGGCGTAGAAGAAATTATTATCCAGACAATAGCGGATACAAAAAGCAAATATGCCTATTATCCTACAAAAATGGCAGGCTATACATATGGCGATATTGATATGGTGAAAAATGCTCTATGTGCCGCAGACAAATCAGATATTAAAATCCGGCTTGGCCTTGGTTTTAGTGATGATTGGTGGGTCAAAAATGCCATGGATAAGGCTTGGCTAGAGAAAGAAGCTAAAGAGAACAAAAATATATTCGATGAAATAATAGAAAAGTACGGTTCCCATAAGTCCCTTAAGGGCTGGTATATACCTTATGAATTCTATCAGCTTACCGCGATAACTGAATACTATCAATCAAACCTAAATTATTTTCTAAAAGAAATAGCTTCAGAAATCAAATCAAAAAGTGACAAAGATATTATGATATCTCCTTTTTATATTTCAAATTTCTCATGGCTTATGCCCTTGAAAGGCTGGTCTAAAATGGTGGAAAATGCAATAAAAGATACGGGTATTGATATTTTAGCCCTTCAAGATGGTATTGGTGTGAAGAATACATCAATTAATGAATTGGACAATCTGTTTTCTCATACAAAACATAGCACTGATAAACTGGGCATTAGGCTCTATGGGAATGTTGAAACCTTTGACTCTACACCGAAGGGTAATGTACCGGCGCAAAAAGAACGCATTTCCAATCAGCTTATCAGACAAAAGCCATATGTAGAAGAGTTTATAGCCTTTAGTTTAAATCATTTTCAAAAAGAAGAAAAGAGCCGGCTGGGAAGCTTTATTAAATACTTAGAAGATAGTTTATATTGAGTATTATGGAAAACTCACAAAAATCTTTGTTGTTTATCTAAGTGGATAAAAAAAGAGAAGGTACTTATCCTTCTCCAAATATAGCCACAGTTTGTAAAAAGGGCACAAATTTACTTCCATCCCACTCCAAGGATGTTTGAACATAACCTAGTCCATCTGCATGATATCTGCCAGCTATCGATTGTATTGCATATAATTCATAGGTCCCATCTCTTTGAAAGTCGATGGGATATAGCCCACTTAAAGGATCTACCCAGCCGCTTATAGGCTCCTTTAGCGTACCATCACTATTATAAATTTCTGATAAGTATTCCTTCCCTTTAAACATTAAGTCAATTATATATCTTTTGTTATTTGCCTTGCTTATTACTTCTGCCTTATAGTTATCTAAATAATTTACCTCATATTGATATTTCTCATTAAATTCTTCAAAGTCAAATATTTTTTTGGTAATATTATTTTCCATAGAATAAATATAATAGTAGCCTATTGCACCGCTTCCACCTGAGTCAATGCTTAAAAGTATATCATCCACCTTATTTCCTGTAAAATCAGCTAGAAAAAGGCTAGGCCCATAGCCTGAATTTACCTTTGGTCTGATATTAGTAATTTTACCTGTTCTGCCATCTATAACCCTAATAGTGATATTTTCTCTATAGGGGCTATCTTCAAAAGGCTTTGTACCCAAAAGATAAATATAATCTTCAGTATTGTCTCCGTTTACATCTCCTATTTTAAAATCAAGTATCCAAAAAGTTGGCTTATATGGAAATATACCCGCCACCGCCTCCCACAAGTAGTTTTCATATATATACTATGCAGGACTTTTAAATATGCCACAACACAGGGGGACGGTTCTTCTGTGCTCTTTGCATAATGAAGGATATTAATACAGCGCATATCTACTTTTTAACAAAAGGAGAGTGGGCAGTGCCCAATAAAGGAAGCAAGTATTTGTAAGTGTAAAAAGATTATATAAGGGGAATTTCAGTATTATCTATTTTTACTATAGTTGATTTATATGTCCCTCCTAAATTTTCTTTTACTAATGCAGCCAGTTCATTCGTCGCATTTTCTAAATCTATATTTCTACTTTCATCCACTGATTCA
Organism: uncultured Clostridiaceae bacterium; assembly: GCA_964394355.1. GTDB lineage: Bacteria > Bacillota > Clostridia > Lutisporales > Lutisporaceae > JAAYKT01. The sequence goes on from CAYMVQ010000004.1 coordinate 24,267, forward strand.
ATAATAAGAAAAGCATTTTTTGTTTCTTCGGTAAGCATGGTCCTGACAGACTCCCGCCAGTTCCAGCATCTGCAGATTGCCCCCACATCATCTTTATATATTATTTCATTTTCATATGGCGGTTCGCTTTTTTCGGAGCCAAGGGTTACGAAGTCTTCATTACCCATTGCTTTAGTAAGTCTTATATCTCCGACAAAAGCATCAATATCCTCACCACCGCATGGTAATGCATATTTTAGAGAAATTGAGTTATATATATCTACCAAGGGATTTATGGTACTGATGTGATTGCCTTTATGCACCCTTTTTAGCAAAGCCTCTATTGAACATCTGGCGCCTTTTTTAGTCTTAAATTTCTTGAATGCTTCTCTCCATACTTTTATTACTTCATTGTTAATGAATACATCATCAATAATATATTCCAGAGCCTTTTCTTCTGCTTCAAACAGCATTTTTTCATACCTATTTTCATCTTTTATCCTATTGTCCACACCTTGAAATACTATAATTCCAAACCTTGCTTGGGGAAACAATTCCCAAAAATCATTTTCCACTATAAAACTTTTCATCTTATGCACCTCTTACTAATTTATTTTATTTAAAATTAACAACTTGTATATTATTTATAAAATCTGATGTCTGAATCATTATAGGATAGATTTCACCAGTTGTTAAATCAAAATCATAAATTCCTCTTTGCTTGTCTACAAAAGATATTGAAAAAATATGTCTGCCATCTGATGAATATCCGGCATCTCCAACTTGCAAACGGTATGTATTCCATTTGCTAATATCTATAACTTTCTTTAATCTATTATAACGATAGAAAGCGGATGGTTCTGAAGAATTATTATATTTTTGATCACACAATGCATAGATATCATTATCGTGAATCATTACAGTTCTAATCCACAAAGCGTCTTCAAAAAGCTTCTTTGCATTTTCAAAATTGTAATCAATTTCGTAAACAGTATGTGTAGGCATTTTAAAATTATCTTGCCCAACTGGCCCATCCTGATGTGTAACATTGTAAACTCTTTCAGTTTCAGAATATGTTGAGACAATAACCTTCTTATGCTTTCTATCAATAGCAAAAGCCTCAATGTTAGTGTCCTCATCACCCCAATAAGATATACTGTTAGTTTTCAAATCAACAACTCCTAACTTGAGGACTTGGCTACCGTTAGGACGAGCTACAAAGAATACTTTCTTGCCATCAGAAATTATGTAATTAACGGCGAAAAGATCATTGGTTAACTGCTTTTCTTGAAAAGATTTTGTATCAAAAACATATATATTATCTCCTAAATTATCACCTATGCCTATGCGTTTAGTAAAATACACTGATTTTGACTTTGCATCGTAGAATCCTAGAGGATATTGTGCACTATATTCAAATTGAAATACTTCTTTAGCTGTTTTTCTTTTAATATCATAAACAATTATTTTAGTAAATATTTTACCTGTATCAATATTTTCATGAGAAGTTGTTATTGAGATATAGTTATTAATAGGGGAATACATACCGATTATTGTTAGCACCACTATACCTGCTAAAACTATAGCTATAATAAGCAAAAATCTTTTTTTCAAAATTGAAATCTCCTTATAAATTTCCGAATTAAAAATCTAAAGCAATTATATCAAAAAGTAATCTATGTGTCATTCCACTATTCCTGCAAATTATAAAGTAGTGCTAATTTAAATCAGAATCTTAGCAAATATAAAATAATAGAACTTTATATTCTGCGAATTATAGCAATATTTTTAATGGACTTTTTGTTTGTAAACATACTAATTTAGTGATAAAATTCTTTTAAGTAATAATTTTAGGGGATGCAAAAATACTTAAAGGGATGATATTATGGAAAGATTTATATTGGGAAGAACAGATATAGAAGTAACAAGACTTTGTTTTGGAGCGTTGCCGATAGGACCTTTGCAAAAAAACTTATCTATTCCTGAAGGCAGTAAAGTAATAGAATATGCCCTTAATAGCGGTATTAATTTTATTGATACGGCACAGGGCTATAAGACCTACCCTTACATAAAAACTGCATTGGAGAATACAGGCATACATCCTGTTATTGCTACAAAGTCTACGGCTATTGATTATGAGGAAATGGAGAAAGCCATTTTTGAGGCATTGGAATCTATGAATATAGATTATATTGATATCTTTCATCTACATTCTGCTAGGGCTAATCCTGATGTATTTGAGGTGCGGAGAGGTGCTCTTGATTGTCTATTGGATTATAAGAAAAAAGGCATTATAAAAGCAGTGGGCATATCAACCCACAGTGTAGAAGTTGTAGAAGCGGCAGCTTATAGAAATGAAATAGATGTGGTTTTTCCTTTGATCAATAAAATTGGACGAGGTGTACTGGAAGGTACAGTAGCTGGTATGGAGAAGGCCATAGATGATTGCCGCAAAAACGGCAAAGGTATATATCTTATGAAGGTTCTGGGCGGCGGTACTATGATAGATGATTTTGAAAGCAGCATAGAATATGCGTTGGGTCTAGGAAAACAGTATTCAATAGCAATTGGTATGGTAAGCGAAGAAGAAGTGGAATTTAATACAAAATACTTTAATGGATTCAAAGATTTGGAAGGTATTATTAAAATTAAAAATAAAAAAGAAGTAAGAGTGTCCCAAGGGATGTGTATAGGTTGCGGCACCTGCATAAGTGTATGTCATAGCGATGCCATCGACTTCGATGAGAATGAAAAGGCTTTTATTGATCAATCAAAATGTATTCAATGCGGATATTGTGTTGCTTCTTGTCCGGAGTTTTGTATACGTGTTTTTTGATTAGCTATAAAATTAAGAGTGATGATTTTATTATCAATTTTTATTAAGCCTTCATCCTTCATTCGTTTAAGTTCACGAAAGAGGGAAGGTCTTTGCACACCAAAGTAATCAGCTAGCTGTTTTTTAGAAATTGGAAGCAAAATGATATGTGACTTTTGTTTCACAGATAAGTCTATTAAATAGTCTATAAGATTTTCCCTGAGACTTTTTTGTGTATACATAGCCATTCTTTCATTAATGCCTTGAGAGTTTAATGATAGTGATCTAATAAATGACATAACAAAACTATAATCTTTTAATAGCTCTAGGACAGCATCTTTGTAAATATGAAAAAGAACACAATTTTCGGTGCAATAAATATTCATAGGATATTTATTCTCATTTCCAAATAACAAGTTAGCACCTATAACACTATTTTTTTTAAATTCAAATACTCTGGTTTCTGACCCGTTGGGAGAAAGGGAATATGCTACTAGGCTGCCGGATAAAACTATATCCATGCCTAGGCATTCTGAGCCATGCTCATGCACTGTTGCTCCTTTATGAAATGCTCGCTTTATAATCTGATTTTTACTTACCAGGTTCTTCAAATACTCCTTTTCAATTTTATTAAAAAGATTAAAACTACTCAATTCTTTTAACATAAATTACACCTCTGATAAAGATTGCGAAGCAATCTTTGTAGAACTAAGAACTAAGAACTAAGAGCTAAGGTATTTCTTCCTATAACGGAACGACACAGAGATCGTTCCCCACCTTAAACATCTCTCCGTGCAAATCCGTGGTTTCCTACCCTTTATATATCATGAATTAAAAATCTAAATTAATTATATCAAAAAGTAACCTATGTGTCTATATTCTTGAATCTTTGGCTGATAGAATAGACCTAATCTTTTAAAGGAGGCATCAGATATGGATGTTTTTACTCTTGCCATATGGATTGGCACCCTAGTATTTTTAATATTTTCCTTTATAAAAAATAAGGCTAAAACCAAACAAGCTCTAAAGATGGCTTTAGGCATGGGCAAAGGGATGGCCCTTAGCATCTTCTCCATTATTTTTGCAATTGGTCTAATTCTAACTTTTTTACCAGCGGAAGAAATAGCTAATTTTGTATCAAAGCAATCTGTACTATTAGCTACAATTGTATCTGCTTTAATTGGTACAATCACATTAGTTCCGGCTTTTATTGCTTTTCCTTTGGTAGGGACTTTAGTAAATGCTGGGGTTGGAGTTGTGCCTGCAGTATCTTTTCTAACAACTTTGACCATGGTGGGTGTTGTAACATTTCCTTTAGAAAAAAAGGAATTTGGTGTAAAGTTTACTGCGGTGCGTAATGGACTTAGCTTTTTATTTGCAATATTTATTGCACTTTTGATGGGGGTGATTATATAATGATTTTAGAAAAGATTAAAGAAAACATATTTTTAACCTTTATTGTTTTTATTTACTTGGCACTATTTATAGTAAGCCCAGTTATGGGAATAAACTCAGTTAAAAATAGTGGCTATTATATAAAAGAAATGATTATTATTATGCCTGTTATATTTATACTTACGGCACTTCTTGATATGTGGGTAGCAAAAGAAAAAATTATGCAGTTTTTAGGAAATGATGCCGGGTATAAAGGAATAGTATTTGCATTTGTAGTTGGCAGCATCTCCGCAGGTCCCATTTATGCCGCATTTCCTATGTGTGTAATGCTTCATAAAAAGGGAGCATCCATTAGAAATATTATAATTATCCTAAGCTCCTGGGCGGTAATAAAAGTGCCAATGCTCTTAAATGAAGCGAAATTTTTAGGACCTAAATTTATGATTATTCGTTGGATACTAACGGTTATTGCGATTTTACTTTTCTCTTGGATAGCGGAAAAAGTAGTAAAAGATGAGGACTTGCCTGCCGATGTAAGGGAGCAAACAGGTTTAAATATAAATAAAGACGCTTGCATGGGATGCAATTTATGTGCAAAATCCTACCCAGAGCTTTTTCAAATGGAAGGCAAAAAGGCCATTGTCAAAGATTATGAAGAAAAGGATATGGACAAAGAAAGGCTAAAAGAGGCCATAGATGCATGTCCTGTAAGTGCAATATCCTTTAATACTATATAGATATTTCAAAATAAAGCGCTTTGTGAGTTTTTAAGAATCTCACAAAATGAGATTTGATATTTAATCCTTTCTTAGTTTTTCGGCTTCGTTTTACTTCGCTGCTTGCTTTGAATAAGTCCGAGGCTACAGAGAAAAAAGGCTAGAGTTCGACTAAGCGTAAACTATAAGCAAATAATTAATACCCTACTGATATCTTTATAGTAGGGTATTATATTTTTTAAAAAAGATGTATAATGATGGAGAAAAGATAATTTGCTAAAGATTTATAAAAAGCTTTTTATTTCGTAAAATCATTTTTGGAAAAGACGGAATAGGGGTAATTGGAAATTTTAAAGTCTATGGCGCTGGTTACATAGAAGTTTTATTAATCTAAGGAGTGAAAAAATGTATAGAGAAATGAGAAGAAAAAAACAATTACTTTCAAAGGAAGAAACAATAAAAATTTTAAAATCATGTACTGCAGGAGTGCTAGGTCTTTGTGGACATAATGAGTATCCTTATACTGTACCCCTAAGCTATATTCTTAAAGATGATAAATTATATTTTCACTGTGCAAAGGAAGGCCATAAGATAGATTGTATAAAAAATAATGATAAAGTTTCTTTTTGTGTCATAGAAAAAGATGAAGTAATACAAGAAACTTTTACTACTCACTTTAGAAGTGCTATTGTATTTGGCAAAGCTAGAACTGTAGATAATGACAATGAGAAAATCGCAGTTATGATGCTTTTGGCAGAGAAATATTCTCCAGATTTTCTTAAAGATGCTCCAGCAGCCATTGAAAAAGAACTCAAAAATCTTTGTGTAGTTGAAATAAGGATAGAACATATGACAGGCAAGGCAGCTATTGAAATAGTAAATGGGCAAGCATAATAGATAAAGATTGCGAAATGTCTAAGGAAGACGGTAACCACGGATTAACACTGACGAGGACATGGATATGCACGGCGGGATGTAAAATAGCAAAAGGAGGTTCTCAGAATTGAGGAGAAAAGATAGAGAAATGGACAAAGAATTCGGTCTAAAAATTATTGATAAATCGAAATATGGCGTTCTTTCTATGGTAGATGAAGAAAACAAACCCTTTGGCCTGCCTTTATCAATAGTAAGGGATGGGGATAATTTATATTTTCATTCTGCCCAAGGAGGAAGAAAAGTAGATATATTAAAGAAAAATCCTAATGTCAGCATAGCTTTTATAGGCCATATACAAGTACCTGAAAATTTTACTGAAGACGAATTAAAGAGTATGGCTAAAGATGAATCAAAAGCAACAGTATTTATAAGCAGTGTCTTTACTACTGAATACGAATCTGCCATTGTGGAAGGAAAAGCAAAGTTAATTAAAGACGAGGAAGAAAAAATAAAAGCTATGAGATTAATATGTGAAAAGTACACTCCTTCAAAGATGGACTATTTTAATATTGCAATAAAAGCAGGATTAAAAAAAGCAAATCTATATAAAATAGAAATTGAAAGGCTTACAGCAAAGAGGAAAAAGTATGATAAGGGCGGCAAAGAAATGAAGTATGGCAGAATGGAAGAATAATCATATTGACAAATTAATATTAAGAATGATACTATATCGATAGTGGATATATCTAACATCGATATAGTATTTTATTTTTACTTATTTTATTTAAATAGCATAGGATATTCAGCTTTTAGGGAGGTTAACATGGCTAGGGAGCAATTAAAGACTTTAACTGAGCAAATGTATTACATACTACTTAATTTAATAAAGCCTAATCACGGCTATGGTATTATGCAGGATGTTGATAGCCAAACTAAAGGAAGAGTAAAAATAGGGGCTGGTACTTTATATAATCTTTTATCTAGATTTGAGGAAGAGGATATTATAAAACAAATTTCAGATGAAGATAGAAGGAAAACATATATAATAACCCCAAAAGGCATAGATATTTTGAAGCAAGAATATGAAAGATTAAGACAATTAATTGAAGATGGCAAATGTATTTTGGAAGGGGAAAAGCTAAATGGGCAAAAGTAAAAGAATATTCTGGGGATTTTTATCCCTTGATTACAAAGCTATAGAAGAATATTTGGAGGAAATGGCCAGTAAGGGATGGATGCTTGAAAAAGTGGGAAGATGGTCTGCCCAATTTAGATCCATGGAAGCAAAGAAGCTAAAATTTTATGTAGATATTTTTAAAGATGGAGGGCCATTTTCGCCGGAGAATACTGAGGAAGCAGAAGAATATAGAAATCTGTGTAAAGAATCCGGATGGAACTTTATAACTTCCCGAGATTATTTGCAGTTTTTTTATGCCGAGGAAGATACGAACCCCACGCCCATACAGACTGATGACGCTTTGGAACAAGAAATAGTTAAATCTACTCTTTGGAAGACGGAGCTAATAAGCCTAATTATTCTTATTGCTTTTTCAATTAAAATAACGACTTTATACCTACCAACAGAGTACAGATATTTATTGAGTTTTGTAGGCGTAGCAGGGATATTATTTCCATTGTTGACCATAAGCGTGGCATCCCCGGTTATTTATAGCTTAATCCGGACTGTTAAGGCTAGAAAGGATTTAAGCAGAGGTTTACCTATAGAAAAACCTACTTTGGCAAGTGCTAGAAAGCGCATGATTTTATTACACTATATTACAATTGCAATTGCCATTATATTTATTTTTGCATTTGCTATAGATACATTTTTTAGACCTGAAGTTGTTTCAATTTCTTTATCAGGGCCCCTTATCGGCATAATTATAGGCTTAATAACTAGATTCTTTATTAAGAAAAAGTCCAAAGATAAAAAAGATAGCGTCTTATATGTGACCTTTGCTATATTAGGAGTATTGTTTATAGTTGCTATTACAAATTCAATATTTAGTCACATAGGCAGCAGCCCTAGCTATAAAAAAGCTACAATACCCCAGGGATACCCCATTATTACAATGTCAGACTTGTCAGAAGATTCGGCACAGGGTATATTGGTGAGTAGCGAGTTTAATAGGGGTATGAGCCCTATAGTAGCTAAACATTTTTCTTACTCGGAGCTATGGGACGATGGGGGTAAAAGAGATAGTATATATATTAAATACTATAAATGCATTAACCCATATTTTGCTGAAATGATTTTTAATGGTATAGTAGCAGAGCTAAAAGAGGGCATAAAATATAAAGGCATGAGGCTATTTCAAAGAGCTCTTATTTATGATGAGGAAATGAAAAACTTGTGGGATGTAGATAATTTTGTATTGACTAAAGAGCGAGATGAATTAATAGTACAAAAAGGAAATATAGTAGTGAACTTAACTGCCAGTTTTGATTTAGAAGATTCTCGTGTAAGGGAAGTAACAATTGATAAGTTTTTCTAAAATCCATTTGCATTATAAAAGGATTAGTAGTATACTATTTTTAATCTTTAGGAAGAAAGTTGAATTTACTAGATTATAATTGTTAGAATTGGCTTTAGATAAAGCTTGGGAAAAGATTAGATTTAAGGAGTTATAATAATGCTTTTATTTAATATTCAAAATATAAAACTTCATCATCACCATCATAGATAGAGGGTTTGCAAAACCAAGCTGAATATAGCTCCGGGTGCAATCCCTGTTAATCGTTAAGATTTAAGGGCTTGTACCTAGGATGGCGATATAAAAAGAGTAACCATACCTTTGGTGCAAAAGGTATGGTTACTTTTTTTATTTTATAAGCAAGGAAGGAAGGGTAGGAAAATGCAATACTTGAAAATTAATGACGAGATTGAATCTTATAAGAAAAGATTTGAGCTAAAAAGAAAGATTGAAGATATGTTTATAAAAGAAGGTTACACATATATTGAACCTTCAGCTTTTGAAAGCCTTGAAGACTATAGGGATTTTCATAGGTTTATAAAAAAAGAAGCCATGGTGAAAGTAATAAATGGGGGTTCTGATATTTTAGTACTGAGGCCAGATAACACCAGCAATATAATTAAAAATCTTATGCCGCGTTGGGAGGAAAATCTAAGGCTTAAACTTTTCTACAATTCGACAGTCTATAGAAGTTCCGTTAATTCTAAGATTAAAGAAGTTAAGCAAATGGGTGTGGAATATCTCGGGGAATCGGCAATAAATGCAGATTGTGAAATCCTAGGTTTGGCCCTTAAAATTTTAAAGGAATTCAACTCTGGCTTCCTTTTGGAGATTTCAAACAGCAAATATGTTGATGGACTTTTTGAAGAAATAAATATTGAAGACAGGAAAAAGGAAGATTTAAAAGATCTTATTTCAAAGAAAAACAAATTTGAATTATTTAACTTTATTGAGACCATAGAGCTTACGAAAGCCGTAAAAGAATGTTTAAAAAACCTACTAAGTATGCAAGGCGATATTTTTAAGATAGCAGAGAAAGCAAGAGGACTATTTTTGAATGAAAAAATGCAGAAAGCCATAGATGAATTGCTTTTTTTAAAAAAATTCATTGATAATGAGGATTATTCTAAATATGTGTATTTTGATTTATCTTTGATCACTGAATTAAGCTATTACGATGGCATTATTTTTAAGGGCTATTTTCCAAATTCTTTTAAAGACATAATAAGCGGCGGAAGGTATGATTCTTTTACCATAGATTTTGGTAAAAAAATTCCGGCAATAGGATTCTCTATTTATTTAAATGAACTGTTGGATGGAAGAGGTGATAGGGATGGATTATCTTAGAATAGCCTTATCCAAGGGTAGAATAGGTAAGGAGGCATATAAATTATTTTCGGATTTGGGTTTGGGAGACTCAATTGATCCAAAATCAAGAAAATTGGTTTTTAAAGATGACATCAACAAAATAAAATATATCTATGTAAAGACTGCCGATGTAATAACCTATGTGGAGAACGGTGTAGCCGACTTGGGGGTAGTAGGAAAGGATATTATTTTAGAAAGCGACAGTGATGTTTATGAAATCTATGATTTGGGATTTGGAAAGTGCAAATTTGCTATTGCTGGTGCTAAAGATGCAGAAACTGATAGAAAAAGTGAGATTATAAAAGTGGCAACAAAATACCCTAAGATTGCAAAAGAGTATTTTTTAAAAAAGGGTCAGAGGATTCAAACAATTAAATTAAACGGTTCTGTGGAGCTAGCCCCATTAGTTGGTCTTTCTGATGTTATAGTGGATTTAGTAGAGACGGGGGATACCTTGAGGGCCAATGGTTTAAAAGTAATAGAAGAAATGTTTGAAATCAGTGCAAGGCTTATTTGCAACAGAATAAGCTATCGATTTAAACATAATAGAATAAACAATATTATTCAGTTGTTATCCAATAAACAAGTAATTTAAGGGGGGCAAAAGAAATGATGCCAATAATAAATATCAATGAAGCTAAGGGCTTTCTAGAAAAGCTTTCCAAAAGAAATCAATTCGAATCAGATGGCATAAAGGAAAAAGTAAAACAAATATTGTCAGATGTAAAAGACAGGGGGGATCAGGCCTTAAGGGACTATAGTCAAAAATATGATGGGGTGCTTATTGATGACTTTCTAGTTAGTCAGGAAGAGATTGATTGTGCCCTAAATAATACAGATCCTAAACTAATTGAGGATTTAAAAAAGGCTAAAAAAAATATTGAAAAGTATCACAAGAAGCAAATAAGGACATCCTATTCATTGTACGAAGAAGAGGATATTATTTTAGGCCAAATTGTAAGAGCTGTAGAAAAGGTAGGTATCTATGTGCCAGGGGGTACTGCTGCATACCCTTCCACTGTGCTTATGAATGCTTTGCCGGCAAAATTAGCAGGGGTTGATAAAATTATCATGATAACTCCACCTAATAAAGATGGCAAAATAAACAAGTCGATTCTAGCTGCTGCCTCTATAGCAGGTGTTGATGAGGTATATAAAGTAGGCGGTGCACAGGGAATCGGGGCCCTTACCTATGGTACCGAAAGCATAGCAAAGGTGGATAAAATAACGGGGCCCGGAAATGCCTATGTAACGATGGCAAAAAAACAAGTTTCAGGCCAAGTAGGAATAGATATGATTGCGGGACCCAGTGAAGTTTTAATAATTGCAGATCAGTGGTCCAATCCTAAATACATTGCAGCAGATATAATCGCCCAAGCTGAACATGATGAGATGGCTTCAGCAATATTAATTACGGATTGGGATCCTCTTGGCGAAAAGGTATTAGAAGAAATAGAAATACAAATTGAAGGCCTGGATAGAAAAAATATTATAAAAAAATCCCTAAAAAACTATGGTGCCATAATAATCACTAGCTCCATAGCAGAATCAATTAACTTGGCTAATAAAATAGCTCCAGAGCATTTGGAGATACTAACCAGAAATCCTTTTGATATATACAAAAGCATTAGAAATGCAGGGGCGATTTTTCTTGGGGAATATTCACCGGAACCAGTTGGAGATTATTATTCAGGGACCAATCATATTTTACCTACCTGCGCAACAGCACGGTTTTCTTCACCTTTATCTGTGGAGGATTTTATAAAAAAGTCTTCCTTAATTTACTATAGTAAAAAAGCCTTAAAGGAGGCAAAAAACTCAATTATAAGGATTGCAGAAGAAGAGGGATTAACGGGCCATGCCAATTCAATAAGGGTAAGATTTGAGGGAGTGTAGTAAATGGAATTAGTAAGAAGAACTATTATGGACTTAAAAGAATATAAGCCAAATTATTCTGCTTATAAAATAAAACTAGATGCCAACGAGGGAAAGAATCCTTTTTTCGGAAATGATGATATCAAATGTATGGAGGCAATTAATATAAGTTTATACCCTGACAGTAGTTCCTTAGGACTTAGACAGGAAATAGGAAAATATATTAATATAAATCCATCTAATATAATTGCAGGCAATGGCTCTAGTGAAATGATTGAGCTTATTATGAAAACTTATATAGATAAAGATGATATAGTGCTGGGTTTTACCCCTAGCTTTAGTATGTATTCTATTTTCAGCCAGATATATTCGGCTAAATTTATAGGTGTTAGGTCTAATGATGACTTTTCCCTTTCAATAGACAATTTAATAGAAAAAGCCAAGGAAGTAAATCCAAAGATAATAATTATATGTAATCCAAATAACCCAACAGGATATTTAATAGATAAAAGCCAGATAAAGAAGCTGATAGAAAGCGTAAACTCAATTGTAGTTTTAGATGAGGCCTATATTGAATTTGCAGATGGCTCCATGGTAGGAGATATTTATTCCTATAATAACTTAATAGTACTTAGGACTTTATCCAAAGCTTTTGGACTGGCTGGCCTAAGGCTGGGTTACCTGGTAGCGGGTGAAAGCATTATAGGCATTATAAACAAGGTTAAATCCCCCTACAACTTAAATGCCATAAGCCAATATTTTGGCATAAAAGCCTTAAAAAGCTCCAATAAAGTAAAGGACTATGTAGAAAAAGTAAAAACACAAAGAGATTATTTGTATAAGGAGCTAAAAAAACTAGGGCTTACAGTATATCCATCTCATGGTAACTTTTTATTTTTCAAATCAAATAAAGAAAGCCTTAATAAAATTTTAGAAGAGCAAGGAATACTAATTAGGGACTTTTCAGGAGGGTTGGATGGGTATTACAGAGTTAGCGTTGGAAGCCCATGGGAAAACAAAGAATTTATTAAAATTTTAAAGGGGATATTAAAAAATGAGAACAGCTAAAATAGAGAGAAAGACAAATGAAACTCAAATAGTGATGGAGTTAAATATAGATAGTAGAGGAAAAAGTGAAATAAATACAGGCATAGGTTTCTTTGATCATATGCTAAATCTTTTTGCTTTTCACGGGGACTTCGACTTAAAGCTTATTTGCCAGGGGGATTTGAATATTGATGAGCATCATAGTGTTGAAGATATAGGGATAGTCCTTGGTCAAACTTTTAAAAAAGCATTGGCAGATAGAAAGGGTATTCAACGATATTCTAGTATTTATATACCTATGGATGAAGCCTTATGCCATGTAACAATAGATATAAGCAATCGACCATACTTAGTTTTTAACGTAGATTTTAAATCAGAGAATTTGGGTCAGATGAATACCCAAGGATTTAAAGAATTTTTTAGAGCCTTTGCCTATAATGCAGCTATTACTCTCCATATAAATCAATTATACGGAGAAAACGACCATCATAAAATTGAAGGAGTATTTAAAGCTTTTGGAAAAGCCTTAAAAGAAGCTACGAGAATAGTTTCAGACCAAACACCTTCTACAAAAGGATTATTATAATAGATACTCACATTGATGCTAAGCTATATTGGGCAAGAAGCCCATAATTATTTTAAAAAAGGAGATAAAAACATGTTGATTTTGCCAGCTATTGATATTAAGGACAATAAATGTGTAAGGCTTAAACAAGGTAATTTTAATAATATTAAAGTATACTCTAATGACCCCTCCGAAGTAGCCATAAAGTGGCAGGAGCAAGGGGCTAAGTATTTACATATAGTAGACTTGGACGGGGCCAGGATAGGGGGATTTACTAATAAAAAATCCATAGAAAAAATCCTTAGAAATATCAGTATACCGGTACAAATAGGCGGTGGTATAAGAAGCATAGAAAAAGTAAAGGAGCTTATTGACTTAGGAGTGGACAGGGTGATTTTGGGAACTGCTGCAGTAGAAGATATTACACTTTTAAAAGAATTAATAGAAATATACGGCAGCGAAAAAATTGTAATTTCCATAGACGCCAAAGACGGAAAGGTTGCAACAAGAGCCTGGGAGACAATTAGCCAAATAGATTCACTGAATTTAATAAAGCAATTGGAGAAAATAGGCGTAAAAATTATAGTATATACGGATATATCCAAGGATGGAATGCTTGATGGTCCGAATTTTGAAATATACGAAAAACTTGCAGAAAGGACTAGTATCAAAATGATAGTTTCCGGCGGAGTTACTTCTATGAAAGATATAGAAAGATTGAAGATTCTCCAACCTTATGGCGTCATAATAGGCAAAGCTTTTTATGAGGGGATCCTTGACTTTAAGGAGGTTATCTAATGATTAGGATAATCCCTTGCTTAGATATAATAGGGGATAAGACCGTTAAGGGAAAGAAATTTCAAGATATAAGGGAGATAGATAATCCAAAGACTTTGGCAAGTTATTACAGCCAAGAGGGAGCAGATGAAATAGTAATATACGATATAATGGCATCAGCGGAAAAAAGAAAGATAAATCTGTCTTATATATCAGAAATAGTATCAAATATAAATATTCCTTTCTCCTTAGGTGGCGGTATATCAGAAATATGGGATATTGAAAACTGTCTAAAGATAAATGCAAAAAAAGTATCCTTAAATTCTGCCGCAATTAAAAATCCGTATCTTGTAAAAGAAGGGGCATTAAAATTTGGCTCTCAATCAATAGTATTATCCATTGACGCAAAAAGAAATGATAAAGGCTCTTGGAGTGTATATCATGCTGGTGGGAAAATAGACACAGGCTTAGATGCAATTCAATGGGCAAAAAAAGGAGTAGAACTTGGAGCCGGAGAGCTAGTAATAAACAGCATAGATAAGGACGGTATGAAAAGTGGTTATGATATAGAGCTTCTAAAGAAAATCAAAGGCTCAGTAAGTGTGCCTATTATAGCCTCCGGTGGGGCTGGAAGGCTTGAGGATTTTTACAACGTCATTAAATCGGCCAAAATAGACGGTGTTCTAGCAGCATCCGTATTTCATTATGGAGAAATAAAGATTAAGGAATTAAAAGATTATTTAAAGGGCAAAGGAGTTGCCGTAAAGAATTAGGAGGAAAAAATGGATATAGAAGAAATACTAAAAGTCTTGAAACTTAATACAGATGGCTTAATACCAGCAATTGCCCAAGATATAAAAACGAAAAAGGTTTTAATGCTCGCCTATATGAATAAAGAATCCATAGAAAAGACTTTTGAAACAGGAGTAGTTCATTATTATAGCAGAAGCAGAAATGCTCTTTGGAAAAAAGGGGAGACCTCTGGCAATATTCAAAGGCTAATAGATATTTACTACGATTGTGACAATGACAGCCTCCTAATTATGGTTGAACAAATAGGTGTGGCTTGTCATACAGGGGCTTATTCTTGCTTTTTTAATGGTATTTTTGAGGCAAGAAAAAGTAAAGGTGAAAAACTAGAAATCATAAATGAAGAAAAGGATATTATGGAAGAACTATACTCCCTATTAGTAGATAGGCAGGAAAAGCCCATAGAGAACTCTTACAGCTGCTATTTGTATAAAGAAGGTCTAGATAAGATTTTAAAAAAAGTAGGTGAAGAGGCTTCTGAAGTAATAATAGCTGCAAAGAACACAGACAAAGGCCAACTTGTTTACGAAATCAGTGATTTAATATATCACCTACTTATACTGATGATAAATGAAAATATAACTATTGATGATATAAAAGACGAACTAAAAAAAAGAAGGAAAAAGAGGGGATAGAGGGCCACTTAGCAAACTTGTGGCTCCCCCTTAATAGCTTTTATTCCATCCAGTGCTCTTAAAACATTTTCGTCTTTACCGTCTATGACTAAAACTATTGCCCCTTCGGAGCCATTTACGCCGCCAGATGCAATGCATTTTGATCTTACATCGTATAAGGCTTCCAATGCAGTTATTTCTGTAACAACAGTAGCTCCCAGCATAGGCATAAGACCGACTTTGTCACCAAGGGCTTCATCAATTGGCTTGCCTGCCAAGAACTCAATTGCTTCACGAACATCTGGGATAAGCTTTTCTAAGCCAATAGGAACCATAAGTTCAATTTTTCGTTGTGTCACTGGACCCCATGCAGTGCCGATAGTGCCCCCCATTGAATCAGATGATAATACTGCTGCCAGGCCAGTATGATCAATGGCATTTCCCCCTTTTATAAAAACATCACCAGGACCCATTTCAGCTAGATAAGACTTCCAGCGGAAATCCCTTTCTCTAGCCTTTCCTCTTGTTATTACATAGGGGTGTATCCTGCCTTCTTCATCTGTAACACCAGTTTTGCCTTCTGTTATTATCCCAACGGTATATTTACTCTTTTCCGTAATATTTTCCCCAAGCAGCTCCTCTAAAATAAATCCATTAGTTGTACCTCCAGCCAATATTATTGTATGCTTTTTAAGCGCGTCTTGAATACTTGGCAAAGCTACAAGGCCTTTAGCTATAAGTCTTTTGGATTCACTTGGTTTTAAGGTTATTTGTACTCTCATTCTATACCTCCTAAATTCTTACTAGCATATACCAATTTTATCACAAAAAAAGGAAGGAGGTAAGCATCTAATATCTAGTTTATAGTATTTTAGTATCGGTTTTTAGAATAAATCCAATAATTATTTCAAAAAGTAACATATGAAACGGAAAGTTTATCGCTAATGGGTTATAATTAGTTTAACATAGTTTTCCAAGGTTACTTTATTATAAAAATGAAAATAAAGATTGGAGGCAATTTTATGAGTGAAATGATTAATAACAGAGAATATAGACAAAAAGAACTTAAAAAATTAATACTTGAACTTCATGATGGGAAAAGCGTAGAAGAAGTAAAGGAAAGGTTTGCAAAGCTTATAGAAGGAGTATCGGCTACGGAGATATCTGAGATGGAAGGGGCAATTATAGCAGAAGGTATGCCCATAGAGGAAGTTCAGAGACTTTGTGATGTTCATGCTGCAGTATTTAAAGGTTCCATAGAAGAAATTCATCAAGAAGATTTAAAAGACTTAGGTGAGCTCCCTGGGCATCCGCTAAATACATTTCTTGTAGAAAATAGGGAGATAGAAAAGCTTTTAGAAGGTGAGCTTAGGGACGTTGTTAACGCATTTGCTACTGATGACAGCAAGGATAATATTATTAATTTGATAGAAGTTTTGAATTTATTATGGGATATTGATAAGCATTATAGTAGGAAAGAGAACTTATTATTTCCCTACCTTGAGAAATATGGGATTACTGCTCCGCCACAGGTTATGTGGGGCGTAGATGATGAAATAAGGGCGGAATTAAAAAGTATAAAGCTTGAGTTAGATAGCTATAAGGGAAATAAAGAGGAGATTGCAAAAAGAGTAGATGACCTAAGTGTAAGGATTAATGAGATGATTTTTAAAGAAGAAAACATCTTATTTCCTATGTGTAAGGAGACCCTATCCCAAGATGAGTGGATAACCATAGTGGAGGATAGTGAGGAGATTGGTTATTGTTTGGTTGGACCTACAGGCGTATGGAGTCCTATGAGGGACAATGTAAAGGTAGAAGGAAAGCCTGCAGATGAAGTGCCAGGTTATATCAGATTTGAATCTGGGTTCTTTACTGCAAAAGAATTAGAGCTTTTATTAAATACTTTACCCTTTGATATAACCTTTATAGACAAAGACGATACAGTTAAGTATTTTTCCCAGGGGAAAGAAAGGATATTTGCAAGAACAAGGGCTGTCATAGGTAGGACAGTTCAAAATTGTCACCCACCGGGAAGCGTTCATACTGTTGAAAAAATCCTTGAAGATTTTAAAAATGGAATAAAAGATGAAGAAGGATTTTGGATTAAGGCGGGAGATATTTATGTTTATATAAGGTATTTTGCTATTAGGGATAAGGAAGGAAACTATATTGGGACTGTAGAAGTAACACAAAATATTAAGCCGATTCAAGAGATAGAAGGGGAAAAAAGGCTCCTTGATTAAGTCACATTAAAGAAAATTGTATATTAAACTATGGGAGATAATCCTTTATATGTATGTAAGCCACTGGCTCAAGGCTTAATAATATGGTAATTGTAAAAAATATCATAGATAAAAAGATAATAAAATGTAAAAAAATTAAATGTTTTTTAAGGCTGACTCCCATATAAGAACAATAATTCAAGTTTTTAAAAAGGTTGGAGGAATATAACTAAGATTAGTTTTTGTGAGGGAGGGGAAGTCTTTGAAAGGATATAGAATCGAGTATACTGAAGATTATAAAGAGTTGAAAGAATTATATATAAAATGTGGTCTTGAAGTAGGGAATGAGCCTGTACCGACTAAGTTGGTAAAATGCTGGAGAGTAGTTGCTGATACTGGTGAAGGGGATACCCTGATAGGAGGGGCTACTCTAGGGGATAGAGATGGTACTTATGTAGTTGATGGTATCGCCATTGAGGCTAAATACAGGAATAGGGATATAGGGACTAAAGTTCTTGATAAACTACTTAGCCATTCCAGGGACATTGGAATTAAAAAACTTTGGCTAGTGGCAGTAGCACCGGGTTTTTTCAAAAAATATGGCTTTATTAAAGCAAAACGAGAAGGAGCACCTAATGTATTTGGCTGCTTTAATTGCGAAAAGTACGGAAAAGAATGCAAGCCGGAAGTGATGTTTTTGGAGTTATAAGGGTAGGTGGATTTTCTTAAAAGGAAATTTTTCTTATATATCGCTAGTGTATATTAATTAGTTAGCGCATTTTCTATAGCTTTTAAAATAACTTTGCTACTATAGCTAGCACCACTAATTACATCTACTTGTAGTTTTTGTTTTTCTATTACTAGTTCAGGAATTATTTCTGCATCCTTACCCTTACCATTATCGTGTTTTATTAATTCTATATCGCTAATAGCATGATCATTTACTATTACATTTACCTCTACTGAAATAGGGTAGACCTTATATTTACCAACATAGGTTCCATCTTCTATTTTTGATAGGTCTATTTCTGATACAGGTAAATCCTTTAATTTTTCAAGATTTCCTTCTATTATGGGCTTTGCTCCGGCAATGGCAATAGTTATTATTAGCAATACAACAGCTATGGGCATTAAGTATTTAGGTTTTTTATGCATATTTTTATCCTCCAAAACTGATATAAGGTATTTTATAACTTTATTATATCATTAATTTTAAAAAAGCACACGGTCAGGCAATTGACTTAATTAATTTGCCCAATAAACTAATATAACTATTATATTTTCTACGATTACAGAGTAAAATTGGGGCTTATGGCTCCTGGTCTCTAGCCTCTAGCTACGAGCCGAAAACTAAGTGCAGTATTATGGATGATTGTTCCAAACTTAATAAAAAATAATGGCTACTGTTTTATTAGTAGCCATTTCATTATTTAGCTATGATAGCTAATTTTATTGCAAAAGGTTTTCTATTTTATAGTCTTGAGACTTTAATTGATACCATTCACCGTAGGCTTCAGGAATTTTCTGTTCAAATAAAAGCTCTCTTATTTTTTCTTTACTATCTTCGTAATTTGCTTCCACTGCATCTTTTTTGTCTTCCACCTTTATAATATGATAACCAAAATTAGTCTTAACTGGTTCAGAGATTTTCCCGATTTCGGCGGAAAAAGCCACCTCTTCAAATTCAGCTACCATTTCTCCCCTTTCGAAGAAACCAAGACTGCCGCCATTATCTTTATTGCTTTCATCAGTGGAGTATTCACTTGCTAATTTTGAGAAATCTTCTCCTGCAGCCAGTTTATCCTTTACTTCTTTTGCTGTCTCCTCATCCTCAACTAAAATATGCGAGGCGTTCACTTGCTCTTTTTCATCAAAGGATTCTTTGTTTTCTTCAAAGTAGTTTTGTATTTCTTCTTCTGTAATTTCAATACTAGCTTCCAGTAGTTTTTTAATTTGCAGGTTTTTTTCGATATTACCTTTTACATCTTCAAAAGATTGGCCGTACATTTCCAGCATTTGTTCAAAGTTTTCTTTACCACCATAGTGCTCTGATATTATTTCCACTTCTTTCTCTATTTCTTCTTCTGTAATTTTTATATTTTCTTTTTTAAGCTCTAAGTCAATGATTTTGCTGGAAATTAAAAAATCTAAAGTAGCCTTACCATTTTCTTTAACCATGGCATCATACAAGTCGTTTTTAGTTATAACTTCATTATCGACTCGTGCAACAATATCACTTTTTTTTGCCGTATTATTAAAAAGGATAGCACCTATTATGACTATTAGTATTCCTGCCGCTACCAACAATCCTATTTTCGTATTTTTTTCTTTTAGAAATTCCATTGTTATTTTACACACCTTTCAAATTAATAGCTCTTAAAATCTTATGCAATAAAACTATTCTATCATAAATTATATGGTTTGGCTTAATTATATTTTTATTAATAAAATAATTGAGCTTTTGGCAAAAGTCTACATGCTAGGACAATTATTTTAATTATCTTATAAAAGCAAATTATTATAACAATAGTGCGTATTTCCCGGGAAATAATAATCTTATCTATATATTCTAGTAAATACAAGTATTTTATTCTATAATTATTAATAATAATGGTAAGTTACAACATAAAAAAAGGGTAGATGGGCTAGGAGTTGATTTTTTGTCAATTATTATTAGGGATAATATAGATTTTATTATAAACAGTGATAAATTAATGAAATTACTAAAGACAGATACTACAACTTTATTAGCAAAAGAGGCTTTAATTATTGCAAAAAAAGTGGAAGGTAAAATTAAAGCCAAGTTTATTTTAAAAAAAGTTTCTATTGAAAAAATAGAGGATAATTATGTAGTAATTGATGGAATCACATTTAACAGTAGAATATTGGCTGAGAAACTAAATAATTGCCCTTACAACATTGTTTTTGCTTTTATAGCAAGCGGTGGCAGTGGGACTTCTTCATATATAAGCGGGGTTGCTGATTTATTTGAAGCATATGTTTTGGATCAAATAGCCTATTTATCTTACCTGTCTGCTTTGGAGGCCATAGAAATAGTCTTAGAGAAAAATTTTAATATAAAAAAATATATTTCAATGGTACCTGGTTCTATAAATGATTGGCATATAGCAGAACTTAGAAAAATATTTGGCCTTTTTAATGGTGCTTATAGGAAAATAGATGTTGGCTTAACTGATGGGGGCATGATGGATCCGGTGAAGACTACGGCGGGGTTAATATTTCAATCCACTGATTCCTTTTGTACTTGCGAAATTTGTACAAAGGATGATTGTTCTTATCGCAAATCACCCTGCAACAACCTATAAGCTCCTTGTAATGGTGATTTTAATCAATACTAATCTTATGTAGTATAAAGAAATACTATACTGTTTGAATTGTAACAGGGTAAATATGGGGGGTATATCTAAGTGACTTATTATTTAAAATGCGAAAGACCAGGTATCTTACTATCGGAAGCATTGCAAAAATCTGATATAAATTTTGCCTTGCCCTGCTCTGGCAAAGGTACTTGCGGTAAGTGTAAGCTGGTGGTAGAAAAGGGTCAAGTATCAAAGATAAGCCAAAGCGAAAGAGCTTTTTTAAGCGACCAAGAAATAAAAAGTGGTTATCGACTTGCCTGTTTTACAAAGATTTACTCCGATATAGTTTTGAAATTTGATGATAAAGCCAATAATATCCTAACAAAAACCCTTATTGACGGTAATATTTTAAAGCCTGCTATTAGACAAGATGAATATGGCATTTCTATAGATATTGGGACAACTACAGTTGTTATAAATCTTTTTAGGGGAGACTCCCCAAATATAATGGGAAGATCAAGCCAAATTAATAGCCAGATAAAATATGGAGCTGATATAATTTCACGTATTGATTATTCAATAAATCATTCTTGTCGTGAAATCCACAATTCAATAATAGAACAGCTTAACAAAATGATAAAGGCCTTATGCAGGGAAGTATCCATCAATAATAGAAGTATAAAATATGCTGTTATTACAGGAAACACCACCATGCTTCATTTTATTGAAAATCTTGATCCAAGGGATATAGCATTTTATCCTTTTAAACCCAAGTCTTTATTTGGCTATAACATAGATAATTATATTGGCCTTGCCATTGCCGAAGAAGCAAATATATATATACCACCTTGTGTGTCTGCTTTTGTCGGTGCTGATTTAGTTTGTTCAATTTTAACAAGCGGCATAAAGGATAAAAAAGAAAATTCTTTAATAATTGATATAGGCACAAACGGCGAGCTGGCCTTTATAGATAGCCATGGGATTAAATGCTGCTCAACGGCTGCAGGCCCAGCCTTTGAAGGTGTGGGTATAGAGTGGGGATCTTCTGCTGAAGAAGGAGCAATAGCAAATGTGTATTATGATGACAATATACGCAAAATAAAATATACTACAATAAACCATAAGCCTGCGAAAAGTATTTGTGGCTCTGGTATTATTGATGCAATGTCAGTTCTTTTAAAAATAGGCCTTATTGATGATACTGGCAGAATCTTGGATAAAGGTCATAAATTCGTTGAAAATATTATTGAAATAAATAGTCAAAGGGCTTTTAAGTTTGATGATTGCGATATCTATATTACACAAAAAGATATAAGGCAAATCCAGTTAGCCAAAGGGGCTATAGCCAGCGGAATAAAAACCTTGCTAATGGAGTCTAAAGGAGATTTAGAGCAAATAGATAATTTTTATATATGCGGCGCTTTTGCTACTTATTTGAACTTAAGTTCTGCTGTGGATATAGGGCTTGTCCCCCCTGCTATTATAAATAAAACCATAGTTTTGGGAAATGCCGCACTTAGCGGAGCCTCAGCAATAATCTTAGATATAGAAAAAATAGAAAAGTGCTACGATATTGCTAAAAGATGTGACTATATTGAGCTATCCACTAATTCCTTTTTTACTGATGAATTTATTAAATCCATGTCCTTTAAGAATATATTTTAATTTATTTTCATAAGCAATCTTATATCATCACCGAAAAATTCATACATATGGAAATTACCAAAAATTCGGGAAGTTATCCTTTCCGAATAGTCTCTCAATATTTCATTCACATCTAAGTTAGTGGCAATAATGGTGCTTTTGGATTTTAATAATCTTTTATTTAAGATATTAAAGATAACAAGACTGGAAAATTGGGTGGACAATTCTGTACCCAAATCGTCAATTATTAACAAATCACAGGTATTAAGATTGTCCAAAATCATGTCATTTTCTTCTTCATTTTCAAAGTCAAATTTACGTTTTCTTATTAAATCCGTTAAATCTGGTGCTGTTTGATAGATTACACTTTTACCTGCTTTTAGCAGTTCTTTTGCAATAGAAAGACATAGAAATGTTTTACCTAATCCTGGCCTGCCTATAAAAAGTAAGTTCTCATTATGACTATCAAAGTCTTGAACAAACTTAATAGACTTTAGATATATTTGTTTCATATTTTTTTTAGGTGAAAGTCCATTTTCAAGTGGTGTATCTGAATAATAGTTAATATTAAATGTTTCAAAACTATCTGTAGATTGGGCAAGGTTTGATTGGACATAATTATATTCAATTTGTTTTTGAACTAAACATGAGCATTTTTCCAATCCAGCAAAACCTGTATCCTTACATTTAATGCAATTATATATGGCTTCTAAGTAATTAGCAGGATAATTATTCTTTTTAAGTAAACTTGTCTTTTCAGCTATAAGGGATTTTTGTTTTTCTTTTAAAAAATCTAATTGCTTCTTCCTATCTACATCATCGAAAAGTATAGACCTTGTTATTTGTAGGCCTAATTCTACCATTTCATCTTCTATCTCTTTTAATCTAGGTATTTTTTTATAAACACTTTCCCTACGCCTTGTTATTTTTCCTTTATTATTTTCTCTAATACTTTCGTATTCTCCAAGTATTTTATTTATATTAGACACTTGTCTCACCTCTGCTCTTTTTTAGGAGCTTTTGCTTTAACAATTCTGCATCATATGTTCTTCCGGCAAAATTATCAAAGCTACTTTTTTGTGACTTGACCCTTTCTTTTCTGGGGGTTTTTTTTGTTTTACTTTGGTATGAATCTACTTCTTCAATAGTCCTTAGCCCCTTATTATGCCAATCTGTAAGAATTGTATCCATATAGGAAATTGATGGCCTTATAGTATTTATTGTTAATCCACAGGCTTTTAGAATTATATCATCATTAAAAGCAAATTCATAAAACCACTTATACAGCGCCTTTTCCTCAGCCTTCGTAGGTTGACGTTTTATTCTGAGGTAGTTCAATACTTTATTATAATTCTGCCATTTTTCTTTATATTTATTTGAGTGTTCTATGGCCTTGTCTTTTGTATCTATGCCTGCATCAAACCAATTCTTAGCTACTTGTTTTAAATATGGAAGATCAGTAATATTCTTTGAGATACAATAATCAATAATCATTATAACTATCTCTGGAGGGAAACTATAATCATCAATCCAATCTAGAAAGGTGAAAATTTCATTTTGTGACAATTCTCTACCATAAACTTGATGTATATAATCAAACATATTTTTAACCTTGTTGTTTTGCCTAGCAGATATAATTCGATCTACACTATACTTATCAGGTTTTTTTTCTTCACCTTTTATATTTAGCATAAGTTCTTTAATATTTAGATACTCTATGGAATTGCAATTTTCTTCAAAGGAAGGTACAATTTTTATTATACCTTGACCTTCCCAATATTCCCAAGCCTCTTCTATAGTCTCTGTGCTAGTCCCTATAGTTTTTGCTATAGTATCATTTGAAAGACAATTGCGATTTTGACTATAAGATGATTTTAGCCCTAATAGATAGACTTTGACAAAATCTCCTGGTGCACCGGGCATATAATGATTTATAAATACATTTTCTATTAGAGTACAGCCTAGATCCTCGTTAAAATGTTTAAGACGAAAATAATTCATTACCTTACCTCACATTTTTAATTTTAATATATAGGATATAAATTTACTTAAAAAAGCGCAAAATAGTCTTGTACCTTTTTAAGGATGTTGATATAAATAATTGAATATTGATATAACGGATATTTTTAGACAAAATGCGGTAAATTTGCTTTTGTTTTATTATAACATTATTTAAAGCATTATTTTTTTAAAAAAAATGATTTTAAAGGAAATACAGTTTATATCCTCCCATACATGAATTATTTGAAAAGAAAATGCGTTTTATTGCTGGTGGGCATATATGGGCGAGGTTACATATTACGGGAATGGGTTTGATTATTATATTTGTTAGAAATACCGAATTGAACTAGGGATTCCGGCTTCTGGCTTCTGGCCTCTCTTTATAAAATTAAAGGCGGTATTTAATCCTTCCTTAGTCTGCTAGCAGCCAAGGAGTTGTAAAGTTCGGTAATGTGTGAACCGTAAGCTTAAAATAATAGTAAAAATTTTGTTACAAAAAGTTTATTGAATTAAAAATGAAAATAGTATAGAATAAAACGAGGTATAAAAAGCTTATGCACCCATTGAAGGGAGATGTATTAATGGAAGGAAGCGAAAGTGAGTACGGTTTTAACAAGCTCAAATCTAGAGCTAGGGACTTTTTCTGTAAGACTTTTGATAGCCTTAAAGGATTTAAAAGAAAATTTAATAATGAAAATGGAAAATTACATATAAAATTGCCCACATTAAATTTGAAAATTGTACATAAAAGAAGATTCTTCACTAGTGCCCTATTACTGGTTTTGCTATTTGCTGTTTTGTATCTGCTTTTTGCTAAAAATTCTTTTTCAATTCTTATAGGGGATTCGGAGATTGCAAGGGTCAAAAATAAGAAAATATTGACAGAAGCTATAGAGAGCATAAAACATCAATTTGAAATAGAAAATGAAACTGCAGTAGCCTTCAAATTTGAACCTTCCTATGTAAAAGTAAGATCATCTAAGAAGGATTTGCTGGAGGGCAAGGATTTAGAAGATAAGCTTAAAAAACATATTAATTATACAATAAAGTCTTTTATTATATATGCAAATAATAGCCCCATTGCTTGCTTTAAAACAAAAGAAGAAGCTGAAAAGGTTTTAGGGTTTGTAATGGAAAACTCGTTAAAAGATATAGACAAAGACAATTTACAGGAAGCTACTTTTGATGGTAATGTGGAGATAAAAGAAGAGTTTGGCGAATTATCTGCATTATCCAATGTTGAAGAAGCGCAAGCCTTTATTATCACTGGAACTGATGAAATCAAAATACATAAGGTTGCTGCTGGTGAGAGTTTTTGGAGTATATCTCATCAATATGATATCAGCATAGATGACTTGATAAAGGCAAACCCGGATGCCAACCCTGAAAGAATACAAATAGGGCAGGAATTAAACCTAATAGTACCTAAGCCACTAATCAGTGTAAAAACTATTGAAGAAGCCAAGTATACGGATAAAATAGAGTTTGAACAAAAAATGGAGTTAAGCAATAGTTTATATAAAGATGAAACGGCAATTAGGGTTAAAGGCCAATATGGAGAAAAAGAAGTACTGGCAGTTATTACAAAAATAAACGGTGTTGAAAGCAGTAGGGAAATAATTGAAGAAAAAATAATCAAAGAACCTAAGGAGCAGATACTTGTTAAAGGCACCAAGGAACCGCCACCTAAAATTGGAACTGGAGCTTTTTCCACACCTACAAGGGGAAGCTTAACATCCAGGTATGGCATGAGGGGTGGCAGGCTACATAGCGGTATTGACATAGCTGCACCTATAGGCACACCTGTTAAAGCTGCTGATGGTGGAAAGGTAATATTTGTGGGTACTAGCGGTACTTATGGCAAATTAATCAAGATAGATCACGGTGCCAATTTTGTAACATATTATGGTCATCTCAGTAGTTATAGTGTTAAAGTGGGGGATAAAGTATATAAGGGACAAAAAATCGGTGCAGTAGGTAACACAGGGAGAAGCACGGGACCTCACTTACACTTTGAAATAAGAAAAAATGGAAAAGCCGTTAACCCGGCAGGTTATTTATAGAGGAGTTATAACTCCTCTATTTTGTTTAAATCTATATACCCTTCACCCTGTATACTTCTGATTTCCCCTATAGATGTGCAGCAAAGATTTAAGATGTTTTTTGCATCAGTGGGTGTAACATCCTTCTTTTTTTCAAAAAGCAGGGCAATAACAGCTGCGGCATTACAAGCAGCTGCAGAAGTACCGCTAAATAATATGGAACTCTTACTATAAGCTGATACATTTGATTTACCAAAATAATTGATATTAGAAGGCAAAGAGGGGATTAAAAAACCGGGCATTATAGCGTCAGGTTTTTTTGCGTTTTTAATACTTGGTCCCCGGCTGCAAAATTGAGGGACAATTTTTTTATTATTATCTTCTAAAAAAGCTCCTACAGTAAAGACTTTTGGGCTAGCTCCCGGTGATGATATGGTAGCGGCACTGGGTCCCTTATTTCCCGAAGGACATATTAGGAAAATGCCACTATCCCAAAGATACTCAGCTGCCAAAGAAACAATATCAAAATCACTATTGTAACAATCATAAGCAAAGGGGAGCACAGCTATCTTAATATTATATTTATCCTTTATATCGAGTATCCATTGCATAGATCCAAGAATATCAGAGAAGTATCCACTGGCTGAATTATTAAATGCCTTTGCCATTATAATATTGGAATTAAAAGCCAAACTGGAAACTATGCCAAGGCAGGCAGTTCCATGGCCATTATCATCGTAAGGATGCTGATTATTATTAATAAAATCCTTGAATCCAATAATTTTTCTTCTTATCCTAGCAGCTTCTCCGTAGGGGTATATGCCGGAATCAATAAAGGCTACTGTTATGCCTTTTCCGCTTAAAGAAGATTTTAATGAATTTATAGGAAAAGTATTTTCCGAGGCGGAGTTTTGATTTATCCATCCCGTAAGCATAGCCTTATCATCATAATAAATTTTTTCAATTTCAATTAGGTTTCTTAAACTGTCAAATCTATTTAAAGGGGTTTCACCAGTTAGTGCGTTAATAAAGGGCAAATCGTATTTTATTTTAAAACCTGCCTTTAATAATTTCTTATAAATTGTCTTATCTTTAAACTTATTTAAGCGTATTATAAGTGGCAATGTTTTAATGCCTTTTATATTGATAAAACTATGGATTTTTGGATCAATTCTTCTTAGAGACTTAAAAAACCTTTTCATAAAACCACCTATAGATTGTTTTTGCAAATAAAAAATAAAAGGGTATAATATAATATGCATAAAAAAAACAAAGGTGAATTGCATATTTATATTTCAAGGAGGAGTCTATATGGCAATTATAGATTTTCAGTGTGAAGATTGCGGTGAAAAATTTTTCGAAATAGTTAACTCATCAAACAGGGATAAAGCAAAATGCTCAAAATGCGGAAGCAAAAATATAAAACAGGTTTTTGAAGGGAAGTGTTGTTCAACAGCTAGTAAAACGGGGAGAAGTTGCAGTGGTTCCTGTGGTTCATGCAGTGGCTGCTAAAAGATACCAATGAGAATAGCAAGGAATTGTTATATAATATAGCTGGTATTATTGAAAAGTAAGTAAACTAATACTTAGCGTAAGAAAATGTAAGATTTTATATTTTCATTGGGAAGCGAGAATTTGAATATGAAAAAGAAGTTTTTTATAATAGTGCTTGTAGTTTTAATAGCGCTATTTTTTATACAAGATAATAACATAAGTATAATAAGAAATGCCGGCTATAAGACCTTAAAAACTATGGCCTATTATAATAATGTAAAATTTAATAAGGATATAGATTTTTATGAAAGCCGTCATTTTATAATAGGTGGATCTGATATAGATAGTAATGTAGGAGCCAAAATTGGAATACTATTGGATAAGGCCTATTACTTAGTAGGAAAGGAGTTTGATTATTTCCCGGATAAAAAAAGCCCTGTAATCCTATATAAGGACATGGGGGAGTTTTGGGAACAAAACAAACAATTAGAGGGTCAAGATATAATGGGCCTTTATCATATGGGTATTATCCATTTAATTGTACCGGAGGTATTTGGCATGGATTTTTCTCAATATGAAAGAGAGGGTCCTGTTCTACATGAATATACCCATAAGCTAGTTGATGACATAAGCCTTGGCAATGTAGATATTTGGTTTACTGAAGGCTTGGCCTTATATCAGGAATACTTGCATTATGGTACAAAATGGGGAGAAGGTTTGGACTATAGCGACAACTATACTATTGAAGAATTAAAAGAAGATTTTTTTTCCCTTGATAATGTACAAGCCTATAAACAAGCATTTGACATGGTTAGTAAGATTTATAATAAAAAAGAAAAGGAGGAACTTATAAAAATATTGAATCAACTAGGAAAAGGAAAAAATATAGAAGAATTAATGTCATTTGAGCAAATATTTTGATATATAAGCAAATATCTTATAAGAATTTTTAAAGGTTAAATGGTATAATTGTAGAATATATATATTAAGCATAATACATTTATTCCGTTTAAAAAAATTGTAAAGAGGGGTAAATTATGAATAATAGAATTCTAGTAGTTGATGATGAAAAACCTATCGCCGACATAATTAAGTATAACCTAGAAAAAGAAGGTTACAAGGTATTTGTAGCGGAGGATGGCAAGCAGGCAATAGATGCTACATATGAACATAAACCGGAATTGATTATTCTGGATATAATGCTACCAATTATGGATGGTTTCACAGTATGCAAAAAGCTTAGAGAAAATATAAGTACTCCCATAATAATGCTAACGGCAAAGGAAGAAGAAGTGGATAAGGTGCTAGGTCTGGAATTGGGTGCTGATGATTATATGACCAAACCTTTTAGTGTAAGGGAATTATTGGCTAGAGTAAAGGCCAATATAAGAAGAGTGAATTTCCAAAACAATGGGATGAATGGCCCCGGTCAACTTATTAAATCCGGCAGTCTTATAATTGATTTAAATAGGTATGAAATTAGAAAAAAGGACCAAATTATTGAGCTTACATTAAGAGAATTCGAACTTTTGAAATATTTGGCCTTAAGTGCAGGACAAGTTTTTTCTAGAGAAACTTTATTAGAAGAAGTTTGGGGATATGAATATTACGGTGACGTAAGAACCGTAGATGTTACTGTTAGAAGGCTTAGGGAAAAAGTGGAGGACGATCCTAGCAACGCAAAGCTTGTCCTGACAAAAAGGGGCGTAGGCTATTATTTCAGGAGGTTATAGTGCATGTTAAAAAGCATCCAGTGGAAACTGGTAATAATATATGTCCTCTTGGTTTGGCTGGCTATGTCCATTATAGGATTATACATAGTGCAAGCTGTTGAAAAGGATCAGATAAGCAATTTGGTAAACAGCATTATACCAAAAGGAAATTATCTGTCCTTTTTACTTAAGGATAAAATGACGGGAGTCTATAATGTCCAAGATATTATAGACTATTGGTTTGTAGGTCAAGGGGATCAAATATCTGCAGTTTATATTTTCAATAAGAATGGTAGGTATTTAGCACATAAGGGTGGAGACATGAGGGATCCTATTGAAGACGGTTATATTATTGATAGAGCCTTAAAAGGTGAAGTTATAAAAGATTATAATGATTCTACAGATTTAAAAAACAATTATAAAAGTATTGCCCTTCCAATATTATCAGGAAATGACGAGCTTTTAGGCGCTATATACTTGAATATTGATTTAACTCAAATAAACAAATCCATAGTAAACATAAAAAACATACTGACTAGTGCCACTATTTTGGCCATTTCCATTACCATACTTTTAGGAAGTGTATTAGCTAGGACAATAACGGGACCTATAAAAGAAGTTACATCACAAGCTGAAAGACTTGCAAAAGGTGAGTTTGGTCATATTATTGCTGTTAAGTCTGATGATGAAATAGGTCAATTGACAGAAATGTTTAATTATATGACTGTCCGACTTAAAGAAACACTTAACGATGTATATAATGAAAAATCAAAGATTGAAACCATACTGGCTTATATGACAGATGGTGTTGTTGCAGTTGATCTAAGTGGTAAAGTTCTACATGCAAATCCTGCAGCTTTTAAAGTTTTTGGCGTAGAAAATCAAAATGTAGAGGGAAGTTATTTCAATGAAATAACTGAGATGATGGGATTTGACTTTAGATTAGAAAACTTTAAATTAGAAAACAAAATGGAAAATGAAGAAAGTGCAAATAATGGACAAGATAGCATAATAAATATAGATGATTCTATTATAAGGGTTAGTGTGGCACCTTTTAAAAACGAGCGCTATGAAACTGCTGGAGCTGTAATTGTTTTTCAAGATGTCACGGAAAGAGAAAAATTGGATCTAATGAGAAAAGAGTTTGTTGCCAATGTGTCCCATGAACTTAAAACACCCTTGACTACAATAAAGAGCTACGCAGAAACATTGCAAGACGGCGCCTTGGATGATAGAGACACTTCTCTTAAATTTTTGGGAGTTATAGAAAGTGAATCCGATAGGATGACAAGGCTCGTAAGGGACTTATTAATGTTGTCTAGACTTGATTATGACAAAGAAGAGCTGAATATGACGCCAATTGATATTGAGAAAATTGTAAAAGAATCCATATATAAAATGGAGATTTCGGCAAAACAAAAAGAACAAAATGTCCTATTGAATATTAACGATGATATTCCGCAAATAATAGGTGATAGAGATAGAATAGAGCAAGTTATTTTAAATATAATTAGTAACTCTATAGAATATACGCCCCAAAAAGGTGAAATAATAATAGAACTGGAAAAGCATGAAGCATATATTAGTATTAAGGTTAAGGATAATGGCATAGGCATACCTAAAGAGGATGCTGCAAGATTATTTGAAAGGTTTTACAGAGTGGATAAAGCCAGATCCAGGATGCTAGGGGGCACCGGTCTAGGACTTTCCATAGCAAAGCAAATTGTTGAGGCCCACAAAGGTAGCATAGACTTGAAATCTATTTATGGTAAAGGAACTGAAGTAACAATCAAATTGCCTTCTTCACAAGATGTAAATTTATCTTAATATTATTGTAACACTACTGTAATATAATTAATGTATAATTTAATTGAAAGCTTGTGGTTTAAATGATTTTAGGGGGATATCCTATGGCAAATAAAGGATTTGTTAAAATTTTAATTATAGTTCTTCTTCTATCTATGATTGTATTACCTTTGATATCTGCGGTAATTTCAGCAGACGATGGCAATATGATATTATTTAATTTTTTGGATGAAACAGAAGATACTTTGGAGTCAAGGATATTCTATAATAAGGAAATAATGCTTGCTGGTAGTGCTTTAGAAAATACGGAAATTACGGTAAACAAATATTGGTACAAAGCCTTCAAAGACAAGAGTATTGTATTTAAGGACGGCTATGATTTTGATTGTGATGAAGGTGAATGGATTTCCCAAAAAGAATATACTCGTACTGTTGGAGCTTCAGGTATTTTTGCCATACCTATAAAAATTAATGCAGGTAAATATAAAATTGAAGTTATAGCAAAAAAGGATAATAATATTAATGAAAAAGAAATAGAAATAGAATATAATGATAAGGGGAGAATAAACGAGGAATTCAGACTTAGGATTTTTAGAGATTTTAATTTAAGCTTATAATAATTATTTTATCAAGGAATGGTCACTTTGAAACTAGAAAAATTAAAAACTACTATTCTCATATTTTTGGTCCTTATCAGTATAGTACTAACTACCCGTATATGGTTGGATATAACCACTCCGGGTATTTTTATTATGTTCGAAAATAAAAGAAATGCAGCAGACGAAAAAGAGATAATATCCTTTAATAATATGTCTCTTATAAAACCGGGAAAAATGATAGTTAACAATAATGGTAAGCATAGCTTAATTTTTAATGACTACGAAACGGGCCCCATTTTTAATAGGCTTATGGAAGAAGTGTTGGATTCCCTTATTTTATTAGCAGCAGAAGAAGGGACAGTATCTTATGATATACTATCTATGGATTCCATAGGAAAAATTAGATCAGGCAGTAATGTAGAAATAATATTCCCATTTTCCTACGATATACAAACAATATCATCTCTTTTAAAAATAAGCCCGGAAAAATATTCAGATATAGATAAGATAGACACTATTATCATGTCTTTTGATAGCAATTTGCTTTATATTATTGATAAAGAAGAGAATAGTATTTATAAAATGAATAATAAGAAGTTTCATAGCGATTTAAAATTTTTATCAGACATGCTAAATAAGCTTTCAACTTATTCATATGTGTTTTTAAATGAAGTTGACCCAATCAAATATGGGGAAGATGTGCTTATACCTGTTTGCAATTCTCCTTATAAGCTACCCAAGCTCCTAGCAAAATCTGAAGTAGAAGATAATAATTCAAAAAATATTGCAGCGGATTTTTTTGATGTAGATCTTAATTCCTTAAGAAGCATTGTGGAGCCAAATGGGACCATTATATATACTGATGGTACAGAAAAGGGAATGAAAATAGACAATAAGGGCCTTATAGAATATGTTTCCTATTCAAATAGCGAAAAGCAGAATAAACTGAACCTTTCAATAGATGAACAAATAAATGTAGGCACAAATTTTATAAACACTTATTTAGGCTTCCCAAAAGATACTTATATTTCATCCATAGAAAGTGCAGAAGATAATGCTTGCACAATAAGATATAATTATACTTATGAAGGTTTGCCTATAATAAATGAGCATTTGGAATTTAAGAGTCCTATGGAAATAGAAATAGTAGACGGTAGGGTAAAAAAGTTTAAAAGGCTTATAAGGCATATCAAAGAGACAGAGGAGATAAAGAATATAAAAAATCCACTAGATATAATAGATGTTTTATATAAAAGGCTTTCTGAAAAAAACATAGAAATAGACCATGTTCTAATCAAGGACATTTATCTTGCCTATATGGAATTTGAACAGAGTAATGATATTTTTATGTTGCCGGTTTGGGTAATCCATCTAACAACAGATAAAGAAAATGAAGGCGAATATATGATGAATGCCGAAACTGGGGTAATACTATGGGAACCCTATTAATATTCTAAGGGGGCTTATCAATGAATTGGTCAAAAGCTAAAAGTATATTAATAATAATGTTTTTGATTGCAGATGTGTTTTTATTTTATGTAACATACTCTGATGATATAATTGGTCGACAAAATAAGGATAATACCATGCAGGTATTGGAATATCTAAAGAATCAAGATATTATAATAAAAGGAAAAATCCCAAATAAGGGCACTCCAGCCCCCCTTCTTAATGTAAAATATAAGCTCTTGAAAGAAGAGGAGGCTAGGGAGATTTTTTTTGACTCAAAGGAGAGGATTTCCATTAAAAATAATAAGGAAGGGACCTCCATGGAAAGTAGCAAGGCATTTTTAGAAATAATGAGTAGCGGTGACTTGTTTTATTTAAATAAATCTCTTAGTAATAAAGAAGCTAATAGAAGCCTTGATGAAGCAATGGCAAAAAAAAATATTGAAGAATTTTTAGAATTATTGGATATTGATTTAAATGATACAATCATAATAAAAAAGAATGTTGTGGATAATAATCTTAACATTAAGTATAATCAAACTTATAAGGGACAATTTATTGATAATAGCTACTTGGAAATAAGAGCTTGCAATAGCGGTGTTTCTTATATGAAAATGCTATGGTTTGAATCTGTAGAAAGTGGCAAAACTAAAAAAGAGGTCATATCTCCTATCAAGGCATTAATGAAACTGTCCGAACTATATAGGGAAATGGAAAATACGATTAGGGTAGAAGATATTAGCCAGGGATACTATTTTGGCTCCGGAGGGCCCTTTGACATCAAGCAAATTGAAGAAGGGACAGCTATAGCTGTATGGAGGCTAAAAACTGATCTGGGTATTATTTATATAAATGCGTATAATGGAAATGTTGAGGAAAACTATTAAATCATGTAATACATTATTATGTCATGCAAATTTTACGAAATTCATGTTATAATATCCTCATAGGTGTGGATATTGTAAGCTTAAGGTGAACTGCATTGAAATATCCACTGTTTGATGAAGGAGGTTTAGCAAAGTCAAATCTAAGTATTATAATATAATTCAGCAAAAACCATGGATAAGGAGAAGGAGCCATTGGATAAACTTGTAATAGAAGGCGGAAATTCATTGGTGGGAGAAATCAGTATAAGTGGCGCTAAAAATTCAGCTGTAGCAATTTTACCAGCTTCTTTACTAACTAAAGAGACTTGTATAATAAAGAATCTCCCTAATATAAAAGATGTCTATTATATCAACAATATATTACTTCAACTTGGGGCGAAAATTAAAGAAGACGGGTGCAAACTTATTCTTGACAACTCCAGTATCAATACATACGATGTAGATTATGAGATTTCAAAGAAACTGAGGGCATCATATTATTTTATAGGTGCATTACTAGGACGATTTAAAAAGGCCAGGGTGCCTTTCCCGGGTGGCTGTGATATAGGTGTAAGGCCTATTGACCAGCATATAAAAGGTTTTGAAGCATTGGGAGCCAAAATTTCCATAAAACATGGAATAGTTTGGGCGGAAGCTGATGAGCTTATTGGTGCTCCTATATTTTTAGATATAGTAAGTGTGGGAGCCACAATTAATATTATGCTAGCAGCATGCCTAGCAAAAGGCACGACAGTAATAGAAAATGCGGCAAAAGAACCTTATATAGTAGATACTGCAAACTTTTTAAATGCTATGGGCGCCAATATTAAGGGTGCAGGGACGGATGAGATAAAAATAAAAGGTGTAGAGCATTTAGGAAGCTGCGAGCATTGCATTATACCGGATCAAATGGAGGCCGGCACATTTATGATAGCGGCAGCGGCATCCAAGGGCAATGTATTAGTAAAAAATATTATACCCACTCATTTAGATTCCATTAGTGCAAAAATGAGGGAAATGGGTATTAAGGTAATAGAAAACGGGGACTCCCTTAGGGTAATGTCCAATGGTAGACCTAGGGCGGCAAATATTAAAACCATGCCTTATCCTGGCTTTCCCACAGACTTGCAACAGCCTATGAGTGTATTATTATCTATAGCAGAAGGGACGGCCATAATAACTGAAAGTATTTATGACGGTAGATTCAAGCATGTAGATGAATTAAAGAAAATGGGTGCAAGAATAAACGTAGAAGGTAGAATTGCAGTAATTGAGGGTATCCAAAAGCTCTCGGGTGCCCCGGTGTGTGCAACGGATTTAAGGGCCGGAGCCGCAATGGTAATAGCAGGCCTATCTGCGGAGGGCAAAACGGAGATAAATAACTTAACCCATATAGACAGAGGTTATGAAAGATTAGAAGAAAAACTTTTGAAAATAGGGGCAAAGTTAAAAAGAATACAGTAAAAAGAAAGTAATTACGGCGAAGGCAGCAATAGGGTCTATCGCCTTTTAAATTTATAGAGGAGGAAATATATTGGCAAAACTTTGTTCTTTAGCAAGTGGAAGCAGTGGAAACTGTATTTATATAAGCAATAATAAGACAGGCCTTCTAATCGATGCTGGCATATCTTTTAAGGCGATTTCCCAAAGGCTAAAAGATAGTAATATTTACGAAAACAATATAAAAGCTTTACTTATAAGCCATGAGCATTCAGATCATATTAAATGTGCAGGGGTTGTTTCAAGGAAGCTTGATATACCTATTTATGCCAACTCCAACACCTGGGAAGCAATGGAATCATCTTTAGGCAAGTTAAAGAATAAAAATATCAAAGTTTTTAAAACAGGTTCGGAATTTGAAATAGAAAATATATTAATAAAATCATTTAGTATCCCCCATGATGCTGTGGAACCGGTAGGATTTACTCTGCAATTAAAGGGGGTAAAAGTGGGCTTTGCCACGGACTTGGGGTATTTTAGCGATGGGGCCAAGGATAATCTAAAGAATTCGGACTTTGTTTTTTTGGAGTCAAATCATGACGTGGAAATGTTAAAAGTAGGCAATTATCCTTATTTTTTAAAAAGAAGAATCCTAAGTGAAGTGGGGCATTTATCAAATGAGTCGGCTGGCAATGCAGCTTGCGAACTTATTGAATCTGGCATAAATCGAATAATGTTAGGGCACTTAAGCCAAGAAAATAATTTTCCCCAACTGGCCTATGAAACAGTAAAAAGTATAATGTGTGCAAAAGGAATAAAAATAGGTAAAGATGTAGATTTAAGCTTAGCTCCTCGCAACAGTGTGAGCAAGATAATTTCCTGGGATAATTGTATACTATAGTTATATAATATACTTATAGTAATAAGATATAAAGTGGGGTGATGATTTATGAAGAGAAGCGGGAATGGATTAGCCTATTTTGCCATGGGGCTATTAGGGGCAGTTATCGGCGGTTTTATTATGGCAGCAATTGCGCCTACATATATTTACGGCAAATTAATAGCCTACCCAGAAGTACAGGAAAATATTCCCGGCCAAAACATTACCATTAATACTAGTGAGGATATTACTGTTGCCGGTGCAGTTGCAAAAAAGGTGATGCCTTCCGTAGTGGGAATAAGCACAGTGACTATTCATAGGGATTTTTTCTTTGGTTCTAGGATGAAAGAAGGCGTAGGCTCCGGTGTTATAGTAGATCCAAGAGGTTATATACTTACAAACTCCCATGTTGTCGGCACTAACAGGAGAAAACTTACAGTATTTATTATGGATGGTAGGGAGTTGGAAGGCGCCGTATTATGGCAGGATCCCGGTTTGGATTTGGCGGTATTAAAGGTAGATGCTACAAATTTGACTGCGGCAGATTTAGGAGATTCTGAAGTTATAGAAGTAGGTGAAACAGCTATAGCTATTGGAAATCCACTAGGCTTAAGATTCGAAAGGACTGTGACCCAAGGCATTATATCTGGACTTAATAGAAGTATTATGGTGGAACAAGGAGCGATAATGGAAGACCTTATACAGACAGATGCGGCTATAAACCCGGGTAATAGTGGTGGACCTTTGATTAATAAAAATGGTGAGATTATTGGTATTAATACAGTAAAGGTTACAGCGGAGGGCTTGGGCTTTGCCATACCGATAAATATAAGCAAGCCTATTATCATGCATTTTGTAGAAGATGGGGTATTTGATGCCCCATACTTAGGAATATACACTTTGGATAAAGAGATTGTTGGATATTATGAAACGGATATTACCATAAAATCCGGGCTTTATATACATGAAATAGTGAAAGGCTCTTCAGCAGAAGAAGTTGGCTTAAGAGAAGGAGATATAATAACCCATATAGACGGAATTGAAGTCAATACTATGTTAAAGCTAAGATCTATTATATATTATAAAAAACCAGGGGACATGGTTGAAATAAGGTACTTAAGAAAAGGCCAGGAGCACAAAGTCGATGCGACACTTCAAGGCAAGTGATTTAAGACCTTGCTATAATAATCTGTTTCAAGTATTTTTGCAGAAAAATAAAATTTCTTATCAATTATATTTGAAATATCTTTTATATAATCAATATCAACATTTATTCCATCATTTGGGATAAATGTTTTGTTCTCTGTATTATAGCGGCCCTTGTCTGTAATAAAACTTCTATTGCCGAAGATTACCAAAGGCTCGGCATCGGATAAAATATCTCTTCCCATCAAAAGCCTTGAATCATACTCCAAACCTAGGAGATTTGAAATTGTTGGTATAATATCCAAACTGGAAGCTGGCTTATCTATCACTTTGGGAGTCATTCCTTGAGTATAAAGTATAAAATGATTTTTATGCAGCTCAAAATTATTTTCCAAAGTATGGCCTGCTAGCTCATCTAATTCTGATTTTTCCAAACCATAGGGATAATGATCAGCAGACAAAGCTATAAGGGTTTTATGACCTATGTTTTTTTCATCTAATTGTTGAAGTAAATATTCTAAAGCCCTGTCCAATTCTATTTGACATGCTATATAGGCCTTGCAAGGCTCCGAATATGGAAGTTCCCTAACAAATTCTTTATTCTTTTTTGACATAGCGTTACCTAAAAATGAATATCTTAAATGGCCGCTAACGGTCATATAATAACTGTGGAAAGGTATGTCTTCAATATATTCAGCTATAGTCACTTTCATCATTTCCAAATCCGATTCAGGCCAGCTCTTTTCAATTATAAGTCCGTTTCCTACGCCCTTATAATCATAACCCATATTAGGATGAGAAATGTTTCTCTTATAATAGTCGTAAGTGTGATTGTGATAAGCAAGGGTTTTATAGCCTAGCTTTTTTAGGCTGTTGCCCATTACAAAAGGCAAAGAAATTTTGCCGGACTTATAAAAACTCCAAACACCGCTTTTTGGTATAAGCCCGGTACAGGCCACATACTCACCGTCAGAAGTGCTAACACCCCAAACAGGAGTATAAAAATCAGAAAAATAATATCCGCCGTAGACCATTTTATATAAAGTTGGTGTAATATCCTTATGTACAGCATAGGGAGAAAAGGCTTCTGCTGTAATAAGTATTAGATTATAGCCTTTGTATTTGCCAGTGTATTCATTTTTTTTCGTTGGCTCCACATTATTAAAATAAATGTGCATATTTTTTATATTTCCATCTTTTTCCTTGGCTATAAGTTCAGAAAAATCAATTTTTAATGCATTATATTCAATTCTTTTCTCTATAGGTATTTTTTTTATAGGACTTTCTTTTTTACTTTCTGTTTTCGGAGGCCCAGCTAAATCTTTTTGGGGTGGGGACCAGCCAAATAAAGTTCTTTGCAAGTCCAATCTCATAGTTGTAATCAAGCCTAGTTTTTTTACGGAAAGAATAGGATAGCTATTGTTGAAGTATAAATCATATGCCGAATACTGCTCTTTACCATCAGCAAACATAAGCAGTATGCTAGCAAGATATGTTGAAAATATTATACTTATAAGTATCAATCTTTTTTCTTTTTTTACCTTAACAAAGGATATTAATTTTTTACCGCCTTTTATCAAGAGTACAGCTGGAAGAAATATCAATATTATATTGAATATATTTTTCATTGCTATATGTAAAGTTGATTTCCAAAACTCGGTAACCTGTGATGCCTTTGAAGCGGAATAGACAGAGTAAAAAGTCTTGAAAAACTTAAAATATATCAGTTGGGAAGCAAAAATAAAGGAGCTTATTAACAAGAAAGCACAAGATAAAGAATAATTGATTTTTCCCTCATATAAGCTACAGGTAGTATATAAGATAAGACCACTAAATATAGAAAAGATAAAAGAAATTAAAAACCCTAAAAAAGTTCCATCTTCCAGTATGGAAAATCTTAAAACAGTCTCCATAAAGAACAGGGAGGCAATAATATATAATAATTGATAGTATGGTTTAATGCGTATCTTCATAGGAAAAATCACCTCTATCTATTATATTCTAAAAGAATAAACAGTATTAATATAATTATATATTCTCAATTTGCCAGTCTATAGCACCTTTGCCTATAGAATTTAAAAAAATATTTGCCTTTGAAAAAGGCTTACTGCCAAAAAAACCCCTATAAGCTGATAAAGGGCTGGGGTGGGGCGCTTTTATAATATAGTGATTTTTATTATTTATTAAATTTGTTTTTGATTGTGCGTTTTTCCCCCATAGTATAAATATAATTCGATCATCTTTTTCATCCAACAAACGTATTATTTTATCGGTAAGACTCTCCCAACCTATATTTCTATGGGAATTGGCTTCTCCGGCTCTGACGGTTAAAACAGCGTTAATAAGCAATATTCCCTGATCTGCCCATTTTTTTAGATAACCGTTATTGGGAATATAGCAGCCTAAATCAGCTTGTAGTTCTTTAAAAATATTTATAAGGGATGGAGGTGGCAGGATACCCGGCTTTACGGAAAAGCTCAGACCGTGGGCTTGATTGTAGCCGTGGTAGGGGTCTTGTCCCAGTATTACAAGCTTCACTTTATTATAAGGAGTGTAGTCTAAAGCATTGAATATGTCATGTTTATTTGGATAAATTGTTTTTGACTTATATTCCTTAGCCAGGAAGCTGCTAAGTTTTAAGTAATAGTCTTTCTTAAACTCTTTTTCCAATAATTCTTGCCAATCATTTCTCAGTATTTCCATAAAATCACCTGAACCGATTATAACATTCTTTCGAAAATTGTAAAACTATGTTTATTGTTCTTGCAGGGATTTATTATGTCTTTCTTACAGTTCAGACCTGGGGCTTGATCTGCGATATCAAAATTGATTTAACATAAAGAAAAAGTTAAGGTATAATATTAGCAGTATTCTTGATTTATTTTTAGGCAATAATCCTAATAGCATGTAAAAATAGGGAGCGGAGAAACAGTATGAAAAAAACTGTATTCCTTTTGATGATACTTACTATTGCAGCAAAATTTATAGGCTTGGCCCGGGAGCTCACCTTGTCTTATTTTTTTGGTGCAAGTGGGGTTAGCGATGCTTATTTAATATCTCAGACAATACCAGCTGTTTTATTTGGTTTTGTGGGAGCTGGACTGTCTACTTGTTACATACCTATATATAGTGGTATATTAAGAAGAAAAGGTAATAAGCCTGCTACTGATTTCACCAACAATATCATTAATGTTTTTATAGTAATTTCTACTGTAATTGCAGCTTTTGTTATAATATTTACAGAGCCAGTGGTAAAATTATTTGCTTCAGGTTTTAGTGGTGAAACACTAGAATTGGCCATGGCTTTTACTAAAGTCAGCGTACTAGGAATATACTTTACTGCAATAGGCTATATATATAGGAGCTATTTGCAATTAAAAGATAGTTTTATTTTGCCTATGGCTCTTGGTTTTGTTTCAAATTTTATAATCATAATATCAATAATCTTAAGTTCTAAGTCATGGGTCATGATTTTAGCTATTGGCAGTGTTTTAGCTGCTTCATCCCAGGTTATTTTTTTAATGCCATCACTCTATAAAAAGGGATATAGATACAAGCTTGTATTTGATATAAAGGACAATAATTTTATAAAAATGAGCAAGCAATCCTTGCCTGTTATAATAGGAAATTCGGCTAATCAGATAAACTGGCTAGTGGACAGGACTTTGGCATCCAGAATTGTTGTTGGAGGAATTTCCGCTCTTTATTATGCAAACAAGCTTAATGGTTTTGTTCAAGGAATATTTGTCGCTTCCATCGCCACAGTTATGTATCCTAGAATTTCAAAAATGGCTGCTAACGAAGATATAGAGGGAATCAAGGTTTCTTTAAGGGA
This sequence comes from uncultured Clostridiaceae bacterium, assembly GCA_964394355.1. Taxonomy (GTDB): domain Bacteria; phylum Bacillota; class Clostridia; order Lutisporales; family Lutisporaceae; genus JAAYKT01. The sequence goes on from CAYMVQ010000004.1 coordinate 66,037, forward strand.
ATCAATTACTATCAGTATTTTACTTGTAGTCCCAGCTACTATTATATCCATGATTTTTGCGGAACCCATAGTATCATTACTATTCGGTAGAGGTGCTTTTGATGAAAAAGCCATTTATCTAACATCTTATGCATTGTTCTTTTATGCTGTGGGAATGATAGGCTTTGGCCTTAGAGAAGTTTTATCCCGGGGTTTTTACTCGCTACAAGATACAAAGACACCCATGATAAATGCTTTTATCGCAATGGTCATGAATATTATTCTTAATATTATTTTATCGCGGTTTTTAGGCATTGGTGGTTTGGCTCTAGCTACAAGCATTTCTGCATTATTTTGTACTGCACTTTTATTTATAAGTTTAAAGAAAAAAATTGGCGCCTTTGGCATGAAAGAAATAAGTATTTCATTTATAAAAATACTTGTTTCTTCTATTATAATGGGGGTTTTGGCAAAATATTTATATGATAAGCTTATTATTAATATGGACTATAAAATTACATTGTTCCTATCTATGATGGCAGGAGGAGCAGTATATCTGTTATTGGTCTCTTTAATGAGAATAAAGGACGTTGAAGTAATAATCAAAGAAATAAAAACATATTTTGCTTCTCTTATCCCTCGGTAGCCAAAGTTATTGCAGCTTCTTTTTCTTTATCATATTCCTTTAAATATCTAAGAACATAATCTACATCGGAAGGAGTAGGTATATATTCCTTTCCGATTTTCTGCCTTGTTTCCCTGCCTTTACCTGTAAGAAGTATAATTGAATTAGGCTTGGAGGAAAGAATGGAAGCCTTTATTGCTTCTCCCCTATCTTCTATAATTTTATAATTATTGTGAAATTGTTTTACATGCTCAGCTATATCCAGGCAAATATCCTTGACAGGTTCTTCTCCCGGATCTTCTTCAGTAAGTATTATTTCATGAGAGTATTCTCCTGCCAGCAAGCCTAAGTCCTTTCTGCGAGTATATGCTTTTCCTCCGGGACATCCAAATACAGTAACTATATTTCTATCTTTGTATTCTTCTTGAGTAGACTCATAAAGCTTGCTAAAGCTTAGCTTATTATGTGCATAATCTACTATTACAATTATATCCTTATCCATGCTTTCGTACCTTTCCATTCGTCCGCTGGATCTAGCCTTTTTTAGGCCATTGTAGATAAATTCTTCCGGAATATTAAGGGCATAGGCTGCAGCAATGGCTGCCAAAGCATTTTCAATATTAAAAAGCCCTGGCATAGTCAATACAAAATTTTTATCAAATCTATCGGTTTTCACATTAAAAGAAATACTTTTTTCATCATTTCTAATATTATATCCATAAATATCCGCCTTTTCACTAAAGCCAAAGCTAATAATTTCTTGAGAGTCCTTAGCTGCTTCCAGAATTCTATCTATTTCATCGGATTCCATATTCACACAAGCATATTTACACTGCTTAAAAAGTTTTAATTTAGATGAAAAATAATCTTCAAAATCACTATGCTCAATAGGGCTTATATGATCTTCGGAAATATTTAAAAATATACCCACATCAAAATATACATCAAATAACCTGCCATATTTTAGGGCTTGACTTGATACCTCCGTAACCATGTATGTAATATGGCTATTTAAAGCATTAACATAATGTTTTTGCAAATCGAAGGATTCCGGAGTGGTAATATGGGATTCTTCATTTATTATGCCATCATAAGTATCAATGGATGAAATAATACCTGCTTCCGCTTTTTTATTATATTTTAAATATTCATCCAATATATATTTAATATAATAGGAAGTCGTTGATTTGCCCTTGGTTCCTGAAACCCCGATAAGATTCATATTTTTCCAAGGGTAATTAAAGTATATATTTGATACTAAAGATAATGTTTTTTGTATATCATTAACTATAATGGATGGGATGCTTTTATGATAATCCACTTCGCTTATATAGGCTATAGCACCTTTTTCTATTGCCTTATCCAAATACTCTTCTTTAAAAGCCTTGCCTTTACATACAAAAAGTGTATTTGGAATTACTTCATTTGAATTATAAGAAAGCTTATCTATGTATTTTTTTCCTTTGCCATGATCTAGTTTTTTTGATAGAAAAAGATTCTTTTCCTGTATGCTAAATAAATATTCCTCTATTGTATACTTCTCCATTGTTTTTCTCTCCTTATCTGGCTCTAAATATCCTTTTGAATATTTTACCCATAATTATGCCTATAAATGCAAAAGAAGGCATAGGGTCTTTCCAATCCCATATGGCATATGCCTTAGGCCTAAATAATGATTTTATAATTTCTTTTCTGGTAAGCTGACCGCTTTTAATATAGTCTCTTATAGCCAATATATCTTCAAAGACATACCAAAACACCGGGCTTTGTTCTTCTATAAGATATTTAGGCTCCAGTGGCTTGCCAATCATTTCCCTATAAGTTATATAGGGAAAGTTAAGACCCAGCTTATATAATAGACTATTAAAATTAGTTATTCTGGCATTTATTTCTATTAAGTAGAAGTCTCCACTTTCAGCATCCCTTTTAAATTCTATTTCAGCAAAACCTTTATATCCTATATCTTCTAAGAATTTGCCTCCTATATCATAAAGTTCAGGTACATACTTATGACCTGTATATACGGAAGCACCAAAATTTATAGGAAATTGCCTGTACTTTTGGCAGGTGCACCAATGGGTAACTTTTGATTCTTGGTTTAAATAGGCATCAAAGGTATACATATGGTCATCAAAACCTTTTATAATCTTTTGCACATCAACTAATAGGCCTGCATCTTTAGCTTTCTTGATAGCATCTAAAAGTTCTTCCCTATTATGGACCTTAAAGAGCTTTTTGCGAAATTTTGCAACAAAAGAGGGGGAGTCTACAGGTTTCACCAAGCAAGGATAGCCTACAGTATTTTCAATTTTGTTTAAATAATCATCATCATTGAGTTTTACTGTGTTTGGTATTAGCATGCCATGTTGTCGGGCTAATTCGAATAAGGAGCCCTTGTCCATAACTCTTGTCCATAATCCTTGTTCAGTTTGAGGCATAAGATAATACTTTTTAAGCTCATTTAGATATTTATCTATAGCTTCTACTTGTGAGTCATGGGTTGGTATAAGCACGGGAGGATATTTTTGCTTTTTTGCAAAGTCAATTAAATAGTCTACAAAGCCTTCCGTATCTTCCTTATGATGAGGAATAATAAGTCTTTTAGATAGGTATTTTGATTTGGCGGCATAGGTATCTTTTTTTGAATAATCCATTGCCACTACTGTTATTCCGTTTACCCCTAGGCAACGAATAGTGCTAAGACCAATATAATAATTAGTACCTAATACAACTGCTATATTTTTCATTTTTACACCTTCTTAGAAAAAGTTGAAAATATTATTTGAAAATATTAAGACTTGTTTACATCTTAGCCACTTGCTATAGTATTTATACTGTTTTTATAACATCCAATATTATAGTGGGCTAGTCAATAAAAACCTTATTTTTTTGATTATATATGCTACTTAAAATCTTGATTTCAATTCTTCTGTTTTTTGTTTTTCCTTCTGCTGTATCATTGGTGGCTATGGGTGCATACTCACCAAAGCCTTCAGCTGATAGCCTTTGAGGATCGAAACCCTTTTCATTTATATAAAATTCTGCCACGGTAATGGCCCTGGCCGCCGATAAGTACCAGTTGTTGGGATATTGTGCTGATCTCATAGGAACCGTATCTGTATGGCCTTCTATCTTTACCATATTATTTTCATATTCGGCTAGTTTGATTCCAACAGCATCCAAAACAGGAATAGCTTCTTTCTTTATAATGGCCTTCCCTGGATCAAAAAATATGCCATCTAGAAAATTAAGTTTAACATAGCCTTCAGTGTAATCAATGGTTACTTGGTATTGTTCTAAACTTTGTTCTTCCAAGTAAGTGCTCAAATCATCAGCTATGGCTCGGAGTTCTTTATTGACATCCTCCATACTCTCTCTTTCTTCCTTAAGACCCTTAGTTTCACTATTTAGTTCTATATCCGTGGCTATAATCATTTCTCCCCCAGTTAGTACTCCAAGGGAACCCTTTAAAGAGCTCATAATAATTTTAAATTTCTGAGCATCAATTGAAGAAAAAGAAAAAAGCAAAATAAAAAAGCATAGCAAAAGCGTGACTAAATCGCCATAGGTAGTCATCCAGGCAGGTGAACCGCCACTTTCATTTGTTTTTCTCTTTCTTTTTCTCATAATGTAGAAACCACCTTTGTTTTTAATTCCACTTCTCTTATCATCTCATTTATTATATCGGCTATTTTCATTGAACTAATTATATTATAATTTGGCTATTATTACAAGACAAGGCTTTAATGCAGAAAGAAGCTGGAAAGCCTAGTTGAGCTTTGCTGCTTGCATAAACTATAAAACGTAAATATAATAAGTCTAAAGCCATAATAATAGATGAGGAAACAATTGTATAGGTTTTTAATTAAAGCCTAAAATTACATTTTTAAATGTGAATTCAACACTTGCAATAGAAGGCATTTACTAGCTATCGTAAAATGTTTGTCAAAAGTTACATTTATAAAATCTAGCAATCAAGGTGGAGGTTATTAGTGAAATTATTTAGAATAATAAGCAATAGGGTATTTGTTACATCGGTTATACTTTTAGCACAGCTTACATGGTTTGTAGTATTTTTAATAAAGCTGACTAAGTATTCAGTGCTAATCAGTTTAATTTTTTCGGCCTTAAGCTTGTTGATGGTTCTCCATATAGTTTCCAAGGATGAAAATCCTTCTTATAAAATTGCATGGATTATTTTAATAATGGCTTTACCCTTATTTGGAGGACTATTTTATTTGGTTTTTGGAAACAAACGCCCCTCTAAAGGTATGAGACAATTAATAGATAGTGAACATAAAAAGATAGCTGAATTATTGGATTTAGACGAAGGGGTATTAGATGAAATAGCTAATATTGACAAGCGGGTAATGGGCATATTTAAATACCTTCAGAAGAAAAATTCTTTTCCTGTCTACAAAAATACGGAAAGCACATACTATGCTTCCGGTGAGGCTATGTACAAAGATATGATTTTCGAATTGGAAAGGGCAAAAGAATTTATTTTTTTAGAATATTTTATACTAGAGGAAGGAAAGATGTGGGATGGAATCCTTAAAATACTCATCGAAAAAGTTAGATTAGGGGTAGATGTCAGGTTAATATACGATGATGTTGGTTCACTTTTCTTGCTTCCTAAAGGTTTTAAAAAGAACATAGAAGACAAAGGAATAAAGTGCATGGCGTTTAATAAGTTTAGGCCCCTTCTTTCCTTAGTTATGAATAATCGAAATCACAGAAAGATGCTGGTAGTTGATGGCCATACTGCTTTTACCGGAGGTATAAATATTGCAGATGAATACATAAATGTAAAAGAAAGATTTGGCCACTGGAAGGATACTGGTATAAAGCTAAAGGGAGAGGGAAGCTGGAGCTTTACACTGATGTTCCTGGAAATGTGGAACGCCTTTTACAAAACCGATGATAACTACGATAAATTTAAAACTAGCAAGGATTCTTGGGAAAACTATCAGTCAGACGGCTATATACAACCTTATTCAGATTCACCTATTGATGATGAAACAATTGGGGAAAATATTTATATAGAACTTTTAGCACAGGCCAAGAAATATGTTTATATATTTACACCTTATTTAATTATTGATAATGAAATGAAACATGCCCTTTGCATGGCTGCCAAAAGAGGGGTGGATGTGAGAATAGTTACCCCAGGTATTCCGGACAAAAAGATTATTTATAGACTTACTCGTTCTAATTATGCTCCACTTTTAAAGGCAGGCGTAAGAATATATGAATATACTCCAGGCTTTCTTCATGCTAAAAGCTATGTTTGTGATGATGAAATAGCAGTTGTGGGAACTATTAATATGGATTATAGAAGCCTATATTTGCATTTTGAATGTGGCGTCCTTGTGTATAAGGCAAAGTCTATTATGGATCTAAAAAAAGACTCAATTGAGGTTATAGGAAATAGCATGGAGGTTAATGAAAGTGATATTAAGAAAAGATTTTTAGGCAGGCTGATTGATGCTATACTTAGGCTTATTGCCCCACTTACTTAATGTTGAGATTTTTGTTCAAGAATGTGCGATTTTGTACTTTTTTAAAATTATTAATATCTGATAAAGCAAAAAGGACTGTTTGGATGCTTTTATAATTTACCTCTTGCATTTTTGTTAAAATGCGCGTATAATGAAATTTAATATTGAAAACTGTTGAGAAGGAATAGTAGATAGGCCATTTGGTAAAGAGAGCCGGCGGTAGGTGAGAGTCGGTACCAAATCTATTGAATCCACCTTTGAGGGATTGTGATGAGCAATCGGCAAGCAGGCCTTATACTGTACTAAAGAGGACTATTATATAGTCAATTTGGGTGGCAACGCGGAAAACAACCTTTCGTCCCTATTTGGGAATGAAGGGTTTTTTAATTGTAATATTGCTAAAGCAATAGGTGATTTTATGCTGCACAAAAAGGATTATTATATAGTCAATTTGGGTGGCAACGCGGAAAGTATCCTTCCGTCCCTATTTGGGATGGAGGGATTTTCTAATTAAATATTATATAGAAAAGGCAGAGGATTATAATGCATAAGAAACTATTTATACCGGGACCTATTGATGTAAAAAGAGATGTTTTGGAACAAATGTCAAGACAATTAATAGGTCATCGCTCAAAAGATGCTTCCTCTCTTCAAAGAAGTATCAGTGAAAAACTCCAAAAAGTTTTCTACACTAAGGAGGCGATTTTGCTTTCTACATCCTCAGGCTCAGGCTTGATGGAAGGGGCAATAAGGTCTTGTACAAGGAAAAAAGCTGCCGTATTTTCAATAGGTGCTTTTGGGGATAGATGGTATAAGATGGCCAAATCAAATAATGTAGAAGCAGATATTTTTAAAATGGATAATGGGGAGATTACTACTCCTGAAATAATAGATAACACTCTAAAGTCCGGTAATTATGATTTGATTACTTTGACCCATAATGAGACTTCAACGGGAGTTATGAATCCCATAGAAGAAATATCGCAAGTGCTTAAAAAATATCCTGAAATTGTGGTTTGTGTAGATGCCATATCATCCATGGCGGGGACAAAAATTCCAGTAGATGAATTGGGCATAGATATATGCATCGCTTCTACACAAAAATGTTTTGGGCTTCCCCCAGGAATGAGCATGGCTTCTGTATCAAAAAAAGCATTAGATGCAGCAAAAGAAGTAAAATACAGGGGAACATATTTGGACATCTTAGAATTATATAATTATATACAAAAAAAGGACCATCAATATCCTTCCACACCGGCTTTATCCATAATGTATGCTATGGATTACCAGTTGGATAAAATCCTTGATGAAGGACTTTCTAATAGATATAAAAGACATTTAGAAATGGCAAAGTATGTGAGGACTTGGGCAAAGGAAAACTTTGAACTTTTTCCTAAAGAAGAATTTGCCTCAAACACTTTAACAGCAATAAGGAATACAAAAGAAATAGACATAAACTTATTGAATAAAGAATTAGGGATAAGAGGCTACCAAATATCAAACGGTTATGGAGAATTAAAAGATAAAAGCTTTAGAATATCCCATATGGGGGATTACTCATTGGAAGATATAAAAGCTTTGCTAGAAAATATTGATGAAATAATAGGCTAGTATTTAAGTTCCAGCAAGAAAGGAGAATAAAAATGTTAAAAATATTGATAGCAGATGGAATAGAAAAAACTGCATTTCAAAGATTAATAGATATGAAATTCCAAGTAGTAGAAGAACATTATGAAGAAGAAGATTTAGTGAAAGAAATAAAAGATTATGATGTGTTAGTGATACGCTCGGCTACAAAGGTCAATAAAAGGGTAATTGACGCTGCAACAGAAACCGGAAGATTAAAGCTAATAATTAGAGGCGGCGTAGGTATAGATAATATTGATGTGGATTATGCAAGAAGGAAAGGTATAATGGTTAGAAACACACCCAATGCCAGCAGTACATCTGTTGCCGAGCTTGTAATAGGGCATATATTTACTATGGCTAGATTTATTCACTGTGCCAATGTAAGTATGAGAAAAGGACAGTGGAATAAGAAATTATATAAGGGTATAGAAATAAGCGGCAAAACCTTGGGACTTATTGGTTTTGGAAGAATTGGAAAAGAAACTGCAAAAAAGGCCAAGGCCCTGGGTATGAAAATCAAATTTTATGATATAGCGGGTCCCATGGCGGGAAATAGATCCTATAAATATTGTGAATTAGAAGAAATATTAAAAACTTCAGATTTTATATCCTTGCACGTGCCCTTTAATAACGGAGAAAGGGCTGTAATAGGGGAAGAAGAAATTAATAAGATGAAAGACGGTGCTTATTTAATTAATTGTGCCAGGGGTGGGGTCATCGATGAAAATGCACTGATAAGGGCATTGGATTCAGGAAAACTATCTGGCGCAGCCATGGATGTATTTGAAAGAGAGCCGACTATAAACCCCTTTCTATGTGACCATGAAAAAATTTCCTTAACTCCACATATAGGTGCTTCAACAGTAGAGGCCCAGGAAAGAATAGGAGAGGAAATAGTAGATATAGTATATGATTTTGTACATGGGAGTGAAGCAAATGGCATTGCTAAAAGCATTTAAAGCGTTAAGACCTGTTCCAGAGCTAGCATCAAAGGTTGCTGCATTGCCCTATGATGTTGTAAATAGTGAAGAAGCACGGAGAAAGGTGAAAAATAACCCCTACTCCTTTCTTCACATTGACAAGCCTGAAATAGATTTACCCCTAGGAACGGATTTATACGATAAAAGGGTATATGAAAAAGCAGCGGAAAATTTAAAAGCTTTAAAAGATAAAGGAATATTAAAAAAGGATAAAAAAGATAGTCTCTATATATATAGGCAAGTTATGGGGGAACATATTCAAACGGGAATAGTAGCTTGTGTATCCATAGATGATTATAAAAACGGTATAATTAAAAAACATGAAAAAACTAGGGAAGATAAAGAAAAGGATAGAATAAACCATGTTAAATATTGCAATGCAAATACAGGACCTATTTTTTTAGCATACAGAGATAAGGCTGAAATAGGTGAAATTATAGACAAATGGGTCGATTCTAATGAGCCAATTTATAATTTTATAGCAGAGGATGGAATAAAACACAAGGCTTGGCTTATTGATGATGATAGGATAATAGAAATGCTTACTAAGCATTTTAAAAGCATAGATTACCTATATATTGCAGATGGCCACCATAGATCCGCTTCCGGAGTGAATGTAGGGGAAATGAAAAGAAAGCAAAATCCCCAATATAGCGGTGAAGAAGAATTTAATTATTTTTTAGGCGTTTTATTTCCCCATAATAATTTAAAAATTATGGACTATAATAGGGTGGTCAAGGATTTAAACAATTACTCACCGAAAGAATTTTTAGAAAAAGTTAGGGAAAATTTTCATATAGAAGAATATATGGGAGAAGGTGGCTATAAACCGGATAGTAAATATAAATTCGGTATGTACTTTGATAATAAATGGTACAGGCTTGAGGCTAAAGACGGTAGTTTTGATAAAAGTAATGCTGTAGATAATTTAGATGTTTCCATATTACAAAATAATCTTTTAGGACCTACACTTGGAATAAAGGACCCAAGAACCGATGAAAGAATTGATTTTATTGGAGGCATAAGGGGCTTAACAGAGCTTGAAAAAAGGGTAAACAAAGGCGAGACCCTAGCCTTTTCCATGTATCCTACTTCTATGGAAGAAATAATAAACATAGCAGATGAAAATAAAATAATGCCTCCCAAATCTACCTGGTTTGAACCGAAACTAAGATCAGGACTTTTTATACATGAATTGGATTAATGGAAAAAGTGTTAAAAGACTTATATAAAACTTATGAAAGTATGCTATACTTGGGATAATGAGGTAGATGGTTTATAATAACTGATGTAAAGGGGAGGAAAATGGATAAAGATAAAAGAATTGCCGTGCTTATCGATGCCGATAATGTATCGGATAAATATCTGAAATTTATTTTTGACGAAATTTCCAATCATGGTACACCGACTTATAAGAGAATTTATGGAGATTGGACTAAACCCCAATTGGCATCATGGAAGAACTTACTTTTAAATTATTCTATTAGCCCTATTCAGCAATATTCTTATACAACAGGTAAAAACTCAACGGATGCAGCACTAATAATAGATGCTATGGACATACTATATTCCCAAAATGTAGATGGTTTTTGTATTGTTTCATCAGATAGTGATTTTACAAAGCTTGCCTCCCGGCTCAGGGAAGCAGGCATGTTTGTTCTTGGAATGGGAGAGAAGAAAACGCCTGCTCCTTTTATAGCGGCTTGTGAAAAGTTCAAATACTTGGAAGTTTTAGCTTCAACGGCAATGACATCTAGCAATCACAATAAACTTAATGCTAGCATGACTAGTCTTGAGGAAATTATTAGGGCCATTAAGACTATAATTACGGAAACCTCGGATGAAGATGGATGGGCTTTTTTAGGCGATGTGGGAAATATGTTGAATAGGAGATATCCAGATTTTGATACAAGGAATTATGGTTACTCAAAACTAACCCCCTTTGTTTCATCGTTGAAGCATTTCGAAATTCAATCCAGAAAAACCAGCAAGACTAATGTTTCCTTAAAATATATTAAAAACAAAGAAGGAAGATAAAATTTTAAAAGCCAATATAAAAAGCTTGCAAACGAAGTAAAGTCGATTGCAAGCTTTTTATATTGATAAACTTGGTAAAAAATAATAAACTATTTACAAAGGAGGGTATAATATGCAAGATTTTGAAAAACTAGGTGTGTTTTATTTAGGGAAAGAATATGACTCAAACAGCAAGCAATTAAAAGATGACCTTATATTATATAAATCCAAAGACTTAACAACTCATGCCGTCATAATTGGAATGACAGGTAGTGGTAAAACAGGGCTTGGTATAGGGATGATAGAAGAAGCTGCCATAGATAATATCCCTGTTATAGCTATTGACCCAAAAGGGGATTTATCAAATCTAGCTCTTACATTTCCTAATTTAGAGCCTGGAGATTTTAGGCCTTGGATTAACCTTCATGAGGCTGCTAGTAAAGGAATGGAGCCTGATGATTATGCAAAAGGACAAGCAGATTTATGGAAAAAGGGCCTAGCAGATTGGGGACAAGATGGTTCAAGAATAAAAAAATTTAAAGAATCGGCCGAAATAAAAATATATACTCCCGGAGCTTCCGCAGCCATTGGTGTTTCCCTATTGCAGTCCTTTAACCCACCACCAGCTGAGGTCCTAAAAGATCCGGATGCTTATAGGGATAGAATTTTGACTACAGCTACAAGCTTACTGTCTCTTATCGGGGTGACAGGAGATCCTTTTACCAGTAGGGAAAATATTTTAATTGCCAATATAATCGAACAGTCTTGGAATAGTGGGAGAAGTCTCGGATTGGCGGAACTTATTGCCGCAATACAATCTCCCCCCATGGATAAAGTAGGGGTAATGGATATAGAAAGCTTTTATCCTTCAAAAGATAGATTTGCATTGGCAATGCAGCTTAATAATCTTTTGGCTTCCCCCAGTTTTAAAGCATGGATGGAGGGAGAAGCTTTAAACATAAATAATTTTTTATATGATTCTAGCGGAAAACCTAGGATTTCCGTTTTTTCCATTGCTCATCTGACTGACAGCCAGAGAATGTTCTTTGTTACTATGCTACTAAACGAAATAATCACTTGGATGCGCAGTCAATCCGGAACAGGCAGCCTAAGGGCAATGCTATATATGGATGAGCTTTTTGGTTATTTGCCCCCAACTGCTAATCCGCCATCTAAAACACCGCTTTTGACACTTTTAAAGCAAGCCCGTGCATATGGCTTAGGATTGGTTTTGGCTACTCAAAACCCAGTGGACTTAGATTATAAGGCTCTGTCTAATGCAGGTACATGGATGATAGGACGCTTACAAACAGAAAGGGACAAGGAAAGAGTTTTGGCTGGTTTGGAAGGAGTCGCCTCCGCTGGGAAGTTTGATAAACAAAAAATAGGACAGATATTGGCTGGCTTAGGCCAAAGAATTTTCTATTTACATAGTGTTCATGAAAATGAGCCTACAATTTTTAATACTAGATGGGCCCTTTCCTATCTGGCAGGTCCTCTTACTAAGGAACAATTGGCCTTGCTAGCAAAAAAGCCTACTACAGATAGTGGTGTAACTAATTCTGTACTTCCAACCCCGGATTTTGATGCTATTAGTAGGGTGGCAGCTCCAGATGTTGCCGGAGAAGTTTCAACATCTGCAGCAGCTTCTGCTACGGGGGATGCTGCTCCAGTTCTTCAGGCAAATTTTACTGAAGAGACAAAAGTATCAGGAAGCCCCATTCCAGTATTAGACCCAAAAATTCAACAAGTTTATTTACCGGTGGATGGTAGGAAAAGCAATATAAGATATACTCCTTATGCCATAGGGGCGGCAGATGTATTATACAGTAGTACAAAGCATAAGCTTACAGCAACTAAGAAATATATATTTATCTCGTCTTTTTATGATGGACCGGTTTCCATAGACTGGAAGGATGGGAAGCAGTTAGATATAGATATAAAAGACTTGGAGACAAAAGCTATGGAAGGTGCGACATATGATGAACTCCCATCTGCAGCAAGCAATGTAAAAAATTATGATGCCTGGAAGAAGCAATTTAATCAATTTATCAGAACTGATTTGCCTTTAAATATTTTATATAGTCCTTCGCTAAAAATTGTTTCCGAAGTAGATGAGGATGAAAGAGATTTTCGTATACGAGTACAACATTTAGCCCATGAGAAACGTGATGAAGAGATAGAAAAGCTTCGCAAGAAATACTCATCGAAGATAAACACCCTTTCAGAACGTCAAAGAAAGGCCAAGCAAGCTGTAGAAAAGCAGACAGCTATGGCAGGCCAAAAGAAAATGGACGCAGCAATATCTGCCGGCTCTGCGATTTTAGGAGCTTTAGTAGGACGCAAAGCAATCAGTGCTAGCTCTATATCAAAAACGGGAACAGCCATGAAAAGTGCAAACCGCGCTATGCAAAGCAAGGAAGGTATAGCGCAGGCCCAGGAAACTTTACGCAAGGTAGAAGAACAATTGGAACAATTAGAGCTAGAATTACAAGAAGAAATTGATAGAATATCCCATGATTTTAATAATTTACAGGATAAATTTGAAGATGTGGAAATAAGAGCACAAAGCGGCAATATAGCCATTAACTTAGTTGGCCTTGCCTGGGTAGCGAATTAATTTGACCATATTTGTGCAATACTATATAATAAGTCTAGCAAAAGCTCAATATTATGAAGGAGCTTTTATACCATAACTACAGCTTGGGATTTATTCGAAACGCGATAGAAAGTAAATGGCTAAGGAATTTTTGTTATAAAATAATTTTTATCAGCTATAAGAAAATATATAAACAATGATGAGGAATAGTAAAGAATTGATACCATAAGAGAGGGAAGCCATCAGCTGAGAAGTTTCCTTGGTTTAAATCTTGAACCCGCCTTGGAGTATTTGATTAATGGTCAAACGGCTCAACCCCGATAAAGGTTAAAAGAGGGCAGAAATTTATGCCAAATTGGGTGGTACCGCGATAATACCTTCGTCCCATTATAGGGATGGAGGTTTTTTTGTTAATAAAAATTAATACTTGAATTAAAAGAGGAGCGATTATTATGAGTAATAAAAAGGAGCAAAACTTTGTAAAAGAAATTACACCAATGGAAGAAGATTTTTCTCAATGGTATACAGATGTTGTTTTAAAAACGGAAATGGCTGATTATGCTCCAGTGAGAGGATGTATGGTTATAAGACCCTATGGTTATGGAGTGTGGGAAGGAATACAAAGAGTGGCGGACAGACGCTTTAGAGAAACAGGGCATGTAAACGCATACTTTCCCCTGCTTATTCCCGAGAATTTTTTAAAAAAGGAAGCGGATCATTTTGAAGGCTTTGCACCTGAGGTCCTATGGGTTACTCATGGTGGCAGCGAAGAATTGCCGGAGAGGCTTTTTATCAGGCCTACATCGGAAACAATGATTTGTACTATGTATTCCAAATGGATACAATCTTATAGAGATTTGCCGGTGCTTATTAACCAATGGTGCAATGTAGTTAGATGGGAAAAGACTACCAGACCTTTCCTCCGAACTGCGGAATTTTTATGGCAGGAAGGTCATACAGTTCATGCAACTGAAGAAGAGGCACAGGAAGAAACATTAAAAATGCTTGAAATTTATAGGCAAGTTTCAGAGGATGAGCTGGCTATGCCGGTTATTCTTGGACGTAAAAGCGAAAGAGAGAAGTTTGCAGGTGCAAATAAGACTTATTCTATGGAAGCAATGATGCATGACGGTAAAGCATTGCAAGCAGGGACTACCCATAATTTAGGGCAAAATTTTGCAAAAATGTTTGATATTCAGTATTTAGATAAAGATGGAGAATTAAAATATGGATGGAATACTTCCTGGGGGTTTTCCACAAGGCTAATCGGCGGTATAATAATGACTCATGGCGATAACAGAGGGATAAAGATGCCTCCTAGAGTGGCCCCTATACAGGTTGTTGTGTTGCCTATTGCCTTTCATAAAGAAGGAGTGCTGGATAAAGCGTATGAAATAAAAAAGGAATTAGCAAAAACCTTTAGAGTGGAAATAGACCAAAGAGACGAGTACAGTGCGGGTTGGAAGTTTAATTATTGGGAAATGAAGGGTGTACCTTTAAGATTGGAGGTAGGTCCTAGAGATATAGAAAAAAATCAAGTAACTGCAGTAAGAAGAGATACTTTGGAAAAGTTTACATTGCCTATGGAAGGTTTAAGCGAAAAGATAGCCGAGTTACTGGATGATATTCATAATTCCATGTTTAAAATAGCTTTGGAAAATAGAGAGAAAAAGACCTTTATATCTAATGATTATAATGAAATAAAAACAATGATGAAAGAAAATAAAGGATTTATCAAGATTATGTGGTGCGGAGAAAGTGAATGTGAGGATAAGCTGAAAGAAGAAACGAGCGCTACCATAAGATGTATACCCTTTGATCAGGAAAACTTAGGTGACATCTGTCCCATGTGCGGCAAAAAGGCGGAGTATATGGTTGTTATTGCGAAGGCATATTAAAGAAAATTAATCATTACACAAAATAAAAGGAGGAGAGAAAATGCTGGATATTAAAGCAATAAGAGCAAATCCTGACGAAATTATAAGAAAGCTTAATAGAAGAGGCGGAGATTATAAAATCACTGAAGTATTGGAATTGGATGGGGAAAGAAGAAGGCTTTTAGCGAGTGTAGAAGAGTTAAAAGGCAAAAGGAACAGAGTTTCAGAAGAGATAGCTAAGATAAAAAAGCAAAAAGGAAATGCTGATGATTTGATTATGGAAATGAAAGAGGTATCGGATAGAATTAAAGCTGATGACGACAAGGTTAAAAACATTGAAGAACAAATATCCAACTTGCTTTTAAATATTCCCAATACCCCTAATGATGATGTTCCTGAAGGACAAAGTGATGAAGACAATAAGGAAATCAGGAAATGGGGTGAGCCCACTAAGTTTTCCTATAAACCAAAGGCCCATTGGGACATAGGAGAAGATTTAGGTATTCTAGATTTTTCTACTGCCGGCAAAGTAACGGGAACGCGCTTTACCTTTTATAAAGGAATGGGAGCTAGACTTGAAAGAGCATTAATAAATTTTATGCTGGATACTCATATTGCTAATGGCTATACGGAGATTTTGCCGCCATTTATGGCAAATAGCAAAAGTATGCAAGGAACGGGACAATTACCAAAATTCGAAGAGGATATGTTTGGAGTAAAGAACACCGAATATTATTTAATACCTACTGCGGAGGTTCCGGTAACCAATATACATAGGGAAGAGATATTGGAGGGCATTGAATTTCCTATAAAGTACACTGCTTATAGTGCATGTTTCAGAGCGGAAGCTGGCTCTGCCGGGAGAGATACCCGGGGACTTATCAGGCAGCATCAGTTTAATAAGGTGGAGTTGGTTAAGTTTGCTCACCCGGATCATTCCTATGAAGAACTGGAATCCTTGACAAATGATGCGGAAAGGATATTGCAGCTTTTAGGCTTACCCTATAGGGTAGTATGCTTAAGCACAGGAGATCTAGGATTCTCTTCTGCTAAGACTTATGACTTGGAAGTGTGGATGCCTAGCTACGAAAAATATGTGGAAATATCCAGCTGTAGTAATTTTGAAGACTTTCAAGCTAGAAGGGCAGATATTAAATTTAAAGAAAGCCCGAAAGACAAAGCAAAATTCGTTCATACCTTAAATGGTTCGGGTATTGCAGTAGGTAGGACAGTTGCAGCTATTTTGGAAAACTTTCAGCAAGAAGACGGCAGCGTGCTTATACCTGAAGTTGTTAGAAAATATATGGGCGAGCGGGAAAGGATAAGTAAAGAACAAGATAGATAGTATAATAGATTACAAAACATAAAATGCCGGGTACTTGCACCCGGCATTTTATGTTTTTGATATTTAACGCATAGCATATGTTTTGTAATATTAAGGCATTGACAATAATTCTAAAGATTGTATAATTATATTAGTGACAAACAGGAACTGAGTTCCAATAATAAAAGTAAATCTTAAATTTAAATGAAAAGGGGTAGAAGAATGTTTAGTAAAAAGACTTTATCTATTTTTTTGATTGTTGCTTTAGCTTTAACTATTGCAGTAGGCTGCACAAAACCTGATGAAAAAGAACCGGGAGAATCTGAAGAAAACTCTGTTGATT
>CAYMVQ010000004.1:83009-98883 GCA_964394355.1 uncultured Clostridiaceae bacterium
TGCACAAAACCTGATGAAAAAGAACCGGGAGAATCTGAAGAAAACTCTGTTGATTATCCGATAAAACCTATTACTTTGCAACTTGGTTATTCAGCTGGCGGTTCCTCAGACGTAATGTGCAGATTGCTTGCTGCATCCCTAGAGAAGCATATCGGGCAGCCTGTAGTAGTTCTTAATAAACCTGGTGCAGGTGGATGGGTATCATGGGAAGAAATAATTAAAAACACAAAGCCTGATGGATATACATTTACACTAATAAATGATGCGGTAACTATAGGTGCTTATGATGAAGCCAATCCTAGAGAATATACAGCTGACGATTTTGATCTATTGGCAAATCATGTTATTGACTATAATGTACTGGTAATTAGAAATGATGAAAAAAGATTTACTGATTTTGCTTCCTTAGTAGAATATGCTAAAGATAATGAATTATTAACATCAGCTTCTGATGTAGGAATACTTTCTGATGATGCAACTTTAGTAAATATGATGAATAAAGAATTAGGTACAAAAATTCAAGTAGTACCAAGTGATGGTGCTAAAGAAGATGAAACCATGTTTATAAGCAAGAATACTGATATATTTGCTTGTAATGTTGCAGATGCTTTTGCAGGACATAATAGCAATCAATACAAAATAGTTGCAGTTGCAGCACCTGAGCGTGTTAGCATAATACCTGAGGTGCCCACAACAAAAGAATTGGGATTTGATAATCTTATTATGAGTTCTGCTAGGGGATATGGACTACCAAAGGGTGTAGATCCAAAAGTGAAAGAAATATTACTGGAAGGTATTAAAAAAGCTATAAATGACCCTGAGCTTGTAAATAAACTAAATGAATTAGGTTTCGAAACTGTATATATAGAAGGCCAAGAGTATGTTGATGAGCTTAATGATTTTGCTAAAAGGTTACGCGATGTATATGGATTATAAGAAAAGCCATTAAAATATACTGGGCGAATGAACTAACTACTGGACATAATAAATTAGATTTGTATAAGAAAATAACAGCCAACCTACTGCATAAAAAATGCGACAAATGAAAAAGTTGGTTGGCTGTTATTATTTACTGAAAAGAGAGGATTTTAAAAATGAAAAAAAGATACGTAGATAAAGACATATTTATTAGTATCTTCATGTATTTATTGGTTGCCGTTATTTTTATTCAAACCAAAAAACTACCTAGAGATTCTGCTTGGTTTCCATATATTATATTATCCATATTTACTCTTTTAAATACATTTCTATTATTTAGTGGCATAAAAAAGAGTAAAGCTCCTAAAGAAGATAAATTAATTCCAATTGACTTAAGCCAAAATACTGAAAATGATCCTGAAGCAAGCTCTAATCAAGATGAAGATTCTATTAATAATGGGGATTTAAAAACTGTTTTAAAGGTCCTAGTTATTTTAACTATATATATTGCACTTTTTAAATACACTAATTATTTTATAGCAACGAGCCTAATGATTATATCTTTAATGATCTTTAATAAGGTGAGATCTTGGAAAATGATAATATTTACAACGATTATATTTAATATTTTTATATATATACTTTTTGTTATGCAATTAAAAGTGCCATTAATGGCTATGTAAGAAAGTAGGTGATTAAATGAATATCATTGCTATATTAGCTGGTTTGGCCAAGCCCGATGTAATATTGGCTTTAGTAGTTGGTGTTGTAGGTGGAGTCATAATAGGTGCACTACCAGGTTTAAGTGCAACTATGGGAGTGGCATTGCTAATACCTGTTACTTTTAGTATGAGTCCAACGGCCGGTCTGGTTTTACTAGTTTCGGTTTACTGCTCGGCTATTTATGGTGGTTCTATATCAGCGATACTTTTACACACTCCGGGTACACCGGCATCAGCAGCTACTGCCATAGATGGTTATGAATTGACAAAAAAAGGTCAAAGCTTAAAAGCTTTGGGTGTAGCAACGATTAGTTCCGGAATAGGTGGTGCTTTTTCTGCACTTGCATTGCTTTTAATAGCTCCCCCCTTAGCAAAAATATCATTAAGTTTTAGTGCATTAGAGTACTTTTTTCTAGGTATTTTTGGGCTATCAATAATTGGTGGCTTGGCAGGTGATTCTATGGTAAAAGGAATTATGTCAGGAATAATAGGTTTATTTATCGGTTTAATTGGACTTGATATGATAAATGGAATACCAAGATATACTTTTGGCATATTAAATCTTGAAAGTGGCATTCAATTAGTTCCAGCAATGATTGGAATGTTCTCAATATCTGAGGTTTTGCATATTGCTACTCAGATAGCAAAAGGAAGTACCTCCATAGTAGATGACCCATCCAAGCTTATAAAAGGTAAATTTTTACCAACGAAAAAGGAATTTAAAAAGATAACCCCATCAATAATACGCTCGTCAATAATTGGCTTATTTATTGGAATACTACCAGGTGCAGGTTCGGATATTGGTTCTTGGTTGAGCTATAATGAGGCCAAAAGAGTGTCAAAAGACAAAGAGGAATTCGGGCAAGGTTCTATAGAAGGTCTTGCGGCATCGGAAGCAGGTAATAATTCAGTTGTAGGTGGGGCTCTAATACCTCTACTAACTCTTGGTATTCCTGGTAGTGGTGTAGCTGCAGTATTGTTAGGAGGCCTTCTTATACAGGGGCTTGTCCCCGGACATGAGCTGTTTAGCAAGCATGCAGATGTAACATATACCGTAATTTTCGGGTTCTTTATAGCGAATATTTTAATGTGTTTCTTTGGATATTTTATTTCAAAGTATGCAGTCAAGGTTACTACTGTACCAATGGCTGTATTGGCTCCTATGATAGTAGCTTTTTCTGCAGTTGGTTCCTATGCCATATCAAATAGTATATTTGATGTGTGGGTAATGTTAATTTTTGGACTCATTGGTTATGTAATGCGAATAACAGGCTTTGATCCTGCACCGGCTTTATTGGGAGTCATACTCACAAGTTTGATAGAGGCAAACTTTAGAAGATCTTTAATACTGGCAAGAGGAAGTATTATAGCTTATTTCTTTAGAAGACCAATATCTGTTGTAATATTTATACTAATTGTTTTAACATTAGCAACGCCGGGGATTATGAAAATAATTAACAAAAGAAAAGCGAAGACTGCATAGAAGAAAAAGAATGCTTGATTTTTAAAGAGACGGAGTGAATATTTTGAGAATTCATATAATGGATCCAATCCATAAAAATCCACTAGCCTTAGCAAAAAGTGGAGATGATGAAATAATTACTTGGGATGATTCTGAAATAAATGATTGGTCTAGGGCAGAGGCATTGTTAATTCGTGGCGCTGATGTTACGCGAGAAAAAATGATTAAAGCACCAAATTTAAAAATTGTCGCAAAGCACGGTGTAGGCGTAGAAACTATAGATGTAGATGCTGCTAGCGAACTTGGTATAGTAGTGACAAATACACCTGATGCAAATATGGAATCTGTAGCAGAGATGGCGGTTACTCTCATATTGATGTTATCAAGATGTATACCAAAATCCTTGGAAATGTTTAAAGAGGGTTTTAAAGACATAGGCCCTTCAGAACTAACGGGGATGGAACTGTTTGGAAAGACAGTAGGTTTAGTTGGGTTAGGTAAGATAGGTACTAGAACAGGAGAAATACTAAAAAGCGGGTTTAACATGGAATTAGTGGGGTACGATCCATACGTATCAAGTGAAAGAGCCAAAGAGATGGGAATTAATAAGTTTAAAAGTTTAAGCGATATGTTATCTATATCTGATATAGTAAATATAAGTGTTCCGCTGCTAAAAACAACTATAAACTTAATAAATAAGAAACAGTTTAGCATAATGAAAAAATCGGCTATTTTAATAAATGCTTCTAGGGGAAAAATAGTAAATGAAAAAGATCTATATGAAGCACTTATAAATAATAAAATCCGGGGTGCGGGTTTAGATGTTTTTGAAATAGAGCCTCCTCAAAAAGATAATCCCCTATTTAAGTTAAGTAATTTTATAGGGACACCTCATATTGGGGCTACTACCGAAGAAGCTTTGATAAAAATGGGGCAAACTGCACTAGAAGAGATATACCGGGTAAGAGATGGAAAAAAACCTTTATACGGTATAAATATTTAGATAAAAGACGGTATACTACTGGAGGTAATAAAATGAAAAATGAATATTTGGCTAAAAGATATTGGGATTTTAAAATTCCGCCTTTAAGCAAAACCAATGAAATGGTCAAAAGGCATAATAATGTTATTGATTTAAGTTTGGGTGACTTGGATTATCCGACTGATAAATCGGTGATAGAAAACATGTGTAACGATGCTTTGGCAGGTCATACCTGTTATACTGAATTTTTAGGTGATTATGAGCTTAGAGAAGAAATATGTAAACAATATAAAAAGGATTATAAATGCAATTATTCCACTGAAAATATAATGGTTACTTCCGGTGGTACACATGCTATGTACTTGCTTATGGAAAGCATTTTGGATGAAGGCGATGAAGTGATTGTTATTGCCCCGTTTTATACCTATTATGAACCCCAGATAAAGATGGCTAGAGGTAAAATGGTTATTTATAATACCTTAAAAGAAAAAGATTTTGAAATAAACTTAAAAGATCTTGAAAGATTTTTAACTTCTAGAACAAAAGCCATAATAATTAATACACCTAACAACCCTACTGGGAGGGTCTACCATGCGGGTACAATTAGAGCTTTGATTCATTTAGCTAATAAACATGGTTTTCTTATAATAGCAGATGAAATTTACGGAGTGCACAATTATACTGATAGAAATTCCCCCATTTGTTCTTATGATTATAGAAATCCTAGAATTATCACAATTTATAGTTTTTCCAAAGACTATTCTATGACAGGATTTAGATTGGGGTATATCATTGGAGAGAAAAGTATAATCGAGTGCATAAGAAATGTAAATGAGGCAGTCAATTTTACCGTTAATTCAATGGCACAAAGAGCAGGTATATATGCTATAAGACGTAGAAAAGAAATCCAGAATAAAATTTGGGAAGAGTATAAAAATAGAGTTTTCTATGCATATAATAGGATACAAAAGTTAAAAAATATTGAAAGCAATTTTCCTGAAGGAACATTTTATTTATTTCCTAGTATAAGCAAGACAGGCTATACTTCCGAAGAAATATGGGAAAAAGTTTTGGATGAAGCTCACGTTTTAGTATTGCCGGGCAGTGGTTTTGGAGAAGCAGGGGAAGGACATATTAGATTAGCTTGCACCGTAAACAAAAAAATTCTAAAAGAAGCATTTGATAGAATTGAAAAAATGAATATTTTCAGATAAGAAACAGGTAGCACAAACCCCTTTATATTTGATAAGAAGAGAGGAAGGGATGTATAAATGAACAAATTAGGATTTAGAATTTTTACTAAGATTGAAAGACCATCTGAGGAGCTTGTTAATAGCTATAAAAACATTCCTGTTGCGAATATTGCAGATAACATGGAAAGGATATCTTGTATTGATGCAGCTATAAAACCTTTTAATAAAAGGAAGATATTAGGCACTGCATTTACGGTAAAAGGGCCAGGCGGAGACAATTTAATGTTTCACAAGGCTATAGATATGGCAGTAAAGGGCGATGTTATAGTTGTATCTGAAAGCTGTTACACAAGCAGGTCATTATGCGGTGAGATAATGATGAAGGAAGGACAAATGAAAAAACTAGGTGGATTCTTAATAGACGGTTTTATTAGAGATGTAGAAGCGGCTAGATCAATTGATTTTCCTGTTTATGCAAGAGGTGTAAACCCAAATGGCCCCTATAAAAATGGCCCCGGTGAAATAAATGTTCCAGTGAGTATAGGTGGACAAGTTGTCTTCCCTGGAGATATAATTGTTGGAGACGAAGATGGTGTAATTATTCTTAAGCCCGAAGATGCAAAAATGCTTCTGGAGAAAGTAAAAGAATTTAATAATAGTGAAATAGAACTTTTAAAAGACATGGAAAAAGGTATTGAATTGGATAACACTTGGATAGATGAGATATTAAAAGAAAAGAATTGTGAAATTATATAAAAAACTAAAATCACAATAGCATTAGCGAAAACGTCAAAAACTTCGTATTATCGGAAGCTTCTAATCTACAAATATATTTTATTCACAGAAGTAGGTCTAATCGACCTACTTCTGTGAATATTGTCTATACAATATAGATAAACCTAAAAATAACAAAATATACAAAGTCAACTACTAGTGTATGGAACAAGGAAGATTAGGGGCTATCATGCAATTAATTCCTAAGGTATAACAAATATGTTACAATATAAAAGTAAACCAGTTGTATATTTATATAATAAAAGTTTATAGGTAAAAATTCAGGCTATGCAATGTTTTTGAAATATTTATAAAAAGTGCAATTATACTCCAATTACTTTTTAGATTTATTGATCTTGTGGATTGTAAAGAAAAAACACTAGATTTCTGAATTACTTAACAAATATAAATAGAAGGTTTATGAAAGGATGTATTTGGCGGTGAAAGGGACGGAAAAATTAGAACTAATTAAGAAAGAAGAAAAAAGCATAAAAAAAATAGAAATGCTTGACAGAACGATTAATGTAATTGATTATATTTTTCAAAATAAGAGTGTAACATTTATTGATATTATTGAGAATTTGAATATGGCTAAATCAACTTTGCATAGGATTCTTTATACCTTGGAAAGCAGGAACTATATTATAAAAGATGAAGACACAAACGAATATAAATTAGGCTTGATATTTGCCTATTATGGGGAAGAAGTGAAGTCAGATTTAACTATAATAAACATTTGTGAAAATATTTTAAATGCATTAACTTTGGAAATTGGTGAATCAGTGAACCTTAATGTTTTATACAAAGATAGTGTATTGAACTTATTGACATTAGAAGGTGAAAAATCCGTTTTAACTTCAAAGCTAGCGCCTATATCACCTTTAAATTGTTCTTCATCGGGTAAGGTTTTTTTAGCACAAAAAAATGATATGGAATTATTAAATTATTTTAATGGTGTCAGTTGGGAAAAAAGGACAATAAACTCAATAACAAGCTATGAGGATTTTAAAGAAGAAAAAGAAAAAATATTGAGAGATGAAGTTTCTTATGACAACGAAGAATACGAATATGGTTTGTTTTGCATAGCTAAACCCTTAAGAAACCACAATGGGCTAATAGATGTTGCTGTTAGTATTACCGGCCCTATTACTCGAATGAAAATGAAAAACATTGAAGCTTTAAAAAGCAAGCTTGATATAAAAGTAAACTTAATAAACGATATTTTGATTAAAACAAGATTTAACATTAATGGTAGTCATTATTAAAAGTTATCCTAAGGATGAAAAAGCGGCTTATGTCTTGTATAAATAAAAATGAAGGCGATGAATATGAGAAGAAAAGTAGTTTTAATAATTTTTGTAAGTATTTTTTTTATAGGGGCAATATTTACTGTAAATGGGGATGCTGGTCCCAAACCATCCTTGGAAATCATCGTGGAGAATGCCCCTGAATCTTTCTATTACTTGGACTTATTGATAGATTACGATTTGGATAATTTATATCAGTTTATCGAAGACGATGAAGTGGAAAACATAGAAATGTTTGAAATATTAAAAAACTATAAGGATGGGGAGTGGCGCCCAGCCCTTGCAACAGGGACAAGAGTGCCTTTGCATGGGGAATTAACAGGTATCAAAGAAGGGGAGTCTTTCAAACATAGCTTTACTTATATGGGGGTACCTGATAGATTTAAGATTATTATTGTTACTTCAGATAAAGAAATTATAGTATCGGAAAATATCTTAGAAAGAAAGTCATTTAATAGCAAAGCTTATTTTGATTGCAATACAGGAATAATTAAAGAAAGATCCTATATAATTTCTACAATTCTGCAATTTATACCAACCTTTTCAGCGACTTTATTAATAGAGGGTATAATATTACCTATATTTGGATTTAGTATAAAAATCAACTGGAAACCGTTTATTACAATTAATTTAATAACTCAGATACTTTTAACAATTGTTATTGGATTTTCTATGTATCGCCTAGGCATATTTCTTGCACTATTAGCCTACTTTTTTATGGAGTGGCTAATACTTATAATTGAATCAGTATCATTTTCCAAATATTTAAAAGAACATACAAAAAAAAGACGTGTTTTCTATGCCATTACAGCAAACATTCTTAGTTTTATAGCCGGCTTGCTTATTACTTTATATATAAACATAGGTTAGTGCCGTGTGTAAGCTTAAAGCTAAGATAAAATATTAAGTAAACATTATATATGAAAAAAATTCGGAGGATGAGAAGTGGATAGTAAAGAAATTTTAAACATAAAAGATTTGCGGCTAGGCAATATACCCTGCACTTATGTAAGACCAAATTACCATACTAATAAAGGCACCATCATATATTACCACGGATGGAGCTCAAAGAGAAAAAATGGCCTTTTTATCGGTAAAATATTGGCTTTCCATGGCCATAGTGTAATTTTACCTGATGCAATCCACCATGGAGAAAGAAATGCTTTGGAGAACTATAATGTAGAATCTATGAAAAAGTTTTTTTGGGATACTATTTTTTGCACTGTTGATGAATATAAATCACTGATTTCTATAGCAACGGAAAAGCTTAATATAGATAAAAGCAATGTTGGGGTTATCGGTAGTTCTATGGGGGGCTTTATTGCTAGTGGCGTTTTTGCAGAAAATAAAGAAATTAAATGCCTGATAAGTCTAAATGGTGCCTGTGCTTGGGAAAAGGCAGAAAATATATTTAAAGATATTGATAGGGATGGAAAAGGCGCGGCATCCAGTGAACAAAGGGAGAAAATTATTAAAAATGATCCTTTAACAAAAAAATACGATTTATTCCCCCGTCCTATTCTAATGCTTCATGGAGATAGTGACACATCGGTAGATATTGAAATACAAAGGTACTTTTTTAGTGAAATAAAAGATTTATACAAAGATAAAATTGAAAGATTGAAGCTTATTGAGGTAGAAAGGCTAAACCATTATAAGACAGTTGAGATGATTGAGGAGTCTTTAACCTGGTTTGATAAATACCTAGATGCGGGGGAGAAAGTATAATTTCTTGCGAAGTCCTCCAATGGGGCTACTTCTTGAAAAAGAATAAAAGACATGTAGTTTGTTTTCCAGTGCACATTGCAATTAGAATGGAATAAGCTATATTGTAGTATTCTTTTGGAGGTGAAGTAATGGCAAGAATTCGAAAAGTGTTTACCGGCGGAAATACTTCCCAAGGTTTTTATTCACTCCACGATAATATAATTGGTGAAAACAGAAATATGCTGTATATTATAAAAGGAACACCTGGGGGAGGCAAATCTACCCTTATGGAGGAAATAGGCAAAAGGTTATTAAAGAAAGGGTTTGATGTTGAATATCACCATTGCCCCTCAGATCCATATTCTATTGATGCTTTAGTTGTAGATAAATTGAAGATAGGTATTGTAGATGGTACACCCCCACATTCAATGGATCCTATTTATCCTGCTTTGAAAGATAAAATAATAGATCTAGGCAGATTTATTGATAAGGATAAATTAAAATATGCCGAAAAAGATATTTTAAATGCTAGACATAAGAACAAATATGCATATAAAAGCGCCTTCAGCTATTTAAAGGCTGCAGGGGTGGTATTCGAACTGATTGAAGAAACAAACAGACGATATTCCAATGCGAAAAAGATTAATAAAAAGGCTGCTGAATTAGTAGATGAGGTTTTTTCTTTGGAAACAACGAATAAGGATTTTGAAGGCTTTGCTGAGCGGCATTTGTTCTATAATGCTTACACTCCTGAGGGTTTTATTGATTACACTGATACGGTGCTAGAGCATATAAAAAATGTCTACTATATTCAAGGCGAAATTGGCAGCGATAAGGATCTAATATTAAAGAAAATATTTGAAATAGCTAAGTTAAAAAATTATAAGGTAGAAATTGCCCGTAATTCTTTAATAGCTGATAAGTTTGAATCAGTATTTATTAAGGATACAGATACAATAGTTACCCTAAATGAAAACGGTAAAGATTTTGCAAAACTAATATTAGATTTAAATAAGTATATTGATGCAGATAAATTTAATAAGAACGATTACCATGTTTTTGACTTATTAGTCAGCAAGGGGATAGAATCCTTAAAAAGTGCGAAAGATAACCATTTTATACTTGAAAGGTCCTACAAGGCGGCTAATGACTATTCACAAATGGATAAAATAAAGGATAGTATATACAGAGAAATATTAACTTATATATAAATTGATGGCCGGTGCTTTAACCGGCTTTTGCTATTGCTGCTTGTAGCACTTAATCGCCTCCGTCATATAATAATCCAAGACATATAAAAAAATATAATATGAAGGAGGATATAAAAATTGACATTATCTCACTGGATATATGTTTTGGTTGTTATCGGGGTTATCATTGGAATGATTTTACGTAGAGATGTTGTACTGATTTGCTTGATAGGTACATTTATAATAGGATTCGCTTATACTGGATCAATTATTGCGGGAATTCAGACTGTATTTAATGCATTAATGACCGGTGGAACTGAAATATTCAATATTATGTTGATTATAGCGATTATGGTTGCTATGCTGAAATCCTTGGAAGTCATGGGGGCAGATAGAATAATGTTATCACCTGCCAGAAAACTGATGAAAAATTCTACAGCTGCCTTCTTTATTTTAGGCTTTACCATGTATGTCACTTCTTTGTTTTTTTGGCCGACACCGTCAACAGCCCTAGTCGGTGCTGTTCTAATACCAGTAGCCATCGAGGCAGGTTTGCCTGCACTGTACGCTGCAATGGCAGTTAATATTTTTGGCCACGGTATGGGCCTTTCCGGCGATTTAATTTTACAGGGAGCCCCACAACTGGCCGCCAAATCTGCCGGGGTAGATATTTCTTTAATCCTGCCAAGGGGCGCTCTTTTATCAATTATTGCCGGCGCTGTGGCAATTATTATTGCATATATAATGATGAAAAAAGAGCTAAGTAAAAAAGAGGTAAGCTTGGATGATTTAGCAACAAGGGCAGATTTAAAATCTACTATGCCGGCCAACCCATTGGCTATGACCTTTGGAAGAATCGTTCCTATAGTGTTGTTAACTATTATTATTGTAATGTTAGTAAACAAAATAAAAGGTGGGGCTGCTACTGCTTTACTTGGGGGTACAGGGGCTGCCATCTTAATTGCTTCCACCATGTTTAGAGAAAAAAGTAAATCCCTTGAAGAGATTGTGAAACATCTTAGAGAAGGTTTTATTTTTTCTATCAAGATATTTGCACCTGTTATACCTATAGCCGGTTTCTTTTTCCTTGGTGGGGAAGAATCGTCTATGATATTAGGGGAAGGTGCGCCGATGTTGTTATTTGATATAGGCGAGGCTGTTGCAAGGGCACTACCTCTTAATAAGATATCCTTAGGCTTTGGCAACATGATTATCGGCGTAATCACAGGACTTGATGGTTCCGGTTTTTCGGGTATTCCTTTAGTAGGAGGCCTAGCACGAGCTCTGGGTGGACCTGCAGGAGTGGATATTCCGACTTTGGCTTCGATAGGCCAGGTATCTGCAGTATGGTCAGGAGGGGGCACTATTGTTGCGTGGTGCTTTGGATTGGCGGCTGCTGCAGGTATTGCGGGGGTATCACCTTTGGATTTGGCTAGAAAAAACTTTATACCTGTATCCGCGGGGCTGGTGGCAGCAACTATTGTAGGAATAATTCTAATGTAAAAATTATTTTTCTATCCACCTAAATGGAATAAAGTGAATACAGACAGAAAGAAATAAATCGCATATTGCTATGCGATTTATTTCCTTAAATATACTAACGAAAGAAAGAGACATTTTATCTAAATGGGCAAGCATAGCAAAAATGAGGCATCTCTAAGTCGGGCAAGATAGGATTGAAGGAGCAATTGATTTAAAACTTATTATGGCTTGGAATAATAAATATTGATATAATCTATTATAAATATAAACTACTAGTAAAGGAGGGTTAGGATGTCAAATCCAATTTTAAATGGAATAATGGGACTAGTTGTAGCTGATGCCTTAGGAGTACCTGTTGAATTTAAAGATAGGGCTTTTTTGAAAACAAATCCTGTAACTAAGATGCAAGGTTACGGAACTTATAATCAACCTGCTGGGACTTGGTCAGATGATAGCAGTATGACCTTAGCTTTGTTAGATAGCTTAAAAAATGGGCTTGATTATAAGGATATTATGGATAAATTCCTTCTATGGTTTGATAGGGGGGCCTATACTCCTTATGGACAAGTCTTCGATATAGGTATTGGCAGCAGTAGGGCAATAAGAAGGTATATGGGCGGCACAGCTCCCTTGGAATCCGGTGGTATCTCAGAACATGATAATGGCAATGGGTCTTTGATGAGGATTTTACCAATTCTTTTTTATTTAAAATCAAAGTATGGGGATGATTTTTTGAAAAATGATGGAGCTTTTGATATAATTCACAATGTTTCATCATTGACTCATAGACATAGAAGAAGCCAAATGGCTTGTGGAATTTATATATCTGTAGCATCTTGCCTTAGTTTAGATACAAATTTAAAATCTGCAATTCAACTTGGGATATATCAAGCAATGGAGTATTATAAAATGAAGGAAGAATTTAAATCAGAATTACATCATTTTAATAGAATAAAAGATGAAAAATTTAAGGACTTAGCAGAAGAACAAATAAAAAGTAGCGGATATGTAATCCACACCTTGGAAGCAGCTATATGGTCTTTATTAAATACTAATGATTATAAGTCTTCTGTACTAAAAGCAGTAAATTTAGGTAATGATACAGATACAACTGCTGCTGTAGTAGGTGGGCTTGCAGGCTTGTGGTATGGATATGATAGTATACCATCGGAGTGGATAGATGTGATTGCGAGAAGAGATTATATAGAAGATTTATGCAATGAATATAATATATAAATGCAAAATATATCTAGCTCTATCTAAAGCAAAAGTGAAAGGATAAGTTATTATGTATGAGTATAAATTTGTTAAGGTACAATTAAGTACATTTAAGTTAAAACCGGAAGTAGATTATCAAGCTATGGTAAGTGACTATGCTAAAGAAGGATGGAGATTAAAACAAGTTTTGACACCCCCAACTGTCGGTTACGGAACTATAGGTTATTATGAATTTATATTTGAAAGGCAAGTTTAGGATATATTCATAGATGATGAATATCTTTTTATAATCACTGTCATATAAGACTTTAACTCAATATTTAGTTAAAAAGACTTTCTTTTCTTTTTACAATTAAGGAGTTATACAGTGTAACACAATGACGAAAGCATACAATGTCAATAATCAATGAAAATGTCATATAAAAACATATTAATTTATTCAATGAAAATGTCACCTAAGAAAAATAAACGCTTGAATACGTGACAATATAAAAATCTACAAAAAAGGGTACCGGAAAAAACCCCTTGAAAAAGAGTTTAAAAAGAGATATTATATGCCTATAGGGATTTATCCCTTAAGCCCATGCTCTTGTGGAGTTGAACAATCCTTCTAGGATTTCAAGGATTTCGCGATCACTTTCTTCGTAAGAGAATATGGGCTTTTTATATCCTTCTTGCCTCCACGGATGATCCTTTGCAGGAACAACCTTATTAGCTTGTTTTGCCCCCGTAACCGCTAAGTTTACGTCCTTGGTATCAGAATTAGCTTACTATGATGGAATAATTTTAAGAGGCTATATCGCAGGTTCAAATAAAGAAATAATAAAAGGCGGTAGGTATGATTCTTTTACCCAACAATTTGGATATGATATTCCTGCAATAGGCTTTACTTTAGAACTGGATGAATTATTAAAGATAATCTGTAAGGAGGGATGAAAATGAATCTAACAATTGCTATACTCAAAGGGAGACCTTATATGGACTGTAGATGGAAGTATTGATGAATTAAAAATGGGAATAAATAAAAACTTTAAAAAAAACACCGCTATAATGCGGTGCTAGCTTTCTTCAAGAAAAATATTGATTTCAAAGTTTCCTATGGGAGTATTTAACGGCAATTGTAATGATTTTTTGTTAGCAAGGGAAAAGGATTTAGATTTTCCTATAAATATCTGGGGTGGGACTATATCGGAAATAATATTATATTTAGCAAGGTCTGTCATTGCATTTCCCGATATTATATTAGCAACTTCACCTAATGCTGAAGAGGCAAAACTATCAATAGTGTCCATTTCCATACCAGACATTATCTTTATCATTTCCAGTGTCATTTTTTCAGGGAAAGAAAAAATTATTGTACCCTTCACTTCCCCAGTGACTCCTAAAACCACATTGGCATCATTACTTGTAACCATATCTTCGATTACTTTTAAATCGCCTCTTTTAGGCTCTATATCTAGCATTAACTTAAATACATCTATGGTTGCCTTATAAAAGGAGTTTATATGCTCTGCCTTCATTTTGCTTGTCCCTCCTTCGACCGGGCGTAAGCGCCAATTTGTTGATCCATCTTTCCCACATGCATTATAAGCCATGTCATAAGCTTTCCGCCAAACTCCTGTATCTTGTTTTCTGTTAATCCTTCCTTTTCAAATAAGCGGACATATTCATTAATACCTTCTTTAAACTTTGCATGGGCTATTTTATGCTCTTCTAAACCTGGATAGTCAATGGATTCCTGATATACCTCCTCGTCATGGAAATGGCTTACTACATATTCTTGCATAAATTCCAGAGTTTCTTTTACTTTTTCCAACCTATCTTCCCAATTATCACTGCTTCTAATAACCTTAGTAAAATCGGAAACACGGCGAAACAACTCCTTATGCTGCTCATCTATAAGTTCCACTCCTACCTTATAACTGTCTTTCCACATCATTTTACTCACCTACTTTTGTAAATTCTATCTAAATAATATATTAATAATTGTTAATATGCAACAATATTGGGCTTTGTGTAGGGTAAGCTACATTCCTTTGTATTATAGTTTAAGATTCTTTTACAGCTTAGTAAAAAGTTTTATTCAAATGTCACACTTTTAATTTTTACTTCATCCAGTTTTGGCTCAATTACATATTCTATATTATCTTTTTCAAAAAGAAGGGAATAAATAATTATTTTTGTTAGTTTGCCACTGTTATCACTTATACTAGAAGAGTTTCCCCCACTATAATTGAAGTTACTATCTAATTGACCATCTATATAACGTTTTACTGTGAAATCCTTGGAATTAACATGTGATTTTATCAGAATAATTTCAATATGACATTATCATAGAATAATAATACTGCCGAAAACATACAATTGACACATTACAATAATATGTTATAATATAGACTGTACAAGACACCGGAGAGATGTCCGAGCGGTTGATGGAGCTGGTCTTGAAAACCAGAGATGTTTCACGACATCCGTGGGTTCGAATCCCACTCTCTCCTCCATTGTTATGTTATTAGCTATAGACGTGGTTTATATAATAAGTAATAAGATTCGAGGATTCGATTATTTTTATTTAACCTTGGAGAAGTACTCAAGTAGGTTGAAGAGGCGCCCCTGCTAAGGGCGTAGGTCGGGAAACTGGCGCGAGGGTTCGAATCCCTCCTTCTCCGCCATTATGGAAGTAAGTAACAGACTGGAGGGTCTGTTATTTTTTTTATGTGTATATATGTGTATATATAGAGGAGGGATTCGAACGGGAGGAAAAAGTGGACGCGACCTTTGGAAGCGTTCACCCTCCCCGGCCTGAGAGAGAGCAGGAGCTCTCGGCGGGAATCCCTCCTTCTCCGCCATTATGGAAGTAAGTGACAGACTGGAGGGTCTGTTATTTTTTTTATGTGTATATATGTGTATATATAGAGG
>CAYMVQ010000005.1:0-36737 GCA_964394355.1 uncultured Clostridiaceae bacterium
TTATAAAACTTAAAGCTTTATAAGTAAAGATATAAGATTTTATCATAATATAATGCAAGAAACAAAATCCAAAAGAACATATATAAAGTAATAAAAAAAAACTTCGGCCATAAATTTAATTAAACAAATTAATGATGGAGTTTTTTTATGATTAATAAAATTTGGTTCTTTATGATTTCATTTGCTATTATTTTTTCTATTATTAATGGAAAGGTGGATTTGCTAAATAAAGAAATATTTATATCCCTAAAATCATCCTTGGAATTGTCTTTAGGTTTATTGGGCAGCATGATGCTTTGGTGTGGTGCTCTTAAAGTAGCAGAAAAATCCGGCATGGTAAAGAAATTAGCTATAATAATAAGTCCCATTATAGAATTATTATTTAAAGATATTCCTTCAAAAAGTGAGGCCATGGGGGGGATCATAATGAATATTACCTCCAATATGCTGGGTCTTGGCAATGCTGCAACACCTATGGGCCTTAAGGCAATATCTGAGCTTCAAAAACTAAACAAAAACAAGTCCATGGCTTCAAATGCTATGTGCAGGTTTCTGGTTATAAATAGTGCTCCTATATGTATAATACCATCTACGGTTATTTCCATAAGAGCCTCACTTGGTTCAAATAATCCTGGAATTATAATTATTCCTTCTATAATATCTTCTTTTGTTGCCATAACTGTAGGTATAATCTGCTGCAAAATTTTTGAAAGTAAAGGAGAATAAAACTTATGGGCATGGTAATTCCATTTCTATTATTATTGATTTTTTCTTATGGTATTATAAAAGGAGTAAATATTTATGATGCTTTTATCGAAGGTGCCAAAGAAGGCATGCTTATAACAGTAAAGATTTTCCCTTATATAGTTGCAATGCTTCTGGCCGTCAGCATGCTAAGGGTTTCAGGCGGGCTGGAACTAATATTTTTTATATTAAGACCTTTAACAAAAATATTATCTATACCAAAGGAATTATTACCTTTAATTATAATGAAACCATTATCTGGTAGCGGCTCTTTAGGTGTTCTTGCTGACACCCTAAAAAAAGTCGGTGCAGATAGTGTAGTAGGTATTATTGCTTCAACAATAATGAGTAGCACAGAAACAATTTTTTATACTATTACAATATACTATGGATCTATTGGCGTAAAAAATATAAGGCACACGCTAATTGCCGCATTAATTGCGGATTTAGCGGGGATAATAACTGCAATTCTTGTATGCAGAAAACTATTTACGTAAATCATTTGACAAAAGCTGCAATACAATGTATATTTGATTTATATTTAAAATTAAGATAAATAAAGGTAATGATGGGAAGAGTAATCCGGAAAATTTGTCAAAGAGAGCCGGCATATTGGTGAAAGCCGGAACAAAAATACGGCCGAACATGGTCTCTAAACTATGTAGGTGAGGTAAACACTAAGCTTACATCGGAAACCTCCGTTACAGGGGAAGGTGATGATGGTCACCTGTAGAGACTTTTGTTGTGAAGCAAAAGTAAATTAGGGTGGTAACACGGCAACTCCTGTCCCTTTGGGATTGGGGTTTTTTTAATTTAAAAAATAATAGTAAAATAGAGGAGGCAAATGATATGAAAAGGAAAACCTATTATATCACAACACCAATTTATTACCCCAGCGACAAGCTGCACATAGGGCACTCCTATTGCACTGTGGCAGCAGACACTGCTGCTAGATTTAAAAGAATGTTGGGTTATGATGTAATGTTCTTAACAGGAACCGATGAACATGGCCAGAAGATTCAAAGAATTGCACACGAAAACGGAAAAAGCCCAAAGGAATATGTAGATGGCGTAGTTGCAGGGATTAGGGAGCTATGGAAGACCCTGGATATAGCTAATGATAAATTTATAAGGACTACAGATAGCTACCATGTTGAAATAGTGCAAAAAATTTTTAAAAAACTATATGATAAGGGAGATATCTATAAAAGTGAATATGAAGGCTGGTATTGCACACCTTGCGAGTCCTTTTGGACAGAACATCAGCTAAAAGCAGGCAAATGCCCGGATTGTGGAAGGAATGTGGAAGTAACAAAAGAAGAAAGCTACTTCTTTAAATTATCAAAATACGCTGATAGGCTAATTAAACATATAGAGGATAATCCAGAGTTTATACAACCCCAATCTCGGCAAAATGAAATGCTAAACAATTTCCTAAGGCCGGGGCTGGAGGATCTGTGTGTTTCCAGAACATCCTTTGATTGGGGAATTCCTGTCACCTTTGATAAGGGTCATGTTATATATGTTTGGGTGGATGCTTTATCAAATTATATAACTGCTTTAGGATATTTAACTGAAGATGACGAATTATATAAAAAATTTTGGCCGGCGGATGTTCATTTAGTAGGCAAAGAAATTGTTAGATTTCATACTATTATATGGCCTATTATGCTTATGGCCCTTGATATAGCTTTACCAAAGCAAGTATTTGGTCATGGTTGGTTAATTTTAGAGGGTGGCAAGATGTCCAAATCCAAGGGAAATGTGGTAGATCCACTGGTATTGGTAGAAAAATACGGTGTTGATCCTATTAGATATTTCTTGCTTAGGGAAGTACCTTTTGGCTCAGATGGCTTATATTCTGAGGAAGCATTGGTAAATAGACTAAATTCGGACTTGGCTAATGACCTTGGCAATTTAGTTTCTAGAACAGTCACAATGATTGAAAAGTATTTTGATGGGATTATACCTACACCAGTTAAAATTGATGATCCATTTGATAATGACATAAGAAGAATTGCCATGGAGCTTCCACAAAAAGCGGAAAAGCTTATGGATAATCTGCAGTTTTCCAATACTTTAGTAGAAATATGGAAGCTTGTGGGCAGAAGCAATAAATATATTGATGAGACAATGCCTTGGATCTTAGCCAGGGACGAGAGTAAAAAAGAAAGGCTGGCTACAGTCCTTTATAACCTAGCAGAATCATTAAGATATATAGCAGTCTTAATAGGAGCCTTTATGCCTAATACTCCAAAACAAATTTTCTCACAATTGGGTATAATAGACGATAAGTTAAAATCTTGGGATAGTCTAAAAGAATTTGGTGCTCCTTTAGCGGGAATAAAAGTTAAAAAGGGAGGAATTATATTCCCAAGAGTCGAATTTGGTAAAGAGGTGGAAGTTGTTGAGAAAAATAAGGAGGAAGAAAAAGTGAAAGAAGATGAATATATCACCATTGAAGACTTTGATAAAATCAAATTTAAAGTCGCAAAAGTGCTGGAGTGCGAAAAAGTAGAAGGAACAAAGAAACTTTTGAAGTTCAAGCTAGAAGTTGGTGAAGAAGTCAGGCAAGTAGTATCAGGTATAGCAGAAAATTATAAGCCTGAGGATTTAATAGGCAAAAATGTAGTTTTGGTTGCCAATCTAAAACCTGTAAAACTTAGGGGCATTGAGTCAAACGGTATGATTTTAGCAGCATCCGAAGGTGATGATGTAGTTGTCATTACGACTTTAAATGATATTAAATCCGGTTCGATAGTAAATTAAAGGTGGTCATACAATGCTTTTTGATACCCACGCTCATTTGGATGATCCAAGATTTGATAAAGATAGGGAAAATATAATAAAAAAATGTAAAGAAGAGGGAGTAGCCTATATTGTTAATATAGGTAGCAATATAGCTACTTCTGTTAAATCCGTTAATCTTGCAAATAAACATGATTTTATATATGCATCTGTGGGGGTTCACCCCCACCATGCAAAGGATATGGATGAAAACACTTGTGAAATACTAGCTGAATTAGTAAAAAAGAACCCTAAAATAAGGGCCATAGGAGAAATAGGCCTTGATTATCATTATGATAATTCCCCTAGGGATATTCAAAGACAAAGATTTGAGGAACAAATTGATTTGGCAAGGCAGTTAAAGTTACCTATTATAATACATAATAGAGAAGCACATCAAGATACTATGAGGATTTTAAAAAAGTCAGGCATCAAGGAAATAGGCGGAGTTTTTCATAGTTACTCAGGCAGTGTAGAAATGATGAGAGAGTGTCTTAAACTTAATATGTATATTTCCATTTCCGGCCCCGTCACATATAAAAATGCAAGAAAAACTGTTGAAGTTGCCAGGGAAATACCATTAGACAAACTATTTATAGAAACGGATAGCCCATACTTAACGCCTGTTCCCCATAGAGGAGAAAGAAATTATCCGGGACATGTAGGACATGTTGCTGCAAAGATCGCTGCAATACGAGGAATTGAATTTGAAGAAGTTGCCAAAGCCACATTGGAAAATGGGAAAAAGTTTTTCGGTATAAATTCCCCCAATTAAACATAATATACTGGTATAGATTAATACCATGCCATATAATGTAATTACTTGAATAAAATTAGTAAAGTTTGACAATTGGGGCAAAAACGTATAGAATAGCTTTATCAATAAAAAGCTCCATTTGCATTAAAATTTATGGAGCTTTTTATAGAGCACATTTTAGGATGTGGAAACAAAAAGGAGGTAACAAAATGGAAATAGACTTACCCCGGATAAAAAGTTTATTTTCCGTGGATAAGGAATGGCGTTACGAAGATGGAGAACTTAGGCATAGATTTAAAAAATCAATATATCCTAAGATTATCGTAGCAGTTTTATTCCTTGTGATTTTAGCAACAACAATAACATATCATGCATTAAAAAAGAATATTATTATATGTGATGCAGATGAAGAAAGGGCAATTAGCACATTTAAAAACACTGTAGAGGGTGTTCTAAATGAAAATAACATAATTATAGGTACATTCGATAAACTGGAAAATCCACCAGAGGAAAAATTAAGAAAAGGTACAAAAATAGAAATAAAAAGAGCAAGATCAGTTATTTTGACAATTGGAGAGGAAGAACATCAAATATATACTTTAGCTGAAACCGTTGCCGAGGCCATGGAAGAAGCCAATATATATTTAGGAGTTTGTGATAGAGTTGAACCTTCTCTTGATACAGAATTAAAAAACATAGATAAAATAGATATAACAAGAGTTGAGCATAGAATCTGCAATGACATTGAAGAAATTCCTTTTGAAAAGCAAGTAAACAAAAATGAAAAATTGGAAAAAGGTATCATTAGAGTAATCAAAAAAGGACAAGAAGGAAAAAAAGAAATAGCACAAAGTATAATATTTGAAAATGGTAAAGAAGCACACAAAGAAATCTTATGGGAAAAAACAATACAAAAACCAGAAGTAGCCATAATAGAGGAAGGTACCAAGGATACTTTTATAACATCTAGAGGTTCCACAGAAAGGTTTA
Source organism: uncultured Clostridiaceae bacterium (assembly GCA_964394355.1). Lineage (GTDB taxonomy): Bacteria > Bacillota > Clostridia > Lutisporales > Lutisporaceae > JAAYKT01. The sequence goes on from CAYMVQ010000005.1 coordinate 5,279, forward strand.
CTAAAGCCTTAGAGATGTCCGCAACAGCATATGATGCTACATTTGCAAGCACTGGTAAGCACCCGGATCATCCACAATATGGAATAACCAGGTCAGGCTTAAGAGTAAGGCCGGGTATTGTTGCCGTGGATCCAAGAGTAATACCCTTAGGTACTTACTTGTATGTAGAAGGCTATGGTGAAGCATTGGCTGCTGATACGGGAGGAGCAATTAAAGGTAACAAAATTGATTTGTACTTTGAATCTCCAAAAGATGTTGCTAGATACGGTAGAAAAAAGGTCAAGGTGTATATACTTGATAAGCCAAGATATAAATTTTAATATAAACAATACCAATAAAACCCCGGATCTCCATCCGGGGTTTAAAAAATTATAAAACAAAAGGGGTTTACGATGGAAAAGTATAATCTAGAAAAAGCTACGAAAGAGGCAATGAGAAAATTTAATATCAAAGCATCAAAAAAATACGGACAGAATTTTTTAATAAATGAAAAAGCCTTGGAAGATATGGTAAATGCAGCGGCTATTAATAAAAATGACTTTGTTTTAGAAATAGGTCCCGGCCTTGGTACTATGACAAGACTTTTATGTGAAAATGTGAAAAAAGTAATTGCTATAGAAATAGATGAAAAAATGGTAAATGCCTTAAGAATCAATATGTCAGAGTATAAAAACCTTAGCTTAATTAAAGAAGATATAATGAATATTGATTTACAAACTCTTTTTGAAAAGAATTTTGCTAATAATAAGTGCAAGGTTATTGCAAACCTTCCTTATTATATTACCTCACCAATAATAATGAAGCTAATGGAAGAAAGAACTTTCATTGACACTATTACTTTAATGGTGCAAAATGAAGTAGCCCAAAGGATAGCAGCAAGCCCAGGGGGTAAAGAATATGGGATATTATCCATAGCAGTACAGTACTATTCTATGCCCAAGATAATCAGCAAAGTTCCGGCAGCATCTTTTCTTCCAAAACCAGCAGTGGATTCAGCTATTATACATTTAAAAATCAGGGAAAAACCTCCTATATCTATAATAAATGAAAAATTGTTCTTTAAAGTTGTTCGGGCATCATTTTCAAAAAGAAGAAAAACTTTGTTAAATTCCTTGAATGCTAGTGAATTATGCATAGGCAAAACTGATTTGGAAAAGATACTGACAAGATGCGAAATAGATCCTATAAGAAGGGCAGAGACATTAACACTCCAAGAATTCAGCCTAATAACAAATGAAATAGGACTTTTTTTGAATAAATAGTCTACAAAGAGCCTTCCCTAACATATATTAGTAATAACAATTCTTTAGGGAGGTTTTTTTATGCCTCTAGGTTATGAATATAAAAAGTGTTTTATAATCTTGAAGGAAGAAGAAAAAGGTTATGAAATATCAGCAGGAAAAAGGCCGACTGGATACGCGCAAATAGAGTTTAAGGGCAACAGGATTAAAATAAGATGTTTTATCCAAAATGTTAAAAGCAGCAAAGAATCTGATTATAGATTGTTTCTTTTATCTCAAACAAACAAACAAGCAATTGAAATAGGACGCCTTAGAATGGAGCCAAGCGGACGTGGAGAATTGCAAAGAGAGTTTACTTTTGGAAAGGATGAGATAACTACAGAATATACTATGGCATTAGTAGCAGCAGCTAATAATGCAATTCTTTTTGGATCTAACAATGAAAAAAATGATGACTGGAAACAATGGTTTTATAAGCAAACCCTAGATAAGCAAGCACCTAAGGAAGTACATCCTGAGGTAGCTGAAGAAGTGCCTAAAGAAGCACCCAAGGAACTAGCAAAGGAACTAGCAAAGGAACTACCAAAGGAACTAGCAAAGGAACTACCAAAGGAACTAGCAAAAGAAATACCAAAAGAAGTACCAGAAAAAGCCCCCTACTATCATTTTTTTCACCATATGGAAAGGATTGAAGAAGAAGCTGAAAGCAATGAAGCATTTTTTGAAAAAAAGCTAGAACAAAACGTGCAATCAGAGTATAAAGAACTAATAAGTGTCCTTAAAAAGCTTAGAAAAATCGAAAATATAACGGATGCAGAATGCCGAAAATGGTATGCAATTGATAACAACTTACATCTTTTAAATCCTATTATTGTTAATATAAAAGGAAGAAAGGTTGCCCTATCTTATATATATACCATTATGGGCTTTGGCCCTTGGATAAAAAACAGCATATTAGGCATAGAGTGGGGAAATGGATATATTATAAAAATATATATTGGTTTACCCGGTATATATAGCAAGTTTTGGGAGCAACATTTTAAAACAAAGGGCTTTAGTGAGTTTATAAGAATAAAAGGTGGAAATAGCGGCTTTTGGATTATGTGTATAGAGCCAAGCAAAAAAATGCGATAAAGTCGCATTTTTTTCATTTTATGATACAATAATAATTGAAGTTAAGAATAGGAGCTAGCTCAATGAAAATAGGAAAACTTATAGATAAAAGACTGATAAAGAATATAGATTTGAGTATTATTATCGCCGTTTTATTATTGGTAATAATAGGAATAGTTGCAATAACAAGTGCTACAGGCATTGCCCATGGTAGCTCATCAAACTATATAAAGGTTCAGGTAATTGCTTTTACCCTCGGTATAATAGGGATAATAGTGGTACTTTTTTTTGATTATAATACTTTTGGCGAAGAGGAGAAAATAATTTACGCCATCAATATTTTATTATTGGTCATGGTATTAGTTTTTGGTAAAGAAATAAAAGGATCAAAGTCCTGGTTAGTTTTTGGCCCTTTGAGCTTTCAACCTTCTGAGATAGTAAAGATAGGCTTTATCCTTACTTTTGCCAAACAATTGGAAAAGAAAGAGCAGGCATTAAATTCTGTAAAAACTTTGGTACAACTTTTTCTATATCTCGCTCCAATTTTAGTGCTTATTCTTATACAGCCTGATTTTGGCACTGGCTTAGTATTTATATTTTTTACTTTTTTTATGTTATATGCCGCAGGTTTAAACTATAAATATATTCTAGGAGTGACTGCTTCCGGTATTATCAGTGTGCCGCTATTATGGTTTTACTATCTTAAACCCTATCAGAAGTGGAGGATATTAGTCTTTCTAAATCCCGAATTGGATCCTTTAGGGAGTGGCTACCACGTCATACAATCTAAGATTGCTATTGGCTCCGGTCAATTCATAGGCAAAGGCCTATTTAAAGGAACTCAAAACAACTTGGGTTTTATACCTGAAAGGCATACAGATTTTATTTTTTCAATAATCGGTGAAGAATTTGGCCTTATAGGATCTATCACAATAATACTATTATTCTTTTGGCTAATTATGAGATGCATGTATATTGCAAAAATTTCAAAAGATAGCTATGGGAAATATATAACTATAGGAATAATGTCTATGTTTTTATTTCACGTACTGGAGAATATAGGAATGACCATAGGCATAATGCCTGTAACAGGAATACCCTTGCCATTTATAAGTTATGGAGGAAGTTCTTTGCTAACCAATATGATTGCAATTGGCCTAGTATTAAATGTAGGAATGCGGCGACAGGTTATAAGATTTTAACACTGATAGCCGCTACTTTTTGTTTGTTTATGTCAATTTATCATGTATAATAAAACTATAAACACAAATAGATCATAATTTATATTGTAATAATAATTTTATATAATGAAGGAATATTTAAATATATAAAGGCGGTGTATTTATGGATGGATTGATGTGGGCTTATATAATTATCAGCATTATCTTGGGCGCAGCGGCAATATATATGAGACAAAATATTATATTTTTAATTTCTATAATTGCTGCCATGATTTTATTAAAAATGTACATATTTCTCAGAATTAGCAGATCCCTTAATTTCTTACGCGAAAACTTTACACAAATAGCAAACGGCCAATTGAATGTAAGCATTAAAAAATCAAAAATAGGAATTGTTAATCAAGTAGGTGACAAAATTAATGAATACTTGGAAAAGATAAGAAAACTAGTCGGAGAATACGTAAATACTGCAGAAATAACAAATAATGAATCAGGAAATATGAAAAGTCAGGCTGAAAACTTGAGGATTACAGCAAGTGAGATTGCTTCAACTACCCAAAATATTGCCGAGGCTGTAAACCACCAAGCAGAATCTACTGGTGAGGTTAGCAGTAATATAGAGGTATTTAGCCAAGGTGTAGAAGAAATCTTTGAAAATGCAAACTTATCATTAAAAGTTGCCAAGGATTCAAAGCTTATAGTAGAAGAAAGCTTTGATACCTTCCGTGAAGCCTTTATAAAAGTAGAGGAAATAAAAGATTATAATGATAAGGTTTTAAGCGACATGGTGCATTTGAATAAAACCATCCGGCAAATATCAGCAATTACAGAGGCTGTAGAAGAAATAGCATCCCAAACCCATTTATTATCCCTAAATGCTTCTATTGAAGCAGCCAGAGCTGGGGAAGCTGGACGGGGTTTTGCTGTTGTTGCAGGGGAAGTCAGCAAACTAGCAGATGATTCTTCATCATCGGCAAAAAAGATAAAAGACTTAGTGAATACCATTGTAGGCGAAATAGATGGCCTAACTTCTAATATAAAAGTTCAAACAGAAGTAATAGGGGATAATATAAGCTATGCAAAAAAGGCCCTGGACAAATCCGATACAATAAATGAAGCTGTAGAAGAAAATAGAAGGGCTGCAGAAGCCATAGCAAGTATGACAGCCAAACAAAAAGAAAATATAGAAGAAATTAGAAATTCAATACAAATAATAAATGAAACAACACAACAAAATGCTGCTGTGTCCCAAGAAATTACCGCATCTACACAGGAACAGCTATCTATAATAGAAACTATGTATAATTCGGTAGTGACCTTAAATAATGCCATAGAATATAGCAATAATATAATAGAAAACTTTACTGCTGGATTTAGAATTACAGATGATATACAAAATAAAATTGAAGAAACAAAAAAGATTCTTACAGAAATGGATAAGCTTAAAGAATTAACTGGCATGAATGAGTCGGTAATAGTAGATACACTACATAAAAAACAAAAAGCCTATCCTTATATTGAATTAATGGCTGTAATAAATAAAGAAGGCTATTTAGTAGGTGCAACCTTGGACTTGCCCCATGAGTTAAGAGATCGTAGTGCAAGGCCTTATTTTATAAATGCCATTAAAGGTGATGTATTTGTAAGCAAAGAATATGTATCTTCATATACCAACAACTATAATATATCAGTAGCCGTACCCTTATATTCAGCGGGGCAAATAGCCGGAGTTTTGTTGGCAGATATTAATCTAAGCGAAAATTAATACATTAAAGATGTCTAACTATTGATAATAATGTCGATTATTGCTATATTTAATATATAATATATTTAGATATAACAACCTTGGAGGTGCTTATTAATGGAGGGGTTATTTTACTTTTATTTAATCATAAGTATTGGACTAGGTATTATTGCAGTCCTTTTCAGGGACAATATAGTATTCTTATCAATTTTAATCGCTGCACTTGTAGGCTCAAAACTTTTTTTACTTACATCAATTAATAAAGCTATCAAGCATTTATATAATAATATAAGCGAGATATTTAGCGGTCAATTAAATATAAGTATAAAAAAATCAAAATTTCGCCTTATTAGCAAAGTAGGCAATAAAATTAACGAGTATCTAGAAAAAATAAGGAGCATGGTGGGTAACTACATAAACACTGCAGAAATAACAAATAATGAATCAGGAAATATGAAAAGTCAGGCTGAAAACTTGAGGATTACAGCAAGTGAGATTGCTTCAACTACCCAAAATATTGCCGAGGCTGTAAACCACCAAGCAGAATCTACTGGTGAGGTTAGCAGTAATATAGAGGTATTTAGCCAAGGTGTAGAAGAAATCTTTGAAAATGCAAACTTATCATTAAAAGTTGCCAAGGATTCAAAGCTTATAGTAGAAGAAAGCTTTGATACCTTCCGTGAAGCCTTTATAAAAGTAGAGGAAATAAAAGATTATAATGATAAGGTTTTAAGCGACATGGTGCATTTGAATAAAACCATCCGGCAAATATCAGCAATTACAGAGGCTGTAGAAGAAATAGCATCCCAAACCCATTTATTATCCCTAAATGCTTCTATTGAAGCAGCCAGAGCTGGGGAAGCTGGACGGGGTTTTGCTGTTGTTGCAGGGGAAGTCAGCAAACTAGCAGATGATTCTTCATCATCGGCAAAAAAGATAAAAGACTTAGTGAATACCATTGTAGGCGAAATAGATGGCCTAACTTCTAATATAAAAGTTCAAACAGAAGTAATAGGGGATAATATAAGCTATGCAAAAAAGGCCCTGGACAAATCCGATACAATAAATGAAGCTGTAGAAGAAAATAGAAGGGCTGCAGAAGCCATAGCAAGTATGACAGCCAAACAAAAAGAAAATATAGAAGAAATTAGAAATTCAATACAAATAATAAATGAAACAACACAACAAAATGCTGCTGTGTCCCAAGAAATTACCGCATCTACACAGGAACAGCTATCTATAATAGAAACTATGTATAATTCGGTAGTGACCTTAAATAATGCCATAGAATATAGCAATAATATAATAGAAAACTTTACTGCTGGATTTAGAATTACAGATGATATAAAGGCAAAAATAGAAAAGACTAAGCTTTTAGTAGAAGAAATATCTAAATCTAATGAAATAAACCGACTTACCGGCAAAGACCTTCAAGATTTTCTTATGACAAAGCAAAAAACTCAAAGCCATATTGAATTTATTGCCCTAGTAAATAGTTCAGGATGGATCACCGATTCAAGCATAGATATACCTGATACCGAAGTTGATAGGCAATGCACATCTAGATTATATTATCAGGAAGCAATACAAGGCAAACAATTTATAAGTGAGGAATATATTTCTATAATCACAGGAAACTACAATATTACCGTTTCCATGCCTATTTATAAAAATGGCAGCATATCCGGTATAGTGTTTGCGGATATTAACTTAAATGACTAAAATCTAAGGAAAGTGAACTAAAATCAATCCTGATATAGCTCCTTTCTTTTCTTTTTATTATTTTCACTAAAATATTATTCTTATTTCTTAAATAATCCAAATATTTTGAAGATTGGGTCATACATTATATGGACAAAGTGTAAGTAATATAAGATAATGGTTAGTAATAGCATAATTCTATCTTTACTCTAATAATAATAATTATGGAAGGAGGTAATTTTATGAAGAAGCTTAACCTATCTACCAAAATACTTATAGCATTAATTATTGGTATTTTTGTAGGAATTTTTCTTCAAGGCTCTCCAGAAGTTGCTGACAAATTCATAAAACCTTTTGGTACATTATTTTTAAACCTTATTAAACTTATAGTAGTACCTTTGGTATTATCTTCTTTAGTAGTCGGCACATTCGGTTTGGGGGACGTAAAGAAAATTGGAAAAATCGGCGGTAAAACACTTGCTTATTTTCTCTTGACTACGGCTTTTGCAGTAATATTAGGTCTTATACTTGCTAATTTATTAAAAGTTGGTGCCGGATATACAATACCTGTAGATGCTACAGCTGACGCAAAAGAAATCCCAAAATTTATTGATACCTTATTAAATATCATTCCGACCAATCCATTTAAAGCCATAGTAGACGGTAATATGCTACAGATAATCGTTTTTGCCCTTATGTTAGGTTCAAGCATATTGGCAATCGGCGAAAAGGGTAAACCATTGCAAGCTGGATTTGAAGGACTAGCAGAGGCTATGTACAAAATGACTGGTGTTATTATGGAGTTTGCTCCCTACGGTGTATTTGCCCTTATAATTCCCGTTGTTGCACAACATGGCCCTAAAGTGCTGTTACCCTTACTAAAAGTAATAGGGGTAGTATATCTAGGTTGTGCACTTCATGCTATTTTAGTATACGGTGGTACACTAAAGATTCTTGCAAACTATAGCCCTATTACCTTTTTCAAGAAGATTTCTCCCGCTTCCATATTTGCATTTACAACAGCCAGTAGTGCAGCGGCCTTGCCCCTCACTATGAAATCTACCGAGGACATGGGGGTGCCCAAATCCATATCCAGCTTTATTATCCCCTTGGGTGCAACTGTAAACATGGATGGTACTGCATTATACCAAGGAGTCTGTGCCTTTTTCATTGCTCAGGTCTATGGCCTTAACTTGACTATTGGCCAGCAAGTAACTGTAGTATTGACTGCTACATTAGCTTCCATAGGTACTGCAGGCGTTCCAGGTGCTGGTTTAATAATGTTGACAATGGTGCTACAAGCCATAGGACTTCCATTAGAAGGTCTTGCTTTAATTGCAGGTATAGACAGAATCCTTGATATGGCAAGAACATCACTTAATATCACGGGAGACGCAGCCTGTGCCGTTATAGTAGCAGCTACAGAAAAAGAACTTAACGTAGATACAGACGCTAAGGAAGTATCTGCATAAATTGTTTAACACAAAAAGCCGCAGACAATTTTAATGTTGCCCGCGGCTTTTATTTTTATTTGCCTATAAACATTTGGGTATAAATGAAACTACCATCACCCTTAGGTGCAATTCCTACGCCAAGCTCGGTAAAGGCCGGGTTAAGAATATTCTTCCTATGACCTTCCGAACCCATCCAAGCCTTGACAGCTCTTTCCGCTGTAGAATTTTGTGCCAAGTTTTCCCCAGCATATATATAGTTTATGCCATGATTTTTCATCATATCAAAGGGCGAACCATAAGTGGGGGATTGATGGCTAAAATAATTCTTATCAACAATATCTTTAGATTTCATTCTAGCTAACTTTGTAAGATCATTATTAGCAACTAAAGCCGGAGCTCCGCTTTTAGCTCTTTCTTTATTACATAGATCTAGAACTTTCTTTTCCTCTGATGTCATTACACCTGTTCCTGCAGCATCTTCTTTTTGTGTTGTATCCCCCGTAGTTTGGCCCGGTGTCGGAGTACCCCCCGGAGTTTGAGTTCCACCAGGTGTTTGAGTTCCGGGTACCGGTGTACCCCCTGGAGTTTGGGTTCCACCAGGCCTTTGGGTATCTCCCACTTGTGGTGAGCCAGGAAATGAAGGCCCTGGAGTTACATTTTCTGAAGCATTAGGGCTAAATGGATCATTTGGTGTGGCCTGGCTCCCAGGTGCATGGGGCAGTCTAGTATTAACATTAGTAGGTGGGGGAACATTTGGTATCTTTTTTGAAGCAAAATTAGTAGCAAAAGGCTGCAATTGTTTTTCTAAGATACAACCAATCGAACTTTTATTCGGCAACTTTACAATATACCAACCATCAGTTTTACCTAAAACATCTAACTTATCATCTTTCTTTACCGTGTCCACAGTTTGAAAATTTTCACCTGGACCGGATTTTATAGTAGCACTCGGCGCTATTACTTTTCCGGTGCTCATATCAATTCTTTCAAATGAAGCTGAGATCTTCCCGTCAAAATTCATATTCTCAGGTGGTGGATCTGGCACATGGGGTTTTTGTATGCCTTCGGGTGGTGCCATTTTTTTCAATTGCGGAGCACAACTACAAACAAGCAACACGCATAAGAAAATAGTAAAAAGCTTACAATATCTATTCATAGAATAACTCCTTTCTTTTATATTACGAAAGAAAATTCTTTCATTACTATTTTGCATATATAAATGAAAAATATAAAAAAGTCCAAGCGTTAATTGAAGGTTTATTTGGATTAAAATTCTTTAAAAAAACTTTTATAAAATAAAGAAGCAATGTTATAATAGTAATGTAGCAAAAATATTAAGAAAAGGAATTGGAGGGAATTATGTCAATTTACATACAAGCCTTATTAATTTTTTTAGCAAGAATAGTTGATGTTTCCATGGGAACCATGCGAACAATCTTTTTAGTAAAAGGTAATAAAAAATTGGCAGCTGGACTTGGTTTTTTTGAAGTAATGATTTTTCTCATGGTATTGGGCAATGTAGTGGGAAACATTAATAAACCTATACTTATTATTGCTTATTGTGGCGGTTTTGCTTGTGGCAATATTATAGGCGGCACCATAGAAGAAAAACTTTCCCTAGGGAGGGTTTCAGCAGAAGTAATACTTAAAGGAAATGTGGATGAAGTTGTACAGTTACTCAGAAAAGAAGGATTTGGCGTAACGATTTTTGAAGGAATGGGTCTTGAAAGCAAATCCTATACCTTAAGTCTTATACTAGAAAGGAAAAATATCAAAAAGCTAAGAGAATTAGTAAAACAAGGAGATCCAAAAGCTTTTGTTACTATATTTGATATAAGAACATCTGCCGGTGGACATTTTGTGCCAATAAAAAAGTAAGGCCTTAAATAGCCTTATTTTTTTTAAAGGAATTAATACTTAATTCAGATAAAAGCATTGCAAGAACAATCAAAACTCCACCTATAAGGCCTTTTATACCCAATTGTTCATTTAATAAGATCCAGGAAGTAATGGCTGCAAAAACCGGTTCCATAGTAAAGATTATGGCCACACGAGTGGCACTAGTATATTTTAGAGCAACTATCTGTGCTAAAAATCCAAAAGCCGTACAAAGGACTCCCATAAAAATTAAAGAGCCTAGACTAATGGGAGAAATATTTTTAGGAAAAGTCTCAAAAAACATGGCAGCTATAAGACCAAATATTGCAACAAAAATCATATGTAATAATGATAAAAGAATAGCATCATGTTTCTTAACAAATACCGAAGAAAAGATTAGATGCCAGGCGCAGGTAATTGCCGACAATATCATAAGAAAATCGCCTTTATTCAAAGAAATGCTATCTCCTTCAAAACTTAGTAAAAATAGACCTAGGGCAGCTACTAAAGTGCTTACTATGATCTTTGTACTTATTTTTGTTTTTAAATAGAAGTAGGAGAAAAAGGGCACGAATATTACTGCTAAACCAATAAAAAAACCGGACTTGGACGCACTAGTATATTGCATGCCAATAGTTTGAAATACATAAACTAAAAAAAGCAGAGTGCCTAGTAAGAAACTGGGTTTTATAAGGCTCTTATCTATTTTCTTTAATTTTTTATAAAAAATTGCCGATAATACAATGCCGGCAATTATAAATCTAAGGGCAATTATATACATAGGTGTAATGGTTTCTAACGCAAATTTTGTTACTGGAAAACCGGCACCCCAAATAACAGTAACTATTAAAAGCACTATATCCGCCTTATATGAATTTTTCACTAAAACACTCCAATCATTTTATCGTAATAAAAACAAAAACTATTTTCCATATAATATTTCATAAGTAAGATAACTATAAAATAGATTGTCTCTACTTAGACATTATAACAGATATAATGGATGTTACAATTCACACATTATAATTTTTGTTTTTTCATTAAATGTATTAAAGGTCAAATATATGATTGTCAGTAATGGTATGATTTGCTGAATATATCAAGTCATAAAGAACTAAGGTCTTTTATTAATTCAATTAGATATTTCCACAATGAAGCAATAAAGAGTGTGGTAAAACTATATGTTTTAAGGCAACATGGTTATAACTAAACATATGACTAATGATGGAAAAGGCCTAGGGTTTTATCCAAATTGCTTAAACTGGTTATTTTTCCATTAACTCTAACCTTTTTACCATTTAGAATTTCAATGTTGTTATTAGCTATAATATATTTGTTAAATTCTTTTCTGATATTATAATTATTTTCTTTGGCAAATCTTTTAATTTTTTTGTATACTTCAACTTCAAAATTGCTATTAAGTTTCAACTCATGCATATTAGCAGCGTTTTTCAACAAATATAAGGTGGTATAAGAAACTAGTTGAGTCCCCGACTGGATTGGTTCTATAAGATTAATCTTATTAATATCATGCAAATTGAATCTTAAATAGATTTCTTTCCCTGCGTATTTTTTATAAGGAATTTTTAGGCACTCTTCTCTCTTGTATTTAATTATATTTTTTATCTTTGAAAAATATCTAATTCCACCTTCACTACCAAAAGCTTTTTTAGATTGATAAAAAGCTAGATATTCAATGCCTAGTCTAACATTTGAAAGGTATTTCGCGGGAATATGAAAAAAATTGTTTTCAATGTACTTACTCAAATGTAGTTTATCTTTTACATTTACAATCATTACGTTTTCTAATTTATATTTAGCGTAATCATCGTATTCATCTAGGGTTACTCTATTGCTTTTTGCTTCTATGGCTGATTGACTAATTAACCTTTCAAGGTGCTGGGTTATTAGCTTTGTACTACCAGGCAACATTGGGAAAGCACCTATGTTAACCTTTTCTATGCTTTTATAAAACTTATGGTTTTTAAAAGTTTCTTCATCCGAATAAGGAAACATTACATAGGCCCCAAATGTTTCATATTTATATTGAAAATCATTGGAGACTTCTGAAACAATTGCATCTCTATATCTATGCATTACATTTATATCCTCTACCTCAGGACCTACTATTCCATTATTATCAACCGCAACCCTATATTTGGCATCAAATATATAAGTTCTTTTATCATTACCAGAAAGGTTTCTAATGTGTAAAACGCTATCTGGCCTTTGATCTGTAGTAGGAAGGGAATAAGACTTGTTATACCACAATTCTAATTTAGACTTAGGTCCCTTATATACCATTTTGGCCTGAGAATCCTGTAACAATGAAAGGTACATACCACTGTCTTTATATTTTAATATTCCATATTCTTCAACCTCATATCCTAATTCAGATAAAATATTGTGTATTTTAATATAACACCATATTTCATATAAAGAATGTAATTTTTTCGGTGTGATTTTGAATAAATCATCGCCTAAGTCTAATCCTTTATTAAGAATTATATACTGTTTGTATATTTCTTTGTACCCTGGGGCCATTTGAAATACCAAGCTCATACTTTTGTTTCCAGTTAGATTACCGATATTTTTAAAGTAACTGTTTAGATACTGTTCTATAATTTTAGTTTTTGTCTTAACAAAACAAGTGATTCTATCTTCTTTTCCTTTATTGTCATTTATATGTCTTTCAATTGACTTCAATCTGCTAATTATCTTCTGAATTATATACTTAACAAATCTATTTTCGAATATGTCTATAGTTGTGATTTTTCTTTCCTCTATCACCTTTTCTGGATAGTAGAATTTACCTCCTATCTCTAAAAATCCATCATCGGCTCTAACTAGCTTATCTGTATGGGTTCTTATATATGCCTTGCTCTTATTAGAGATTCTTTTTGCTTTATGAATGGGCTTTATACCTTCAAAGTTTATAACATTATGTTTGAAGTTACTTACAATCCTTTTTATGGCTAATTCTAAATTATAAAAAATAATATCTAAAATATTTAAAAACTCAGTATTGGTTTGATAGTCTGTATCAATGAGCTTTCCAGTTAAATATGTTTTATCTAAGAATTTAAAAGCTAAAGAAACAATTTCCTCGTTTATTTCCATAATCAATTCTTTATAATCTTTATAATAATCCAGTTTGCTAGGGAAGACTTCAAGAGTTAACTTTAAAGTTTTTTTCATTTCCTTTAGTATTTCAATGGTGGTGTAACCAATATCTGATGTAAATTCTATCATGCCTATATAACTTTTTTCTATTAATTGAAAATTTGAAGTTATATCTATTCCACTATGTATAATGTTGTATTTGTTATTACTTTTAATTTTTAATATTATTTGGTATTGGCCATCTTCAAAAAAACAAGGCATCATTGTATTGCCTTGATTAATATGCAATTCGCCATAATTTGTAATTGTCTTCACAATTGAATTCGTATCGTAACTATCTTCTACATTTATTACTGCAGGATAATTCATATTAATATTTAAACTTTTAAATTTATAATTTGGATTGCTACCAATAATAAACAAATCGAAATCTATGTTTACTATTTGTATCAAAATGGGCCTATCGCCAAAAGGATGCAAAGCCATCTTCATAACCCCTTAACATCATAAGTATTTTTTCTGCAGAATTAGCATATAAAGCAGATTCAAGGTTTTTTTCACCATGTTTTATATATTCTATACCATCAGAAATTTCTTGGCCTGGATTACAGTAATTATATAGTTCTATCAAGATATCTTTTATTAGTTGGTCGCTTCCTGCAATTGTCGGTAAAATTTTCTGCATTATTTGAAAATCAAATGCTATATTTTCATCCAACAATCTATTTATTTTATTTTCTAACATATAAAAAACTATTTCATCTCTAACCCTATATCCAAAGTGCTTGTTACCCATAGCCAATATATTATTAATTTCAATAATATATTGATTAATCTTTAATACATATTCTTTATCTATGTTGATAGCATCCTTTATAGATAAAAAGTTAGTTCTAAAGCAAGAATTATCTAGGTCTAATATGTCAGTGGCGCCTTCGGTATTAAAATCTAAGATTTCCAGTCTTACCTTTGAAAATTCTATTGTATTTACCCTATCTAGTACTTTTCTGCTAAAGGCGAACGTTGTATCGTCCATATTTACCGTTCCTATAATATATAAATTTTCAGGTATAATCATATCTGCAAACCTATTATCCTTATTCAAGTATCCTTTAGGGAAAATTTTGTCTGTCAATAGCCTGCCTTCATTATCGAAATATCTAGACTCTATAATACTTAAATATTCGCTTAAGTAATATTCTACTCTAGCTAAATTCATTTCATCTAAACAAATAAAATATGGTTTCTTTATGTTTTCTGTTTTCGAAGCTTCCTCAATTATTCTAGTTAATTGACCAGCTACAAATTTATCATTTATATTTTTGTAGCCGAATAATTCAGTGCTATCATTCCAATCAGGTTTTACGCTAATTATATTATATCTACTATTTGTTAGACCACCATTTATAGAATCTGCAAATAATCTAACCAATTTTGATTTGCCTGTCCCGCTTATCCCCGCTAATAAAAGAAAAGGCTTTGTTTTTAAACTTAAATAAAAATTACTTAAATCTTCATACGAAAATATGTAACCTTTTGATCTTATATAATTATGTATATTTTTTATATTTTTCTTCATTTCACTTTCTCCATACTTTAATAATTTAAAGTTATTATCAAGAGCTTTATCCCTTATAAAAATCTTATTATAATAATCATTATATAGCCCTATCATGTATCTTAAATCTTCCAGAAATTCTTCTTCTGACGAAAAGTTATCTACAGGGTATTCCTTATAAAAGATAGTACCAATTTCATAATCTAAATTTCCTATAATTAACTCATTATTGGCATTGAACATATCATTGTCTAACTTGCTTCTTATGTTTTCTCTAGTAGTTATCATGGTTTCTCTAGCTTTTTTTGTACCAAGATCTTTTTTTAAATTTGTGCATCCTTGATTTAACGTTAGATAAACCCTGCTCATATCTTCAGAAAACAAATATACTATATAAACCCCTTTTTGAATTGTAGTAGTAATTTCATCATTATATACAGCTACCCAAGGATATTTTGTCCATCCTCCCGCACCAGAAGACCCTTTTGCAATTAAGCCGTATTCTTTAACAATTTTGTCTATTTCATCGACAATTGTATAATTTATTAATTTAAACATTTCATGATTTTTATTAAATTTGCCTTCCATAGTACTTGTTAAGTAGTTTTTCAACACTTCTTTAAAATATTGAGTTATCATTTGGATCCTCCTTGCACAATTAACATAGTTTCGAACAATGAAAGAAATCACTATAATCTTTTATTATAATTATATTATATACATATTACCTTCTTATTACAATTTTAAGAAATCATATATACATGTAATGCTTGTAATTTACACATTGCATAACTATTTTTTTCTAATGATTATAGTAAACAATTATATCAGTTGATTCGGCTACGTGTAAACATTTACGATAGAGTGAAAGACTTAGATATTGGAGTTTAAATGCTATTGACACAATCTGTGACAAATTATATAATTAAAAACATAGTATTAATTTAAAAGCGATGACAAGGATAAGTAATAGAACGTGTATCTTTCAGAGATCCGGCGGTAGGTGAAAGTCGGAAGATAAATTCTATGAAATACACCTTTTGAGCTTCAGACTGAAATATAAAGTAGGTTGTGACGGAGACTTCCACCGTTATACTAGGAAGGGGATATAGATACGTATCCTATTTAAGTTGGGCATTTTGCCAATTAGGGTGGTACCGCGAACCATTCGTCCCTATACCGGGATGGGTGGTTTTTATTTTTTAAGATAGAAACACTATAAACAGGAGGAATCATATATGGAAAAGAGAAATGTATTTGATATTTTAAAAGAAAGAGGTTTTGTTGAGCAAGTTACTCATGAAGACGAATTGCGGGAGCTATTCGATAAAGAGCCTGTTACTTTCTATATCGGCTTTGACCCTACGGCAGACAGTTTACATGTTGGGCATTTCGTACAAATGATAGTTATGGCACATATGCAAAGAGCTGGCCACCGGCCTATTGCCTTATTAGGCGGTGGCACTACCATGGTTGGCGACCCCAGTGGCAGAACGGACATGAGGCAAATGTTGACCCAAGAGGAAATCAATGATAATGCGGAAAAATTCAAAGTGCAATTCCAAAGACTTATTGATTTTAGTGATGATAAAGCAATAATGGATAATAACGCCAACTGGTTGTTGGATTTAAATTATGTAAAATTCCTAAGGGAGATAGGGATACATTTTTCTGTAAATCGTATGCTTACTGCTGAATGTTATAAAAATAGGCTAGAAAAAGGTCTTACTTTTATAGAGTTTAATTATATGCTGATGCAGGCTTATGATTTTTTGGAGCTGTATAGGAGATATAATTGTAAGCTACAAATGGGTGGAGATGACCAGTGGTCAAATATTATTGCCGGTACTGATCTTATAAGAAGAGTTGAAGGTGCAAGTGCCTATGGAATGACCTTTACCCTTTTAACGACAAGCGAGGGACATAAGATGGGTAAAACCCAATCCGGTGCTGTTTGGCTAGATCCTGAGAAAACTAGTCCCTTTGAATTCTATCAATATTGGAGGAATATTGATGATGCGGATGTTGAAAAATGCCTTGCCCTTCTTACTTTTATACCTATGGAAGAAGTAAGGAGACTTGGAGCCTTGCCTGGAAGCAAAATTAATGAAGCAAAAAAAGTATTGGCATTTGAAATAACAAATTTAGTTCATGGAAAAGATGAGGCGATAAAGGCTCAAAATGCAGCAGAAGCCTTATTTGGCACTGGAGGAGACATGGATTTAGTTCCTTCTACGGAGTTAGAAAAAGATAAGCTTGAAGAAGGAATAAATATAATAGATGTTTTGGTTGCCAGTGAATTAGTAGCTTCAAAGGGTGAAGGTAGAAGATTAATAAATCAGGGTGGTTTAACTTTAAATGATGAAAAAATTAATTCTATAGAATATGTAGTAAATCAAGATGATTTTAAAGAAAATGAGGCTATGCTCAAGAAAGGAAAAAAGACTTATCATAGACTGATAATGAAATAGCTATAAATTTCGCTAAAAGATTTTAATCTAGGTGGACGGAACTCAAATTATTTCACACTAGCTCTTAAAAGTTTAAAAGTGCCATAGCATTATGCTATGGCACTTTAGCTAACTTATATACTGAATTGATTTTCCGTTTTATTTGTGGTTGTCTACTTTGCATTTTTATTTAGCTTGCTCCAGGGCTTTCTTTGATAGATCTATGAAGTTTTCCCCAGATTGAGTGGCTCCACCTGTTGCATCAACTTCGGATGGCTTTTGTTTTTCAACTAACTCTTTACCAAATTTTCCGTATACGGAGACAATATCCACATTGTTAATACTTTTAAAATTTTCTTTATATTCTTCATCTTGAGTTTTAAAAGTAGAGGAATCCTCTGACTTTTCATCATATTTTGCTTCAGTAATTTTACCGTTTACTACAACTATCTCTACCTGCGGAGTCCAGCCTTTATCATCAGTTTCTCCCACAGCTGTATAAGTGCCGTCTTTATATTCTACTTCTTCGTCCTTACCAGGTGCTGGTTCCGGTGCTTCACTAGTTGGTGAACACCCTATTGAAATAATCAAAGCTAAAATTAGAGTCAATGATATAAGCATTATTTTTTTCATTTTACTGCCCCTTTCATAATATTTATTATTTTACTGCCAAAATGCCTGTAGCCATTTGCAAGGAAAATTCATATTAGATTCTAGCTGTGCTAGTATTATACCATAAATGCCCTATTTTTGTCTAAAAATAAAATAAGTTGGGGCCAGCACTTTATTAATCTCATTAAATTTTCCTATTATGAATAGTTTAACCAAAAAGGCTATTATTATATTCGGGAAATCCTTACTGAACACATCCACTATCAGTGCTATAATAATAGTTAGTAATTATTATTTTTGGAGGTAACGCTAATGGATACTCCTATACTAGAAATTAATTTAAATAAGATTTCTTATAATGCTAAGTATTTAAAGGACTTGTGTGATGGTGCGGGGATAGAGCTCTTCGCCGTAACAAAAGGGTTTTGTGCAAAGTTGCCTATTGTAAAGGCAATTATTTCATCAGGGATAAGGCTTTTGGCTGACTCAAGAATACAAAATATAATTAAAGTAAAAAAAGAATTAGCTGAGGTTAAATACATGCTTGTGAGAATACCAAAGGTAAGTGAAGCAGAAGATGTGATAAAACATGCAGATATAAGCTTGCAGTCTCAACCTGAGATTATAAAAGCATATTCAGATATAGCAGCAAGCATGAACAAAACCCACAAGATAATCTTAATGGTTGATGTAGGTGACTTAAGAGAAGGAGTCATGCCAGAGAATGTCTTCGAAACCGTAGATAAAATACTTGCTATGAGCAGTATTGAGCTAATTGGAATAGGTAGCAATGTAGGATGTTACGGCGGAGTTATGCCCACTGTTGAAAACTCAAATTTGCTGGTTAGAATAAAAAAGGATATAGAAAAATCCTTTGGTATTAATTTAAAGTATATTTCCGCTGGGTCAACATGTACAACAAAGCTTTTAATGGATGGCAACTTGCCCAAGGAAATAAATAATTTTAGGGTAGGAGAGGCTATTATCCTTGGTGAAGATAGCACCAATGGTATTTTTATAAAGGGTATGCATCAAGATGCTTTTATCTTAAAAGCAGAAGTAGTAGAGTTAAGTAAAAAGCCTTCGGTTCCAACGGGTGAAATAGGATATGATGCCTTTGGCTGTAAACCTACTTTTGTTGACAAAGGGATCAGAAAAAGAGCCATACTTGCCATTGGTAAGCAAGATGTCCGTATAGAGGCCCTAACTCCTATATACGAAGGCATGGAAATACTAGGTGGAAGCAGTGATCACTTACTTCTGGATATTACAGATTGCAAGGAAATAATAAAAGCGGGCAGTATTGTGCCCTTTCGCTGTGCTTACTCCGCCGTTTTAACCCTTACAACTTCACCTTATGTGTATAAAAAATATATTTAATCAATGGATTATTACCTATTCAAATAATTGGATATTACGGTTTATTGTTATATCTATCATGTTTTATAACATCACTTCCAGGTTTCTATCATCTAGAAAGAAAGTATTTTTCTATAAACGGCACTTTATCAGGAGAATTCCAATCTAAGGAAAGTTCAATGAATTCAAAAACACACAATAGTAAATTGCAATAAACTACTACGTTGTAGTTTAGGCACAACTATCCTATCAAGTTAAATATGTTATTTACCCATTTTATGGTTTTATGGCAGCGAATTTATTCGATATATGCTTCAAATGAATTCAAAGCCACGGGGAAGAAGTTGTAAAATTCGGCAATGTGAGAACTACAATTTACCATTAGTTGACGGTAAATTACACAATAAGTGTTCTTGACGCATAAATAGAAAAATGGTATACTTTTTATAGAAAAAGAGGTAAGACCTCTTACCTAATTCAAATGAGTAAAGTTTTATATAAATGTATGTAATTAGAATACTTGGGGGTAATAAAAGATGGATGGAATAGAGCTAAAGTATGGAAGAAATTCTATTAAGCTGCCCTTGGACATTTTTAATAATTATGAAATATTATTAAACGAAAAAAAATCTGATAAATCGGTAAGGGAAATTGTTTGCGATGCATTGCAGAATCCTATTGATAGTTTGCATTTACGTGAAATTGTAAAAGCAGGTGAAAAAGTTTGCATTGTAATTTCTGATATATCAAGGGCATATCAGAGACAGGATTTGTTTTTGCCAATTATTATAAATGAATTAAATAATGCGGGGATTCCGGATGCAGACATTACTTTAATATGTGCTAATGGTGCACATGATATGCAAAGTGCGGAGGAAAAGAAATACATACTGGGCGACCAGTTAAGTAAGAGGTTTAAGGTTATAGAACATAATTGTTTTAACGAGGCTGAACTTATAAAAGTCGGGGTGACTAGCAAAGGTACTGTGGCTAAAATTAATAAAAAGGCACTTGAATGTGACAGACTTATTTTAACGGGTGCCATTGTACTACATGATATGGCAGGCTATGGTGGCGGAAGAAAATCTTTGACTCCTGGTTTAGCATCGTATGAAACT
Organism: uncultured Clostridiaceae bacterium; assembly: GCA_964394355.1. Taxonomy (GTDB): domain Bacteria; phylum Bacillota; class Clostridia; order Lutisporales; family Lutisporaceae; genus JAAYKT01. The sequence goes on from CAYMVQ010000005.1 coordinate 25,811, forward strand.
GTTGCTGCCAATCATGCAAAGGTATTTTCCAGTGAGAAGGGGGCAGGATTGGACCCAGCATGTAGACTAGCTAATATTGATGGTAATCCCATGCATGAAGAAATGATGGAGATTTGTGACATGGTCAAACCAGATTTTATTTTTAATGTTATTTTGGACTCAAATGGGGAGTTTTACAAAGCTGTGGCAGGTAATTATAAGAATGCATTTATACAAGGTACTAAATACTGCGATGAAGCTAGTGTTGTATATATACCGGACAAAGGTGATGTTGCAATCGCCGGATGTGGGGGATATCCAAAGGATATGAATCTCTATCAAGCATCCAAAGGGTATTCTGCTGGTGTAGAAGCGGTAAAAAAAGGAGGAACTGTTATTGTAGTTGCATATTGCGAGGATAATATGGGATCAGAAGAGTCTTCGCGAATTATTTTAGATTACAATAATAACGAAGAGAGAAGAGAATTGATGAAAAGCAATTTTATTCCTGAAGCATATTCAGGGTATCTTCTTTGTGAGTTAGCTGCAGATTATAATCTTATTCTAGTTTCAGAGTATGAAGATGAAGAAGAGCTAAAAAAATGTGGCATAAAGTTATTCCGGAGCGTAGAGGAGGCCGTTAAAAGCCTGAACTTATCAGGGGAAGAAAAGGCATATATTTTACCAAATTCATATGCAGTGCTTCCCAAAGTAAAGTAAGTTTATACATTAATCACTGGCAACCCTCATTTGTTGAAAAGTCTTTGACCTTTTAATATTAGAAAGATTTATAAAAGGCGGTGAGTAAATTTTCTAGTTTTATAAAAAGTAATACGCTTAATGGTTTTATTAATGAGGTCAAAACGATAGATGGATATGGCATTTTAATAGGTGGTTTTTGTAGCCATAGAAGCAATGAATTGGTAGAAGAAATTTTAATTATGGAATTAAGAAAAGAAGAATTCGGTAATTATACTGATCCATATGCGGTTGATGCACGCTTTGCGCAAATGATAAGATATGCGGTTATGAAAAATAAAAAGCAACTTGTAAAGGCAGGCTTATGTGCATTAGCAGCGGTTATAAAAGTACCTGAAGCAAAGGACGCATGTGGAGCAATAATTGGTAAGCCTTTTGATGAAATAGACTCTGCAAATGAAGAAGGATCATTAGAACTTATATGCAATGCTTATTTGCCTTTATATATGATAGCCTACCCTGGAAAACTAGGTGCAGTAATTGCTTGCGAAAATAAAAAAATATACCAACTACAGGATCAAGTAAGTAGAGAATTATATAATAAGCATATTTCAAAAGAAAACATAGAAAGAACAATTGGAATCATAAAAAGATATTCAAAAACATTCATAATAGTTACAGATTTTATAAAAACATCAGATATAAACAAGACAACTTTATATTTAAGCATAGAAAACAAAGTAAAACAATTAACACTTTAAATTTCGTTAATATCATATTTTATAAAAAAGGGGGTAAGTTTAGCTATGAAGATGATGCATGTAAAACTGCCCGAATTCTTAAAAATGTTGAAATCGGCAGCGGCACAGGGAGATAAGGTGGCACAGTGTGATATAACAGGATTGGAAAGCTTTAAAATAGGTAAGGCTCAGTCGGCTAGAACTGGAGTGCTCCAACTCGAAATTGAGGAATTGGTAAGCCGAGAAGGGGTAGCCAAGATAAAAATTGATATTGTACCCAGGGTACCCGAAACAATGCATACTGTTGTGATTAGGGCCTTAGATGAAAATGACCAACCACTGCATGCAATACTTAATTCTATCGACATTCTTCACCCGACAGTGGACTTGCTGGTTCATGATTGCCCAAACATAGAAGATAGACGTCCACCAGTTGGCTCACAATAAAAAAGCGGGAAGTAGTGGAAGGGGGAATAGAAATGAAATTGAAATACAAATTGATTCCTGAAGGGATTTCACATGGAGTCAAGGTCCCGATATCAGTTGCTTTAGTGGATTATAAGGACATATTAGATATGGGAATTAGTATGAGACAGGCATGTGAAATAATTGCTAAGGATATCCCAGGACCTGCAGCAATTAATATATTTGATATGGATGCAGTTACTACAACCAGCGATGGTATTATGATAGACGGGGCTATAGTGTGTATGGCAGCTTCTGATTATGGCCGTATAGATAAGGACTTTGGATTTGTAGAAATGATGGAAATGCCTGATATAGAAAAGTTGATACCCTATGAACCACATTTAAAGCAGCTAGATATTAATTATAAGGGACGCAAACTAGTGTTAGGACCTGATCCAGACAATAAGCCAGTACCTGTACACAACGCGGTCATGTCAGGCAGGGCGGGTAACAATAATTCCGCAACAGAGATTATGCATTTTGTAACAATGGATGAAATGCTTCTGCCAGTAATAGGTCAAATGGAAATTATGCGAAATGGTGACATTGAAATAGGTATGACAGGTTTTGTCATGAGTGTAGGTATAGGTTTTATTGTTCCTGAACAATATGGCCGGATTGTGCCACGAAGGGAATTTCCATGTGGGGATACAAGCCACCGGGCAGGGAAGTATTCAAAGTATTTAAAGAGTGCTATGCCTTGTATAGTTGCAGACAAAAAAGTTCTTTCTAAATATATCATAAAAGCACTTAAGGCTGGGATGATACCTGGCAGAGATATTAGTCCTTCGCCCTCAGTTTTATCTATAGCAAAATATATGGGCATTAGGCCGGATTATAATAATATAACAAATGGTGCATATTATGAATTAGCTGACGTGGGCTTCACCAAAGAATGGCTTCATGAAAAGGTAAAGGTACTTCCAGAGGAAGAAATAGTAGAGCGTGCACGTCATATAATTCCAGGTGTAGATAGTCCGATTTATTGCAAAGCAGAGGAAATAGCTAAAGTAATGTATGTTGAGGTATAGCTTATGGATAGATTATCAGAAGAAAATATGGTAATCGTAAATGTAGATAAGGTGGTTGTTAAAATTACAGGAATCCAAGTGCAGGGCCTTAATATCACCCAACTAGAAGAAACACTGCAAAAAAAGCTTAAAACAATGACTAGAATTATAGGGGTTACAGGTAAAAGCATTGATATGGATATTTATGGTATAGATGAAAGAGATATAAAGCGAAATAAAAAAGGCTTGATACAAGCAATTTCGCTAGCCGAGGGGATTAAAGTTACGGAGCTTATGAAAATAGCTTCTATAAAGAAAATACGTGAAATTGATATTGATAACATTCCACCATATGTAGAAGGTGGCTGCGCTGGGGAGAGGTGGATGTTGACAGATGAATAGGGTTGTAATTATACCAACTGGAAATGAAGTATTTGAAGGAATTGTAATTGATACAGACGGCCCAATGATTGCTGATACCTTAAAAGACTTAGATGATAAATTTGTGGTGGATTTAAAAACCGCCATCGAAGATAAGGAGGATGTGATAGCAAAACAAATTGAACTTGAATCTAGCAAGGAAACTTGTCTAATAGTCTTAATCGGCGGTTCAGGTGGTGGGCATAGACATAGTAAAACCTTGGCTAATGACTTTACTCATTCCGCTATGGATAAGGTGCTAAAGAACAAATATAGCACATCTATATATGGTAAGAACGGCCACTTATGGTGCAGGCTAGTTTGCGGTTATTCTAACGATACATTGGTTATAAATGTACCAGGGCCATACAATGAAGCCAAGGCTGCTATTCAGGCATTTGTTTCAATTTGGAGTAATAGGAAATGCAAATTAAAGGATATAAATAAAGCAATGTGCGATGCAGTTATAAAGCAATATGGTAATATTTAGAAGAAAATGGGTTTTGTGTACTTTGTGTATATGACACCTTACAAATGTTCTATATGCGGGAAATATCACCTGCTTAAAGAAAATAAAAAAAATAGGAGGAAAAAAGAATGAAGAGATTACTAGCCCTTTTTATGGTTGTCATTATGGTGTTCGCCCTAGTAGCTTGTGGAGGTAACAAGCCTGTAGATACTGATGACAAAGACGGTGAACCAAATGATGGCGATTTAGGAGACCCTGTTACTATTTCTATTGGACATGTTTGTGGTGAAGGAGAGTCTGTAAACGTAGCATGTCTTGCTTTTAAAGAATATGTAGAGGAGAAATCTGGTGGAAATATTAGCGTTGAAATTTTTCCAAATGGTGTATTAGGTAGCGATGAAGCAATGATTGAAAGTGTTATAATGGGGACACTTGGAATGGAAATTCCATCAACTGCCGTGCTAACCACATATTCTGATCAATTTAATATTCTTTCCCTACCATACTTATTTCCTGATTCAGAGTCTGCATTTAAAGCAGTTAACGGTGAATTAGGTGATTATCTTAATGAGCAGCTTAAGGGCAAGGGAATTACAAATCTAGCTTATAATTTTGGTGGAACTCGTAATATGACTAACAACACACGTCCCATAACAAGTGTTGCTGATTTAAAAGGCCTTAAAATGCGTGTAATGTCTAGCCCGATATATATAGATTTTTTCAAATTACTTGGTGCAAATCCTACACCTATGAGCTTTGGGGAAGTATACACCGGCTTACAACAGGGAACAATAGTTGGTCAAGAGAATCCCGCTTCCTTGATTTATGAGTCCAAATTTAACGAGGTACAAAAATATATGAGCATCACTGAACATGTTTTCGATATATGTGGCATTTTGATTAATACTGATCTTTATAATAGTTTAACCGAAGCTCAACGTGCAATTGTAGATGAGGGTGTTAAGACGAAGCTTTCAGAATATCAAATAGAGTTATCTATCAGCCAAGATCAAGATTATATCGATAATATTGAAAAGGACGGAACAGCCGTTAATTACCTAACAGATGAAGCTAAGGCAGAATTTAAAGCAGCAGTTGCCCCTATGTATGATGAATATAAAAAATCTTTAGGTGATAAAGTGTTTGATCTTGTTGAACAATATCGTTAATCCAAAATAAGTTCTTAATTAAATACGAGGTCTAACTGAAAATAATTTTGCATAAAGACCTCGTATTGTATCATCTTAGACCTTATTAAAACTGAAAGAGGTAATATTTCGTGAAAAAAAAGCTAAAAGAACTTGCTAATGTTTATAACAAATTTGAAGAATATCTACTTGTATATTCTTTAGCAATTACAGTTACAATTATTTTTATACAGGTAATAATGCGTTATATGTTTAATAACTCCCTTTCGTGGAGTGAAGAACTGGCTAGATATATATTTATCTGGCAGATTTGGCTTGGTACAAGCTTATCTTATCGGCAAAAATCGCATATTCGTATTACATTACTCACTGACCTTTTAAAAAACAATGCTAAAGTTATGATGGAGTTATTTAGTGATATTTTGCTTTTGATATTTTGTGTCTTTCTAGCTGTGTCCGGGTTTAGATTAGTAGGATCAATGATGACAAGAAATGTTGTTACACCTGCAACTCAGATTCCTCTTGCCTACGTCTATTTGAGTTTACCATTTAGTCAGGCTATTCTTGCTATAAGGATTTTAGTTAGAAGTGTGATAAAAATCAATGGGCTTTTGTGCGGATGTAAGAATGAAACTGATTTAGACTCAGCAGCATATAAAGGAGGTGAAGCCTAATGGCAATAGGAACGTTATTTGGATCTTTTTTAGCTCTAATTTTAATTGGTATGCCGGTTGGTTATTGTATAGGTTTTGCTACTTTAATCACCCTATATTTTAATCCAAGCATACCTATGCTTCTTGTCACTCAGAATGCCGTTTCGGGATGTGATTCTTTCCCTCTTATGGCTATTCCCTTCTTCATTCTAGCCGGCAATCTTATGTCTAGTGGTGGAGTTGCAAAGCGCCTAGTTAAATTTACTAATCAAATATTTGGTGTCTTTGCAGGTGGCTTAGGTATTGTAACGACTATATCTTGTATGTTCTTTGCTGCTATATCAGGTTCTGCGCTTGCAACAACATCTGCTATAGGTGCTGTTATGATACCTGAAATGGAAGAGTATGGTTATGATAGGGCTTTCAGCGCTTCTCTTACTGCATCTGCTGGCTCAATTGGTGTAATTATTCCACCTTCTATCCCATTTGTAATATATGGGGTAGTGGTTAGTTGTTCTATTAGTGAATTGTTTATAGCTGGTTTAGTACCCGGAATTCTTATAGGTCTTGCACTTATGGTTGTGTGTTACATTTTATCCAAAAAATATGGCTATGTAGGAACAGGGAAGGTGGCGTCCTTGCAAGAGATTTGGACTAGTTTTAAGGATGCATTTTGGGCATTGTTAACGCCTATCATTATTCTCGGAGGCATTTATTCAGGTATATTTACACCTACGGAAGCCGCAGTAATTGCAGTAGTATACGCCCTTTTTACTAGCGTATTTATTTATAAAGAACTTACTCTTAAAGAATTGTATAAAACCCTTTTTGAAAGTATTAATGTAAATGGATTAACAACTTTTATGGTTGGCTTATCAACAGCTTTTTGCGCTTACCTAACCATAGAAAAGATACCTGTCAAGATTGCAACTTTCTTAGTTGGTATTACAACAAATAAATTTTTGTTGCTATTACTAATAAACTTATTTTTGTTAGGCGTTGGTTGCCTAATAGACAATGTTCCAGCGACAATTATATTATCACCAATATTATTGCCGGTTGTTACTAATGTGGGAATGAGTCCTGTAACCTTTGGCGTAATGCTGACGATGAATCTAGCAATTGGTTTTGTGACCCCTCCTTATGGTATTAACTTGTTTGTTGCTTCTGCGATATCCGGTGTTTCAATTGGTAAAATGATGCGATTTATGGTTTGGTTTATAGCTGCGCTTCTCATAGTTTTAATGATTACCACATTTGTACCTTTTGTAACAGAGGGAATCGTAACACTAATGACACCACTAATGGCACGATGATATAAAGATTTTTAAAAGCTGACGGAATTATATAACACAATAAAAATACAATAAAAATGCAGATAATGTGTCAAGAAATGTGGACAAAAAAAGTATTACTAATAAACAAAAGAATAGATGTTTTGTTTTAATAGACTTACTGATTAAGACATATATGAATAGAAAAAGTATAAATTATGGAGGCTAGTTATGAAAATTAAAACTTTTAAAGTTGAGCAGTGGATGAATGAATATGAAGATGATGCAATTTATAATTTAGGAGAAACATGTGTTGATTCAATGACTTTAGGTGAATTGATAAGACTTTCAGGCCAAGACCCTAAAAAGTTCTTAACTACACTAGAAGATAAAAGGATGACTTATGGACATATACACGGATCACCGGATTTATTAAAGGGAATTTCTAGCTTATATAAGGATATATCGTTGAGTCAAATTATACCTACTCATGGAGCTATAGGTGCGAATCACCAGGTTATAATGGCCATGATAGAAGCAAAGGACAATATGGTATCGGTTATGCCCACTTATCAACAACATTATTCGATTCCTGAATCAATAGGTGCCGAAGTAAGGATTTTGCAACTTACAAAAGAAAATGAATTCCTTCCAGACCTTGATACTTTGAGCAGCTTAGTAGATAAGAATACAAAAATGATTTCAATTAATAATCCAAATAATCCTACTGGATCATTAATCCCTGATAGTGTTATGAAAAAGATTGTAGAAATAGCTAAAAGTGTAGACGCTTATATTTTGTCGGATGAAGTTTACAGAGGCGTGTCTGATGATGGGAGCTATATGACATCAATTGCTGATTTATATGATAAAGGGATTTCTGTTGGTAGTATATCTAAAATGTTCTCACTTGCCGGCCTGCGTATGGGCTGGATAGTGACAAAAAGTAGTGATGTAATAAATGCCTGCAGAAATTGGAGAGATTATGACACAATTAGTTGTGGGCAATTAAATGATCTTTTTTCAGCCCTTGCTCTTTTGAACAAGGAGAAGATATTTGAAAGGAATAATAAAATTTTATTCAAAAACAGAGAGATACTTGACCGATGGGTAAAAGATACTCCTGGTATAAGCTATGTTAAGCCGGTGGCAGGTACCACTGCTTTATTATATTATGAAAGGGATATACCCTCATATGATTTCTGCATAAGACTGATCAAGGAAAAGGGGGTATTACTAACCCCAGGCTCCTGTTTTGAAATGGAAGGCTGTGTCAGAATCGGATATGCATTTGATTCAAAGACTCTAGAAAAGGGTCTAGAAAAGATTACAGAATTTGGCGTCCAATAAATATAGCAAGTATGTATGGGATAATCGTACTATGAAATATAAATGAAATGGAGATTTTCATAATGCACATTAAGATACTAATTATTAATGACGAAGGCGAAGATATACAGCTAGAAAAAGAGATTATTAAGAAAAGCCTTTCGGGAAAACCTTATGAATTAACTGTAAAGTATATTCCAGCAACAGATCACAAAAGCATTAAAAGTGAGCTACCAGAGGCTGATGGTGTGATATCTGTCAATACGATTTTTGATAAAGCAAGGTTAGAAAGTATGAAAAGATGTAAAATTATTGCAACCCAAACAATAGGCATAAACTGCATTGATTTTGATGCTGCCTCTAACGAAGGTATCTGTATAACAAATGTTCCCGATTATTGTATTGAAGAAGTTGCCACTCATACTGTTACCTTGGCCCTATCTTGTGCACGGAGAATTAAGACATATGATAACATATCTAGGAAAAAGATATGGAACTTGGCGGATATATACAACTATGGTTTATTATACCGCATTCAGGATAAAACATATGGCCTGGTTTCGTTTGGTAAAACTGCAAAACGCGTATCAGAAATGATAAAAGGTCTTGGTATGAAAGTAATGGCCTTTGACCCATTTTTAAGTGATTCTGTTTTCGAAGAATATGGTGTTATAAAAGTAGATAGCTTAGAGGAATTATTCTCAGCATGTGATATAATTTCATTACACTCCCCTTTAACAAAAGAAACAGAAGGAATTATAGATATAGGACTGCTTAAAAGAATGCCAAAGGGTGCTATACTAATCAATACATCAAGAGGTGGTATTGTCAAAGAACAGGATTTATATCTGGCATTAAAGGAAGGTATTTTGGATTCCGCCGGGATAGATGTTATAGCTGATGAACTTGAATATAACAGTTCCTTATATGAGCTAGATAATATTATTTTAACACCTCATATTGCATACTATTCTGAGGAGGCATTAAGAGAATGCAGGGTAAAAGCTGCAGAACAGGTTGGAGATGTAATTGGAAGGGGTCAGATACCTAAATATTTAGTAAATAAAGATGTAAAGGGTAAAACGAAGATAATGTTGTCATAAATTTGATTACACTAATAGGCTTTATTCTGTAATTATCATTTGAAAAACTTTAAAAGTGATTAAAAGGAGTGGGTAAAATTGAAACATGAATTTATTGCTAAACGGTATTGGAAAGATCAATCTACCGCAATGGGGCAATCTGATGAAAATTCAAAAACATATAATGATGTGATTAATCTAAGTTTAGGTGATCCAGATTTAATTACACATGATATCATTATAGACAATGCATTTAGAGATGCTAAGGCTGGCCATACAAAATATACTGATTTTCGTGGTGACCCAGAGTTACGCGAGGAAATAATAAATTTTTATAAAGAAGAATATAAAATGCTTATAAAAGACGAAGAAATATTTGTATGCGCCTCAGCGTGCCTAGGTATGTTCTTGGCACTAGAAGCAATCATTGATGATGGCGATGAGGTGATCTTACAATCTCCGTATTTTACTCCTTACAAGCAGCAGGTAGAACTGGTACGTGGGATTCCCATTGAATTGCCTACTTACGAAGAAGAGGATTTTCAAATCAATGTAGACAGGCTGGAAAGTATGATTACAGAAAGGACTAAGGCATTAATTATTAATTCACCAAGTAATCCAACCGGTAATTGTTTGACCGTTGAGGTAATGGAACAAATCGCTGAAATTGCTGAAAAATATAACCTAATTGTTATTGCGGATGATATTTATACATCATTTAGCTACCAGAATCCTTTTGTGCCCTTTGCAAGTCTTGACGGTATGAAGGAAAGAACCATTATTCTTAACTCATTTTCAAAAAACTTTACCATGACAGGCTGGAGAGTGGGCAATATAATAGCACCAGACTATATTATTCGAATTATTCAGCAAATTAACGAAAATGTTGTTTTCACAGCACCTTCCATATCTCAAAGAGCAGCAATCCATGCTTTGAGAAATAGACAGGTGGTACAGCCGGCAATGATTGAGGAATACAGGAAAAGGATGTTTTATGCAGCAGAAAGAATAAATCAAATTCCAAAACTCTCTGTTATTTCTCCACCTAAAGGAAGTTTCTATTTGTTTATGAATATTAAAGAAACCGGTCTTACAAGTGTGGAAGCCTGTAATTTAATTTTAGAAGAGGCACATGTGCTAATGTTACCAGGTAATGCATTTGGAGATAGCGGTGAAGGCTATATACGAATTGCCTGTACTGTAAGCATAGACCAGCTTAAGGATGCCTTTGATAGGATCGAAAAAATTTCAATATTTAAATAAAAAAAGCTAGTTTATGTATGGGATTTTTATGTGTTAACATTCTTTTATTAAAAAAGAGCTGATGATGCTGCAGATAGGTAAATTGTATAGTTATATATTATAGAAGATGCTAGTAGACTTTGGTAAACTCATTATTATAAAGCGTTGGGCAGGGACATAATTATAGATTTGTTTCTGCCCTATTTTTATTTTTAATCTGCCTAATCTAATTTTTTTGTTGCAATGCTTGTATATTAATTATGCCCAAGTGAAGGTCGCAAACCTCCATAGCTTTCTTTATATCACGCCTTTCTATTGCCTTGATAAGTGCGTCGTGTTCATTATAAATTTTATTAAGGCCTTCCTTATCATAGTATAAAGCCAATGCTTGATCTTTAAAAAATATTTCTAGTA
>CAYMVQ010000005.1:36837-91247 GCA_964394355.1 uncultured Clostridiaceae bacterium
CCTTCCTTATCATAGTATAAAGCCAATGCTTGATCTTTAAAAAATATTTCTAGTAAAAAATGAGCACTGTTAAATGTATTGCATATTAAACTGTTACCTGCGATTAGTGCTATCTCATAATGTAATTTCATATCAATTTGAGCTTTTTTAGTTACTGTTTCCGCATTCTTCATATTATTTGCAATGGTTCTAAGCTTTTTTATATCGTTTAATGTTGCAATTTTTGCGCATTTTTCAATGGTGAAGCTTTCTAAACAATATCTGAACTCTAGGATTTCCTTATAATCACCATTGTTTAATTTGAATGATAAAGATAGGGGTTTATATAAGCTGCTATCAATATTATTAGTTATATATCTGCCAAGACCATGTTTCGTTTCTACGAGGCCTATTATTTCAAGTGCCCTCAAGGCTTCGCGAAGGGCAGGGCGACCAATACTTAACATTTCACAGAGTTGCCTTTCAGGTGGTAGTTGATCACCACTTCTTAATTCGCCGCTCATAATTAGTTTTTGAATTTGATCAATTACTTTCTGTGAGATATTCTTATTATTACTATTTATGGATTTAAACATAACCAAAGCCTTTCTTATTAAAATTTTACTATACCTATATTTTAATCAAAAAAAGATAAAATGGCAATGGCAATGGGGCTTAGAATTCGAGACTAAAAACATTCTACATTATTGACAAAGATCAATATTAAGGATATTATATATATGAACATATGAACAGACATTCATATGAGGAGAGGATGGATTTTATGTACGAAAACAAGGGAAAAATTGAGTGTTGTGAAAAAACCTTTATACATGAAGAATTGGTAAAGGATGTTTTTAAGAGGCTGCCAAAAATAAGCTTGCTTTATGAGCTGGCGGATCTTTTTAAAGTACTAGGAGATGGTACTAGAATCCGCATTTTGCACGTTTTGTCCATCTCAGAAATGTGTGTGTGTGACATTGCGGCAATATTGGACATGAGCCAGTCAGCCATATCTCATCAATTAAGGATTTTAAAAAGTGCAAGGCTGGTAAAAAACAGGAGAGAGGGCAAAATTGTATATTATTCTTTAGATGACGAACATGTGGAACATATATTCGACCAAGCTATGGAACATATAAAGCATAAATAAAGTAGGAAACGAGAAGTAGAAAGATAAAGCCCAGTGAAAGGAGTGACAAGGTATGCAAAATATAATAAGAAAAGAATTCATTATAAAGGGTCTACATTGTGCTAATTGCGCTAGAGAAATAGAAGAAAAGATAAGAGAAATCTTTGGAGTTAGCAATGCCCATGTAGATTTTATTGGGAAAAGGCTTATATTAGAATATACAAATCCCTTTGATGGCGAAAATATAGTAAAACAACTAATCAGTATAATAGATAATATAGAGCAAGGTGCAAAAATCATCGAAAAGCAGGATGCAGGGAGTAATGAAGCGGAAGATAAAGTGGAAATTAGAGGCCAAGCAGTAAAGTTGATATTATCTTTGCTTTTATTCGCAATAGCTTTTCTTTTTAAAGCTTCAGAGCTTATTAGATTGGTTATCTTTCTTGTAGCTTACGTTTTATCAGGTGGAAAAGTAGTTTTAAGGGCTATTAGAAACCTTATTAAAGGTCGCGTTTTTGATGAAAACTTTTTAATGACTATTGCAACATTTGGAGCCTTTGCCATAGGTGAATATCCAGAAGCCGTGGCTGTAATGGTATTTTATAATATGGGGGAACTATTTCAGGATTTAGCTATTAATCGCTCCAGAAAATCCATAAAATCATTGATGAACATAAGGCCCGATTATGCAAATGTAATAATTGATAATAAGATACAAGAAGTACCACCGGAATCCATTAACATAGGCGATATAATTATTGTTAAAGCCGGTGAAAAAGTGCCGCTAGATGGTATTGTGTTTAAAGGAAACACTTTTATGGATACATCTGCGCTTACTGGCGAGTCTATGCCTAAAGATGTCAAGGTAGGGGATCAGGTTTTAAGCGGCTTTATAAATAAAAGTAAAATGATTTCTATAAAAGTAGAAAAAGAATACTCAGAGTCTACTGTTGCAAAAATATTGGACCTAGTAGAAAATGCCGCATTGAAAAAAGCTCCAACAGAAAACTTTATAACAAAGTTTGCAAAAATCTACACCCCAATTGTAGTATATGCAGCCCTGGCTATAGCATTGATACCCTCAATAATATTAGGCTTTCATACATTTAACCAATACTTGTATAGGGCTTTGGTATTCTTGGTTATATCTTGTCCTTGTGCCTTAGTGATATCCATACCTCTTAGTTTTTTTGGGGGTATTGGCGGGGCATCAAAAAGGGGCGTCCTGATAAAAGGCGGCAACTTTCTAGAAGCTTTAAATCATATAGATACAGTAGTTTTTGATAAAACAGGAACTTTAACGGAAGGTGTTTTTAAAGTTAATGAAATATTTAGTTACGGTGAATTTACTAAAGCTGAAATTTTAGAGCTGGCGGCCATAGCCGAAAGTTATTCAGATCATCCAATTGCTAATTCCATTAAAGAAGCTTATGGTAAAGATATAGATTTATCTAATGTTTTGTCCCATGAGGAGATTGCCGGCCACGGGATCAAAGTAAGAACTACATTCGGTGATATATTGGCAGGAAATAGCAAGCTAATGGAAAAAGAGAATATTGATTATATAGAACCAGATCAAATTGCTACTATAGTACACATTGCCGCAGATGGTAAGTATGGGGGTTATATACTTATATCCGACAATTTAAAATCCGATGCCAAAAAACTGCTTGATGGTTTAAATAAATCAGGTGTAAGTAAAAAAATTATGCTTACAGGCGATAATAAATCAGTAGCCTTATCTGTATCCCAAGAATTAGCTTTAAGCAAAGTATATTATGAATTATTGCCTCAAGATAAAGTTAAAATTTTAGAAAAGTTAAAAAAAGAGAAAAAGAGTAAAGGGAATATAGTTTTTCTTGGAGACGGGATTAATGATGCACCGGTTTTAGCCACAGCGGATATAGGTATAGCTATGGGGGGCCTTGGATCTGATGCCGCCATCGAAGCATCAGATATTGTTCTTATGACGGATGAGCCCTCAAAGTTATTAGAAGCAATAAAAGTAGCCAAATTTACAAGGAAAGTGGTATGGCAGAACATTGGATTTGCATTAGGAGTAAAGCTTTTAGTTCTTATAATGGGAGTGTTTGGTTTAGCTACTATGTGGGAAGCCGTATTTGCTGATGTAGGAGTAGCACTTATTGCCGTTGTAAACGCCATGAGGATTATAAAGAAACCCTAAAAAAAGCCCCGTATGTTTAACTGTACATACGGGGCTATACTAGCTATTATTTATTCAAAGCTTTTTCTACGGTATTTTTAATTAAATCATCATCAGGCAAATAGGGTATTGTTATATGATCGGTGCCTTTTCTAATATTGTTATATTCAATAGAAGTGCTTATGGAGTTTTCATTTCTTGCCCAGGCACGTCTTGCTACACCACCCATTACATCCCAAAGCATTGCTGATTTTATTATTTCATCAGTTCTTTCACTGCCATCTAATACTAAGCCAAAGCCTCCGTTAATGGATTTACCGATACCTACACCGCCGCCGTTATGGAGGGCTACCAAAGTCATGCCCCTAGCTGCATTGCCAGCAAAACATTGAGTAGCCATGTCTGCCATTACATTGCTGCCGTCTTTTATATTTGCAGTCTCTCTAAAGGGAGAATCAGTACCACTAACGTCATGATGGTCACGGCCCAGCATTACCGGACCGATTTCGCCATTTCGAACCATGTCATTAAATTTAAGAGCAATATTCATCCTGCCCATGGCATCTTGATATAAAATCCTTGCTTGGGTGCCTACTACCAGCTTATTTTCTTCTGCATCTCTTATCCATATCCAATTATCTCTATCTTGGGCTCTCCTGTTTGGATCAATACAATCCATGGCAGCCTTATCTGTTTTTCTTAAATCTTCCGGATTACCACTTAAACATACCCATCTAAAGGGTCCGTATCCAAAGTCAAAAAGTTCAGGTCCCATAATATCCTCAACATAAGATGGAAATATAAAACCATCTTTCTCATCTATTCCGTTTTTGGATATTTCTTTAACTCCTGCATCATATACGGCCTTCATAAAGGAGTTGCCGTAATCAAAGAAGTAAGTTCCTCTATCTACCAATTGTTTTATTAATTCAAAATGCTTCCTTAGGCTTTTATCAACAAGATTATTAAATTTTCCCCTATCAGATTTCAATAATTCGGTTCTTTCTTCAAATGTTAACCCTTGTGGGCAATAACCTCCATCGTAGGCTACATGACAAGAAGTTTGATCTGATAGCAATTCAATTTTTATATCATTATCAACAGCGTATTGGAGCAGATCCACAATATTACCATGATAGGCTGCTGATGTAGGTTGGCCATTTTCCATATACTTATGAGCTATTTCAAATACTTCTTTTAGGTCATCAGATTTTTCCTTAACCCAACCTTGTTCATGCCTCGTAATAATTCTTGAAAAATCCACTTCTGCAATTATTGCTACACCATTGGCTATTTCCATGGCTTTTGGCTGAGCTCCACTCATACCGCCAAGGCCTGAAGATACAAATAATCTTCCTTTTAAATCACCTTTATCCCCAAGACTCAGTTTTTGCCTTCCCGCATTTAACAGTGTATTAAAAGTTCCATGCACTATTCCCTGCGGTCCAATATACATCCAGCCTCCAGCTGTCATTTGCCCATAGTTTGCAACACCCATTTGCTCGGCGATTTCCCAGTCTTTTTGATTATCAAACATTCCTATCATAAGAGCATTAGTTATAATAACTCTAGGAGCATTAGGGTTTGATTTAAAGAGTCCAAGAGGGTGTCCAGACTCAATTACAAGAGTTTGTTCTTCCGTTAGTTCTTCCAAATATTTTTTTATAAGTAGGTATTGCATCCAGTTTTGGCACACTTGCCCGGTTTCACCGTAAGTGACCAGCTCGTAAGGGTAAAGGGCCACATCAAAATCAAGGTTATTATCTATCATAACTTGAAATGCCTTACCTGCAATACACTTTCCCTTATACTCATCAATTGGTTTAGCTTTTATTTTGTCTTTCGGGCGAAATCTATAACCATATATTCTCCCCCTGCTTAGTAGCTCGTTTAAAAATTCTCCTGCCAAAATCTCATGATATTTTTCAGGAATATAACGAAGTGCATTCTTCAATGCCGTCTCAGTTTGGGATTTACTAAGCCTAAAACCTCTATCTGGTGCTCTTCTTATGCCATCTATAAAATCTGGCATTTCTGGTAGCGGACCTTCTAGCTTTATGGTCATAGCTTCATAAATTTCTGAATTCTTAACCATTTAACATTCCCCCAATTGAAAATTTTAAATAAATCAATCACTTATAAATATATTATAGAACAAAAACAGGCTGAGTACAAAAAAATAATTAGTATATATCCACCATGTTTTCATAATTTATAAGATCCGGATTATAATTTACCTCTCCATATTCTCCTATAGTCCATGCCTCCATACTAGCCTTATAATTAAAACCATTATTATCTTCTGCTGTAATATAAAAATATATATCATCTCCAATTTTGCAAGGAATTTTATATTCTTTAAGACTTATATAATACTGATAGTTTCCTTTTTGTTCCTTAGGCACAGCTATTCTATCAACAACTTTATTATTAACTTCAATATTAAGATTGACATCTTTTAATCCTATTGCCTCATAATAAGGTAAGTGATAAGTCATGCCATAATCATAATTAATAAATAAATATTCCTTGTCTTTAATATATTTCATATTTCCGCCTACAGGATGGGCAGCTATATCAGCAGTAAATTTCTCAATTGCTGGATATAAATAGTCAAGCTTTTCCGTCTTCTTGGTGTCAGCAGATTCAATAACTAAATCAATATCAGCACTTTCAAAAACTGAAATATCAACCATAGCCGTATATACAATACTATCCTCCGTTTCTGCAACTATAAGCTTTGCATCTTCCTTATCTGTTTTTAGTAAAAAATAAACCTTATCATCTTTATTAATTATTCTTGGTTTTAAAGTAATAAAAAAGCTAGCCATTTTATTATTTAACTCAATAAAATCAAGTTTAAATTCACTAACTAGACTAGTTTCTTTTTTTATAGCTTCTTCCATTCTCCAAATACTATTAGAAACATTATTATTAAAGGAATCCTCCATCCAATGAATACTATTACTTAAGTTTGTTATTTGATTTTTCATAGATGCTATATCTATACTTGTTTTAATATTAAAAGCTAAAGATAAAACAAGTATCATTATCATCCATTTGTGATTCTTCATTTTCATCTACCTCCTATATAGAGCCAATTATATCACTGTTTGTCCATTAATATAACTGCATAAATAAGGAATAAAAAAGCATCTAACAATCGGTTTCCTATTACAGTTACGCTAATAATAACCACCAATTGAAAGATGCCCCTATGACTACTCATTTAAGGAACTAAAACAAACTGACCCCTTCTTTCCCCAGTTCTTCAATTTTCCGGTCAACTCTTTCCAAAAGGGCTAGCATCTGGGAAGAAAGCTCACTTGCTTCTTTATAAACCTGTTTTGCCAGACTTTCATTTTTTTGTTTTACTGCATTTATTACTTTATCACCGGCATTGTGAAAGCCATTATGAATTATATCTATTTGTTTCCAGTCTTCAATAATTTTTTTATGTTCTATTTGTATTGCATTATAAAAATGACCAAAAGCACACTTGGTTGAGTTTGTTTGTATAGGATAGCTGCGCATTTCCTTTACTATCTTTTCCAAACCTTGCATCCATTGTCTATGGGATTCCATTGCCTTGCGGATAACTTCCTGAAATTCTTCATTGCTAACAGCATGTTTTCCACCTTTGAGACCTTCGAACATGTCAGATACTATAGTGGAAAGCTCATCATCTATTTCAGATATTTGTTTAGCAAAATTAACACTTTCAGAAGCGTCATTATGTATAATGTGGGTCATATGGCTAAGCCTTTCAGCATCACTGCTGGATGCTTCCATAGCTTGATTAATTTCACTAGCCGCAATTCTAATGCCATCCATGGACGCATGAATTTCTTCTACATCCTTGATAACATCCTTTAGCATGTCCACATTTTTACTTACAGTATCTGAAACCGCTTCAATTTTATCACTCATTTGTCCCGTTGAAGACAAGGTACTGTCTAAACTTTGCATACCTTCTTGAGCTGCAGTGTGAATATGATTAACAAATTGCCTCATGCCTTCTAAGTTTTGTTTAGTATCGTCTGCCAACTTTCTTACTTCTTGGGCAACAACTGCAAATCCCCGGCCATGTTCCCCAGCTCTAGCCGCTTCTATTGCAGCATTTAATGCAAGAAGATTTGTTTGCTCTGCTATGGTTTGAACACTATCCACAATTTTACCTACTTCCACAGCAAGGTCCACTAATTGTTGTATTTTTTCGTTCATTACACCAGTATCGCCTATGACATTTTCCTTAAGTGTTTGGACTTCAATAAGCAGTTCCATGCTTTCGTCGTTCTTTTTTGCTAAAAGTTCAGATTCATCAGATAAATCATCAAGGGTTTGTGAAGTAGCATCAATGGCTTCATTTACTTGATTCATGCTGGCCGTTGTTTCCTCAACAATTGCCAAATTGGATTCACTAAGGGTCGCCAATTCCCCGGCAAAATCCAGCAATTGATATGAAATATGAGACATATTAACATCAAAACTACTTATGGAGCTAACTATATCAAGTATTCTTTTAGCAGCTATAGACATTTTACGTTCATTATTAAGAAGCTTTTCAAAATGCCCCAATACCTCTGAATGGAGAGGATAATCTACTTTAGGACAATCAACTTCTTTGCCGGCTAAGGATCCTTCAACGTATTTAACTATACATCTGGCTTCTTCACAATCACCACGTTTACTTCTTCTAAACATAAGGCAACCTCCTATATATATTTAAACTTTACCTAATCTTTGCATTTATGTGTATTATACAATATTCTATAATAGTTTTACTTATATTTCTATACTTTTTGTTAAAATTTGTAGAATACTTGCAATAGTTATTATAATTTGCATATCATTACGCAAATTTTTATCTATCTACATAAGATTATGTTGCAGTTCACACCTTGCCAAATCAGAAGATATAATTGTTTGCTATAATCAGATTATTAACAATTTATAAAGTTTACAGCTTAAAACATTTCAGAAATATCTATAGTAGTATATAATTAGTATATAAAAATAATTATTAGAATCTATTTAACTGATTTTATAAATTAAGCATAAATAGACCAGTACAAAGCTGAAAAGGAGGGTGCACTGTAGTGGATGAACAAATAAAGGCGGATTTGATGCTACTAGGCATTACAATTATTTGGGGTGCATCTTATATGCTTACAAAAATAGGATTGGAGGGCTTGGATCCAATAAATCTAACGGCTTTGCGTTTCATAATAGCGTTTGTAATAATGGGAGGGATATTCCATAAACAAATATTGTCTGCTGGCCTAAAGACAGTAAAATATTCCTTTGTTTTGGGTATTTTGTTATTTGCTATGTTTGTATCTATGGCCTTTGCTCTAGGATATACAACGGCTTCAAATGCTGGATTTTTAATCAGCCTTTCCGTAATACTGATACCTATAATTTCATTCTTTTTTTTAAAACAAAAGATAGAAAGCAGGGTAATAATTGGCGTTATACTGGCCTTTATAGGAATTAGCTTATTATCATTAGATGCGGAATTAAAGATGAATTTCGGGGACATACTTTGTATATTATGTGCGTTAATTTGTTCCATACATGTTATAGTTGTTGAAAGATTTACAAAAGAAGTAAACCCGATCCCACTAGGCATATTACAACTTGGCTTTGCTGGGTTCTTCAGCCTTCTTACATCTTTAGTCTTTGAAGACTTTGGCCTTCCTACCACTAGTTTATCTTGGTTATCTGTTTTATTATTAAGCGTTTTTTGCACTGCTATTGGATATGTTGTCCAAACCTTAGCCCAACAGCATACTACTGCTACCCATACAGGACTTATACTTTCTCTTGAGCCGGTTTTTTCAGCAGGCTTCGCCTTTTTATTTTTAAATGAGATCCTGCCGCCAAAAGGATATGTGGGTGCAATAATCCTTTTATCAGGGGTACTTATAGCTGAGATAGATTTTAAAAATCTAAAAAGCATCAAAAAGACAGAATACTTTGGAGGACAAAATGACAAAATCCATTAACTTAACGGAAGGAAGCATTTACAAAGCACTTATTAAGCTGGCCATGCCTATTATCGGTACTTCATTCGTTCAGATGGCCTATAATTTAACGGATATGATTTGGGTAGGAAGAGTCGGGTCAAATGCAGTAGCATCCGTTGGAACTGCAGGTTTCTTTACCTGGCTTGCCATGGCTTTTATCCTTATACCAAAGGTTGGGGCTGAGGTTGGAGTTTCCCAATCCATAGGTAGAAAAGACATTATTGCTGCCAAAAGATATATAGGGCATAGCATACAAATGATTATTGTGCTGGCTTTTCTATATGGAAGTGTCCTTATAATAGGACGAAGACCCTTAATAGGATTTTTTAGACTTGGAGAGCCTATAATTGAAGGGGATGCTATTAAATATTTAGTAATAGTATCTTTAGGCATGGTATTTTATATGATTAACCCTGTATTTACGGCTATATTTAATGGCTATGGAGATAGTAAAACGCCTTTTACTATAAATGCCATTGGCTTAATCATAAATATTTTCCTTGATCCCTTATTGATTTTAGGTATAGGTCCTTTTCCAAGGCTTGAAGTGCTAGGTGCAGCCATAGCTACTGTTATAGCCCAAGCCACTGTTACTTTTATTTTTATAAAAAAGGCCAAAGAAACACCTAAATTATTTTCGGGTTTTGAACTTTTTAGAAAAGCAGAAGTTTCTCTTATAAAAAAAATTATTAAACTAGGATTTCCCGTAGCATTACAATCTGCTCTATTTACCTTAATAGCAATGGTTATTGCTAGGATAGTTGCAAAGTGGGGACCTGTGGCAATAGCCGTGCAAAAAGTAGGGGGACAAATAGAATCAATCTCTTGGATGACAGCCGGTGGCTTTCAAACTGCCATGAGTGCATTTACCGGGCAAAATTACGGAGCAAAGAAATGGGACAGGATATATAAGGGATATTTTATTGGTATTGGTATCGTATGTGTAATTGGGGTATTTGCTACATTTTTATTAATATTTGGGGCAAAGCCTATATTTTCAGTTTTTATACAGGAGAAAAAAGCGATAGAATTAGGAATATTATATTTAAAGATCTTGGGAGTTTCACAACTTTTTATAGCAATTGAGATAAGCACTGCCGGGGCTTTTATAGGTCATGGAAAAACATTTCCTCCATCATTTATCAGCATATTATTCAATGGACTAAGAATACCTGCTGCCTATTTTCTTTCTTCGACTTCACTAGGACTTAACGGAGTTTGGTGGGCTATAAGTATATCCAGCCTATTTAAAGGTACTATTTTAGTTATATGGCATATTTACTTTTTAAATAAAAATCCGGCAACAAAGGGATATAGTATTTTTAAAATATAAAAACGTATTTATCACCATATAATTTGTTATAATTAAATTGTCTATTTATATATAATTACTGCACATAGCTGCTGTGATATTATAGGTTAATAATGTCGTCTTTATATAAACTTTAACTACCGTAATTAGGAGGACTAGTATGGCTAAAAGAAACAAAGGTATCTTATTTAGTATTTTTATAAGCACTGCTATATTAGTGTTGTTTTTATCAAACTTGGTCATAGGACAGCCTTTTGAGGATATACATGAAAAGCTCATTGGCATTAGCAAAGAAGAGAAAGAAATTCTTGAGAAGCTTTTTATTCTTATTCAAGAAATAGAGAATATGGAAAAAGAAGAAGAAAAGCTCTCTTTGGATATTGATGATATAAAACAAGAGATAAAAAAATTAGAAATAGAAATTTCCGGTGAAGAAAATATATACGAAAAGAACAAGGAAGCCTTAAAACAGGTTTTAAAAAGCTACCAAAGAATGGGCCCCGGCTCTTATTTGGAAATAATATTAAATTCCGATAGTCTGGCAATGCTTATTAGAAGTATAAATACCCTACAAGATATTACTCGAAATACTGGAGACTTATTAGGGCTTATAGAGAAAAGTAGGGATAATTTACTTCTTGCCCAAAAGAGTCTTAATAAGAATCTTTTATTAATAGAAGAAAAGCAAAGACAACTAGAAGACGCATTGTCTGCTAAGATAGGCTTCAAAGAGGAAATAGAAGAGTATTTGACATCATTGGAGGATGAAAGGGAATATTATCAAGATTATTTATCTAATCTTCAAATAGCTTGGGATAAGGTGGGTCACACGCTATCAGATACGATAAGGGAATTATCACGGATAATCTCAGAAGAAGAGTTGCCCCAAGATGCCTTGGAATTGACTTTTTCTTTACTAAAGGTTAAAGGCTCAATGAAAGACCAGGTTTTTAATGATCTGGTAAAAAAATATCCAAGCCTTCCTAAGATGGTATTTAGCTTTACTCCGGGCAAAGCAACATTGGATTTTCCAGATAACAATATTGTTTTAGCGGGAAAACTTCTTATTGTGGATGGAAGTGCTTTAGAATTGAAAGTAGAAGAAGGTAGCTTTTATAATATGCCCTTGGAAAGCCGTACTATTGAAGAGCTTTTAAAAGACAATAAGCTTATTATAAATCTAAAACCTCTTCTTTATGGCAACAAATTGGATAGTGTAGTAATGAAACAAGGCTATATTGAGCTGATATCTACTTTTAAGTTATTTTAGGGGGGGAAAAACAATGATTGAAGCAAAGGATGTTAATTTTAAGTACCCTGATGGGACAGAGGCTTTACACGACATAAATCTTAGAATCAAAAGTAAGGAAATGATATATATTATAGGCCCCAGTGGTTCCGGCAAAACAACTCTTCTAAAATTGTTTATGGGCATGGAATATCCCACATCCGGGACTTTAACCGTTTTAAACTACATAATGACTAAAGGACAAGCCAAAAAGATTAGGGAAATGAGAAAAAAAATAGGCCCTGTTTTTCAAGATTTTAAACTTATCAATGGCAGAACAGCAATGGAAAATACTATGCTCGGCATGAGATTTTTGGATATTTCATCAAAGGAGCTAAAAGAAAGGGCCAACTATGGTCTTGAAAGAGTAGGCCTTAGTCATAAAAAGCTGGCACTTGTTGAGAACCTTTCTTTTGGGGAACGGCAAAGAGTTGCCATAGCTAGAGCGGTAGCAAGAAAACCTCTTTTGATTTTGGCTGATGAGCCTACAGGAAATTTAGATAAGGACAATGCGCAAAACATACTAAGGCTCTTAGCATCTTTTAAAGATGATAAGACCACTGTAATTATTACCACCCATGCTACCCATCTTATAAATGAAGAAGAAAACAGTAAGTTAATTCGTATCAATAAGGGTGGTATTAGCATAGAAAGGTTGGGCTAGGCTTATATGAAAAAGTATTTTTATAATTTAGGATATTTTTTAAAAGAAGTTAAAAATATAATCAGTTTAAATCTATTGTCCAATGGTGTAACGCTTTTAAGTATATCGCTTATTTTATTTATTCTAGCCATGGTTATATCCGGTTGGTGGATAAGCAACGGGGTTTTAGAAGCTATTCGTGAAGAAGCGGAGATAAGTATCTATTATAATGAGGACCTATCTGCGGAGCAGCTGAATTATATAATATCAGAAGCCAGTATCATTGATGGTGTAAAGGAAGTACGCCTAGTTAGCGAGGAAGAAGCCCATAAGAGAATGGAAGGAATTTTGGGCAAAGAAGCTAAAGTCCTTGAATATTTCGATGAAAATCCATTTAGTTCATTTATAGAAATGAATATTAATTTGGAAAAGATGCAATCCATACTTGAAGATTTGAAATATGTAGAAGGAATTGAATATATTAGAGATAATAGGGAGGTATTGGGACGTTTACGAAATATATCAGAAATATTTAGCTTTTTAGGTTATTTGGTGATAGCCGCAGCAGGAATAACTACCTTAGTTATAATTTCCCACATAATAAGATTAGGAATACACGGGAATAAAGAGCAAATAAATACCCTTAGGCTTTTAGGAGCACCAGAAAGTTTTATCGGATTTCCTTTTATTTTAATAGGTATACTCTTAACCATAGGGGGCAGCATAATCGCTACATCCTTATCGGCTTTTATATTAAAACATATATATAAGCAGATAACGGGGCCTTTACCTTTTATCCCCTTACCTACCTTTGCTGGATTAATTAAAAACCTAAGAGCCCTTATTTTGACTTCTGGAGGGACCCTAGGATTGTTAGGAAGTTTATTTGGCTTAGTATCAACTAGGAAAGACTAGGCTGTAAAAGATATAATATATTGATATAAATTGTATAAGTGGAGCAACAGAGGATTTGCTCCCTGTGTATGGCCAAGTAATTCCATCTATCCAAAGATTAAATTAAAAATGTGAGGTGTAAAAATGAAAAGGATAAGTAGAGAACAAGCAATTTTTACTTTTTCTAAAGAGCACAAAGCTGCTGCCAAAGCTGTATCGGGTGAGACCGTAATATTTGAAACATCTGATTGCTATAACAATATGCTGACAAATGAAGAACAGCTAAAAACCGATGAATTAGGTAGCTTCCAAAACCCTGCTACAGGCCCGCTTTATATTGAGGGAGCGGAAGTAGGAGATATCTTAAAAATTGAAATTATTGATATAAAGTTAGCCAAAGAAGGAAGAATGACACTTGATACTAGAGATCCCATATTAGGTGAAAAGTTTGAAGAAAACAAGCTTAAGATAATTCCTATAGAAAGTGGCTTTGCAAAATTTAATGAACAAATCAAAGTCCCCTTAAATCCTATGGTAGGTGTTATAGGTGTTGCACCTGAGGGTCAAGAGATTCCAACAGTTATGCCTGGTAGCCATGGCGGTAATATGGATTGCAAGGAAATAAAAAAAGGATCTATTTTATACCTGCCTGTCAATACTGAAGGTGGGCTTCTCGCTCTGGGGGACTTACATGGAGTTATGGGTGACGGAGAAGCGGGAGGTTGCGGTTTAGAAATACCGGGTGAAGTAACCCTCAAAGTCCAAGTGGTTAAAGATAAAACACTGCCCCTACCAATGGTAGTTAGCGAAGGCAAATTAATTACCATAGGAACGGCGGAAACTATGGAAGAAGCAAACAAATTAGCTGTTTTTAATATGCATAAATTTCTTGTAGAGGAGCTAAAAATTAATATATATGATGCAGCCTATCTATTATCTTTAGTAGCTGACTTGAAGATCTGTCAGGTAGTAAATGCATTAATGACAGCGAGAATGGAGTTGGCCTTGGATATTCTAGAAAAACATAATTATAAAATGCCATAAACTATATTGAATATATGAACTAAGAAAACCACTGAAAATTACATAATAAATTTTCAGTGGTTTTAAGCTGTTACACCTGCCTTTATTTAGGATTATACATGCCTTTACTTTGCATATAATTAAAAATTTGCTCTCCATGTTCTTGCTCTTCTTTTTGTATATGATTTAAAGCTTGGCGAATATTAGCATCTCTAAATTCAAAAATTGCTGTATCATAGGTCCCAGAAACATATTTCTCAGTAGATAAAAGATCTGTACATAAATCTGCATCTTGTTGATTTGTCATTCCGGTTTGACCAAGGGATTTGCTTTTCATATCCATACTTTGCTTTGATTGTTGCTGTCCTTGTTGTTGCCCCTGTCCCTGTTGTGCCATATTGGGAACCTGCCCGTTAAGTATTTGATTAATGGTATCAAGATGTTGCTGCTCTTGCTGGGCCAATTGTTGGCAAAGTTGCTGCAATTCCGGGTCGCAAGCTTGTTGAGAATAATTATTATACTTTTTTACACATATCTCTTCTTGGACTTTTTGGTCTTCCAATAAATATCTTTCTTTTTGGTTCAAATGTGACATAAAAACACCTCCTATTTATAGAATTTACATTAGGTAAAAAAATATACCCTACTGTTCACTCGTCACCACATAATAAAATAGCTAGGTGTGAACTGTAACTAATATGCAGCTGATGGTATATAATGTTTTCACTGAATTTCCAGGTGATTTTATGACAATAATAATTATTAAGCAATGCTTTTTAATTAGAAAAGGCATACGCTGAAAATTAGTGGTATATTAAGAATATTAATAATGGAGGATAAAATGGATAATAATTTTTTACCGACAATTTGGCCGGAGGATAAATTACCGTTAGTAGCCAAAGATTATATACAATGTGAGCCATGCTCCTCAAAGTCACGGATAATATGGGGAGAGGGTAATCCAAAAGCGGCAATATATATTATTTTAGATAATCCGGGTGCTCGGGAGAACAAAGAGGGTATAGAGTATATTTGTGGTACAAGGATAACTCTCCAAGAAACATTAAATAAAGTAAATATAAATTCTAATAGTGTATACTTAACTTATTTATTAAAATGCAGGCCCCTAAGAAGTTATGATAAAAAAAAAGCAAGGGAGTTCAGTATAGATTTTTTAGAAAAGCAAATAAAAGATGCAAATCCAAAATGCATTGTCTGTTTAGGTGATGTAGTACTTCAAAGTATGCTCAATAATGATCATGTTCATGTGAGGGTTCTAAGGGGGAAATGGCATAATATTATGGGGTTCCCTGCTATTGTATCCTATCATCCTTTAGCCGTAAGAAGAAGACCAAATCTAAAGAAAAATTTTATCGCAGATTTAAAAATGCTAGCAGAGTCCTTTCTCACAAGTGATATTTTATCAGAATAATTTCAATATGACATTATCATAGAATAAGAATATATTATTTAACTAGGCTTTGACTTATCAGAAATCATTTGCTATTGTTTGATGTAGACAGTCAGTCGGTCTATAGGATAGGAGTGTAATAATGAAAAAAGTAAAGTCTGCAGAAGAAAGAAAAAAAGAAATACTTGATGCAGCGGAAGATCTTTTTGCGTCAAAAGGCTTTGACGGTACAAGTACTAATGATATTTTGGAAGTGGTAGGCATAGCTAGAGGCACGCTATATTATCATTTTAAGTCCAAAGAAGATATTATGGATGCTTTAATAGAAAGGTACAATAAGGAAATACTTAGAAAGGCTAAAGAAATTGCAAGGGACAAGGATATAGCTACGTTAGAGCGTTTGTTTCGTGTAATTGCCGCACTGAGCCTCAATAGCCCCGGAGCCAATGCAATAATAGAACACATTCACAAGCCCCAAAACGCACTTATGCATCAAAAAATTCAAAAAGTAATGATAGCAAGCATACCAAAGATATTGACTGATATAGTTAAGGAAGGGATCAAAGAAGGGCTATTCGATACACCATTTCCTTATGAGTGCGTAGAAATGATAATAATTTATTCAAATACTATTTTTGATATTGGAATTGTCAGCTTATCTAAAGAAGACTATATGAAGCGCTTAGAGGCACTTATTTATAATGCGGAAAAACTTCTTGGTGCAAAAAGTGGCAGCCTCTTGCAAATTGCGCAATTGATAGAAAAAGGAAACGAGGTCTAGTCATGAAAAAAAATAATTTTAGTAAGTTTATTTTGCTTTGGATAGGTGAATTTGTATCGTCTATTGGCAGTGGTCTCACTGCATTTGGTCTTGCTATCTATGTTTTTGAAAAAACAGGCAAAGCTTCTGCTGTGGCTTTAGTAAGTTTATTTGCATTTTTACCATCACTAATTTTAAGTGTTCCTGCAGGAGTTCTTGCAGACCGATATGATCGTAGACTTCTTATGATAATAGGTGATGGCCTTTCAGCCTTAGGGCTAATTTTTATATTATTTTTTATGATAAAAGGAGAAGCGAAATTATGGCAGGTATATATGGGGGTCATGATTAGCTCCATTTTTATATCCCTTTTGGAGCCGGCATACACAGCAACAATTACAGATTTACTTACTAAAGAACAATATACAAAAGCCGGCGGCTTAGTTCAAATTGCAGGATCCTCCAGATTTTTAATTTCACCGGCTCTGGCAGGTCTTCTACTTAAAAAATATGATATAAAGCTTTTGCTTGTAATTGATGTTTGCACTTTATTTATTACTATTATAGCTACTTTAGTAGTTAGAAAAGGCCTTGTATCTAAAAGAATTGAAAAGGTAAAATCTTTCACTTATGAACTTAAGGAAGGTTGGGAAACAGTTTCCCAAAATCAAGGGATACTTATATTAGTAATAATGGCTTCTATACTGACATTCTTTATAGGTTTTATACAGACTCTTTTAACTCCCATGATATTGGCTTTTTCTGATAGTAGTACACTTGGAGCAATAGAAACTATTTCTGCATCGGGAATGCTTATTACAAGCATTATTATGGGAATGCTGACCATAAAAAAAGGACATAGAAAGTTGCTATCCACTTCCTTATTTATAGCTGGTTTGTTTATGGCCCTTTTTGCCCTGAGAGAAAATATTTTTCTAATTACCATATTTGGCTTTTTATTCTTCTCAGCCCTTCCTTTTGCCAATGTAAGCTTGGATTACTTAATCCGATCCAATATAGATAATGAGGTCCAGGGCAGGGCTTGGGGAATTATGGGCTTAATCTCGCAGCTTGGATATATTGTTGCTTATGCCATTTCAGGTATTTTAGCTGATTATGTATTTACTCCTTTATTAGTAGAAGGCGGAATTTTTGCAAATAGTCTAGGTAAAATATTTGGAATAGGACCGGGAAGGGGTATAGGACTTTTGATTTTTATATCGGGCATTTCAGTGTGTGTAACAGCGCTTATACTATATAGGTTAAAGGCTATTATGAAACTTGAAAGCGGGGGAGAATTATACGTTGCTGAAAATAATCCGCAATGATGCTTTAAAAAATAAAACCATTACTGCTATAATACTATTATTTATAATTACAGCTGCATTCCTTGTCCCACTTGCATCTATATTTACAATAAATCTACTGGAAACTATTAATTCATTAATGACAAATGAAAGCTCCCTCATTTTATGCAAATGCAAGTGGATAAGCCAAAAATGTGGTAAAATATAATTGAATATCTGACTGATTATAAGGTTATTTAAAATTGCATAAGCTAACAATGTAAGTCCAGTTAAAGAAAAAACTTAGAAAACAGAGGTGATAATTTATGAAAGAACGTATAAAAGAAATATACTTTGCTGGTGGGTGTTTTTGGGGTGTAGAAAAGTTTTTTAGTGAAATCTATGGAGTATTATCTACTGATGTAGGCTATGCCAATGGAAAAACTCAGGATACATCATACCATGATTTGTTTATTACTGGCCATGCAGAAACAGTTCATATCAAATATGATGGGGAAAAAGTTAGCTTGGAAAAACTATTAGAATATCTTTTTATGATAATTGACCCTACAAGCCTAAATAGACAAGGACCCGATACCGGCACCCAATATAGAACTGGAATATATTTTACAGATGAAAATGACGAGGAAATAATAAAGAATTTTATTGAAAAGGAAAAAGAAAATTATAAGAAAGCTATAGTTGTGGAAGTTAGCCCCTTGAAGAATTATATTTTGGCTGAAGAATACCACCAAAAATATCTTGATAAAAACATAGGAGGCTACTGCCATGTTGACTTATCAATACTATCAGATATTCAATCTACAGTGGACCCAAAATTATATCCGAAGCCTCATGAAGAGGAGATTAAAAACAAACTAAGCAAACTTCAATACCAGGTCACTCAAAATGCTGCCACGGAAAGGCCATTTCAAAATGAATATTGGAATAATAGCATGGAAGGAATTTATGTAGATATTGTAACGGGAGAACCATTATTTACTTCTTCTGATAAATTTGATTCAGGCTGCGGTTGGCCGAGCTTTACCAAGCCTATTGATGAAGAATCTATAATAGAAAAGCAGGATAATAGCTTAGGAATGACTCGAACAGAAGTTAAAAGCCGTACGGGAGATTCTCATTTAGGTCATGTTTTTAACGATGGCCCAAAAGATAAAGGCGGACTACGTTATTGTATAAACAGTGCTTCCTTGCGCTTTATAGCCAAGGAAGATATGGAGAAGGAAGGTTACGGAAAATACATACAACTACTAAGCTAATTCTATGCTATAAAGCTCTAAGCCATTGGCTTTTATACTTATACTTCAAATCCTTCTCTTTCAATTCAAAAACAAATACTATATATATAGTACCATGAAAGAATAATAAGAATTAACAAAGATTTACTTAAGTAAGATATAATAATATTAGTCCATCTTTTGATATAAAGAATAAAAAGAAAGGAAGGAATGATAATGAGCAAAGTTTTGGGCTATACAATTAAGGAATGGGTACGTAAATACCCCTTATTAAAAGATATGATTGATTTAAAAGAAATTCTTTATTTAAACCCTAAATATTCAGCATTTGAATTGATAAGTGAAAATTTACCTATAAGCAAAGATGATATAAAAGATGCAGAAAAAAGATTAGAAAGATTTGCCCCTCTTATTAAAGAGCTATTTCCTGAAACAAAAGCAACAAATGGAATTATTGAGTCAGCAATAGTTGAAATATCTAAAATGAAAAAAGAATTAAATAAACTACACGCTTTAGAAGTACAAGGAAAAATATTTCTAAAAAAAGATAGTCACTTACCTATCGCCGGATCAATAAAGGCTAGGGGTGGCATATATGAGATACTGAAGCATACGGAAGATATAGCTTTGGAACACGGACTTGTAGCTATAGATGAGGACTATTCTAAATTAGCCGCTATAGAGTACACAAGCTATTTTAATCAATTCACCATTCAAGTTGGCTCTACAGGAAATCTGGGCCTAAGCATTGGAATTATGAGTGCAAAATTGGGCTATAAAGTAATTGTGCATATGTCAGCAGATGCTAGGCAATGGAAAAAGGACTTGCTTAGAAGCAAAGGAGTTAAAGTAATAGAATATGATTCGGATTATAGCAAAGCCGTTGAGGAAGGTAGAAAGATGTCGGACCAAGATGAGAAAAGCTATTTTGTAGATGATGAAAATTCCAAGGATTTATTTTTAGGCTATGCTGTAGCGGCAAATAGGCTAAAGGGGCAATTGGAAGATATGGACATAAAAGTTGATAAAGATAATCCTTTATTTGTTTATTTGCCCTGCGGAGTAGGTGGAGGTCCCGGTGGGGTAGCTTATGGACTAAAGCTTATATATAAGGATAATGTCCATTGCTTTTTCGCGGAGCCTACCCATTCACCCTGTATGCTAATAGGCATGTATACCGGAGAACATGACAAAATCAGTGTGCAAGATTTTGGCATAGATAATCTAACAGCAGCAGACGGCCTAGCTGTTGGCACACCTTCAAGGTTCGTAGGAAAAACAATGGAGAGGTTGCTCAGTGGAATTTTTACCATAGACGATAATATGCTTTATAAATATTTAAAGCTTTTAGCGGATTCAGAAAATATTTTTATAGAACCTTCAGCATGCGCTGGATTCTCCGGACCGATTTATTTGAATAGCTCACAAAGTATGGAATATATAGAAAAACATAAGCTGAAAGATAAAATGCCAAAGGCAAATCATATAGTGTGGGCTACAGGTGGTAATTTGGTACCAAGGGATGTGATGGATGAGTATTACTCCAAGTAACACTCACAACGTGCTAATATAGAAAATTAGTAATTAAATTAACAAAGGTAAAAGAATACACAAGGAGAAGTTTTATGTCAAAAATACATCTATGCGCTCCATGCAATTTTGGACTGGAGTCGATACTGACTAGAGAGATAAAAGAATTAGGATTTGAAATTGAAAGTGTTACCGATGGAAGAGTGAATTTTATTAGCTGCGAAAAAGGTATTTGCAAGGCAAATATTCATTTGCGCACTGCAGAACGGATTCTTGTAAGAATTGGCGAGTTTGATGCTGTTACTTTTGATGAACTATATGAAAATACTAAGGATATTCCTTGGCATAAATGGATACCAAGAGAAGGAGCTTTCCCCGTATCCAAAGCATCTTCCGTCAGATCTGCACTTTTTAGCACTTCAGATATACAAGCCATAATTAAAAAAGCTGTGGTAGACAGCTTAAAAAGTAAATATAAAATAAACTGGTTTAGCGAAAGCGGTGATATATACCCTATCCATGTATTTATTTTCAAAGATAAAGTAAATATTTATTTAGACAGTAGCGGTACTGCTTTACATAAAAGAGCTTACAGGCAAGTAGCCAGTGAAGCTCCACTAAAAGAAACATTGGCCGCTGCTTTGATTTCACTAACACCATGGAAAGAAGGAAGATTGTTGATTGACCCCATGTGTGGTTCAGGAACCATATTGATTGAGGCAGCTATGAAGGCTCTAAATAAGCCTCCAGGGCTTGATAGAGAGTTTATATCTGAAAAATGGGGCTTTATAGCTCCGCACTTGTGGGAAAATGTAAAAAAGGAGGCTAGAGAGTCCATTAAAGTAGATGCTGATTTATATATCCAAGGTTATGATATAGATGAAAATGTACTAAAGATTGCTAGACACAATGCAGAAAAAGCCGGAGTCCTTGAATATATTCATTTTCAACAAAGAGATATAAGGGACTTATCCTCCAAAGATAAATATGGTTTTATTGTAAGCAATCCCCCTTATGGTGAACGGATGGAGGATATTAAAAGTGTTGAAATATTATATAAAGATATGGGCAAGGTATTATCAGCCTTAGATACCTGGTCATTTTATATACTGACGGCCCATGAAGAATTTGAAAGATTCTTTGGAAGAAGAGCTGACAGGAAAAGAAAGCTTTATAACGGAATGTTAAAAACGGATTATTATCAATTTTACGGTCCAAAACCAAATAAAAGTTTCTAGCCTCCGCCGATTGGAGGAAAAATAGCAACTATATCATTGTTTTTAAGGGTATCCGTTATAGATACTCTTTTTCCATTGACCATTAAAATAGTCGCTTGGCCTTCTGATATATCAAGAATTTTTATTACTTCTTTTATTGTGGAGCCATTAGGCAAATCCATTTTTATTTCTTTTTCGCGATTTTTTCTTAAAGTGGCGAATAAGCGCACTGTCACATTAATCATAATTATCCTTTCCTTTGCTCCTCTTTACAACTTAAAATTTCTTTCGTTATCTTGATTCTTACCATAGAAGCCTAGGGCTATTCTATAGGGCCCCGGGCAACCAGGAGGCAAAAATGCCACCCTGTCACCGGGGGTTATCAAATGTTCCAAGGATTCTACAAAACCATTTACAAATATGACTTCCACTTCTTCTGGATTAATATCTAATTGCTTTGCTAATTTCAAAGCACTGATAGGTTTATTTAGGGGGTAGTATATAGGTGGTTTGCCATATTTCTTTCTTAAATGCTTATCTAAATGTAGAAATCCTCTTAATTCAATGGTTCTTTTACCCATTATATCACACCTTTTTAGCTATATCTGTTGTTGATTTATAGTATAGTAGCTGTCTTATATTTAGACATTCCCCGTGCAAATCCGTGATTTTCCTTTCTCTAGAAATTTTGTACTTGATCAATTTCTTCTTGGGTGAAATCCCATACTACATTGTGAGGGGGTAATGGTTCATATTCAAAAAACTCAGGTAAATTATTATGGATATTAGTAAAACCCGCTGCCTTATTAAAAGCAATCTCCG
Source organism: uncultured Clostridiaceae bacterium (assembly GCA_964394355.1). Classification (GTDB taxonomy): domain Bacteria; phylum Bacillota; class Clostridia; order Lutisporales; family Lutisporaceae; genus JAAYKT01. Next base: position 59,587 of record CAYMVQ010000005.1, read on the forward strand.
TTTTAAGAACATCCTCACCGAGCTTATCCACGTCCTCGGCAGTTAATGATAAGCCATATTGGGCGTTTATCATATCAATTAAAGCCTGATAGCCCTCGGGACTATCTGCTATACCAAAGTATACAAACAAACACATTCCAGTACTATCTACTGCTGCAGTACCTATTTGCATTGCTCTGGCGTATTCAATCTGGCCTTCTTTTTTTAGCGGATCAATATCGGCACCTACTTTTAAAATATTTCCGGAAATACAATAACCAAAGGTATGATCGGCTCCCATAGTGCTTGTGGCATAGGTAAGGCCAATACCTTTAATAGGACGCGGGTCATAAGCCGGTATGCCTTGGTCTTTTACCACTGGTGTTCTAAATAAACCACAAACCTTACCCACAACTGATGTACCTCCACCAATGATACGACCTAAATGAGTGGGTATCGCAATTTGCTCAACAATATCCAAAACAGCCTTTCCATCACCCCAAGGAATTAGGCCACCTTCCATAGCCGTAGCAACGGCAACGGCTATTTCAATACTATCAACACCTACATCATCCATAGCCCTATCTATATAGGCAATATCATCAAAATCTTCTATGCCTGCGTCTGCACCTAGGCCCCAAATAGTTTCATATTCAAAGCCACTTGTAATATACTTGCCTTTCTTATCAGGATACCATTGGGAACACCTGATTATACATCCAGGATGACAACCATGAGCTACCTTGCCTTCACCGTTTCTCTCTGTAATAACGGCATTCATGGTTTCCCCGGAAATATTATCGTTATGATCAATCCTGCCTTTTGTAAAGTTGTAAGAGGGGAATCCGCCTGCTTCATTAATTATATTTACTAATACATTAGTGCCATACGCTGCCAATCCTTCACCGGCAACAGGATGATCCATCAAAGCCTTTGCAAAAACCCTTGAAGCTGCTCTAAACTTCTCTGGTTCAGCAATAGCTACAGAGCTGCTTCCAGTATCATCAATAATAATGGCCTTCAGCTTTTTTGAACCCATTACGGCACCGAGACCACCCCGGCCTGCACTTCTTATATTGCCTTCAGGATCCTTAAAAGAAATATTGGCAGTTGGCAGCCGATGTTCTCCGGCTGGGCCCGCAAGAGCCATGCCTACTTTATCACCATATTTTTTGTTAAGCACTTCAATGGCCTTATAATTACCGCTGCCTCTTAAAATCTCTAGGGGGGCTTCTTCTATAGTCACGCTATCCATCTTAATATTAATTACATAATATTTGTCACCTATGGGCATACCTTCTACAACTATAGCCTTGATGCCCATCCTGGCCATCTTTTGTGAAAAGGAACCCCCGGAATTGCTTTCTTTTATAGTCCCGGTTAAGGGGCTTTTGGCACCCACAGAAATCCGCCCGGAGTTAGGTGCAGAAGTACCGCTCAGCAAGCCGGGCGCAAAAATTAATTTATTGTTTTTTCCCAAAGGGTGGCAAGTTGGCTTGACTTCATCAAAAACAAATTGGGAAGTAAGGGCACGGCCACCTAAGCCTAAATATTTATCCGGAGTTTCCTCTACTTTTACCTCTAATGATGTCATATTTACTCTGATAAACTTACTCATACAAATACCTCCTTGTACTCTTATATATGGAACTTACAAGTATATAGTTGCAATATATATGCCAAGATAATATTTATTTAAAATAGTCTATAATCATTGGAATTGCAAGGGTTAGAGAAGTTAAGTTTTAAAGAAAAATTTCTAAGCGACATGTTAACCCATAATGGAACATTTATTTCAAATATTGATGATCCATTATGGAACAATGTTCAAAATAGATACACATGATATAATTAGGCAATCTTAGAAGGAAAAAGTAATATAATTATAGAATATATAAAAGAATATTAAAATTTAATAAAGATAACTTTATAGCCTAAAAAACGCAGAAAATAAAATAATTGACCTTTAAAATTGTTTATATTTAAAATCCAATATGTATTTAGGGGTTGAGTAAAGGTGGCAGATTTAGAATTAGCAAAATTATATATTGAATCAATAATCAATGTAATATCGGCCGGTATTATGGCTTCGGATTTAAAGGGAAATATACTGAATGTAAATAAATACTTTACATACTTATTTGGCTACACTGAAAAAGAAATAATGCAAAAGAAAGCCTATGATTTTTTTGATGGATGGGATAGCATTCTTAATGCTTTAAACCAAAGGTTATCTTATTATGAAGAAGATGTATATGTACATTCAAATAAAAATGTCTTGCAGTATAGCCTAAGCGTTTATCCAATATATGATTTAAAAGAAGACTTAAGCGGTATAGTATTTGTTTTTAAGGAGATAAAAAAGGTTAGAAAAACCGCAAATAAAATAATGGGCCGACATGCTATCTATACCTTTGATAAAATAATCGGGGAAAATAAAGATTTTAAAAAAACCATTGAGTTTGCAAAGCAAATTGCAGACAGCAGATCCACAATTTTAATTTTAGGGGAAAGTGGCACTGGCAAAGAAGTATTTGCACAATCCATTCATAATTATAGCAATAGGAGGGATGAGCCTTTTGTAGCTTTAAATTGTGGTGCCATACCTAAAAATCTTATAGAATCAGAATTATTTGGTTATGAGGAAGGCGCCTTTACTGGAGCCAAAAAAAGCGGGCATCCGGGCAAATTTGAGGTTGCCGATGGAGGAACAATCTTTCTTGATGAAGTAGGCGAAATGCCATTGGATATGCAAACCAGACTTTTAAGAGTTATTGAAGAAGGTGTGGTCAGTAGAATAGGCAGCACTAGGGAAATACTTATAGATGTAAGAATAATATCTGCATCCAATAAAAACCTAATTGAAGAGGTTAATAAAGAAAGTTTTAGAAAAGATCTCTTTTATAGGCTGAATGTTTTACCTTTGCCATTGGCACCCTTAAGAGAAAGAAGGGATGATATTCCTTTACTAATTGACTATTTTATGGAAAGGACCTCTAAGCATATCAATAAAAAAACTATAAAATTATCGGAAGAATATTTGAAGGAGCTAATGGACTACGATTGGCCGGGAAATATAAGGGAATTGGAAAACCTGGTTGAATTAATATTAAATACGGGACACCTATATAATATTAATTTAAACAAAAAAGAAGACCAGGGACTAGGCCATATAGAAATTTTAGAAAAGAAAAATTTCAAATTAAAACATGTAGAAAAAGAGCATATCAAGAAAACCCTTAAATTTTTTAATGGTAACATTACAGATACTGCAAAAGCATTAGGTATAGGCAGAAATACATTATATAGGAAAATCAAAGCCTATGCCTTAAAATAAAAAGGAGAGCCTGCTTTAGCTATATATTTTTTAAAATTAAAATTTTTAAGCGAATAAAAAGGAGGGCAAAAGGATGAAAAAAATAATTAGCATATTTCTTATTCTTATTTTATTATGTAGCATAATTTCATCTGCTTACGCAGAAAGCATTTACATTGTAAAACCCGGAGATGTGCTGTGGAAAATTGCAGAAAATTACGATACTACTTGGGAAGAGTTAGGCAAAATCAACAATCTACAAAATCCCCACCTAATATATCCCGGCATGGAGCTAAAAGTAGGGGATAAAAAATCAAGTATCCCAAAAGAAGAGCTTGAGAAAAGCGTATACATAGGCGAAGGTAAAGGATGTTATGGTACTATACAGGTTGGTGTCACACTAGAAGGAGATAAAATAAAAGATATAAATATTTTAAAACATAATGAATCCCCAGGGGTAGGTGAAATTGCTTCAAAAATAATTGCAGAGGAAATAATAAAGCATCAAAGCATTGCCGTAGATGTAGTTGCAGGCTGTACAAGATCCAGTGATGGTGTGCTTACGGCAGTAGAAGAAGCTTTGCTCAGCTCCGGGGCAAATATTGATGATTTTTGGAGGGAAGTAGATACAAGCACAGCACAAATCAGAGGCAGGCTAGAAAAGGAAGCGGATGTTGTAATAATCGGGGCTGGGGGTGCAGGGTTAGCAGCTGCTGTTTCTGCCCACCAAAACGGTGCAAAAGTATTAGTTTTGGAGCGTATGCCTCTAGTAGGGGGAAATACAATTATATCCGGCGCAGCCTTTAATGCCGTTGATCCTAAGCGCCAAGGGGCTCAAGGTATAGTAGACTCTATTGATAAGCATTATACTCAAACCTATGAAGGCGGAGACAGGCTGGCCAAGCCGGAACTAGTAAAAACTTTAGTAGAGAATGCATATCCAGCCATAGAATGGCTAGAAAGCATGGGAATGAGATTTGAAGAAAAGGTATTTACAGTATTAGGTGCCTTATGGCAAAGGTCTCATAAACCAGTTAAGCCTATAGGAACTGGCTATATCGAGACCTATATGGATTATATTAATAAATATAGTGACGATATTGAAATAATGGTAAACACAAAAGCTACAGAGCTTATTGTTGAAAACGGAAGAGTAGTAGGTGCAGAGGCAGAAAACCCGGAGAATATTGTTATCGCGAAAGCTAAAAACGGTGTTATTGTTGCAACAGGAGGTTTTAGCTACAATATAAATGCAAGAAATCACTATAATAAAATGTGGCCAGACCTGACAAATATAAAATCCACCAATCGGCCGGGAGCTATGGGTGATGGTGCTTGGATGGCAGAAAAGATTGGTGCCAACCTTATAGATATGGAACAAATTCAGTTACTACCAATGGGTGAACCAGAAACGGGCAGTCTTAGTGGAAATATTGAGCAGGGAGTTGAAGATAGGATATTCGTTAATAAGGCCGGACATAGGTTTGTAGATGAAGGTGCCAGGAGAGATGTAATGACCAAGGCCTTATTTGAACAAGAAGATAGCTTAATGTGGGTAATAGTGGACAAACATTCTTATCCCACCGGTAATACTAAGAATAATTTTGATGAAACCATTGATTTTTTAGTGGAAGAAGGCATAGCCTTTAAAGGGGACACTTTGGAAGAATTGGCATTACAGATAGGAGCAGACCCAGCAAATCTATTAAATGCAGTTAATACATTTAATAAAGCAGTATCGGGGGAAATAGAAGATCCTTTCGGAAGAACATTATTTGATAATAAGCTTGATACACCACCGTATTATGCTGGCTCACGTATGCCTACGGTACATCATACCATGGGAGGCATAGAAATAAATACAAAGGCTCAAGTTTTAGATACAAAAGGAGATATTATAAAAGGCTTATTTGCAGCCGGAGAAGTAACGGGAGGCATACATGGCACAAATAGACTAGGGGGAAATGCGGTTCCGGACACAGTGGTATTTGGAAAAATAGCCGGGGAAAGCGCAGCGAAGAATACGGTAAACTAGTCCTCAATACGAAGCCTATGGCCACTGTAGTATAGTATTTATTCGTTAAAAAAACACAATAACTTATAGACCACAAGCACAATAAAACAATAAAGGAGCTATGACTTCATAGCTCCTTTAATACATCTCTATGGTGAAGACCAATTAAATTATCAATGGACAGCGTAAAGATTATTCCCGTTCCAGGCTCCTTGAGCCTCCCCGTTTCTACCATAGCCACCATAATATCTTTTAATTTATCTATTTCAGAAATAATCAATATAATTTCCTTTGAGGCTTCAATATTAACTTTTAAAAACTTTTTAACCTCTGATTCCCCGGTGCCCCTTCCGTAAAGAATCGTTGCGCCAGAAGCTCCGGCGCTTTTGGCAGATTCAACAACTTTTTCTGCCTTGCCCCTTTCTACGATTGCTACTATTAACTTTATTTCCGGCAAATTTTCAAACACTATATCCCTCCTAGAACCTTGTTAAAATCCCTAAAACCAAAACAGATATCATAGCACCAATTGAAGTCAATCCTATTATGCCAAAACCCGAAAGCAATGGGTCAGCAGATTCAATGGCAGAAGCAAGACCTATGGCTAAGGCCATATTCAAAGGTATATTTACAGGACCTGTAGTGGCACTGGCAGAATCCATGGCTAAGGAACCATAAGGATCAGGGGCAAAGAAAGCCAATATTATTACTATTATTAGTAAAGGTACAAGGATTTTAATATAAGCTATGCCAGTTATTATCCTATATAGCCCTATACCCATGCCTAAGCCAAATCCCGCTGCCACTCCATGGATTAGCATATTATGCTTTATAGCACCTATTGAAATTTCCTCTACCTCAAGGGCTAGAATTTTCAGTGCCGGTTCAACCAAAGTACCAAAATATCCGATTATAAAACCTATAAGTACAATTAGCCATCTTTTATCCAGGACATATAGATTTCTACCTACGGAATCCCCGAGAGGAATTAGGCTCATCCCTGTTCCCTTTAAAAATAAGTGTAGCCCAATGGTTGCCAATATAAATCCTAAAGTAAATTGCTTAACATTTTCCAAAGGTTTTTTTAAAACAAACACCTGAAATAATACCAAAATTGCTGTTAATGGAAGTATGCCCATTAATGTTTCTTTAAGTGGTGCCAATGCTTCAATTATTTTCAACTTATGTAACTCCTTTACCGAATACTGTATAATCTGTCCTTTTATGATATTAGTATATCATAAAAATTTTTATAAACCTATGATAGTATAAAATATTGTGATAAAATATATATCAATATGTTGCAGTTCACTCATTGTAAGATATTTTATGTTAAAGGTTACTAATAGGGCTAGAAGCTCTAATTAACTGTAAATAAATCAAAAGTTAAAAGGGGATGAATAAAAATGATATTCTATTGGGATAAGCTGGATTCACCCATAGGCCCAATATATCTAGGAGCCAGCCATGAAGGCTTGGCATATTGCGATATATCCCAAGAAACTGAAAACAGCCTGCAACACTGGCAATTGATAAACTTACCAGATTATATTTTAAAAAAAGATGAAAACAATATAATAAAAGAGGCCAAGAAACAATTATTAGATTACTTTTCAAAAAAGGGCAAGAAGTTTGATCTACCAATAAAACTTCTAGGCACCCCATTTCAAAACAAAGTTTGGCAAGCCCTTACAACTATTCCTTATGGGGAAACTCGCACTTATGGGCAAATTGCAGCTTTTATAGGAAAACCCAAAGCTGCTAGGGCAGTGGGTGGAGCAAACAATAGAAATCCTATTGCACTTTTTGTACCCTGACATCGAGTTATTGGTGCCGGCGGCGCCTTAGTAGGATTTGGCGGTGGCTTACCTTTAAAACAATGGTTATTGGACTTGGAAGGGGCAAATTATAAAATAAAGGCTTAAGAAAATTTTGCCACATCATGAGTTTCATTATATAATGGATATATTATAAAAAATGAGGTGTTACTTTGAGAATAAAAATAGTTACTGATAGTACTTGTTATATTCCTAAAGACATCAGAGAAAGCCAAGACATCAGCGTCATTCCATTAAGTGTTAATTTTCCTGATAAAAGCTATGTAGAAGGAGAAACTGATTATGTAGAATTCTACGAAAAACTATCTAAAAGCGATGGATTGCCATCTTCTTCACAGCCGTCTATGCACTCCTTTATTCAATGTTTTGAAAAAATAGTAGCATCAGGTAATAGCGTTGTGGGAGTATTTATTTCATCGCTTATGAGTGGTACTTATTCTACGGCACTTTCAGCAAAAGAGGTAGTTTTAAAGAAATATCCAAAAGCAATCATTGAAATTATAGATTCAAAATCTAACTCCATGGAATTAGGATTCGCTGTTATAGCTGGAGCAATAGCAGCTAAAGCCGAGGAATCTCTTAAGAATGTTACAGATTCAATACATAATGTTATAGAAAAAAGTCGTTTTCTATTTGTACCTGAGACTCTTACATATTTAAAAAAAGGCGGGAGAATAGGAACAGCTTCGGCACTTTTTGGAACTATGCTAAAAATCCGCCCTATACTTACTGTTACAGATGGAATGACAGCTGTATTTGATAAAGTTAGAACAAAGAAGAAAGCCATAGAAAGAATAGTAGAATTTTTCCTAGAAGAAGTAAAAGAAAAAGGTTTAGGCCAAGCAGTTATCCACCATATAAATTGTGAAGAAGAAGGAAAGGAATTGGCGGATTATATTAAAAGCAAGGTAAATAGGGATATTCCCGTATATGCCATAGGTCCGGTAATAGGCCTACATGTAGGCCCCGGTACCATAGGAATAGCATATTATACGGAAAAATAAAATTTGCTTTTCTATGCAGCATTTTGGGATAGCTTCTCCCTATATAATTGGAAAAGTTCTTCCTCCGTAACATTAATGCTTAATTTATTTAATGCGACAATGCCCCTATCCAACATTACTATCCTATCTGAATATTTAACAGCATCTCTCATATTGTGCGAAATCATTATAGTAGTGATAGAGTATTTTTCTATTAATTCTTTTGTCTTGCCCATAACTATATTTGAGGTCTTAGGGTCCAGAGCAGCAGTATGCTCATCCAATAATAACAGATCAGGGTGTTTCATAGCCGCCATTATCAAGGAAAGAGATTGTCTTTGTCCTCCGGACAAAAACTTCACCTTAGTATTTAGCTTCTTTTCCAGGCCTAAATCCAAGTCCTCTAGTATGGAAATATATCTTTCAATATTATTTTTCTTTATTAGGCTTTTCAATCCAAAGCCCTCACCTTTCTTATCTGCTAATGAAATATTCTCTAGTATAGTAAGAGAAGGAGAAATACCTTTGGATGGATCTTGATGTACTCTTCCAAAATATTTAGCTCTGTCTTCCTCCTTTAGTCTTGTAATATCGCTTCCGTTTAAAAGCATCTCACCACTATCTGCAGTAGTATTTCCTGCAATCAAATTTAGTAAAGTTGATTTTCCGCAGCCATTTGGGCCAATAATGGCAGTGCACTTATTCTTTTCTATATTAAGATCAAAATCGTTAAAAACAGTTATTTCATTGTCAGTATTTTTATTAAAACTCTTCGATAGTTTTCTTATTTTTAGCAATGCCTTCTACCTCCTTCACTTTAAATAGATTTAATAAATCTGTTGAAAAATTATTATAGGATAAAAAGACTATAACAATTATTGCATTAATTGCTTTAAGGTCGTTAGGGTTTAGGCCCAAATCTATTGCTATGCCACCTATGATTTTATAAATAATGGCACCTAGAATGGCCCTTGTTGTTCCCTTGATAAACTCGGAGTTCCTCCTTATAGCATCTCCAATAATTATAGAGGCTAGGGCGATAACTATGATAGAACTACCCATAGTAATATCTGCAAAGCCCTGAAATTGTGCCATCAAGGCACCAGATAAGGCCACTAGACCATTGGATATCATAAGTCCCATAATTTTATATTTATCACTGCTTTTTCCTAAAGATCTTACCAGGGACTCGTTATCTCCTGTTACTATAAGCAAATAACCTGTTTCTGTCTTAAAGAATAAGTCAAGAATAATTTTTATAAGCAGCGCTAGTATTAATAGTACAATTATTTTTGGACCAAAATCATATATTGAAGCTTGCTTAAACAAGGCTATATTTGATTTTCCGTTAGTTTTTAAATTAACAGAATACAATAGGGTCATAGTCAATATTCCTGATAATAAAGGCTTTATCCTAAGCTTTGTAAATAAAACAGCCGTCAATAATCCTGCCAAAGTGCCAAAAGCAAAAGCCGCTAAAGTGCTTATTATGGGATTTACCCCCATGCAAATAAATTTAGCAAAGATGAAGGCACCGAAGGGAAAGGTGCCTTCTACAGATAAATCTGCAATATCCAATATCTTATATGTTATATAGACTCCCAAGGCGAGTACTGCAAATACTAAACCTTGCTCTATTGAAGTAATTATTAATGAACTCATATCTATCCTACCTTCTTTGCATCCTTGAAAACTTGATTATTTATATCAATTTCCATAGATTTTAACGTATCTTCATTAAAAGCCTTCTCAAAGATTTCAGACATAGCCGAAGGAATATTTGCAGGGTTCATACCATCAACCAAGATTTCTTTAGCCATTTCAGCGGATTGCCTGCCTAACTCATAGTAGCTTATGCCATCTGTAATGAGGATGCCGCCTTTTACATGGGAGTCCTCAGCACCTACGGTAATCATATTATTGGCTATAGCTTTTTCTGCTACTACACTAATAGCCGAGGCCACCATATTATCAGTAATGGTATATATGGCATCTACCTTTTTTATAATAGAGTCCATAGCTTGGGGTATATCATTAATATTTGAAATTCCCATTTCTACTATTTCCAGACCCAAAGAGGGTGCTAATTCCTTGGCCATATTTATTTGTACTTGGGAGTTTGGCTCACCAGTATTAAAGACGATACCAATTTTTTTAATACTATTATCTATATCCTTAAATAATTGTAGCTGCCTATCCATAGGTGCCAAATCAGAAGTCCCTGTAATATTGCCCCCGGGTTTATCCATTGATTCAACTAATTCCGCTTCAACGGGATCACTTACAGCGCTAAAAACTATAGGCGTATCCCTTGTTGCCTGTTTGGCAGCTTGGGCTGCAGGCGTAGCAATAGCAAAAATCAAATCCACTTTGTCCTTTATAAATTTTTCTGCAATACTGAGGGAAGTAGGAATATCACCTTGAGCATTAAGATAGTTAACTTCAACTTCTAGCCCCAATTCTTTTAAACCATCCTCAAATCCTTGCCTTGCCGCATCCAATGCAGGATGGTCAGCAAGCTGGCTGATGCCAATATTAAAAACCTTCTCATTAGTAACACTTGTTTCACTTGTGCAAGCCACTAAGAACATCGTAGCTGCTATGGCAATGGCTAAAAATTTTACAAAACTTTTTTTCATCTTATTAACCTCCTAAATTTTTATAAATTAGGATAATTAGTTAAGATTGAATGCCATATGGAATAATCGGGTAATAAAAAAATCTTCCGTTCCTATAAATACAGCCTATAGCTATACTCATAGGGACGAAAGATTTAATCCGCGGTACCACCCTGATTATGACAAAGTCATCACTCAATCAGACCTAACAGTCCTATCCCCTGTAACGGTGGGCTTCCGCATTTGCCTACTCGTATCCTTTTAGCAAACAAGCTCCGGAGTGTATATTATATATCTTGCTGCTATTGGATTTCACCTGACCCAACTCTCTTTAAACAACAGTGATATTTTTCTCTCCATCAAAGCTTTTAAATATTAAATCCAATATTAATACTAAATTTCATTATTGTCAATAGTAAAAATTAAAAATTATTATTATTTTGTGATAATGTCATATTGAAATTATTATTTACGATTATAGACTATATCCCCTTCGACCACAGTTAATTCAACATTTATATCAGCTATTTCACTTTTATCTATATTAAAGATATCCCTATCTATCACAACAAAATCTGCAAGCTTTCCTACTTCTAATGTCCCTCTTTTATTTTCTTCATTTGATGCGTAAGCCGGTGCCCAAGTATAGGCCTTTAATGCATCATAAACAGATATTTTTTCATTTTCGTAAAAATACCCTTTCTTATCTTTTCTTTGCCTATTTACAGCAACATGCATGCCTATAAATGGATTAATGTCTTCTACCGGCGAGTCTGAACCAAAAGTTAAGACGGCTTTATTTTTTAGTAAACTATTAAAAGGATAAGCCCATCTGCCTCCGGCAGCCCAGTGCTCTTCTATTAAGCATATATCTTCTGATAAATGAATTGGTTGCACTGATGCAATAACTTCTAAATCCGCAAATCTTTTTATGTCACTTGGGTCCAAAAGTTGGGCATGTTCTATCCTATGTCTTAATTCTTGTGAAATACTAGAATATTTACTTAGCACATTAAGAATCTCTTTATTTGCCTTATCCCCTATTGCATGTACAGCAACTGGGTAGCCTAGTAGGATACTTTCTTTTACACTATTTTTTAAACTTTCCCCATGTTCAATTGGCATCCCTCTGTGTTTTTTAGTGCCACAATATTCTTTTAAGGTCCATGCACTTTGAGAGCCTAAGGAGCCATCTACAAATATTTTAACAGCCCCCAGCCTTATAAATCTGCTATCAAAATCCTTATCCAGCCCAGATTCAATTAAATCTTTCATTATTTTTAGTGTAGGGTTTAGAACAAACTTCAGACTAAGGCGATTTTCTTTCTTAATTTCTTTTAAACCATCTAATAAAGTATAAAAAGAAGTATCATTTTGCAATGACATAGTATGGACGGCAGTATAGCCTAAAGAATGTGCATTATGAATAGCTTTTAATAGCATATCTTTTATTATTTTTCCACTAGGATAAGGAATAGATCTTCTTACTAAACTTTGGGCATTTTCTTTTAAAATCCCTGTAAGTGTATTTCCTGATTTTTCGACTTCCCCACCTTCAATAGTTGTCTCGCTATTTATACCGGCTTCTTTTAGCGCCATGCTATTTACCCATGAGGTATGGCAATCCTTACTAATAAGAAAGACCGGATTATTAGGTGCCACTTCATCTATAATTTCTTTTGTGGGTAAATTTCCGCCCCAAAGATTTTTATCCCAGCCTCCCCCAGTTAGCCACTCACCTTCTTCTAGTGTTTTTACCTTTTCTTTAATTATATCTTTGCAAGTATCAATACTATCGGCTCCTCTTAAAGAAACCTCCTCTAAAGACAAGCTATAATCTAGAAAATGCAAATGGGAATCTGTCATTCCTGGAATAACAACTTTGCCGCCTAAGTCCCATACCTTATCAATATCTGAAACCTGCTTTTTTATATTTTTATAATTATCTAATAGGGCAATCTTATTTCCTTGAATAAGCATGGTATCATAAGTTGAGCCATTCTTATCCATACTATAAATCCTGGCATTTCTAACTAAAGTCTTCATAAATACCCTCCATTACCTATATTATAATTTTTTCTTATCAATAGTTTAATCTTTGCTTATTATAATGGCTATTGCTTAGATATAAGTATTTTCGCAAAATTAGATTGAAATTTTACCATATAGCAGACAATCATAGTATTTATTTTCTATAAAATAATGATCTCTTAGCCGACCTTCCAATTCAAAACCATTCTTCTCTAAAACCTTTGAAGAGCCTATATTCTCATCTGCTACACGTGCATGCAATTTGTGTAGTTTTAAAGTATTAAATGCAAAATCACTTATTAACGATACTGCCTCCGTGCAATAGCCTTTTCCCCAATAATCTTGATGAAATACATAGCCTATTTCGGCATGATTTGCATTGTGATCAAAGTTGAAAATCATTACAGTAGCTATAACCTTATTGTTAGACTTTAGGGAGACGGAAGCATATAAATGAGACTTTGTTAATTCTTCTTTTAACATTTTTTCTATATGCATTTTGCTTTCTTCTATACTATCCATCAACTTCCAACCTATAAACCGTGAAACATCCTTATTTGATGCATATTCATGTATTTCATTTACATCATCTACACTTAAAGCTTTAAAATAAATTCTTTCGCCAATTAAACTATTAAAAACCTTCATACTATTAACGCCCCTTTTAATTTTTAAAAATATTACCTTATAATTTTAACATAAAACAATTTAGATTTTATGATATAAGAGAAATAAGTTAAAGTTCTAATTAGCTGTACGATTGTTATTAAATACAAATAATTTTAAAAAAGAAATATAAAAGCAAACAAAGGTAAATATAAGAGTTTTACAAAGCTATTAGCTATATGTATAAAATAAGGGAAAAGGAAGAAGATAATAAGGCAATAATATACAATTAAAACTATGCTATTGCTTGTTAACGGATATAGATGCCTATATGGGAATAGTAGGAAAATTATTAATTCAAAGAGGGTAATAAATATTGAGTATTTATAATGATATAATAAAAGTTCAAGAACAAAATAAGGATTTCGCTGTGCTAACAATAATAAAATCAGAGGGCTCAGTAGCAAGGCATGAAAATTCAAAAATGATTGTATCCGCTGACTCTGGTATTATTGGAACTATTGGCGGTGGTATTATAGAAAAGAAAAGCATAGATGAAGCTATAAAGCAAATTAAAATAGGCCAATCAAAAGTTATAGAACTGCAAAAGGATTCGAAAACTCTTGCTGATTTTGTATGTGGCGGGGCGGTAGAGGTCTTTATTGAAGTTCATAAATCCAGGCCCAGGCTTGTTCTATGCGGCGCAGGTCATGTAAGCAAGGCAATTAGCTATCTAGCTGCTACTATGGGCTTTGAAATTATTATAATAGATCCCCGACCGGAATGGGCTAATAACCAGCGTTTTCCAGGTGCCAAGAGTATAATTACCGGCGCAGATATAGAGAAATCTATAAAGGGTCAATACTCAAATAAGAATACTTTCTATATCATTGCTACTTGGAACCATAAACATGATAGGGAAGCCCTAAAAAACATAATATATAAAGAGCATAAATATATTGGAATGCTTGCAAGCAGGAAAAAAGCTGGTGAAATTATAAATACTCTAAAAGAAGAAGGGGTGGAGCAATCTCTTTTGGATAAAGTCTACTCACCGGTAGGCCTGGACCTTAAAGCAGAAACCCCTGAAGAAATAGCAATAAGTGTTATGGCTGAAATACTTATGATGAAAAATAATGCTACTGGCAGATCTTTATCAAATATTAATAAGCTTAAAATACAAAACTCTACAATGTCTGAACTGTAAGAAACTTTATTGCAATTACATTAAATTTTACTACAATTCTTTTATTTGTTTATCTATAATGATATAGTATTCTATAGAGTAAGCGAATGTAAACTCTTCAAAATGTTAATAAACACTACATGTCAATTTTGCAATCTATTATGTTTTAGTGAGGTAGTATAATGAATAAGTTAAAAATAATAATTATAACAATAATTATCCTTTCATTGATTTTTACTATTGGACATACACTTATATTAGGTGAGGAAAAATATAGCTTTATAGACTTACCAAAGGGTCATTGGGCTGAGGAATCTATATATAAGCTATACTCACTTAATATAACGGATGGTATTGGGGAGAACACATTTGGCTTGGGACAAACAATAAGCAAAAACGAGTTTGCGGCCTTTTTAGTAAAGCTAATGAAATGGGATTTGGTTTACCCTGATAAGGCTAGTTTTGCAGATAATATGGACAAGTCTAAATGGTATTATCCTTATATAGAAACTGCTATCAAGCATGATGCTATTTTAGCAGATACAGAATTTTTTTATGGCCAACAGCCAATCACAAGAGAAGAGATGGCAATAATGATTGTACGAGCTTTAGGATATAATAGACTTTCCAGTAGGCTAGAAGAGAATTACAATGTTTTTAAAGATGTTACTAAAAATGTAGGATTTATAAATATTGCAAAAGATTTTGGAATAATAAGCGGAGTTGGCTATAATATGTTTAAACCTAATAATTATGCCAAAAGAGAAGAGGCTGCTGCAATGATTGCAAGAATGAATGAAAGATTGGAAGGAAAAATTGATGAGATACATGGCTTTTACGCTATACAGTCCGCTAATCAGCTAGACTTTATTAAAGACTTGGATTCCGTGGGATTTGGTTGGAGCCGCCTTGAATACGATAATGAAAAGGTTATTTTAAATACCACAAGGGAAAATAATAATGAATTCGCCATACCTAGTGGTTTTTCAAATCCAATAAATACAGCAAAAGAAAGTGATACTGATACTTTATTAATGGTTTTTGCAGAAAATGCCGGATCCTTTAATAATGAAGTTCCGTTGCTAGAGTATATTTTAACCCAAAGTACAGTCCAAAAAGAACTAATAAAAAGCATAGCTGAGCATGTAAATAATACCTCAACAGAGGATATATCAATAAGCTTTGATGGAGTAGTTATTGATTTTGAAAGCTTAAGAGGCGAAGGCAATAAAAGACGATTTACTGAATTTTTAACTAACTTAAAAAAGGAATTAGATATAAATAAGAAAAAATTATATGTAGCAGTACACCCGGCGGCAAAACCTGGACAAGCGTATTTTGATGGGTATGATTTTAGGGCTATTGGGAATATTGCAGATAAAATAATATTGATGGCTCATGATTACTATGCAAAAGAATTAACAAGTGGGGAAATGGAAAATGGATATACCTTGACTCCCATGACTCCAATAGAAGATATATACTGGGCTTTAAAATTTATTACTGATGAGGAATTCGGTGTCATAGACAGGGAAAAAATATTATTACAGCTATCTTTTGATTCTGTGCAATGGAAAGTAAAGAATGGCAAGGTAATAAATAAATATCCTTATTCACCAGGCTATGAAGCCATAAGAAAAAGAATTCAACAAGAAGATGTAAAAATAGAATATTCTCAGCTATACGAGAATACCTACGCCAAATACTACAATGAAGAAGATGACACAGATAATATAATTTGGTATGAGGACTCACGTAGCATTAACGCCAAGCTTAAATTAGCGAAAATGTACGGTATAAATGGTATATCTATATGGAGATTGGGAAATGTTCCAAATTATAAGGATACAGAATCAAGGAAAATATACTTGGATATATGGAATGAGTTAAAATGAAAAAAATTCTAAAGAAATTCTGTAATAGTATAAAAATAGAACATATAGGAATCGTAGATACGGGACCTTACGAGGACTTTAGGCATATATGGGAAAGGCAGATAGATAAAGGATATACTACAGGTTTTGAAGAAAAAGATTTTGCAAGAAGGATAGATCCATCCTTATCTTTGGAGGGTGCAAAGTCAGTTATAGTATGCCTTTTCCCCTATTACACAGGAACAGCAAAGGAGGCAAATATATCAAAATATGTATATGCCCCAGATTATCATACAATAATTAGAAAAAAGCTAGAGACCATTGGAGATTTTTTAATGAAAAACATAGGCGGTTTTAAATATAAAGCATATGTAGATGCAGGGCCCCTAAACGAAAGATATTTGGCCTATAAAGCCGGTCTTGGATTTCGTGGTATTAATGGTCATATAATAAACGATAAATATGGCTCCTACGTTTTTATCGCTTATATTATAAATAATCATCCTTTCAGCCCTGATAAACCAGATGAACGGTCTTGTGCTAAATGCTATAAATGTATGGAAAGCTGTCCAGGTCAATGTATATTAGGTGATAGAACAATTAATCCCTTAAAATGCAAATCTTATTTAAGCCAGAAGAAGGGAGAACTTGGCCTAGAAGAAACTTGCATATTAAAAAAACATAGTTTGATTTGGGGCTGTGATGTTTGTCAAGATGTATGCCCTCATAATGAAAATGTAGAAAAGACAATAATTGAAGAATTTAAAACAAATTTATTATATAATCTTGATTGTAAAGAAATGTGTGCAATATCCCATAGAGAATTTGCAAAGAAATATGGTAACAGGGCTTTTAGTTGGAGGGGTAAAAAAATACTAAAAAGAAATTGTCAAATAATCAGTCAGGATTAAGTTTTAAAGGAGAGGGAATTATGGAACAGTTTAAAATTGTTGATGAAGCATTGAAGAAGATGGAAATTACTTATGATTTAGTTGAACATCCGCCGGCTTTAACAACGGAAGAAGCAGATAGTTATATTGAAGGAAAAGAGGGTGTTCGGACAAAAACTCTTTTTTTATGTAACAGAAAAAAAACATCTTATTTTTTACTTATAATGGATGATGAAAAGCGCCTTGATATGAAGAAACTTGGCGAAATCATAGGGGAAAAAAGTATCAGTTTTTGCTCTGCTGATAGATTAAAGAAAAAGATGTCTTTATCACCGGGTACAGTATCCTTATTCGGCTTGCTGAACAACAAAGAAAAAGATATAAAAGTATATTTAGATAAAGAAATGCTGTCAGAAGAATATATGACTTTTCACCCAAATGACAACACAAAAACTATTTTTATTAGCAAAGAAGATATGTATAAATTTATAAAAAACTTGGGCTATAAATATAATATCATTAATCTATAAGGAGCTATTGGCCTTTGTACAAAATAATTTTTATAAAACAATAACAATCCTAAATAAGTAATACTAGGCAATATAGCATCTAGACCAGGGCTAATTTTTGTCTTTATTGAATATTAACTATTAAAGCTATGAATTATTATCTTTAGAGTATATAATTATAATATCTCTAATAGTAATGTTTCAATTGACAGAGGTGATACATATTGATGAGGAATAGATGTTCCAATAAAAAAACCTTTTCTTTTATTTTAATATATGTGACTTTATTTATTTGCTTTTTTAATTTACCCCTTTACTCGGACAAGGATAATGAAGATACTATAATTCTTTTAGGAAATAGGAGTATTCCCCCTATAATATATGAAGAAAATGGCATAGTAAAAGGAATATTTGTAGATATTGCTAAGGCCATTGGAGAAACAATAGGGCTCAAGTATGAAATAAAAGCAATGGACTGGGAAGAAGCACAAAGCAAAGTCTTGGCAGGCGAAGCTCATGCATTACTTCATATTAATTCAAATCCGGAGCGGAAGAAACTATACGATTTTTCTGATTCAATATTAAAGTCTGAGTTTTCTATTTTTAAAAAACAAGGCAATAACGTTATTAATAAAACTGCTGATTTGAAAGGTAAGGATGTAGGAGTGGAAAAGGGAGGATATCCATATCACTTATTAAAAGATTATTATGGAATAAACCTAGTTATCATTCCTAACTGGAACAAAGGCTTTGAAATGGTAGAATCGGGAGAAATTGATGTTGTAGTAGTTGATAAATGGATAGGAGAATATGAGCTGGCGAAGAGCAAGATTAATTGCATAGCAGCGCTGGAAGATCCAATAGAAATTCAGTATTCAAAAATAGCTGTAAAAAAAGGAAATGAAGAACTTCTTGCCTTAATAGATGGTGGATTAAAGCAGATAAAATCTGATGGCACTATGGAAGATATTCTTAAGAAGTGGCAAGGGGAGAATATAGTTTATTACACTGAGAAAGGTATAAGAAATACCTTCTTATATATAGTAATTTTTGTTTTGTCTTTAGTTCTATTTTTCTCCTTATACCTAATCTATAATGTTATAAAACTAAATAAGAACTTAGAAATAAACGTTATAAAAAGAACTAAGGAGCTAAATGAAGCAAATGAAAAACTAAGAGTGGCAAATGAGGAGTTAGAAAAGATATCCGTAATTGATAGCCTTACTAATATCCCAAATAGAAGATGTTTTGATTCTACTTTAAAAAAAGAATGGGGAATCAGCATGAGAGATAAGCTTTCCCTAGCTTTGATTATGATAGATATTGACAGATTCAAAAAGTTTAATGATACATATGGACATTTGGCTGGTGATGAATGCTTAAAATTAGTGGCAAATACAATAAAAAATACAATCAAAAGGCCTGGAGATTTTGTAGCCCGCTTTGGTGGAGAAGAATTTGTAGTCTTATTATATAATACCAATGAAGATGGAGCTGCTATAATTGCAGAAGAAATAAGATGGAAAATAGAAAGCCTCGCTATAAAAAATGAAGGAATAGACTCAATATTAACTATTAGCCTGGGTGTAGCTGCAATGACACCCGGTAAAGGTAATTTGCCTATAGATTTAATAGATGCAGCAGATAAAGCTATGTATAAAGCAAAAGAATTAGGTAGGAATAAGGTTGTAAAAGCAAGTACAATATAAAGGGGGTGAAGTTCTTGAAATCCATAAAGCTTAAGCTTATGATTTTTATTATCGTTTTGATTTTCATAGTTCAGACTACAATATTTGCTGCTGACCAATTGTATCGTTTTATGCATAATGATCATAATGCTCTTGTTTTAGGTGAAATAGTTCGTATAGATGAAAAGTTTGTAAGTATGAGGGTAGAAAAGTGTATAGTATCAGCGAAAGACCTAAATGCTAATTCGCCCAAAAAACAAATAGATCTTAAAAATGTTGATATTATGCATCCTTTTGATTATATCTACGGCACACCGGAAATCGGTGATTTTGCCTTGGCTTCCTTGGATAAAACTTGAAGAGGTTTTAAATATGCTTGGGGAGCATATAAAGTTGATAGCTTGAATTATAAAGATCTATCCTTGGTTTTACCAGAGGATGCAAGTATTAGCATGAAGATGGATGCTGCTGCTATTAAAAGTTTTATAAATAGCAATGGGGAGATTACCGAATTCTCATTCGATGGTAGTAGCAATACAGTATATAGTGGTGATACTATTATATTTGATGCTAGTGATTTGGAAGAAGAAATTTTACCTAAGGGAGAGAATGAATCTAAAGAAAATGAAAATGAAAAAACGGATTCAGTGGGGAAGATAGGGGAAGCTGATAGCCCTACTTCTATATTTATTGTCGGAAATCCCCTTGGATTTTTTTTATTAACTGCAGCTTTAATAAGCTTAATCGCTCTTCTTGTTCTTATTTATATGAAAAAAAAGGAATAATAAAAATATTCTTCATTGCGGATATATGGCATTTTTCACATATCCGCCTATTTTTCATATAAGCCTAAAGTCCTGCTTACATCCAATACAAAAACAATTCCTTTATTCGGCTCTTTGATATCAAGCCTTTTTTCTATAGCATTTACTATAGCTTCAGTCTCTTCTGCCTTTGATAGTATCATTACTATATCTTTTTCCGGTTCGATTTTTATATTAAACAGAGTAGCCTTTTCCTGGCTACCGGTACCCCTCCCATGTATAACCGTTCCCCCTGTTGAACCAGCAGATTCGGCTGCTTCCAGTACATCAGCGGATAAGCCCTTATCTACAATGATAAAGATACATTCATGGTTCATATTCTTTACCCTCCCTTTTCCAAACTTGGAATCAAATTTTTCATAATTGACTTTTAGACAGTATTTTAGCGGCATAGAAAAAGCAATACCATGTCCCGGCTTATTCAATTTGAATTGTTCTGTTATCAATTTATAAAATTCATTTTCATTTTTTTCTCGAATAATTGTAATAAAAATTTCTTTTCTAACATCCATTGCCCCTAAAACATTTAATAATTCTGACTTTACAGTTCCTCTACCCAAGAAAATAGTACCTTCGTAACACCCATATTCTTTAGCCAAATCTAGGGCCTTAGTTCCCTTTCCAAAATCCAATATACAGGAAAAAAGTATTAAATCATCTGCAATTAATTTCATGGTTATCCAAGCTCCTTTTCAGCTTTCTTTTTAAAAATCATGCCCAGTAATTGTATAGCAACCAAAGGGGTCATAGCCACCATTGCTATTACTCCAAAGCCATCTATTAATAGATTTGCCGTAGGAATAGCCTTAGATGCGCCTTGGGCAAAGGCTAGTATAAACGTAGCTGTCATAGGTCCTGAAGCAACGCCTCCCGAATCATAAGCTATGCCTACAAAAATAGGAGGTACTTTGTAGGACAAAAAAGCTGCTAGGCCAAAGCCAGGCAACAGAAAATGCCATAATTTTAAAGAAGGTATCATAATTCTAAACATGGACATTGAAACAGCAAAAGCAATTCCAATTGATAAAGTGACTAAAATAACCTTTCTCTTAATATGCCCTGCCGTTACTTCTTCTACCTGTTCCGTCAATACATATACTGCAGGTTCCGCCAAAACTATCACCATACCCAATAAAAAACCAATGGCAGGCAAGGCCCACGGATAAAAACAAGCAATCCCCTCACCTAAAACCCTGCCTACTTCCATAAAGCCGGAATTTACGCCTATTAAAAATAAAGCCAAGCCAACAAAAGAATAAAATAAGCCTTTTAGAATAGCAGCCTTTTGCTTTTTATTAAGTTTAAACCTATACTTATCAAATATCAAAAATAAAATAAGCAAAGGTACTATAGTATAAATTGATTCCTTTACAAACTGGGGTGTTGCCTCTAAATAGGGTTTAATTATACCTACATTCGGTGTAAAAGCATCCATATGTCCTTGCATATTATTAAGCTTTTTAATTATACCCATGGCTAGTATTGCAATAATTGGTCCTGCCGATGCCTGGCCTACCATGCCAAAGCTATCTTCTTCAACTGTATCTCCGCCTTTTAGCTGGGAAACACCATAGCCTAGGGCTAAAATAAAAGGCGTAGTCATAGAGCCGGTAGTTGCTCCGGAAGCATCTACTGAAAATGCCAAGAATTCTTCGGAAGCCCAGAGAGCAAGGATAAAAATAATAAAATAAGAAAAAGTAAATATCCTATTCAAAGGATAGCCTTTAATAATTCTAATTAGTCCGATAGCAACCATAAGTCCAACACCAATGGAAACAATCATTAAAAAAAGAAAACCGGATACGACACCACCGGTAGCTAGACCCACTTGTCTGGCCAAAATTTGCAAATCCGGCTCCGCTACATTTATAAGGAAACCCAATATAAAACCTAATATACCTACAAGATAAAGTCTACTTGATTTTGCTATGGTTTCACCCATAAGACTTCCTATTTGAACAATACCGATATGTGCACCAAATAAAAAAATTCCTAATCCTAGAATTACAGAGAAAGCACCTATAATAAATCTTACTAGCATATCTGTTTCTATGGGTACAATGGTAAAGTGCAAAACAAGAACTAAGGCCGTTATGGGAAAAACAGATAGGGATACTTCTTTTAGCTTTTTTAAAAGTATATTCAAATACCCCTCTCCTTTCAAAAATTATGTCACATAGTAATTATAGTTAATAGAACCCTAATAGGCAAGAGATGAATATTTCTTTGTTCAGTATTTGTTCAGAATTTTTTGATATAATGATATTAAGGCAAAAGCATTGTATAAAAAACAGAGAAAGACAAAGAAGGTGTTGTATTGAAAGATAGGAAAAGATATATTGTAGCCATAATTATTTCAATAGGGATTTTTATATTTGTTTTAAATAGCATCTTTTTTATGAACTATTATAGGAAGGATAACAAGTATTCGGCCATAGAAGGAATAATGGACCTAAGCACTTGGGATTCAAAGAATAGTGATATTATAGGTCTAGTGGGGGAGTGGGAATTTTACCCTAATAAACTTGGCAAATATGAGAAAGATAAGAAGTATATTAAAGTGCCGGGTTCTTGGGGACAATATTTAGACGATACGGGCTCTTCTGAAGGCTCTGGAACCTATAGACTTGTAATAAAAGTGCCGGAAGATAAAGTATATGGGATAAAAACAAGAACCATAAGACTAGCTAGTCGCATTTTTATAAATGGCAAAGAAGTAGCAAGCATGGGCAATCCTTCTTTGACAAAAGAAAAATTCATACCTGCAAGCAAATACAAAGTGGGCTTTGCGGAAAGTAAAAATAAAACCTTGGAATTAATTATCCAAGTATCAAGCTATGCTTATAGAAGTGGTGGCATAATTCAGCCCATAGAATTTGGTAGCTATGAGTCAATTATGACTCGTAATAATAAGGACCGAGGAATAGATGCCTTTATTATTTCAATTCCTTTAGTTATGGGCTTATATTATCTTTTAATATATTTTCACCGCAGAAAGGAAATCTATTTTCTTTATTTTGCTTTAACAGCTTTACTTATGGGAATATATTTTTCTACAATGAATGAGCAATTTTTAGACTTAATATTTGATTATGATATTTTTATTAGAACCAAAATACAAATTTTTTTGATGGTGGCTATAACTTTTTGCTTTATACGATTCACTCATTATTATTTTGAGGACTATATAAATAAAAAAGTTTCAAGTTTTATCAGTGCTTTATTATTATTTATGTTCGTTTTTATATTTAATGACTCCCTCAAATCTTTTTCGATTTCTATGGGAAAAATGCAAACTATAATTATGCTAAGCTTTGCTCTAAGCTATATTTATATTTTTTGGATTTTATTAAAGGCTATTTATAATAAGGTTGATTCCTCGGAATATATTATCCTAGTTGTATCTTCAATGTTTTGCTATTGGTTTGCTATTTTCTATAAAACTTTCATGGAAGCTAACATAGCCTATTTGCATTTTATTTTGATTCTTATAATCATGTTTGCAATCTCCTTTTTAATGAATCATCGGCTTCAAGAAGACTATCAAAAAGCTAGTGCACTTTCGGAAAAACTTATTATGTATGATAGATTAAAGAATGATTTTTTGCAAAAAGCCACTAGAGAATACGTGAGCCCCTTATATAAAATTAACAACACAATACAATCTTTGTTTGAAGGCAGGAGAGGCAATCTAAATCAGGAACAACTACAATCTTTGCATTATATCTATAGACACACCAAAAGCCTAGAATATTTAACAAGTGATTTAAGGGAAATTTCAAAATTTGATAAGGATAAAATAGAATTAAATCTAAGGCCTATAGAATTATGGGCTACAATAGAAAAGATGCTTCAAGAAATGCAAACAACTTCGGACAAGCCAATTTTCTTAGAAAATCTAATACCTAAGAACTTTCCTTTGATTAAGGCAGATCCAGATAGATTTAGACAAATTATCTATAATATACTTGATAATGCAATTAAATACACAGAAGAAGGAACAATAACTCTTACTGCAGCCATAAAAGAGGGACAAGCAGAAGTATCAATTAAAGACACTGGGATAGGTATAAAGAAAGAAAAGCTAAAAGAGATATTTAGTGTTTTTTACACAAATAACCCCAAAGGAAAAAGAAATCAAGGTATGGGATTAGGATTACCTATTGCAAAATATTTAATAGAGAGCCATGGAGGAAATATCTATGTCAAATCAGAATATGGAATTGGAACGAAGTTATGTTTTACTTTAGCACTATGGGATCTTGAAGGCGTTGGGGAAGAGATAAATATTAATAAAAAAGAAAATGAAATTCAAAATATAGAAATAAAAAATGCCGAGAAGTATAATATTCTTCTTATAATTGATGAAGTGGATAAAGAAAATGATCTATTATATTCCTTGAGAAAAGTTGATTTTAATATATTATTAGCTACAAATGGGGCGGAAGCGCTGGATATGTTAAAAAAACATAAAATCGATTTAGTAATTTTAGATTTTATGCTGACTGATATGCAGGGAAATAAACTTTGTGAAAAGATACGTTTGGAATATTCTATGGCCGAATTACCTATTTTATTATTAACAGAGGTAGGACGAGCTATTAATTTTGCAGATGCTTATAAATGTGAAATTAATGACTTTCAGAGCAAGCCAATAAACATTGAGGAGCTAATATCAAGAATACAGTCCCTATTATTGATGAAAGACTCTGTTGAAGAAAGTTTAAGGAAAGAATTTCAATACTTTTATTCCCAAATATCCCCTCATTTTCTTTATAATACACTTAATACAATTATAGGACTTAGTTATAAAGATACTTAGAAGGCTAGAGAGGCTTTGCACAATTTATCTACATATTTTAGAGGAAAATTAGAGATTCACAGACAAAAAAATTTAATTAAGCTGTACGCAGAGTTGGAATTAGCCATGGCTTATTTGGAAATTGAAAAAATCAGATATGGAGATCGACTAAAAATACAATATAATATAGAAGAAGGAATAAATGCTATGATACCGCCACTTACATTACAGCCTTTAATAGAAAATTCAGTGCGCCATGGCGTTGCATCTATAGACAAGACCGGAATAATAAAAATATCCGTAAATAGAGCAGAAGGAGACTCTGTAGAAATCAAAATAGAGGATAATGGTGTTGGCATGTCTTCTGACAAACAAAAAGAGATTCTATCCGCTAGCAATAACAGAATGGGTTTTTCCACTGTTTTAAAAAGAATAGGTATTTTAAAAAATGCATCTTTATCATTAAAAAGTGAATTAGGTAAGGGGACGGAGATAAAGATAATCATCCCGGAGGTGAGATATATTGAGAGTGATTATAGTTGATGATGAGCCTATCGCATTGGAAATATTGGCTACATTGCTATTATCCTATGATGATATTGAAATAGTAGGTAGTTACACAGATCCGCTTATTGCTTTAAAAGAAGTAAAAAACAAAAAAGCTGGAATTATATTTTTAGATATTGAAATGGGCAAGATGAATGGTCTAGAAGCTGCTGAGGCATTTATAAATGTGGACGATACGCTTGAGATAGTATTTATTACCGCTTATTCTCAATATGCAGTAGATGCCTTTGAGATAAATGCTATAGATTATTTATTAAAGCCTATACAAAAAAACGCTTAGATATGACTATTGAAAGGCTTAGGGCAAGAAAAGAAGAACATGCAAAAAAAGCAATTAAAAGAAAGGGTTCAGATTGTAAGATTAGAATAAACTGCTTGGGCAACCTTCAAGTTTACGATAATTTGGGGAATCAAGTTCGCTGGCGAACTAGGAGGGCAAAAGAATTATTCGCATATCTTTGGTTGCAAAACAATAAGCCAGTATCAAAAAATCTTATAATGGAAGAGGTGTTCTCGGATAAAAATCCGGAGGAAGCGGCTGCTATGTTACATACAACAGTTTATCAATTAAGAAATTCTTTTAAAAAGCTAGGTTTCTTCAACAGTATTAGTTATTCCAATGAAAGCTACCAATTAATAATTCCCAATGAAAGTGATTTGGACGAGTTAAAAATACTATTAAATAGTGAAGATACCGACAAAACTAAAATTGAAAATATTTTAGAAACCTATAAGGGAGATGTGCTTGAAGAAGAAGGATACCACTGGGCAATATCCATTAAACAAGATTTTAAAAACAAAGTCATAAGAAGACTAGAAGAATTTAGTGAGGTTCAGCTTACTAAGAAAAACTATTCCTTATTCTTGGAGACTTGTTTTTTTCACTTATATAAACTAGAGCCTTTTAATGACAATTTAATCTCTAAAATAATTCAATATTATGGCAGCAATGATAAAAGACAAAAGCTAAAATCCTTCTTTAAAGATTATGCTAAAAATCTTTGGGAAGAGATGAATTTAAAACCTAGTAAAAATATTATGAAACTTTATAAAGAGTATATAGGTGATTTTAAATAAAATGTTGCATAATAAAATGGGCAGGGGTGATATATTTTGTTTATTGCGAGACAGCCAATATTTAATAAAAGGCTGGATCTATATGGTTATGAATTACTATTTCGTGAAAGTAATATGTCTATAAAATACGATGGGACATCATCAGCCAGTGCAACGGCTACAGTAATAGGCGGGCTTTTTGAATGTGGAATAGATTGTATAGTCGAAGATAAATACGCATTTATTAATTTTGATGAAGATTTTATCCATTCCGACACTTTGGAATTAATTGAACCCCAAAGACTTATTATTGAAGTATTGGAAAGTGTCGAGGTTGATGAAAGACTAAAAAAAAGGCTTAAAGAGCTTAAAGTGAAAGGCTACAAAATAGCTCTTGATGATTTTTTTGAAAATATTGCCGAATATCCATTGATACCTATAGTTGATATTATAAAATTTGATATTATGGCCACTCCCTTGGAAACCATTAAAGCGGATGTACAAGTGGCTCTTTCTAGGAATAAAACAATTCTAGCCGAGAAAATTGAAACGGAAGAAGAATTTTTAAAGGCTAAGGAAATGGGCTTTCACTTATTCCAGGGCTATTTTTTTAGCAAACCTAAAATTACGACAAAAACATTTAATGAGGGTACATCAAAGGTCCAGTATTTACGAATAATAAGGGAGTTAAAAAAAGAAGAACCTTCTTTTCAAAAAATAGCTGAAATAGTGGAAACAGATGTGGTTTTGGCTTATCGCCTTATTAGAATAATAAGCAATAGGGTAGTTGGAGATTTAATACCTTCTATAAAAAAAGCCCTAATGTATCTAGGATTAAAAGAAAGTGAAAGATGGATTTATATTTTACTAATGCAGGACTATGGCGGTAACAAGCCAAAAGAACTAATGCGAATATCTTTGATTCGTACTAGATTTGCCGAAAAAATAGCCCTATATGGGGGCCTAAAAAAATATAGCATTGAGGCCTCTTTGATGGGATTATTTAGTGTCCTTGATGCTATGTTGGACAAAACTATGGCAGATGCATTGGAGAATATAAGTTTATCTAAGCCAATAAAAGATGCTTTGATTTATAATAAAGGAGTGCTATTTCCTGTATTGAAATTATTAATTAACTATGAAAAAGGAAATTGGGATGAGGCAGAAAGAACATCAAAAGAATTAAATATAGATGGTATTGTTTTACGGGAAGAATTTTTAGACGCTATACAATGGGCAAGGGATACCATGTTGATTATTGAATAGACTTTTTTAATGCATCCTCAATGCTTCTAATAAGCCCCTTGCTGGTTTTCGTTGCTCCACTTATGGCATCTACTTGAAGGGTTTGCTTATTTACTATTTCTTTTGGCAATACCATAAATACTTCATCATACCAGCCCTTGCTTTCATGATGGTCTAAAACTCTTATATTTATTATTTCACCGTTTTTAATAAGAACTTCTGATACTATTCTTGCAGCAAAGCCCTTGGCTTCACCTTGATAAACGCCATCTTTTAGATTTGTGGTAGGAATATTGCCGACAAAACTATTGCCTGTCCATACTTTTGGCAAGGCCAACCACAAAGTAAAAAAAAGTGCAAGCATAACAATAGAATAGCTAGATATTTTAATTTTTTTGTTTATTGCTTTTAAGGCAAGACTTGTGTCATCAGAAATATGACAATTATCAATACAATTCATGCATCGTATGCAATCAGGGGAAACACTTGCATCATCCTTGGCCAGCTTTATATCCATAGGACAGTCCTTTAGGCAGTAATTGCAAGAAGTACATTCTTTTTTTGTCTTAATATTAATTAAACTTATGGAAGCGAAAAGTGTTTGCGCAGCTCCTAAGGGGCATAGGTATCTGCAAAAAAAACGTGGTATATGCATAGAAACTAAAACTATAAGAATTAGAATTATAAAGGCTAACTTCATATCTTTCCAAGCAGAAAACAACCCGGGCAAGTTTAGAAAAGCTCTCCAAGGTGACAGCCCTGCTATTTTTGCTCCTTGACCGAATATTGATAAAAAAAGCAAAACTATAAGAATAAATAGAGAAAAAGGTATAAACCTCACTTTTCGGGAAAAAGGATGTGCACTGGCCAGATGTTCATTATGTTTAGTCGATAATTTGCTATTAGCTATATAATTGCGTATATAGTAGCTAAAGTCTTGTAAAGTACCTAGGGGGCAAATCCAACCGCATAAAAATCTACCCCCTAGGATTGATACAATAAAAATTGAAATTGTAAGGGCAATGCTTTTACTAAGACCATCAAACTCAAAACCACTGTCCGTTACGGCATCCTTAAGGGCACTCCAGCCACCATAAGGATTAAGGTCTGCTATGCTTAAAATTTTAAAGCCTATTATCCCTTTAATATATAGCCTGTAAAGGATTATGATAGCAAACAAAGCAATAAAAATAGATAATTGAATTTTTGGCCTTAGTTTTTTTTCCTTACTTATTCTCATATTCAGCCTTCTTAATTTTGAATTTTGGATATCTTTAAAACATCTTCTATTAATTTATCATCAACTAATATATCTGCACCATCTTCTTTGGGTATTAAATAACTATTTTCAAATTGGTTTTTATTTATGATGCTTTCTTTATTGTTGATATCTGTTATAAAAAGCTTATCTGTTTCATCTAAGTAAAAAAGCGCTTCTTCTAAAGTATCTATTAAACTTATAGCAGTCTCACCAGCTAAAGATTCGTTTTCTACTACTAAAAGCATTTTTTTTGGAAAGATTACAGCATCCCTGGTTGTAGAAAAAGAAGTCATTTCTTTAACATTGTAACCCAGTTTAAAATAAGGGCTAATATTCATAGGTGCATTTTCCCCGCCGGTTTTGATATAGTATCTATCCCTTACCATACTAATGGTCTCATTTTTTATTAAACCATCGGATGCTACCATGGTAAAGAAACCATTCTTATCTACTTCATCAAATTTAGCAAATATATTACCCACCATATAGGATTCATCTTGGCTTCCGTAATACTCGTAATAATAGGCTTCCATATCCGAAACAAAGGCTTCAAAAATATAAGCATTTTGCAAATCCTTTGGTGAGATATGCTTATATAACTCAATTCTTGTTACATTTTTTACCCAATAGGGGCCCATTTCATCGGGAAGCACCACTCTTACAGGTTTTTCTTCTTTAGGTATTTCTTCTCCGTTTACAAAGTTTGAAAGAATTATATCTCGATTTTCAATTATATCTTTACTAATCATTGAATAATAATTATCTCTGCCGGTAATTCCCAAACCCTCATATTTACTTATATCAATATTCTTGTCCTTAAGAATATCCCAAAGAAGTACTCCAGTAGCTTTTATATTTTCTTTGACACCATTGGTTTTTGCGAGTATTGTTTCAGTGGAGACTTTTTCATATTTTTCTAAATCGTCTACAGTTATTCTTATTGAGTCTTTTTCTGACCAGACTAATTCAAAGCTGTTTTCATCCTTTTGCCACATTTCTTGGGAAATAAAGTTGTCTACCGGATCCATGGTTTTATTAGCTACTAGATAGTTCCAAGCACCTAGGGCAGAATTTACATTATCTATGGCTACCTGGCTGCTAAGGCTGGCTCCAGTGACCTGAACGATATCCGTAGGCTTTTCTGGATCTATTACTACTCGATTAAAGTATTCAAGCAGGCCTACTCCCTTAAATCTGTCAGTAAACCAGGGCTCCTCGATGCCACCGGCATATAGTGGAGTATCGCCCTGAACTAATACCTCTACTCCGGCTACTTGTTCTTTCTCATTATCTATAACTATAAGCATTTTTATTATACCCTCATAACCCGTTGATGAACTAATAAAGGCCGAGGGTTTATTATCAATAGTAAATACTTTTTCCACCGCAGGAAAATTTTCTTTTATTATAGGATTATCTAGCGCACCCTTAATAACTTTTACACTTCCTGCATTAGGCATTATCTTTTTTATAAGGGCTATTTCCTTTCTAGTATCATTCGCATGCCATAAGGCCCCTGATACCCCAAGAGCAATTACTAAAAGCAATATAATGTATATTTTATTTTTTTTCATAAGTCAACCTCTATTCGACTATTATTTTTGCAATATTCGAAACCCACTTTGGTTTATTCATGTCGTCAACCTCTAATTGCCCTACTACAACACGAAAGGGGGCACCTTTCTTTATATCATAGTCTTTACCGTTTTCATGCCAGGCTATTATAACGGGGAATTTTTTTTCAGGATTGTCTTCGTCTATATAGTCTTCCTTTAATGCTTCTTCAGCACTAAGCTCTTGGCTATAGCCATCTGTTGCTACGAATTTTACCTTTTTTGCTGTTCCCTTAAGCTTCGCCTTGCCAAGCAAGGCTTTTACCTTTATACCTTTAAAATGAAAGTGCTCTCTTGTTCCATAGCTGTTTAAGGAATAGTAATCATCTTCAAAATGAAATTCCTTCATAGCCTTTAATTCATCAAGAGATAAGGCCATGCTGTTTTCAACACCTGCACCTTCAATCCGAAGTAAAAAATCATCACTTTCCTCGGTTGCAGTAGGCTCTTCTTTGGTCTTTTTGTCTGTTTCCGATGATACAGG
This sequence comes from uncultured Clostridiaceae bacterium, assembly GCA_964394355.1. Classification (GTDB taxonomy): domain Bacteria; phylum Bacillota; class Clostridia; order Lutisporales; family Lutisporaceae; genus JAAYKT01. The sequence goes on from CAYMVQ010000005.1 coordinate 90,970, forward strand.
AGTATCAGGAGAGCTTTCTTCGCCTTTATCAATATCTTCTATTTCTTTTGGAGGCTCCTCAGTGTCCTCCAATGCATTTTCTATCTTATCTTCTTGTCCATTATTTTTATTTACTTCGCTTTCAACATGGTTTTCCTGTGGTAAAGTTTTAGGTTGGCAAGCTGCTATTAAACTTAAACATAAAATTATGCTTATTATGATTAATGGAAATCTATTTGCTTTTTTCATAATTATATCCATTCCTTTCGCTTCGCTCAAGGCACAAAACGTTATGAAAA
>CAYMVQ010000006.1:0-77616 GCA_964394355.1 uncultured Clostridiaceae bacterium
TACATTTTTTTTGCCTTGTCAATACAAATTTTTATTTTTTTTAAAAAGTTTTTTTCATACGAAATTTTTGAGAGTGTATTTAAGATAATAGCATAAATATGGCCTTATGTAAAGGAGTTTTTTTGTCGAGGTCTCTCGCAAGGCAATCTATATTACTGTTCAGATACAGCTATCTTTATCAAATTAGACATGATATTTACCCATCTCATAACTTTGAACTTCGAATAAATTCGAAGCCACGAAGAAGAAGTTATAAAGTCCAGCAACATCTGAACTGTAACTAACGATGTAATCTATGCCAAATACCAATAAACTTTATTAATTGTTTTGCATTCAAAAATTTATCATACTATAATAGTGTTAAATATAAATATTAGAGGATCATTCTGTGAATAAACTATTGATGATGTATTATAATTTAATAGGTGGAGTATATATACCAAGCACATTAAAAGATAACAAGGAAAAAAAATTGCTTCATATTTCTGATACCCCTATTTGCTTCTTTGGCACTCTAATAAGTATTATTAAAAAAATTAATCCAGAAATAATTATACATACTGGTGATTTAGTTGATGACATCAAATTGGAAATCTATAAAAATTCTCTTAGTAGATATGATTACCATGTAAAAAAGATTATATCCATACTTGAATCCTCTAATGCAAAAAAAATATATATTACTATTGGCAATCATGATAATATTGAAGTAATAAAAAAATATTCTACTAGGAGCATAATAGTTGAGAGAATAAAAGTTATTGATATATTTGATAGCAAAGCTACTATTAGTCATTTTCCTTATGAAATTATAAAAAGTCCTTCAAACTATAATTTTTTCGGACATGATATTACTCTTAAAAGTGATATTGTAAAAGATCGAGTTTACTTAAATGGGATTAAAAATATTAATGTGCTTACAAAAGACACAAAAAAAATTTATTACCTTCCTTATCCAAGCGGAGTTGATGATTCAAGGCTTATGAAGCGAAAAATCGGTCTTTAAAAAATAAATATTGAAAGGAAAGAGTTATTATGATTTCATTAGTTAGAAAAAGCACCAAGTACTTAATAATAGAAACTTATGACCTTCAACAAATGGATGAATACTTATTAAGAAATTTCAATGCACTAAAGTCTAATATCCACACTGTTTCGGCTAAATCCAATGAAGACTATACTGCTCTTTATCTTACAGACGATATTTCAAAACCATCTATCATAAGTGATGAATCATCCTTATATTTAGTTGCTTTGGACTTAGATTTCATTCTTAGCCAAATAATAAATGAAAAAACTTATAATCTAATAAAAAGTGTAAAGATCGCACCAAGGCTTTTTATTTTTAGAACATTTGGAGATACCGATAAAATAATGTATTCCATACTTAAAGACTATGACGGAAGAGTAAGTGATTTGATAGAAACTGTTTATAATTTAGATTCAGATTGTAGTGTAATTGCTTTTACTGACAAAGCTTTAAGTAACAATCTGGGACTTGATGATTTTCATGAAAAATGCTTGCAAATTGAATACAATGCAAAAAGCCTTTATAGGAATATTAAAATGAATGCACTCAGGTATCTAAATGAAGGTCTCTTAAATAGAAAGTGGTATGAACTAGAGATTAAAATATATGATATCTATAACGCATACCCTTTTCATTATAGAAGGCTTATGCATACAATAGAACACCTGGAATTGGGTATCGTGCTTGGTGAAGCCTGGTCTAAGGATTATCCTTTTGTATTAATGCCAGTAGGTGTGTATAGTTTAAAGTTCTTCACTTTTTATGAGCCTGCTTATATAAAATCACTTATGATGGGACTTGAACATACTGATGACGGAACTCGTCTTTGTGATATTGATGTTTACTATAATAGAAAGAAACTATCATGGAGAGAATTTGCAAAAAATAAAAGTGATACAAAAGAAGCCATAAGACAAAAATCTAGGCAAAAGCTTTTGAAATCGCTTAGCCCTACATCATCTAAGTATATAGTTGATATAGAAAAAGAAACCCTAAAAAACAGATAATTTTCAGGTAGGCAGTATTTTAATAAAAAACTTGAGACTACTGAAGTTTTAAATAGTTTTCAGTAGTCTCTTATTGTTTAGCCTTTTTAACTATATAATAAATCTTAATATAAAAATCAAAGATAATACATACATAACTATTGATACTTCTTTTGCTTTGCCTGTAAGGGCCTTTAAAAGCGTATATGATAGCATTCCGAAAACTATTCCTTCGGATATACTATATGCTATGGGCATCATAATAATTGTCAAAAATGCTGGTATTGCTTCTGTGAAATCTTCTAGATCTATTTTTTTAATAGGCTCCATCATAAATAGGCCTACAAGGATTAAGGCCGGTGCAGTAGCTGCACTGGGAACTATTAAAAATATAGGTGAAAATAAAAGGGCAAATAAAAACAAAATCCCGGTAGTTAATGAAGTTAGCCCCGTTCTCCCGCCTTCTGCTACACCTGAAGCACTTTCTACATATGTTGTTACAGTACTAGTTCCAAATAATGCACCAATTGTTGTGCCGATAGCATCTGTTAGTAGGACTTGGCTTGCCTTTGGTAGTTTTCCTTCTTTATCTAACATATCTGCTTTTGATGCTACACCTATAACTGTACCTACAGTATCAAATATATCGACAAATAAAAAAGTAAATATAACTATTATAAAATTTAAGCTAAATAGTTCTGACCAATCTACGCTAAAAGCAGCTAAAAAAGTAGGCTTCATGGAAGATATTTCTATGATCCCTTCAGGTAGCTTTGTTACCCCCATAAAAAATCCTATAATGGTAGTAAGCAAGATACCGATAAACAACGCTCCTTTTACCTTCTTATAAAGTAAAACGCCTGTAATTATAAGACCAACAATAGCTAATATAGCATTTGGGTCCTTCATATCGCCTAATTGCAGTATTGCTCCCCCAGCCTCTACTATTCCTGCGTTTGCAAAACCTATAAAAGCTATAAATAGTCCAATCCCAACACTGACAGCGTATTTTAGATTGGTAGGAATGGAATCAATAATTGCCTCGCGTATCTTAAGAAAAGACATTATAATAAATATTATACCCTCTACAAAAACTGCTGCTAGGGCCAACTCCCAGCTATAACCCATGCCTGCTACTACAACAATAGCAAAAAAGGAGTTTAAGCCCATACCCGGTGCCAAGGCAAAAGGATAGTTAGCATATAGTGCCATTAATATAGTTGTAAGTCCGGCTGACAAGCATGTTGCAGTAAGTACGGAACCAAAATCCATTCCTGCCTCTAATAGGATTATTGGATTAACTATAATTATGTAAGCCATAGTCATAAAGGTTGTAATACCTGCAATTACTTCCGTTCTAACAGTAGTATTATGTTCTTTTAACTTGAACATGTTTTCTAAATTCATCAAAAATCCTCCATTTCTTTTGTTAATCAAAGTTTTGTGAGACTAACTGCGACCTTTTCTTTTATAAAATTACGTTTTTATGCTTCACCTCCAGTTAGGCGGAATTACTCCCTCTATATTTATACTATTAATTTATACAAAAATCCATAGTTTACTACAAAAACCTTTTTAATTTAGTATTATCGCTTACAGTCCAAACATTGTACAGTTTTGCATTTTTTAAGATTATTAATATTTGATATTTGCCAATCTCATGGCTTCGTAGCAGCAAATAAAATAAGAAAAGCCTAGCTATTAATTAACAGCTGGGCTTTTATTCTATAATTGCTTTTATTCTAAAGGTCTCATTGTCGGGAATAAGATAACATCGCGTATGGAGTAAGAATCAGTTAAAAACATTATAATCCTGTCTATTCCAATTCCCATGCCTCCAGTCGGTGGCATTCCAACTTCCAAAGAGTTTACAAAATCTTCATCCATAGCATATGCCTCATCATCGCCGTACTCTTTGTCTTGAAGTTGTTGTAAAAATCTTTCTTTTTGGACTATAGGGTCATTCAGTTCCGAATAAGCATTTGCAATTTCCCTACCATATATAAATGCTTCAAATCTTTCCGTAATGGACGGATCATCTTTTTTAGCCTTGGTCAAAGGTGAAATTTCTACCGGGTAATCTATGATAAATGTGGGTTGAATCAAATGTTCCTCGACGTATACTTCAAAGGCTGCATTTAGTATATCCCCCCAAGTACAATACATGAGGTCTTTTTTTAATTCGTTTACAACATCAAGTTTTTGGGCTATTTTTCGTGCTGCTTCATCACCTTTTATTTCTCTAAAATCGACTCCAGAGTATTTTTTAACCGCGTCTATCATAGTCATTTTATTCCAAGGTGGTGCTAAATCAATTTCAGTTCCCTGATAAACTATCTTAGTAGTTCCCAATACCTCTTTAGCACAATAAGCTACGCACTGCTCACAATGATCCATCATATCATTATAATCAGCATATGCCTGATACAACTCGATCATGGTAAATTCCGGGTTATGCCTTATGCTAATACCCTCATTTCTAAAGTCTTTTCCCATTTCGTATACTCTTTCAAAGCCGCCGACTATAAGCCGCTTTAAATACAACTCCGTTGCAATCCTAAGATATAAGTCAATACCTAAAGCATTACTATGAGTCTTAAAAGGCCTTGCAGCCGCGCCACTTGCTATAGTAGCAAGGACGGGAGTGTCTACCTCAAGAAATTCCCTGTCATCAAAAAACTTTCTCACTGCTTGAATTATCTTTGTCCTTTTTTCGAAAGTATCTCTAACACCTTCATTTACTATTAGATCTACATATCTCTGCCTGTATCTTATGTCAACATCTTTTAAGCCATGCCATTTCTCAGGTAAGGGTTGTAGGGATTTTGTCAGTAAATAAACTTCTTCAGCATGTATGGATATTTCCCCCATCTTGGTCTTGAAAACTTTACCCTTAACACCAACAATATCCCCAATATCATAGTCTTTTAACTCATCGTATGCTTTTTCTCCTAAATCATTTGTTTTTGCATATACTTGAATCCTGTCATATCTATCTTGCACATCAAAAAAAGACGCTCTGCCCATATCTCTTATAGACATAATTCTTCCTGCCACGGATACAAACTTACCTTCCATATCTTCGAAGCTTTCTTTTATTTCATTACTGTGATGTGTGACATCGTATTTTACAATATCAAAAGGATTTTTATCAGCTTCTTTTAGTTTTTTTAGTTTCTCTCTTCTCACTCTAAGTATTTCATTTAAATTTAACTCTTCATTGGGCATTCTTTTTCCTCCTATTTATTGATTTGTAAAATCTTGTATTTTATTATGCCATCGGGTACTTGTATCTCTACTGTATCGTTTGCTTTTTTTCCTAAAATAGCTTTTCCTACCGGTGATTCATTAGATATTTTCATATTAATTGGATCTGCTTCTGCAGAACCAACCAATGTATATTCTACTTCATCTTCATATTCTTCATCCATAACTTTGAGTCGAACCCTAGCTCCAATACTTACTTTATCCGTCACTATGTCCTCGTCATCTATCACTTTTGCTGTTTTCAGTATTTTTTCAAGCTGAATTATTCGCCCTTCTATAAAAGCTTGCTCATTTTTCGCTTCATCATACTCCGAGTTTTCAGATATATCTCCAAAAGCTAAAGCCTGCTTTATTTTCTGAGCTACTTCTGCTCTCTTTTTAGTCCTTAAAATGTCCAGCTCATTTTCCAATTTTGCCAATCCAGATACAGTTAATATATTTTCCCTATTAAATGACATATTACGTCTCCCCTTTAAAAAATATATATTTAATTTATATTTTACCGGTTTTTATCCTATCTCAACATAATAAGCACTGGAAAAGAACCTTCCTTTCAGTGCTTGCTTATCTGGTTATTTGTTAATTATAAAATAGCATTTTAGTATTGTCAAGGATTTATTAATCTTCCTTAATATCCCTTTATTGGTCAGGTTATAGGTTTCATTTTGCCATTCCCTTCTCTTTGATTTTTTTCTACCTTTAAAAGTATGTGCTTTTTATAATTCGATAGTTTCTCCCTTTAAATAATCCGTTAATAATTTATTTATTTCCTCTTTTCTACTTGCTTTGAATATTAGGTTTTTGATTTTGTTAACATTCGGTAAGCCCTTTAGGTACCAGATAATATGCTTTCTCATCTCCTTTATTCCTATATACTCACCTTTTAATTCAATCATTTTATCCATATGTTTTATAATAATATTTATTCTTTCTTTTGTTGAGGGATTTGGTAATATCTCATTTTTCTTTATATATTCTAAGGTTCTTTGAAAAATCCAAGGATTGCCCCTGGCTCCCCTGCCAATCATAATACCATCGCAGTTTGTTTTCTCAAGGAACCGTTTTGCATCCTCTGGTGTAAAAATATCGCCATTACCTATGACAGGAATAGCTAGCTTTTCTTTTATTCTTTTTACTATGTCCCAATCGGCCTCACCACTATAGAATTGCTGCCTCGTCCGTCCATGTATGCTTATTGCTTTAGCCCCGCTTTCCTCTGCTATTTTTGATATTTCTATGGCGTTTATACTATTATCATCCCATCCTTTTCTTATCTTTACTGTTACGGGAATATTCACTGCATTTACAACAGATTTAATAATATTTCCTAGCAGCTTAGGATTTCTCATAAGAGCAGAGCCATCGCCATTATTTACAATCTTTGGTGTAGGACACCCCATGTTTATATCAATAATATCTGCGCCCTGTTTTTCAAGCCAAGCCGAAGAGTCTGCCATTATATCGGGATCTTTACCAAATATCTGCATTGCAATAGGCTTCTCTTTTTTATCTGTTTTAATCAGCTTAGTTGTATTCTCGTTCTTATAGTAAATACCTTTGGCACTTATCATCTCAGTATATACAAGCCCACATCCAAATTCTTTGCAAATCAATCTAAAAGCCATATCTGTTATACCTGCCATGGGTGCCAAAAAAATATTATTTTCGATTTTGATCTTACCTATATACATATTACCTCCGCTATAACCGAAGCTTATATATTATAGCTGCTTCACCACGTAAATCCGTATCCTCACCCATCTTAATCCGTAGTTTCCCTTTCAGCTTTATTTCTTTCATAGATAATCCTTAGTCCCTCAAGGGTTAAAAGGCCATTGACAATATTTATTGTTTCAGATTCCGATGCAATTAAACGAGCAAAGCCACCGGTTGCTATTACTTTTGTATTTTTGCTCCCTAATTCTTTTTTCATACGGTTTACAATATAATCAACCTGGCCTACGAAACCATATATTATACCTGCTTGCATACTTTTTACAGTATTCTTGCATATTGTGCTTTCAGGTTTTATTAACTCAACCCTTGGTAGTTTTGCAGTTTTTTGAAATAGGGCATCCATTGATATTTGTATTCCCGGGGATATGGCTCCGCCTATATATTCCCCACTTACGGATATTGCACAAAATGTTGTTGCTGTACCAAAATCAACAACTACTAGAGGCCCACCGTATAGTTCATAAGCAGCAATCGCATTGACAATTCTATCTGCGCCTACTTCTTTTGGGTTATCATATTTTATGTTAATCCCTGTTTTTATGCCGGGACCCACAACTAAAGCTTCACTATCAAAGTATTTTCTGACCATATGTTGCAAAGTATACATAATAGTTGGTACTACAGAAGATATTACTATAGAATTAACATTCTTAGTATCGTATCCGCAAAAAGTAAAAAAGTGATAAATCATCATGCCATACTCATCGGAGGTTTTTCTTGCATCAGTTTTTATTCTCCAATATTCTAAAAGCAGTTTATCATCATATAGGCCCATAACCGTATTCGTATTTCCAACGTCTATAACCAAAATCATGGTTATTACACTCCTTTTATTAATATAAGCCAGGCATTTCGCCTGGCTGTTTTAAAGCTTTTTCATTTTTTTTAATGCAGTAATAACAGCGGATACTACCAGCACAGCTACTATTATTTCTGGAATACCATTAGTAGCGCCTATGCCAAAAATTAACGATGCTGCCCTAGATTTCTCCTGGCCCAAAGCTTCTGCGAAGCGAGCCCCATAGATTAAGTAGATCATTCCTAAAACTCCGGCAGTATTAGTTAGTGTTCCTACTGCTGCAGAGAGAGAAGATTTTTTTGTAGCCTTATAAGTATAGTAAGCAGTAATGCCGATTACCATTCTAGGTAAAACAGCAACAAGGGGATTAAGAAATACAAAGGATGTTATAGTCGGGGCCATCCAAGCTTGTATCATGCTAAATATACCAAATATCAAACCTATTCCTATTCCAACTATGGGTCCTTCTACAATTGCCCCAATTATCACAGGTAAATGCATTATAGTTGCTTTTGTAGGTCCTATGGGTATAAAACCCAGTGGTGTACTTCCTAATAATATGGAAATTGCCGCCAACATACTTGTAACTGCCATTTTTCTAATTGAGTTATAAGACTTCACTTTTTCACTATACATTTTTGCACCTCCGTTCCGACTCCATAAAGGATACCGGACGATAAAATTATCGCTTATTTTTGATAGTCCGATTCATTTAGATATCGGCCAAAATAATTTTATCACCATTTATAATTAAATACAAGATTTTTTGGTATTTTCACAATTTTTTGAATCCTTATGGTTATCGTTCAGAGACTTGAAGTCTGTTAGCAAAGTGTGGGAAAAACGTTAACCACGGATTAACACGGATTTTTATACAGATTAGCACGAATGAATTTTTAAAATTTTGCTCTTAGTTTTTAATTCTTACATCTATTTAATCACATGTATCTGTTTTAATCCGTATAACTTCAGCTAACTGCCAGAAGCTCTAATTCAACTCCGTAATCGTAGCAAATATAATAATCTACTTAAATATTATATATAACCGTAGACTCCCCTTACAGATACCTCACCTGATATTATTTCTTTTATTTCCCCAATATCCGTTTTTACTACTAACTGCCCCAACGCATTTATATCAATAGCTTCACCATATATTTCATTTTTATTGGAAATAAGCCTTACTTCTTTTCCTATAGTTGCGCTAATTCTTTTATACTTATCTATAATACCTGAAATATCAGGTTTATTAATAAAATTTAAATATAGCTTTTCAAAATTTGTTAGTATTTGAGAAAGTAAAGCCTTTCTATCTATTCTTTCTCCCAATTCAATTCTTAGAGATGTGGCAGTATTTAAATCATAGTCTGATAATTGTTTTTCTTCTATGTTAGCATTTACCCCTATTCCTACTATTAGATAATTTACTATATCAATTTCGGCTCCCATTTCCGTTAGTATCCCGCATACCTTACGTCCATTAATCACTATATCATTAGGCCATTTTATTAACGCATCCAATTGCAGTAATTCCCTTATAGTCTTTGCAACTGCATAAGCTGATATTATTGTTATTTGAGAAGCTTGTTCAGGCCTAATATCTGGTTTTAGCATTATAGATAAATAGATGCCTTTCCCTTTTGGAGATAACCATTCCCGCCCTAGTCTGCCTCTGCCTGTTGTTTGTTCCTCAGCTATTATTACCGTTCCTTCAGCAAAACCCTTTCCGCTAATTTTTTTTCCATAATTATTTGTTGAATCTATGGTGTCCAAAAATATTAGCTTTTTACCGATGTTTTTTGTATTAATAAGTCTTTTTATTTCTGAAGGATATAAAGCATCCGGAGTTTCAGTAAGTCTATATCCTTTTTTGGTAGAGGACTCTATTTTATAGCCTTCATCTTTGAGTTTTTTTATATGCTTCCAAACGGATGTACGTGAAACACCTAATCCTATGCTTAAGTTTTCGCCGGATATATATTTATTTTTATTTTTTCTTAACTCTTCTAAGACAATATCTTTCAATATTATTCTCCTTTTTACCTTTATACTTTTATTATATAATTAATCTGTTAATATTCAAGGCATAAAAAGTGAGGGAGGTCAAAGACCACCCTCACTTTTATAAGTTTTAAATAATATTTATCCAAGCATTGATAGAAGCACGCCTGCTGCTACAGCTGAACCTATAACTCCGGCAACATTCGGCCCCATAGCATGCATAAGTAAAAAGTTAGCCGGATTGGCTTCCTGTCCTACCTTCTGCGATACTCTGGCTGCCATAGGAACTGCAGATACACCTGCTGAACCGATAAGAGGATTCACTTTTCCTCCGGAAGTCTTATTCATTATCTTGCCAAATATAACTCCCGCTGCCGTACCTACTGAAAATGCTGCCAATCCTAATGCAACTATAGCCAGTGTTCTGGGAGATAAGAACAGTTCTCCATTGGCTGTAGCACCTACAGTCAGACCTAAGAATATAACTACTATATTCATAAGCTCTCCCTCGGCAGTCTTTAGCAATCTATTTAAAGTGCTTTGCATTGTTACGGCTTCCCTAAGGAGATTACCAAACATAAGCATGCCTACTAATGGGGCTGCTGCAGGTAATATTAATGATACCACTATAGTTACTAGAATAGGGAAAATTATTCTTTCCATCTTTGATACAGGCCTTAGCTGTTCCATAACTATTTCTCTTTCTTCCTTTGTAGTAAGAGCTTTCATAATTGGTGGTTGAATCAAGGGTACCAATGCCATATATGAATAAGCTGCTACTGCAATGGGCCCTAATAGATGGGGAGCTAGTTTCGATGCTAAGTATATGGCTGTAGGCCCATCAGCACCGCCAATTATTCCAATTGAACCGGCTTCCGCCAAGTTAAAAGAAATTCCCGGAATAAAATCTAGTAAAAGTGCACCTATAAAAGTGGTAAAAATACCAAATTGGGCTGCAGCTCCTAAAAGTAAACTTTTTGGATTTGCAATAAGGGGTCCAAAATCCGTCATGGCTCCTACACCCATAAATATTAGAGGTGGATATATACCTAGTTTTACACCCCTATATAACCAATAAAGAAGTCCTCCAGGATCCACCATTTCACGAATGGCTATACCTGTTTCTGGGTCTATTATAGCTTTATAAGTGGGCCCATCCATTAATCCTCCTAAAGGTAAATTTGCCAAAAGCATACCAAAAGCAATAGGTAATAATAATAACGGTTCGAAACCCTTTACCAAAGCAAGGTATATCAGAACACAGGATACAATCAGCATAACAGCTTGCTGCCATGTGATCGATGCAAAACCCATAGTAAGAAAAAATTCCCACAAAGCTTCAGTTATCGACATTTATATTCCTCCAATCACGCTTTGTACACTTCTTATTCAAGTGAAACTAAAATTTGTCCTGTGTTTACAGAATCACCTACATTAATTGATACTGAAGCTACTTTTCCATCTGTCGTTGCCGTTATATCATTTTCCATCTTCATAGCTTCAAGAACACATAATACTTGGCCTTTTTTTACTGCATCACCGGCTTTTACGTTAATAGCCAAAATAGTTCCCGGCATTGGTGCATTTACACTTACACTACCTGCTGCAGGAGCTGCTGCCGGTGCCGCTGCTTTCGGCGCTGCCGGTGTTGCAGACGCTGCTGCCGGTGCTGCAGACGCTGCTGCAGGTGCCGGAGCTGATACCACTGCACCATCTTTTATTTCCTCAACTTCTACTTCATAGCTATTTCCATTAACATTTATTATAAATTTTCTCATTTTATTACCTCCTATAATCTATTGAGCATTTGATCCTGTCTTCCGGCTTTTGCCCATACCGGTAATTGGTCATTTGTTCTTATTATTGATTTAATAACTAAATTACTTCGACTACCCATAACCTGCGCTATTGCTGCACTTATTACAGCAACTATTTCATTTTCATCTATTTTATCAACTACTTCTTCAATTTCCGATACTTCTATAGTTTCTAAGGGTTTTTCTTCTTTTTTAACCCTATCCCTATTAGCAAATATTCTTATACCTTCCAACAAATACACTAAAAATATAAGCACTATAAAGACTATTCCCATCCCAATTAAAGTTACTATCAATCCATAAATAAATTGTTCTGTTCCACTCATATATTACACCCCTTTTTATACGGGTAAATTACCGTGTTTTTTTACCGGCCTAGTTTCCCGCTTGCTTTCCAACATATCAAAAGCTGAAATCAATCTTTGTCTGGTTAATGCTGGTTCTATTACATCATCTACATATCCTCTTTCTGCTGCTACATATGGATTTGCGAACTTATCTTTATATTCTTGTATCTTTTCATTTCTAGTTGCAATCGGGTCCTCTGCTGATTCTATTTCTCTCTTAAATATTATATTGGCAGCTCCATCAGGTCCCATTACTGCAATTTCCGCTGATGGCCAAGCATATACCTGATCTGCTCCCATATCTTTACTGCACATAGCTAGGTATGCACCGCCATAGGATTTTCTAACAATAAGTGTTACTTTTGGAACTGTAGCTTCACTATAAGCATAAAGCATCTTTGCACCATGTCTTATTATCCCGCCATGTTCTTGATTTTTTCCTGGTAAAAATCCGGGAACATCAACTAATGTTAAAACTGGAATATTAAAAGCATCACAGGTTCTTATAAATCTACCACCTTTGTCGGAAGCATTTATATCAAGGCATCCTGCTAAAACTTTAGGTTGATTGGCAATTACACCTATACTTTTTCCATTAAGCCTGATAAAGCCAGTTATGATATTCATCGCATAATAGAGCTGAACTTCCATAAAATCACCGTTGTCCGCAACTGCCCTGATAACATCCTTCATATCATAAGCTCTGTTGGGGTTGTCGGGAATAATTTCATTCAACATATCTTCAATTCTGTTTAAATCGTCATCACATCCAAAGATTGGTACCCCCTCCAAGTTATTGGAAGGTAAGAAACTAAGTAATCTTTTTATCTCGGCTATACATTCTTCCTCACTATCATTTATAAAATGAGCAACTCCGCTTATTTGATTATGAGTCAAAGCGCCGCCTAGCTCTTCAAAAGTTACATCTTCACCTGTAACAGCTTTTATGACCTGAGGTCCTGTGATAAACATTTGGCTAGTCTTATCTACCATAAAAACAAAATCTGTGAGTGCAGGAGAATAGACAGCCCCACCAGCACAAGGTCCCATTATTACAGAGATTTGAGGGATTACACCTGATGCTATGGTGTTTCTATAGAAAATATTTCCGTAACCAGAAAGTGCATCTACACCTTCCTGTATTCTTGCACCGCCTGAATCATTAATGCCTACTAAGGGTGCTCCCATTTTAAGTGCCATATCCATAACTTTACAAATCTTTTTAGCGTGCATTTCCCCTAGTGATCCACCAATAACAGTAAAATCCTGAGCAAAAGCGTAAACTAATTTTCCGTCTACGGTTCCATACCCAGTGACTACTCCTTCTCCGGGAGCTTCAACGTCTTGCATACCCAATTCATTACAACGATGTTTTACAAAAGCATCAATTTCAATAAAACTATTTTCATCAAAAAGTAAGGCTAGCCTTTCCCGTGCTGTCATTTTACCTTTTTCATGCTGGTTTTTAATTCTTTTTTCTCCACCGCCTTGGTGAATGCTTTCTCTTAAATCCTGAAGTTCTTTAATTTTTTCTGTTGCCATATTACCACTCCCTATCCTTTCCTTTCACATAACTCTACTAATACACCATTTGTGCTTTTGGGGTGTAAAAAAGCAATTTTTGCCCCACCGGCACCGTATCTTGGTTTTTCATCTATAAGCCTAATACCTTTTTCCTTTGCTTCCTCTAATGCCTTTTCTATGTTTTCTACTCTAAAAGCCAGGTGCTGCACTCCCTGCCCCTTTTTCTCTATAAATTTTGCAATAGGGCTGTCCGACGATGTTGCCTCCAATAACTCTATCTCCGTATCGCCGACAGGCAAAAAAGCTACCTTAACTTTCTGTTCTTCAACGGTTTCTATTCCCTGTAGCTTTAAACCAAGGGTTTCTTCGTAGAATTTAATGGATTCTTCTAGGTTATCTACAGCAATACCTATATGGTCTAACTTACTTACCATGTAATCTCCCCTCCCTATTATAAATTATATTTAAAAGTTCATATGCAGCGGAATAGGTATCCTTAGATTTATTATAAACTTCCTTTATTAAAGTTGATACGTAATCCGTGTTTTCCTGCAGCCTAATTATTTTACTCATTATATTATCTTTAACTATACTTAGCATTTCTTCTTCAATAGCTTTTTCTCTTCTTTTTATAAATCCTCCGGATTCTTTCATGTATGTATAATGCTTTTCAATATCGTTAAATAGATCATCTATTCCTATATTATCCCTTGCAATAATATTTTTAACAGGGGGTCTGTACTCACTAGCTCCGTTTAAATCCAACATCATCTCTATTTCTGTAACAGTCCTGTCCGCACCTTCCCTGTCAGACTTATTTACTGCAAATACATCTCCTATTTCCATAATTCCGGCTTTTATTGCCTGTATATCATCACCTAAACCCGGCACCATAACCATAACTACTGTATCAGCTACTTTTACAATATCTATTTCCGATTGTCCAACTCCGACAGTTTCAATAAAGATATAGTCATAACCCATTATATCCATAACTTTTGTCGCTCCATTAACCGCTTTAGACAAACCACCTAATGTACCTCTAGTGCCCATACTTCTGATAAAAACCCCTTCGTCGGTGTTTAAATCCGACATTCGTATTCTATCGCCTAAAATAGCTCCTCCGCTAAAGGGGCTAGTAGGATCTACGGCGATAATAGCAACTTTTCTCCCGTTTTTTCTGATATACTTGGCTAATTTATCAGTTACAGTGCTTTTCCCTGCTCCGGGTGGACCTGTTATACCTATAATCCTTGACCTGCCTGTTAAATGATAAAATTCCTTTAATAAACCAATCCCCACTTCATTTTCACTTTCTAAGAGAGTTATTAAACGTGCGGCTGCTCTTTTCTCTCCCTTTAACAAGCCTGTCTTAATATCCAATGCATTCCACCTCCTTTAGGCTCTTTTTATGTTTTGTTTTATAAAATCAATTGTTATGCCTGTTGGAGTACCTGGGGTAAATATTCCTGCAATTCCAGCTTCTTTTAGCTCGGGTATATCCTCTTCAGGAATTACGCCTCCACCTACCACCAGAATATCATCTCCTCCTTTTTCTTTTAAAAGATTAACAATCTTCGGAAACAAGTGGTTATGGGCTCCGGAAAGTATGCTGAGAGCAACACAATCAACATCTTCTTGTATTGCTGCTTCTGATATTTGTTCCGGCGTTTGCCTAAGTCCCGTATAAATAACTTCCATTCCTGCATCTCTTAATGCTCGGGCCACAACTTTCGCGCCTCTATCATGCCCATCAAGACCGGGCTTTGCCACCAAAACTCTAATTGGCCTATTCATTTTTTCCCCTCCTTAAAGAATAACGGATTGCTGATATTCACCAAAAACTTCTCTCAGTACATCACAAATCTCACCTAATGTAGCATAAGCTCTCACTGCTTCGATAATATAAGGCATTAGATTTTCCTCTCCAGAAGCAGCCTTTTTAAGGGCTTTCAAATCATTGACAACTTTATCATTATCTCTTTCTGCCTTTAAATTGTCCAATTTTTCTTTTTGCATTTCTCCAACTGCAGGATCAACTCTTAAAAGTCCTTTAGGTGTAGATTCCTCTATCTCAAACTTGTTCATGCCAACTACTATTCTTTCACCTTTTTCGATTTCCTTTTGATATTTATAGGCGGATTCCTGTATCTCTTTTTGTATAAATCCATTTTCTATGGCTTTGGCTGCCCCACCTAAATCATCTATTTTTTTAATATACTCCGCAGCTTTATTTTCAATTTCTGTTGTTAAGCTTTCGATGTAATAGGAGCCGGCCAACGGATCCACAGTTTCCGTAACCCCACTTTCATAAGCAACTATTTGCTGAGTTCTTAATGCAATTCTTACAGAATCTTCCGAAGGAAGAGCCAATGCTTCATCCCTTGAATTGGTATGAAGTGATTGAGTGCCTCCCAATACAGCAGCCAATGTCTGTACTGCCACTCTTACCACATTATTATCAGGTTGTTGTGCAGTAAGGGTAGAACCGCCGGTCTGAGTATGAAATCTAAGCATTAAGGATCTTGGATTCTTTGCAGCAAATCTATCTTTCATAATCTTAGCCCAAAGTCTTCTCGCAGCCCTGAATTTTGCTACTTCTTCCAATAAATCATTATGAGAATTAAAGAAGAATGACAGTCTGGGAGCGAATTCATCTATATCTAGGCCGGCTTTAATAGCAGCATCTACGTATGCAATTCCATCGGCAAGGGTAAAGGCAACTTCTTGGACTGCAGTAGAACCGGCCTCCCTGATATGATAGCCGCTAATAGAGATAGTATTCCATTTAGGTACATTTAAAGAGCAATATTCAAATATATTTGTAATAAGTCTCATAGAAGCTTCTGTCGGAAAAATATATGTGCCTCTGGCAATATACTCTTTTAGTATATCGTTTTGTATTGTACCTGATAGTTTATCCGCTCTTACTCCTTGCTTTTCAGCAACAACAATATACATTGCCAAAAGAACTGCCGCCGGTGCGTTTATAGTCATTGACGTGCTGACCTTATCCAAAGGTATATCATCAAATAATATTTCCATATCTTTTAATGAATCAATTGCGACTCCTACCTTTCCTACTTCGCCTTCTGATAGAGGGTGATTGGAATCGTATCCAATTTGTGTAGGTAGATCAAAAGCAACGCTTAAACCTGTTTGTCCTTGATTAAGTAAATACTTATACCTTTTATTTGACTCCTCGGCAGTTGCAAAGCCTGCGTACTGCCTCATTGTCCATAATTTACCCCTATACATAGTAGGCTGCACACCTCTGGTATACGGATATTCCCCCGGGTAAGAAAGGCTTTCATTGTAATCTATTTCTGTTATATCTTCCGGGTCATATAATCTTTTAATTTCAATCCCGGAACCGTTAATAAATTTTTCCTTTCTCTCCGGTCTTTTAGCTAAAGTCTTTTCAATTTGGGTCTTTTTCCAATTATCTTTTTTCGCTCTAATAGCATTGAGCTTTTCTTCACTATACATGCTATGCCTCCCTTAACTAAACATTTTTAGTTTTTATTATAAACACTTACATTATAGCACTATTATTGCGTAAACTTACTTCAACTTTTTTTGTACGTCTTATTGAAATATTTGAATGATATCTTTCATTCGTTTGTTATTTTTGCAAGATTTCCTTCTTTTATATAATATCATATTTCATAAAAATTTAACACATGAATTATTAGTTTATTTTTTAACAAAAATAAATGTTATTATCCACACCTTGTCTAATAAACTGATATAATTATTTATTCTAATCAGATTAATATAATTTTTTCTATAATTACTAAATTAAAGGCTAAGGATTTAAAGTTTAAAAATCCTTAGCCTATATGCCATTCATATAATTCTAGCAGAAATATTTAATATTATTTTTAAAGTAATTTAAAACAAACCGGTTATTACACCTTTTTCATTTATATCTATTTTCTCCGCTGCTGGCACTTTTGGTAATCCTGGCATTATCATAATATCTCCAGTTAATACTACAATAAAGCCTGCACCGGCGGATACTCGAACTTCTTTAACATTTATTTCAAATCCCTCTGGCCTAGCTAGCAATTCAGGATTATCCGATAGGGAGTATTGAGTCTTTGCCATACATATGGGATATTTATCAAGACCATATTCCTCCAGCCTTTGGATTTCCTTATCGGCTTTACCACTATATATAACACCATTTGCTCCGTATATCTCTTTGGCAATCTTTTCAATTTTATCCTTTATGCTTTCGTCAACATCATATAAGAATTTAAATTCACTTTCTTTTTCGCAAGCATCAATAACTTTTTGTGCTAGATCAAGCCCGCCTTCTCCACCTTTTTCCCAAACTTCACATATTGACGCCTCAACGCCTTCCAATCTACAAAGTTCAGTAAGCTTCGAAATTTCAGCATCCGTATCCGTAATAAATTTATTTACTGCAACGACTGAGGGTATTCCGAATTTTTTTATGTTTTCAATATGTTTTTTTAAGTTTTCAAAACCTTTTTCCAGTGCAGGAACATTTTCTTCACCCAAATTGGCTTTTTTTATTCCACCATGCATTTTAAGAGCTCTAATAGTCGCAACTAACACCACAGCTGATGGTTTAATACCGCCATACCTACACTTGATGTTAAAGAATTTTTCTGCACCCAAATCTGCGCCGAATCCTGCCTCCGTTATCAAATAATCAGAAAGTTTCAAGCCCATTTTGCTCGCCACTATGCTATTGCATCCATGGGCTATATTCGCAAAGGGACCGCCATGTATAAAGGCAGGTGTATTCTCCAAAGTTTGAACCAAATTGGGTTTAATCGCATCTTTTAGCAGCAATGCCATGGCGCCATGCACATTCAAATCCTTCGCCTTTATTGGCTTATTTTCAAAATTATAAGCAACAATAATATTTGCCAGTCTTTCTTTTAAATCTGTAATGTCTTGAGCCAAACAAAGTATAGCCATAATTTCGGAAGCAACGGTAATCATAAATCCATCTTGCCTTAAAAATCCATTGACCCTGCCACCTAGTCCAACCACTACATCCCTTAAGGCCCTATCATTCATATCCATAACTCTTTTCCAGACTACTTGGCGGGAGTCAATAGCTAGGCTATTTCCTTGCATGATATGATTATCTATGGCAGCAGATAAAAGATTATTTGCAGTTGTGATGGCATGCATATCACCGGTAAAATGTAAGTTTATATCCTCCATAGGTATAACTTGAGCATAACCACCGCCAGCTGCACCACCTTTAATCCCAAATACGGGACCTAAAGACGGTTCTCTTAAAGCAATAACCGCATTTTTATCTAATTTTGCCATAGCCTGGCCAAGTCCAACTGCAGTAGTAGACTTTCCTTCCCCTGCGGGTGTAGGAGTAATTGCAGAAACTAAAATTAATTTGCCGTCTTCAGCATCCTTTAACCTATCCCATATATCAAAGTTAATCTTTGCTTTGTAGTTGCCATATAACTCTAGTTCCTTTTTTTGAATTCCCATAGATTCAGCAATTTCTTCTATAGGTTTTATATTTGCCTCTTGGGCTATCTGTATATCTGTTTTCATCACTTACCCTCCGATCCTAACTGTGCTTTATGCATTTGCAAATATCTCTTCAAATTCATATCTATCCAGCTTTTCTCTTTCGAGAAGAGCATTAGCCACATCATGTAATTTATTTAAGTTTTCTCGCAAAATATTTTCTGCTTTCTTATAGGCTTCTTCTATTATACCAAAAATCTCCTTGTCTATTAAAGCAGCTACTTCCTCACTATAATTTCTTCCTCTTGCAAAATCCTTACCGATAAATACCTCATCGTGATCGGCTCCAAAAGTCATAGGACCCAAGGCATCGCTCATACCATATTCTGTTACCATTTTCCGTGCAATGGCAGTGGCTCTTTCCAAATCATTCTTGGCCCCAGTGCTTATGTCATCCAGCACCATCTTTTCAGCAACACGACCACCAAGAAGCATGACTATTTTATCCTCTAGCTCTAATTTGGATATATAATATTTATCATCCTTGGGCAAGGACAAAGTATAGCCGCCAGCCCTTCCTCTTGGTATAATTGATACTTGGTGAACGGGATCCGAATTAGGTATAAATTTTTGAACTACCGCATGGCCTGCTTCATGATAGGCAGTTAGCTTTCTATCTTGTTCAGAAATAACCTTGCTTTTCTTTTCCGGCCCTGCAATAACTCTTAAAGTAGCCTCTTCCAGTTCTTTCATTCCAATTCTTTTCTTCTGTCTTCTTGCAGTTAATATAGCAGCTTCATTCATCAAATTCTCCAGGTCTGCCGGAGTAAAGCCCGGTGTACTTTTTGCCAAAACCTCTAAACTTATATCATCTTCCAAAGGCTTGTTTCTGGAATGTATTTTTAATATCTCTTCCCTTGCTCTTACATCAGGTATTCCAACAGTTATCTGTCTATCAAATCTTCCCGGTCTCAATAAAGCAGGGTCCAAGATATCGGGTCTGTTTGTAGCAGCTACTATAATAATACCCTCATTAATATTAAAACCATCCATCTCAACAAGGAGCTGATTAAGAGTCTGCTCTCTTTCATCATGGCCTCCTCCCAAACCTGCACCCCTATGCCGACCAACTGCATCTATTTCATCTATAAATATTATACAAGGAGAATTACGTTTTGCTTGTTCAAATAAATCTCTAACTCTTGAAGCACCAACACCAACAAACATTTCTACAAAATCTGATCCGCTTATACTAAAAAAGGGAACATCAGCTTCACCGGCAACGGCTTTGGCTAAATAAGTCTTTCCAGTGCCTGGAGGACCCACCAGCAATACACCTTTTGGTATCCTAGCACCGAGTTCAACAAATCTCCTTGGCTGCTTAAGAAAATCCACAATTTCTCCTAATTCTTCTTTTTCCTCATCGGCTCCAGCCACATCTGCAAAGGTAACTTTCTTTTTATCAGGAGTAACCAACTTAGCTCTACTTTTACCGAAAGACATTACCCTGCTACCTCCGCCTTGGGTTTGTTGACTAAAAATAAAGAAAAAAACAATTACCAAAACAATTAATGCTGCAGATGGTAATATTGAAAGCCACACAGAAGTTTGCTGCGGTTTATCGTAATTTATATTTATTAAACCTCTTTCAGCATAATCCTGCGCCAGTTCGTTAAATTGCCCGCTTGGTACAGTAACTTCAAATTTTCTGCCATCACTAAGCTTGCCCGTTATTACCGAAGTGCCGCCAAAATCGGAAACATGGACTTCTTTTATTTTCTTATTCTCCACCTCAGAAATAAACTGTGTATAAGTTAATTTGGTCTTACTTTCACCAGTACTATTAAATATTTGTGCAAAGAAAATTATTACAATAAAAATAAGTATATATAAACTTATACCTTTTAAAAACTTCTTCAATAATTACCCTCCTTAAAAGTAGCAGAACAATAGAATAACAGAATTATTGTATCATAGAGATTTATAAAATACAATATTATGAAAAACAATCTAGTTTGAATATGCTTCGGGCTTTAAGACACAAACATAAGGTAAGTTTCTATAAATCTCGTTATAATCCAAGCCATAGCCCACAACGAACTCATCAGGTATATGAAAACCAATATAATCCATCTTTACTTTTGCAATCCTTCTTTCAGGTTTTTCAAGTAGAGTGCATACTTTGACACTATTTGCATTTCTAGATAATAAATAATCTACCAAGTAATCTAAAGTAAGCCCAGTGTCCACAATATCTTCTATTATCAATACATCCTTACCTGTAATATCCTTTTCTAAATCTTTAACTATTCTAACAACACCGGATGATTTTGTTGATGTACCATAACTTGAAACAACCATAAAATCCATTTCAAGAGGCAAGTCTATTTCTCTAGCCAAATCAGATAAAAACAAAACACACCCTTTTAGTACACCTACCAACAATAAATCTTTACCTTTATAATCCTTGCTAATCTTTTTTCCTAATTCTTTAATCTTTCCCTTTAATTCATCTTCTTTAATAAGTATCTCCAGTATGTCATTCTTCATTAGTTTGCCTCCTTAAAACTCTTATGTGTATTATGTTTTTTGTATTAGGGGTAATTTTATAATTTTCACTTATTCTTTTGCCTATAACCCATATAATTTCTCTTTCATCTGCGATAAGCGGCATTAGATCCCTTTCTTCCCTTGGAATCTTTTCATCTATAAAATATTCTTTAAGCTTTTTGCTGCCTTTTAAACCTATAGGAGAAAATACATCACCAGCAACTCTATTTCTAATAACTAAACTACCCTTAATCTTATCTTTATCAATATATGCCTCATGCGTACAATGGCTGAATCCCTTAAAATCTTTAGTATTTATTTTCCTTACATGTATCTCCATATCTATAGCTGGTATAAAATCACTTGTATTATCTTCCAAGCAATGACAATATCTTTTTGATGTATTCACTTTACCATATCTCAATATAAGGTTTTCATAGGATACATAAGCAATTATGTTATTGGGTAACATTACAGCCGCACCTGTTTTGCATTTTGTGAGAGAAATAATTTCTTCAATATGTTTAAATTCAATGGATTTTAAACTTCCTAAGAGCTTTTCTATGCCTATTCTTATAATACGTCTCTTTAGTGCAGGGTGTAGTTTATCCAATTTAATAATACTATATTTTACTTGATTTTTAAAGCTTCTTGCAAGTGTTTTAAATGCTTTTTGGGACTTTAAAGCAATATATTCATTTTCAGCGGAAACAATATCTGAAAACCTAGAAATTGTATTTATTATATTGCTATTAAAATTGTTTTCTATATACGGCAACAATTCAAGTCTTATTTTATTCCTGCCGTAAATAGGTTCTAAATTTGTCTTGTCTATTCTTGGCACTATCCCCTCTTCTTTACAATATTTCTCTATGTCAGCTCTATCAATATTTATTAAAGGTCTGATTATATTATCCCTAACGGCTTCTATTCCTTTTAAGCCATCTATGCCACTTCCCCGGATTATATTCATAAAAACTGTCTCTACATTGTCATTAAGATTATGTGCCACAGCAATTTTATTTGCTCCTACCTTTCTTGCAACATCATCATAAAGCTGATATCTTATATTTCTACCAGCTTCTTCATCGGATACGCCTATATCTTTTGCATAAGCAGCTACATCAAAAACTTTAATAAATGAAGGAATTCCCCACTTATTGCAAATATCCTTTACATAATAAGCGTCCTTATCAGCTTCCCTACCGCGAAATTGATGGTTTAGGTGGGCAGCAAAAATTGATAGATTAAAATCCTTTTTTAATCTATCAAGTAAATGTAGCATGCACATAGAATCTGGACCCCCGGAAATGCCCGCTACTATTTTATCACCGGGTTTTATCATCTTATATTTGCTAATCGTTTCTAAAACTTTTATTTTTAAATCCCTCATCAACAACCTCTAAAATATTAAACTTTATTATTAAAAAGTACTTATCTACCTCTTAGCTTACAGTTCAAGCTTAGCCAAATTTTATAATTTTTTTCCGTTGCTAGGAGATGGGCAAGCATCACTTAGTTAGGATTATTGCAAGATAACTTTAAATTATGTTACCATATATAAGCAAAATCTTCTAGAGTATCTTATACAAAAAAGAAAAATAGTTTCACTAGTGTAATTGTTCAGATATTGTACGATCTTATATTTTAAAAAATTATTAATATTTGACAAAGATTGCGTTGTGAAGGGGCTCAGAGTCTGTTAGCGTAATGTAAGAAATCGCTTTATATTATGTATGCGCTATTTTAGAATAAAATATGGCAGATTCAGCTATCTTGGCTCCCATAGCTTCGCTACTAATACAGTTATATCATCCTCCGCTATACCTTGTGACTTTTCAAGGCAGCTTTGCAATATAAAATCCGCCAGCTTTTGTGGGTTTCCCGTATTAATGCTCTCAATTATATCTGCCAGCCACCCTTCCTTATCTAGCTCATTTTTGTTTGCATCTAATGCACCGTCTGTTAGCATAATAACAAAATCCCCATTTCCTAACTTTTTTTTGCTAATTTCAATATCAATATTATTAAGTATTCCCGCAGGTAATGAACTGTTTTTTATTATGCCTACTCTATTTTTTTCTTTAATAAAAGTAGAAACAGCCCCCGCCTTTAAAAATTCAACTTCCCCGGTGTACTGGTTTATAATACTTATATCCATAGTAGCATAATTTTCATCACTGGACTTAATTAGTAAAAAGGAATTTATAGCTTCTAAAGCTGCGTTCTGTTCATAGCCAGCATATAGGAATTTTTCCAACAAATTCACTGCTATGCTGCTTTCTATAGCTGCTTTATAGCCACAGCCCATGCCATCACTTAGTATCATAAAAAATTTTTCCTTCTCAGTCCGAACAAAAGAGAAATTATCCCCCGAAACATCATAGTTGGGATTCTGTTTTTTTGCAAAACCCGTAATAATGGAATACTTGTACACTTCTTTTAGTTTTAAAGAACAATAGGGCAGATTTGCCCATCTGCATATGGAATCAACTTTGACAAAATCTTTCCCTGTTAACTTCTTAATTTCCGGTAAAATTATATTTACACATTTTCTTTTTCCTCCACAAGATTTACATTTTATATCTATTTCCATGCTATTTTTATTATTCATTACAAACGCTTCTTCTATGTAAATGCCTAAGCCATCTAAAGCTGCGATCAACAAGGACTCTATATCGTTATCGAATTCCGTATTAGTTTTTATTGTTTCGGCAAGCTCATCAATTAACTTTGATGTTTCCAACATCTGCTGCCCGTAGGCTGTTCTTCCTTCATTTATTCTTTTTTTCCACAAATGATTTGATTTATAAATATTAAAATTGCATCTAAGACCATTCCAAACTTTGTCCGGAAATGCACAAGCATCTTTAAGAGCTTTACCTTCCTTGTATTTGAAAAGCTCCCCTGATTCGATTATGGATAATAATTCAAAAAATCTTTGATATGTTCTATAGAAATCCTTCTTCCAACAGTTATTATAAAGACCACAAGTATAACATATATCTTTTACGGTCTTATCTATTATATCGGCGGCGTCTAAGTGGGAAAAATAATTTTTATCATTAAGGCCCATGTTTATAGATGTGGATAATTCTTTAAATACATCTGAAACTTGATTAAGTTTATCTGCCGTATAATTTTTTATTCTCAGGTCTTCATTTATTTTCATTTTAGAGTTACTGAGCACATTAACTTGAATAATTTTATTTAAAGTTTTTTCCGGAATGATTAAAAATAAAAAAGCTGCTAATATAATTTCATTAAATCTAATTAGGACTTCTGTGGATCCATTTATATAAAAGGTCATAATAGCATTCCCGGTAATAAAAGCGATTATCATCATTGCTCTTCCATACTTTTTTAAAGCACCGCTTAGCAAACCACATAAGCTATATACCCCAATTGCTGATGAGTATATTTCTCCCGATAAGGACTGTAATATGCCAAAAGTCGTACCTGATAACGCCCCAGCACCTGCATTTCCTCTGAATGAAAAAATAAAAATTAAAAATATGGAAATAATGTTTTTAATAGATAAGCCTGCAAATGTAAGAGGAGTACTCAAAAATAAAGAGGAAAATAGTATTGCGATAGATATCATCTCTTCTAAGGATATAACTCTTCTTCTTTTAAAGTCAGTAAACAATGGTAAGCCTTTTTCGTAGATATTGCTTAAAGCACAAATCATTATGGCCTCCATGATCAGCATCAATATGTCATATAGGTAATAGTTTTTTAAATAGAAAATGAAAAAGCCTGCAACAAAACTAGTAAACGCGCCAACTATGCTAAATATGAGTCTTTTATTTATTCTCGATTTTCTCAAAATTATAGAAAAGAAGTAAAGTATTCCAATGGTTAGAAAATGCCAAAGAAATAGTTCAGGGTTTTTATTGCTAAAAACACCCAATAACAAACTGATGGAAACCATTAATGTATAAGAATTACTTACAATAACAGCACATAAAAAAGCTATGGAAAAGGGATTAAGAAAACCTAATATAACTACACGCCCTATAAAATAGCTAAAAAGAATCATGGGCAAATAACTTAAAATCTCGTATTTAACCAAAACATTTTTTGCTTTCGGAATACTTCCCTTAAAGGAAGCAGTAAAATCCACCATAAAGTCACCACCAACTTATCATGTTAGTTATTAATGCTTTAAAAATGATTTTACCAAATATTCCTTGAAATATTTGTCATTATAAGGTTTTGATTAAGATAAAGTCTTAGACTTGATTATTAGTTATTCGATAAATATCTTCATATTAGACTACAATCAAGTAAATATTTTTATGAAATCATATGCTTAGAAATGATTTGGTGACCCATGGGGGAATCGAACCCCCGTCACCGCCGTGAGAGGGCGGCGTCTTGACCGCTTGACCAATGGGCCTTTGTTAATTTAATCAAAAAATACTGGTAGCGGCGATTGGGTTTGAACCAATGACCGTTCGGGTATGAACCGAATGCTCTAGCCAGCTGAGCTACGCCGCCTTTATCTAATCCTTATATACTTCGTATTACTTCGTCAGATTTCACTTTCATTCTTTCGCGTACATCTGTGTACGCTACACTCATTCAAGTTTTATCTTCCTTGTACTACTCGTATCTAAGGATTATCTATTTATTTGAATCTGTGTATACTTCCTATTACTTCGTCAGATTTATCTTCTTAAATGAATTTGGTTGCGGGGGAGGGATTTGAACCCCCGACCTCCGGGTTATGAGCCCGACGAGCTACCGTACTGCTCTACCCCGCTTTATATTTTGGTGCCGGAGACCGGAATCGAACCGGTACGGTCTTAGAGGACCGCAGGATTTTAAGTCCTGTGCGTCTGCCAATTCCGCCACTCCGGCCAATTGTTAAGCTTTTGCTTCACAACGACAAATATTATTATATATGTTTTATCATCAATCGTCAACAAATAATTTAAATTAATTTATTTTATCCTTAAAAACCTTATGTTTCAGACAGAGTTATTTTTAAAAGAAATTAGAGTATTTAATTATGGCACCTTCTAAATTATCATTTTCGCTGACAGTAACACTTTGTATATTTAGCATCTCCATTAAATATCTTACCATATAAATACCAACCGGTATAATATCCGCCCTTTCTTTTTCCAAACCTTTAATACTATACCTATCTACCAATTTCATAGATTTGAGTTTTTCAAACAAATAATCTATATATGGCTTTTCTAAAATAGTATTGTGAACAACATTTGCTTTATATACTTCCATTTGGTGATATATTGCGGCTATAGTCGTAGCAGTGCCACCTATTACTATAACTTTATCTATGGCTTCCGCTAGCAAAACATCCTTGCTTTCTGAAAATAAATCTTTTAAAGCTTCATGTAGTTTATTAATATCTTCTTGGGAAATAGGATTGTTATTTATATACGCCTCAGTCATTCGCACTGCACCTGCATTTACACTAGTCGAGTATTTTATGTTATTGTTTTTGCTAAGGACTATTTCCGTGCTGCCGCCTCCTACATCCAAGATTAAAACATTTTTATTTTCTGGCATAGCATAAGTAACACCCAAACTACCAATCAATGCTTCCTCATCGCCATCCAAAACCTTAATATCAAGGCCAACTTCTTTATTAACCCGACTAAGAAAAATATCTTTGTTTCTTGCATCACGCACAGCGCTGGTAGCTATAACTATTATTTCCTCAGCACCATAATTATTGGCCACTATTTTAAAATGCTTTAATGCCTCAATATTGTTGGATATAGATTCCTCGCTCATAATACCAGATTGCCCCAAGTCTTTTCCTATTCTAGTAGTAACCATTTCTTTTCTTTTGCCCATAAAGGTTTTATTCTTTACCTGGCATAAAAGCAGTCTCATAGAATTAGTACCTAGATCAATTGAAGATGTTTTTTTCATTTTAAATTCTCCTTGCTACTATAAAAGCAAATATTTATCCAACAATATAGGTAATATGTTTAACATATTACCTATATTAATTATATTAATATAATTTATATACAATTACGGATCACTTTTGTGCAAAACTTCCCCTACGATTATATCCACCGCTTCTTTTTGAATCTCTATTTTTAGCAAATTCTTGAAGCTTTTCTTCACTTTCTTTCATATATCTTGCTAATCTGTCTTCAAAATTTCCACTTTGGTTCTTATTAAATTCTTTCTGCCAATCTATCTCCGCCGGTTTTGTACTTATTTTAGCTGATTTTGCTTGTTTTATTGATAAATTAATCCTACCTTCTTTATCAACATTTAAGACCTTAACCATAACTTTTTGCTTTTCCGTTAAATAATTACTAATATCTTTTATATAGGTATCTGCTATTTCCGAAATATGCACAAGACCGGTTTTACCGGCTGACAACTGAACAAAAGCACCAAATTTCGCTATGTTTGCAACAGTACCTTCCAGTATCATACCTTCTTCTATAGGCATTCTAAAAATATTCCTCCTTTTTTATTTGCAGTTGGGTTAAAACGTTTTTATGCTACAACTAATTACCCCCTTCTTGCAAATAAAAATCTGAATCTGAAGAGGCTTGGTCAACATATACGGTTTCGTTGGGCTTTACCAATCCTAGCTGCTCCCTAGCCATTTTTTCAATGGATTCCTGGTTAGTAGCGTTTTTTAGCAGGTCTTCAAGTTTTTCGTTTTCCATCTTTGATTCTTCAATGGCTTCCGAAATTTCTTTTTTAACCTTATTAAGCTTGTATATGCTTATCCGTTGATTTGTAATGCAAAAAACAGAATACATCAAAAAAATGGATATAAATAACCTAATCCATACAATTTTCTTTTTTCTATTTTTCTTTCCCATTACAATCCTCCCCAATCAGACTTGTAATAAAACTATGTTTAAAATAATAATATTCGACAAAACAATAAAAAAACCTTTTATGATTTGCCCCTTTTAACTAATAGTCTATAATACTTTTCATATTCTTTCAAAGCTTTTCTTCTTATTTTTGAAATTTTCTTATCTATTTCTAATTTTCCTAGCACAATATGTATAAAAGTAGCTAATAGTTTTCTAATAAAGCTATATAAACATTTAAATATAAATATAATATAACCTTCACTTGTTTTTACTGCTGATTTTAATATAGAAAACAAATGGAAGAAAATAGCTTCAAAAATTCTTCCTATAATTTTTTCATACAAAAAAAATCCTACTATAAAACCTAAAAATACATAGGCTCTCAGATCTCCAAAATTTCCAGAAAAAATAATATAAAAGGCTACAAAAAAAATTGCGAATAAGAATAGTATGTCCCATAGAAATGTTAAAGGCCCTTTTTTATGTCCCATTCTTTTTACTACTTTATAAATATCGTAAATAACACCTATTAATAAGCCACCATACAGGGTTATAGAAAACATAAAAATCTGAAAATGAACTGTTTCCATATATAATCCTAATTATTTAAAAATATTTTTAAATAGTCCTTTTTCTTTTTTTCTTGCTAAACCTTCGGTATAAACACATGAAATAATATAACCCTGTATAATAGCATTCCCTTCATTTACATCTAAGCTGCTAATATGCAGATCGCTGCCTTTTAAAATCAAATCCCCTAATTGTGTGCTTATTACTACCGTATTATCATTAAAACTACCTATATCATCAACACCGCTAATATTTAGTTTCTCTCTTCCTTCTATAACTAATCGATGTTCCTTTATTACAGTTTCCTTTCTATCATTCATATTAAACCCCCCTGCACATTTGAATAAACTATATACTATTTATATGCATAGGGAATAATAATATGAATAGCTTATACTTCAAGTATTTTATACATTTCCTTTGCTTCATCTTTTTTGGCCTTTTCATTTAAAAACAATACTTCAACCTTTAATTTCCTATCGCCGTATATTATTTCGATGATATCACCAATTTTTACAGAAGTAGACGCTTTGGCATTTCTACCGTTTAAAAAAACACTGTTCCCTTCACAGGCTTCCTTGGCTACAGTGCGCCTTTTAATAAGTCTAGAAACCTTTAAAAATTTATCCAACCTCAACAAATCACTTCCAATCAAAATTGACAGCAAAAAATCAGGCCTTAACCTGATTTTTTTATGTAACCCTTACTTATTTACAGTTTCCTTTAGATCCTTGCCTGGTTTAAATGTAGGAGCCTTTGATGCAGGAATTTGTATTTCTTCCCTTGTTCTTGGATTTCTACCAACCCTAGCTGCTCTTTGTTTTACATCAAATGTACCGAACCCGACTAGTTGCACTTTCTCTCCTCTTGCAAGACTTTCCTTTACCGAATCAATAAATGCTTTAAGCGCTTTTTCTGTATCCTTTTTAGTCAATTCACTTTTCTCAGCCATGCTGGCGATAAGTTCAGCTTTGTTCATTAAATAATCCCTCCTAATTATTTATTCATAAGTTCTATAAGCATATTCTCTATAT
Source organism: uncultured Clostridiaceae bacterium (assembly GCA_964394355.1). Lineage (GTDB taxonomy): Bacteria > Bacillota > Clostridia > Lutisporales > Lutisporaceae > JAAYKT01. Next base: position 29,974 of record CAYMVQ010000006.1, read on the forward strand.
ATGGCAAAAATCCTTCTTTTTATAATTAGTTTTTATCATTTTTAGTAAAATTATGTGTTTTTGCCTTATTCCACAGCGAATCCATCTCATATAAGGACATTATAGCAAGGTTTTTCCCAAGACTCAAGGCCAATTCTTCCATAATTTTAAATCTATTAATAAATTTCTCTATTGTAGCCTTAAGAGCCAGTTCCGGCTGGATTTTAAGGAATCTGGCCACGTTTACAACGGCGAACAGCAAATCCCCCATTTCTTCTTCTATTTTAACATTATTTGATGATTTATATACTTCTTTTAATTCTGCCAACTCTTCATCCACTTTATCCATGGCACCTTCAACATCATCCCAGTCAAAACCGACTAATGCAGCTTTTTGTTGTATTTTGTAAGATCTTATTAATGATGACATAGCTATAGGAACATCAATCAATGTCTCTACATGTCTATGGGTCTTTTTTTCTTTTCTTTTAGCTGATTCCCAACTTCTTTCTGCCCCTGCTTCTGTAGAAGTAATGGTATCGCCAAAAACATGGGGATGTCTATTGATAAGCTTATTTACCAAGCCGGTTATTATATCATTTATATCAAATTCTCCCCTTTCCTTACCTAATTGGGCATGAAACACCACTTGTAATAATATGTCTCCTAGTTCTTCAATCATGGAATCTATATCCTCTTTGTCAATAGCCTCCATGACTTCATAGCACTCTTCCAATAAATAAGGTTTTAGACTTTTGTGATCTTGCTTTCTGTCCCAGGAGCAACCATTTTCTCCCCTTAGCTCCTCCATAAGGGATATTAAATCATTGATAGTATTATATTTTTTGTTCTCTTTTATTGGTGGTATATAAATACTGGTCAAATAATCTAGCCAATCAATCTTATCTAGCTCATACAACATAATCCATTTGGATTTTTCCACTCCATAGGCTATCCTTATAACACAAATTCTTTGGTCATCCCTATAATAATCCATCAGCTTAAGCTTAATTTCTGACGCCACTAACCTACTATATACTTGGGTAATAATGTTCCCACTATCTGTATCTGGTCTTTGTTCACCTAATCTTAAGCCATCAATTATTTTCAAGCCTGAGGCTATATCAATTTTTAAGGCTGCAGATACTATGTCAATAAAGCTCATAGCAGATTCAATTTTTAAATCTATAATATTTTTTGATTTTTCAATAATAAGTTGTACACTTTTTTCAGCAACAAAAGGATGCCCCGGCACCCCATAAACTACCTCATCCTTTTCCTTGGCTAAATTAATAATTCTATCGCTTATCTCTTCATACACCTCTTCAAAATCATTGGAATTATCATAGATATCATCACAACTTTGAAAATCTATTTTTAATTTCATTAAATCTTTAACCAAGGGATGCTTTTTTGTTCTTAGTACGAGACATTTCGCTGATTTTAATATATTCAAAGTTTTTAATGTCAAATTTTCATAATCCCCGGGTCCCAAACCTATAATAATAATTTTACCCACATTAACACCCTTTCCTATAAAATGTTCTTTTTCTTGAGTAATCGTGACAAGTTTTTCCCCCCGGGAGCCATTTCAAGCTCCTCCGCCTTTAGACTACCAGTTGCAATAACTAAAACACAGTAAATAACTACTGCAAATAAAATGCTTATTATTACAGAAAGAGAATTTCTCTTTAAATACATAAAAGAAAAAACATATGTATAGTGCGCTGCAAGGGACATTATTATAGTAGCAAATATCGGTTTTATCATTACGCTGGCCAAGTTTAATCCCTTACCTTGATATTTCGTAAGAGCTCTTAAATTTAAAACAGTAGCCACTGCATAGCCTAGAACTGTGCCCAGTGCGGCGCCCTTTATATTTATATCTGGTATTGATGTTAAAAAATAGCTAATAATTGCCTTTACAAAAGCCCCAATAGCTAAATTTATTACAGGAATCTTTTCTCGGTTCATGCCTTGTAAGATTCCCGTCATAGTCTGAACCAATGTCAGGAATACTACAGCCGGTGCTAAATATTTCAAAGCTATGCCTAAAGATTCAGGTTCTTTTGGATAAAACATTTGCATTATAGGAGCAGCCAAAACAAAAAGTCCTGCAGCAGCCGGCAAACCCAATAAAAAACTAATTTTAAGTGCTAATTCACTTTTTTTCTTAAGCCCCTTTAAATCCCCTTTAGCCATGGTTTCAGATATGGCAGGAACCAAGCTCACTGCCAAGGATATTGTAAAAACTTGAGGTAAGTTTATAAAAGAAGTGGCAATAGCTTTTAATTGGCCAAATAACATAGTAGCCGTTAGTTTATCAAAGCCCCCAGCAGAGAGCCTATCCATAACAATAAAAGTGTCCAAAAGGCCCATAATAGGCATAATGCTGCCCCCTATTGTTATAGGTACTGAAAATTTAATAATTTTTTTAATTATCCTTGGAGTGCTATCTATTGTTAAGCCTTTATCTTTATTTATATCCTCGAATATATGTTTTTTTCCTTTTAAATAAATAATGTATAAAGTAATGAAACTGAAAATTCCACCTACAGTAGTACCAAAAACAGCTCCTGAAGCAGCTTTTTCATAGCCTAAAGGTAAAAATAAAAAGGCTAAAACAAAACCTGCCCCAACTCTTGTTATTTGCTCAATAACCTGGGATATGGCACTAGGATTCATATTTTGCATACCCTGAAAATATCCCCTAAAAGCAGCACTTATAGAAACAGTAAAAATAGCAGGAGAAACAGCAAGTATAGAAAAATATGAGCCTGGATTCTTTACCAGTTTTGAAAAGTATTCTGCATTAAAAAATAAAATGGCGGATAAGCTTGACCCCAATATGGCTAACATAATAAAAGCCGTCCTAAAAACCTTATGTGCTTCAAATCTACGCCCTAATTCCATCCTTTCAGAAACCAGCTTTGAAATAGCAATAGGAACAGAATAAGAAGAAAAATTAAGTGCCAAAATATATAAATCATAAGCTGTTTGATAATAAGCCATACCTTCCGAGGTGATAATCTGACCTAATGGTATTCTATATATAGCACCTAAAATCTTTGCTATGATGCCTGATATGCTTAAAATTAAAGCACCTTTTACGAAAGATTGCTTTTTGCTCTTCATAGTCGACCTCCCAACCTTATCCTAAAACAAATACATTCTAACATACCTATAAGCTAAAATATACAAATTTCACCCGGAATAGAACCAAATTTAAAATACAAAAAGTAAAAGATGGCAGGATTTTTTATCAACTGCCATCGCATTTTTTAATCTTCCATTTGCTTTCCCAAAAAAGATGCAGCAGTATCCGAGATTTTCATTTCTAAATCTCCCATTTTAGCATCAGATTCCTTACTAAGAATAATAACGGCACCAATGGGGTCACCTTCCGAAACTATAGGGGAAACGACACCGGCTGCATACTTGGGCGGCCCATCTTCATCAGAAGTAATATTAATCATCTTGTCATTAGCTCCATCAAATACAGTTGTTATTTTCTCACTAATTATCTTATCTACTTCAGGGCTTACTTTTTTATCCATAAGTTCCTTTTTGGAAATACCTGATACTGCAATTATAATATCACGATCAGCTATGCAAGTTATATGATTTAAGGTACTATGCAAGGATTCCGCATACTCTTTTGCAAAATCACCAAGCTCACCAATGGGAGAGTATTTTTTTAATATAACTTCCCCTTCTCTATCCGTAAAAATTTCTAAGGGGTCGCCTTCCCTTATGCGCAGTGTCCTTCTAATCTCTTTTGGTATTACAACCCTTCCAAGATCATCTATACGCCTAACTATTCCAGTTGCTTTCATACGCCTTACCCTCCTTTTAATATGTTTTTGTTTTATTCAATACTTATTATTTATCAGAGGGTAAGCTTTTATACACATATTTGTAATAAAGAAACAATTGAAAAATTACTATTACAAGCGTTTCAAAAACTTTTCTATCTTGGCCTCATCATATAGCTTTTGGAATATCTCACCGTAATCACTACTCTTCTTATCTATTAACATGCTAGTTTTTAATTCGTCCTTTACATCATCTAGTTCATCTATCTTTCTATCCTCTACTTTAATAATATGAAAACCATATTGGCTTTCCACAATATCGCTTATTTCTCCAGGTTTTAAAGAAAAGGCCGCTTCTTCAAAGGGCTCCACCATATTGCCATGCCTAAAATAACCTAAGTCACCGCCATTTTCCTTTACACTAGGATCTATTGAATACTCTTTTGCCAAAGTATTAAAATCTTCGCCTTCATGTACTTTCGCAAGTATTTCTTTTGCTTCTTCCTCTGTCTCTAAAAGTATATGGCTGGCTTTTACCCGGAAAAACATATCCATATGAGTAGCATAATATGCTTCTAGCTCTTCATCGCTAACCTCTATGGCTATTGTTAAATTATCCTTTAATTTATTGATAATTAAACCTTTCCAAATTGATTCCTTGAAATAATCTATATCCATTTTTGCCTCGGCTAGATATTCAATAAATTTTTCTTCAGTATTAAATAATTTCTTAAACTTCTCATACTCTGCGTCAATTTCTTCTTGTGCAACTGAAATATTTAATTCTTCCGCCTTATTCAATTGTATTTTTTCCTTTATCATCTGTTCCAAAACTTGCTCCTTGGCTAAGTCGATATACTTCTTACCATCATAAGTTTTTTCCCAAATATCTGAACCCTCATTTGCCTCTACCTGTGTTTTGTATACTGCAAATATTTTATCAAAATCTTCTTTGCTAATTATCTCCCCATCCACTTTTGCCAGGATTCTTTTTTCCTCTTCAGTCTCATTAACTCTTATTATGCCGCAACTTGTTATAAAAATAACAGTTAAGACAATAGCTATAATTACTATTATTTTAGAGTTTTTCACAATTCTTTCCCCCTTCCGAGTTAGCTGTCATATGCTTTGAGTCTTTTTTAATCTTTAATAGTTTTTCTAAAAATTTTATAATAGCTGATAAATCTATGCCTTGCCCTTTATCTTCCATACTCAAAAGAAAATGCGGTTCTGCACTGGCATTAAATTTTAGTTTATCCCTATATACATTCATAATTTCCAATATAACAGCAGCATTTAAATCCTTCCCGTTTTTAAGTTTAAATAGTATGCCATGAGATTTTCGGCTTACAGAAATTATACCAATTGTAGATGCCAAATGCTTTATATATGATATATTTAATAAGTTTATTAAATTCAAAGGAATATCTCCAAAGCGGTCCTCTATCTCCTCTTCTATATCATATAAATATTCCTTGCTATCTATAGCAGCTACCTTCTTATATATCTCAATTTTTTGATTTTCATTCTCTATATAGGAAGAAGGGATATAGGATTCAATATTAAGCTCTATAGATGCCTCAATTTTTCCTTCCAAGGGTTCACCGGTGAGCTGCTTCACTGTTTCATCAAGAAGCTTTGTATAAAGATCATAGCCTATGGCTTCCATATGTCCATGCTGTTCTTTGCCCAAAAGATTTCCAGCACCCCTTATTTCTAAATCCCTCATAGCTATCTTGTAGCCTGATCCAAATTCAGTAAACTCCTTAATAGCCTTTAGTCTTTTTTCCGCTGTTTCAGTAAGTACCTTATCTTTTTGATATGTCAAATATGCATAGGCTAGTCTGTTGGATCGTCCTACCCTGCCTCTTAATTGATATAGTTGGGATAGGCCTAATTTGTCTGCATCATATACTATTATAGTATTTACATTAGGGATATCAAGTCCTGATTCAATTATAGTAGTACAAAGCAAAACATCATAAGCTCCATTAAAAAAATCAAACATGGTGTTTTCCAAAATTCTTTCTTCCATCTGTCCATGGGCAATGGCAATCCTAGCCCCGGGCATGGCCTCCTTAAGCTTCTTTCTTATCCTTTCTATAGTTCTTACTCTATTGTATAAAAAGTAAACCTGGCCTCCCCGATTCATTTCTTTTGCAATGGCATCCTTTATAATCTCATCATTATACTCCATAACATAAGTCAAAACCGGGTATCTTTCATCGGGTGGTTCTTCAATTACGCTAATATCCCTAACACCGATAAGAGACATATGCAAGGTTCGGGGTATAGGAGTTGCCGTTAATGTTAAAACATCCACATTTTTTTTCATTCTTTTAATTCTTTCCTTATGTCTAACACCAAACCGTTGCTCCTCATCTACTATTAATAGGCCTAGCTCCTTAAAACTCACATCTCCTTGCACAAGTCTATGGGTTCCTATAATTAAATCAATTGTGCCCCTTTTTAAATCTTCGATTATCTTTTTTTGCTCTTTATTATTCTTAAAGCGTGAAAGCAAGCCTATCTCTATAGGAAAATTTTCAAATCTTTGTATGCATGTATTATAGTGTTGTTGGGCTAAAATTGTGGTTGGTACTAAAATAGCTACTTGTTTACCATCCATTATAGTTTTAAAGGCAGCCCTTAAAGCTACTTCGGTTTTTCCATAGCCTACGTCACCACAAAGAAGCCTATCCATTACCTTATCACTTTCCATGTCTTGCTTTATCTCTTCGATGCTAACTATTTGGCCGGGAGTTTCCTCATATGGAAATAATACTTCAAATTCTTCCTGCCAACTTGTATCCGGTGAAAAAGAATGACCCTTGCTCTTATTTCTTTCCGCATATAGTTTTAGCAATTCAAGAGCCAAATCCATTATTGCATTCTTCGCCTTGGCCTTAGTCTTGGCCCATTCAGCACTGGAAAGCCTATTAACCCTAGGAGCCCTTTCACCGCCTACATATTTTTGAATCAAATCAAATTGATTAGTCGGTATATAAAGCTTGTCATTGCCATGGTACCTTATTTGTAAATAATCCCCTGCTATATCATTAACTTTTAGATGCTCTATTCCCATATACTGTCCAATACCATGATGCTCGTGGACTATATAATCACCTGATTTTAGATCACCAAAAAATTTTGCCTTGCCGCTTTTCTTTTTTATAATTCTTTTTCTCCTTGCACCTAAAAGCTCTACATCAGTAATAAGGGCATATTTTATAGTTGGAAATTCAAAACCTCCACTAATATGTCCCGGCACAACTATAATTTGCCCATATTCAATCTTAAAATCCAATTTATCTTGATATAAGGCCTCTAGCCCAAAGTCCCATAGCTCTTTTGCTAGCCTTTTTCCCCTTCCTTCACCACCAGCTAAAACCAAAATCTTATACTTGCGATTTTTTAGAATTCTTATTTCATCAGCCAAAAGACTTACCTTCCCATGAAAGGCTTGCATGCTTTTTGTAATAAAACTAAATATTTTTTTTGGCTTAAAATCCTTCATGGTTTTTAATAAAGTATTAAAACATAGTATTTGATGGGCAGATGCCCTAAAAAGAATATCATTATAAGAAAATTGGGCATTAATCTGCTCCGGCAATACTTTATTATCCTCAAGTAAAGCTTTGAACTGGTCAAAAAATTCAAGCTCAATATTATTATATCTTTCTCTAACTCTATTTGGCTCATCAAAAATTATAATTGCATCTTTTAAATAATCAAACAAGCAATAATCTTTCTCAAGCATAAAGGGCAAATAAGACTCTATTCCTTCAAAATATATATTTTCTTCCATTCTCTCTATATCGTATATAAATTCATCTGGGGATAACTTAGCCTTTTCCAATGATTTTTTTAGATCTTCCACACCTCTAGCAAAATCCTCTTTGCTAAATAAAACCTCCCTCATAGGAGTAAGTTTAATACTTTTTAGTTTCTCCAAGGATCTTTGGCTATCCAAATCAAAATACCTTATGGAATCAATTTCATCTCCAAATAGCTCCATCCTAATAGGACACTCTTCGGTGGCTAGAAAAAAATCTATAATTCCACCCCTTATAGAAAACTGGCCTTTCCCCTCAATCATATCTACTCTTTCATAGCCTGTTTCTATAAAATATTCTTTAATGGCTTCAATCGGCATTAAATCACCAACAGAAACACTTTTTAACTTCGAGAAAAAGTAATCAACTTTATTAAATTTTGATAAAATACCCTCTAAAGATGCACAAATAACTAATCTTGAACAGGACCTGTTCAAGACTTTTATTCTATCGGCTCTAACACTGTTGCTTCTTGCGTCTATTCTATGAAAAATCATTTCAGAAGAAGGAAGTAGAATAGCAGCTTCAGGATCAAAAAAGGAAATGTCTTCGTAGAATTTCCTGGCCAATATATCATTTTCAGCAATAAGCAAACATGTCCTATTCGTCTCTCTGCTTATGCCAGCTACAAGCATAGCTTTTTGAACATCTAAAAGGCCATGAGCTTCAACCACTTCGCTCCCCACTTTAAAAGAATTAACTAGATTTCTATATTCGTCCATTGAGCCTAAGGGCTGCAAAATATTTTCAAAACTCAATTAAGACATTTCCCTCCTTTAGTCAAGATTCATCTAAGTTACTTATATTGAATTTATTCATAGCAGAATCAATTCCATTTCTCACTATTTCTTCTATGGAATCCGCCGCTTTTATAACTGCATTTTCCATGATGGGAATCTCATCTTTTGAAAAATCACTTGTCACATAATCCGCTAAATCCATATAGCTAGGTGGTTTTCCAATACCTATTCTAACTCTTGGGAAATCGTCTCTGTTCAATAAATATATAACGGATTTCATGCCATTATGTGTTCCCGAGCTACCTTTGTATCTTATTCTTATAAGACCGGTTTTTAAATCCACATCATCATAAACTAGTATAAGCTTTTCCATTGGAATTTTATAATATTCTACAATACGAATAACACTTTCCCCACTTAGATTCATATAAGTCTGGGGTTTGGCAAGTATAAGCTTTTCCATGCCAATAAGGCACTCACCTATAAGTGCCTTATGTTTTATCTTATTTACTTTAAAATTATACTTTCTTGATAAATAATCAATCACCATAAATCCGATATTATGACGATTATCTTCATACTTAGGGCCCGGGTTTCCGAGCCCGACTACAATATACATACTTATCTCATCCCAATTTATTTTATCATATGCTATTTTACACATGCTTTAATTATTTTATAAATCAAATTATTATATTTACTTTATAAGTTTAATCAAATAATTTACTTACTGATAGACCTTCATATATCCTATGAATAGCCTCAGCAAACAGTGGTGCAACAGATAACACCTTAATCTTGTCACAAGTCTTATCTTCGGGCAGGGGTATAGAGTCCGTTACTACTAATTCCTTTATAACTGACTCTTCTATTCTTTCAAAAGCAGGACCGGAAAGTATTGGGTGAGTACAAGCCACATACACATCCTTGGCCCCCATATCTACCAATGTTTTAGCAGCATTGGCAATTGATCCTCCGGTGTCCACCATATCATCAATTATTATACAATTTCGATTATTTATATCACCAATTACATTTACAACCTCAGCTACATTTGCTCTGGGCCTTCTTTTATCTACAATGGCTAAAGGTGCTGCATTAAGCCTAGAAGCCAGTGATCGGGCTCTTGTAACACCGCCTACATCGGGGGAAACTACTGTAACATCTTCCAAGTTTTTTTCTCTGAAATAGGCAGCAATTATTGGTATTGCATACAGATTATCAACGGGTATATTAAAAAAACCTTGTATTTGCGGTGCATGCAAATCCATAGTCAATACTCTATCTGCACCTGCAACGGTTATCAAATCGGCAACCAACTTTGCAGTAATAGGCTCTCTAGGCTTTGATTTTCTATCCTGCCTAGAGTAGCCATAAAAAGGTATAACCGCAGTTATTCTATGGGCAGAAGCTCTCTTTAAAGCATCTATCATAATCAAAAGTTCCATCATATTATCATTAACTGGGGAGCTTGTAGATTGAATAAGAAATACATCCATCCCTCTTACGGATTCATTGATATTTACAGAAATTTCCCCATTGCTAAAAGTACCTACTTGAGAATCTCCCGCTGGAATACCTAATATTTTGGATATTTTTTTGGCCAAACTCTTATTAGCATTACAATGAAAGATTCTGATGCACTCATCATGTGTTAACATTTCTTAAAAAACCCCCTAAAATTTTGTTTATTTTAATAAGCCTTTTCTTTTAACCCAGCCGGGTATATTTACTTGCTTAGATCTCCCAACAGCTAGATTTGCCTCTGGGACATCTTTGGTAACAGTCGTTCCCGCAGCAATATAGGAATTCTTCCCCACTGTGAGCGGGGCTATTAAGTTGCTATTACAACCTATAAAGCTATAATCCTCCAGCTTGCTTCTATTCTTTTCCTTTCCATCATAATTTACAAATACAACTCCACAACCAATGTTTACTCCTTCACCTATATCCCCATCTCCTATATAAGTAAGGTGTGATGCCTTCGAATTATTACCAAAATTTGAATTTTTAATTTCTACAAAGTCACCTATTCTAACATTCTTTCCTATTTTATTGCCAGGCCGTAGATATGCAAAAGGACCAATTCTTGTACCATCCCCAATATGGTTTTCTATGACGACTGAATTTTTAATATTCACCCCTCTACCTATATGGCAGTTTTCAATGTGGCTGTTAGGCCCTATAACTGAATCCTCTCCTATAAAGCTGTCTCCTGCTATTATGCAACCCGGTAAAATAGTTACATCTTGTTGTATTTTAACCCTATTGTCTATATAAGTACTTAAAGGATCAGTAATTGTAACACCTTTTAGCATATGAGAATCATTTATTCTTTTTCGCATCAAAGTCTCGGCTTCATAGAGTTGCAATCTATTATTAACTCCCATTACTTCATCGGAGTCTTCAATTAAATAAGCACCTACCTTTAAATTGTTTTTGTTAAAAATCCTTATAATATCTGTAAGATAATACTCACCTTGATCATTATCATTGCTCAATTGTCTTAAGAATTTCTTAAGCAAACTACCATCAAACAAATAAATCCCCGAATTAATCTCAGAAATTTTCTTCTGACTTGGGTTTGCGTCTCTTTCTTCAATAATATTAATTATGTCCCCAAATTCATTTCTTATAATACGTCCATAGTTATAAGGGTTTTCGAATTTTGCTGTTAAAACAGTTGCGGAATTTTTATTGGAATTATGAAAATCGTGCATTTTTTTTAGTGTTGAGCCTTGTAGGAGTGGTGTATCCCCACATAAAACAAAAATTGTTTTGTCCTTTATATATTCTTCCGCTTGTATAACTGCATGTCCCGTGCCTAATTGTTCTTCTTGGTAGGCGAATTTAACTCCCGTCAAGCTTTCCTTTACCTGATTACCGCCATGTCCCACTACTACTATTAAATCCTTCACTCCCGATGCCATAGCTGCATTACAAACATGTTCTATCATAGAAGAACCACAAAGCTCATGAAGTACTTTGGGCTTTTTAGAATGCATTCTTTTACCTTCACCGGCAGCTAGTACTATTCCCTGCAAATCCCTATACAAAAAACCACCTCTAATTACAGTTTTTTTGGTACAAAATATTTATTTGTCTTTGCACTCTATATTTTATCATAAGTCACTTTTTTAAAAAAGCTAATTATATTATAAATCCGTGTTAACCCGTGGTTGTTGTAATATGCAGTGAAGCGATTTCTTTATTAAGCTTGGGCTTTTATTATTCTAAATATTCATTTTTAATGTTAAGCTTTATTTCCTAATAAAATAAGATAATATTGCAAGGCTAAAAATAACAAATACCGGAGAGCTAACTCCGGTATTTGTTATTTTTCTTCTTTCCAATCCTTTTCGCTCCATTCAACAGAACAATCCCAATCATTGGAACAATCCCAAGGCTGACAGTTTGGCATAGGCATCATCTCTTGATCCATGGGCATTCCATTTTTCATCATCATTTGAAATATAGGACAATTGGTCATGCTCCATTGAAGCATAGGGCAATTCATCATAGGACAATCCATCACTGGATAATCTACCATGGTCATATCCGGCACATCAAAATCCATACCTATATTCATATCTATATCTTTCATTACCCGACCTCCAAAATTTTTCTACCACTAACATATATATTCTAATTAAATCCATAATGATACCCATAATAAATGTAAAAAGTTCCTTTTCCATTGAAAAGGAACTTTTAATACTATTCTACATCTTTGACTTTTTCGTATTCTGTCAGTATTGCTGTCTGAATTTTTTCCCTAGTCGGGGAATTTATCGGATGAGCTATATCTTTAAACTCTCCATCCGGCGTTTTCCTGCTAGGCATCGCAATAAACAGATTTTCCTGCCCCTCAATTACCTTAATATCATGCACTACAAACTCATTATCAAAGGTAACTGAAACAACTGCTTTCATTTTGCCTTCCGTATTAATCTTTCTAATTCTAACGTCAGTAATGTCCAAACTGCTCACCACCTTCCCTCCCAAATGCACATCCATAAAAAGTTGAATAAATAAAGTATTCGCCATTAATTGAATATATCCTTCTTTTTATTGGGAATTTTCAGAAAATATACATAATATTCTCTTAAAAATATTTTATGTAAAAAAAACCGCCTATAAATATAAAATTAATATATTATATACAAGCAAACAATTAGGGCTATAATAATAGTATAGTTATTAATAATGTATATTTTTTCTGTTTTATACTTATCTTATTATTGGTACAAGGAGTGTATTTGATGTATTTTTTAAATAAAATAAAAAAAATTCATTTTATCGGCATAGGCGGCATAAGCATGAGTGGCTTGGCTCACATTGTCTTGGACAGAGGACTTAAGGTCTCGGGCTCAGATATCCAAAATAGTTTAATAATAGAAGGATTAATTAAAAAAGGCGCTGTTATAAATATACCCCATGACAAAAAAAACATTAGCCATGTGGATTTAGTTGTTTATACTTCTGCTGTTAGAAAAGATAATCCAGAAATGGTGGAAGCAAAGATGAGAAATATTCCTATAATGGATAGGGCCACATTCTTAGGTAAAATAATGAAGGAACATAAATATGCCATTGCAGTTGCCGGATGTCATGGTAAAACCACTAGCACCTCAATGGTATCTTTGGTTTTAAAAAACGCAAACTATGATCCGACAATACTCTTAGGAGGCGAATTGGATGCCATAGGAGGCAATGTAAGAATAGGAAAAAGCCCCTATTTCGTAACAGAGGCTTGCGAGTATATGGAAAACTTTCTAAGGTTTTACCCTTTTATTGGCGTAATTCTAAATATCGGAGAAGATCACTTAGATTATTTCAAGGACATAAATAGCATAAGAAAAGCTTTTTTAAAGTTCGCACAATTAATCCCACCCGAAGGCTTTTTAATCCTTTCTAGTGAAGATAATTACGCCATGGAAATTATGGAACATGTTAATTGTAATATTGTAACTTTTGGCATAGATAAAAATTCTACTTACATGGCCAAAAATATAAAATACAACAATTTAGGATATCCCTCTTTTGAAGTATATAAAAACAAGAAAAATATAGGGCTTTTTAACCTAAGAATCCCGGGTCGTCATAATATACTAAATGCCCTTTCTACTATTGCTGTTTGCGATTCCCTCAGTGTTTCTACTGATATAATAAACTACAGTCTTTTAAACTTTAAAGGTACTCATAGACGTTTTGAGTTCAAAGGGTCTTCTAATGATATCACAATAATAGATGATTATGCCCACCACCCTACGGAAATTAAAGTTACTTTGGAAGCAGCGCGAAAGATCCCCCATAAGCGTATATTTTGCATTTTCCAACCCCATACCTATACAAGAACAAAATTACTCTTAAAAGAATTTGCCCAATCATTTACTAATGCTGATAAAATTATCATTACCGATATATATGCTGCACGAGAAAAAGATAGTGGAATTGTTAATTCTGAGGATTTAACCAATGCGATTAACAAAAGCAATAAAAATGAAAATGCCTTTTATATAAAAAAATTTAATGAAATCGCTGAATATATAGCAAAAAAAGCTGGGCCGGGAGATTTGATTTTAACTGTAGGAGCCGGCAGCATCACAGAATTGGGACCCATAATTTTGAATAAACTAAGCAAAGAAACCCAGTCTTAGTATATTGTAATAATGTAAACTACTAGGAAGTATCTTTTGACTGGCTTTTAAATACATTGTAGAAAATCGAAAGTAATGTGACTATCAATAAGACAATACTTATTGGTTTTCCAAACATTGCTGATATAAAATTGTCCTCTGACGATGCCAAAGAAACAGCCCGTCGAAAATTAGAATCCATAAGGCCCCCAAGAACCAATGCTAAAGTCATGGGGGCTATAGGATAGCCTCTAAGCTTCATAAGGAAACCAATAATGCCAAAGAAAAGCATAAGGCCTACATCAAACATTCTGTTGTTGCAAGCAAATGCACCGATTACGCATAGAACAGTGATTATAGGAATCAAAATCCTTTTTGGTAGGCTAACTATTTTACCAAAAATAGGCCCCAGGGATAGGCCAAGAATCAAAAGAAATATACTGCCTATTATGCCACCAGCCAATATAGCATAAAATGCTTCAGGACTTGACTTTATAAACATTGGCCCCGGCTGCAGACCATGAACATAAAAAACAGATAGAATTATAGCAGTAACAGAGTCTCCGGGAATAGCCAGTGCCAACATTGGAATCAAAGCCCCACCTATACAGGCATTATTAGCAGATTCACTGGCAACAATACCTTCAATTTGTCCTTCTCCAAAGGCTATATCAGGGTTTTTTACAATTCTTTTTGCTTCTATATATGCTAAAAGCGATGCAACAGGCCCCCCTGTGCCAGGCAATGCCCCAATTAAAAGACCAATTGTAGAATAATATAGGGAGCGAAAAAAATATTTGGACATATCCCTTATGCTTATTATTCTTTTTGTAATATCCAAAGTTTTTGTCTCCAATTCACCTTTGGAAACAATACTTAGGATTTCAGAAAAACCAAATAAACCGATTAATGCAGGGACTATATTTATACCCGCTTGCAAATCATATATGCCAAATGTTAAACGCGCTATACCCATTACAGAATCCAAACCAATCATGCTTATTATAAGACCCAATGAAGCGCTTATAAGCCCTTTATAATAGTTGTCTGCAGTTAGCGAGCCAACAGTAGATAGACCAAATAAGGCTAATAAAAAATAATCTATAGGGGTAAAGCTAAGGGCTATTTTTGAAATAGGCAAAACAAATACTCCCAGAAATAAAAAGCCAAATACCGTACCTATAAAAGAATATACCGTAGCATATTTAAGTGCCTTATAGGCTTGGCCTCGTTTTGCCAAAGGATATCCATCAAGGGTTGTAACAACAGAAGATGGAGCCCCGGGAATATTTATTAAAATAGCAGATATGGCCCCAGAAAAGACTCCTACTACATAAACACCCATTATTGTCGCAAGTGCATTATCCGTAGACCAAGTATAGGTCACAGATACTAATAAAGCCGTTGCCATGGTCACGGACAAACCGGGCATTGAGCCTACAAACATTCCGGCTATTGAACCTATAAAGACCATTAATATAAATTTTGCATTTAAAAAATAAGGTAAAACACCTGTTATAATGGACATTTGACCCCCCCTAGGGCAACATAGTCTTAAGCAGAATATGGAATATTCCATAAAGAGCCAATGAAATAAGGGAAGAAATTAAAATAGAAAAGTAAATTTTCTTTTCTCCATAATATAGAAACATGATGCTTAGAAATAATACTGTAGGAATAATAAAGTTTAAAAAATGCATAATCCCATAATAAATAATTGAAATAATTATAGTAAAGATAATATCTTTCCATAAGATTGCGATATCCTTTTCCTTTTTATTATATTCCTTGCTAATCTTCTTATCTTCTCTTAAAAGAGCCAAAGAAATAAAAACCAGAGAAGCAGCAATTAAGGCAGGAAATAAATAGGGAGAAATCATCCATTCTATATTTTTTAGATTATAATGATTAAATAGGGAATAAGATAATAAGCAAATTCCTATAGTAAGAAATACCAAAGCTTCATATACAGTTTTATTTTTAGAAGAAGATCCATTTTTAAATTTTCCCATAAGATCACCTTATCCATAGAAAACAATGACCTATTGTAACCTTCTTATGTCAAACTTTTCTGGGCTATATTTTGCCGCTCCAGCATCATAAACAAGCCAAGATACAAGAGATTCCCATCTATTATAAAACTCTTTTGCAGAATTTTCATCAGGGTATTTTTCATACAATTTTTCTAGACAATTGTTAGAAACATAGTCCCTCCATTCATTTTCTGCAACCGCCCTTTGGGCTGCTTCCCTTAGGATATTTTGTATCTCCCCAGGTACATCCTTATGTACCAATAAAGATAATGGAGTAAAGGGAGTTTCCAAATATTTACCAGCTTCCGGAATTATTTCAGCCAAAGTAGGCACACTAGGATACTTATCTAGCCTATAAGTGGCCGATATGCCCAACAATCTCAGATCACCGTTTTCCAAATAGCCGGTAACGGTAGAAAAGTTGGAATTTGTGAAATCAACTTGATTGCCTAAAACAGCTACTATACAATCGCTGCCACCGGGATAAGCTGTAAGTGCCATATCCAGCCCTAGCTTATTATAAATCAAACTTTGGACATGACCAGAACCTCCGGGCCCCGTGTATGACATTTTTACCTTTCCTGGGCGGGCTTTCATATCATCTATCAAATCTTCTAATCTTTCATATTTAGAAGTCTTACTAACCACAATAACCTTAGGATCATTAGCCACAAGCATAATAGGTGAAAAATCATCATAACTCATTTCAGAAATACCCATTACTCTTTGGGTACCCAGTGAATCCGCTGAAAACAAAATTGTATAACCATCGGGCTTAGCATCAAAGACCGTTTTTGTGCCAATGGAACCGGAAGCCCCTCCTTGATTTACTATTATAATTGATTGCCCTAAATACTTTTCTAATTGTATGGCTAACTGCCTGCCGGTAAGATCCGTAGTTCCTCCAGCACTATAAGGAACAATCATATTAATTGCTTTTTTTGGATAATCCAGCTTTGATTGATCATCCATTATCTGTGTGCAATTTGTAATCAACATAGATAAGGCTACTATTAAAATAAAAAATATTAATTTCTTTCTTTTCAAAATCTTTTCCTCCCAGTTATTAATTATAGTGTCAGTCAAATTCCTACATCTTCCTTTTTCTTTTCAGCAAGGTTGCAGTATCTAAAGTTTCTTTTTCTTTTCTCTTTTCTTTTTTTGTATCAGGTTTTTTATCACCTTTATCAGAATACACCCTTTTACCTTCAATGGCAAATTTTTTCCCCATATCTTCTGTTAAAACTCCAGTTCTTTCTTCTTTCAACTTTATTTTAAACTTCTTTAAGAAATTATTAAGCCTTTTACCATACTTTTCAAAAGGCAAATTCAATCTTCTTGTTGCAATATCTATTAAAAATATTATTAATGCAGCTATTAGAAAAAAAGCTGTTAGACTTCTTCTGCCGCTGACATCAGGCAGCCCTCCCTCATATACTTCCTTCCCATTATTTATATATTTCCCTTGACTTTCATAAACTAATCTATCTAGCTTTTCGCTTTTAGCATCTATATTATATTCAGCTGAGTAAGGTATTGTTAAGCCTGTACTCAAGGTCCCTCTTATCTCAGAGCCTTTACTTTGTACAATTTTTATTAAATAAGATCCTATTTCCCCCACCTTAAAGTAAGCACCATATTGCCCTGGTGCCTCCGCTTCCAGATTAACTTCTAAAGACTTTAATGAGGGTGTAGTAATTATCGCTTTTGTATCGAATTCTTCTTTGCTTTCCCTTTGTTTAACACTAATATAGGCATATCCACCTTCTAGCTGTGTATCTACTTCTAATTCATCATTTTCATAATTCTCTATAGTCCAATTAATAATATTATTCCACATTAGTAAATTATTTTTCCAATTTATATAATCGCCACTCCATTTACCGCTCATATCTGAATTCCAAGCCACAGTTTTACCTAAGCCGTATTGCCAAAATGTTAAAATAGGATCCCCTGTATCGCTTTCCAAAATTACTTTGGCCCTATCTTTGGGACTTGCTGCTATATAGCCCTGCAGAGCCGGTAATCCTTGATCCGCAAAATCTGCAATAACAGAATGCAAGGAGCTAATCCCAGGAATAAAGGTCCTATTATTAAGATAAGATTTTGTTGCCATATAAGTTTCCTTGGCAAATATTGAAGGTAGATTAGAAAACTCATCAGTGAGATAAAACCTCCCGCTGGCCTTTTCAGATATATATTGCAAAAGATTAGCATCAGCATCTCTCCCTACTGCGACGGTAGATACACTTATACCTTCTTGAACTGCTTCTTCTAATACGCTATCGTAGCCAGTTTTCTCTGCTTGCCCATCAGTAAGAAGTATAATATGCTTTATAGTGCTTTTCTGCTTTTTCACAGTTTTTACCGCTTCTTTTAGCGGAGGCAATATGCTAGTTCCCCCACTTGCCCTTATTGAGCCAATCCTATTTCTTACCTCTTCTCTATTTCCCATTTTCTGCGGCTCCACAACCCAGTACATGGCATCATCGAAAGCCAGCACCCCTATACTGTCCTCATCCCTAAGGGAATCTAGAACCCTGGATGCAGCTTCCTTGGCTAGTTCTACTCTGCTTATCCCACCACTATCTTCTGACATACTGCCGGATTTATCAATGACTAAAATAATAGACATATCCGGAATAGCCTTTTCTCCCTTTAGTTCCATATTAACCGGTAAGACTTTTTCCAAGCTGGTCTTATAATAAGCACCTAGGGCAAAAGAATCATCGCCGCCTATGGCTATAAGGCCCCCAGCGAAGTCTTTCACATAGGATTCCAAACTGTTCAAAAATCCGTTGTTTAAACTTTCCACAGAAACATTGGATAGAATAATTGACTTATACTGCATTAAAGATTGCAATGATGATGGTGCAAAGGAAGGATCCAGCCTTTTATAATTAATATTTAAAGCCGTCATCATCTTTGAAATTTCCTCACCATCATCCGGGCTTCCTTCCAATAGCAAAAGCAATGGTTCATCTAAAACATTAATTATTGCCCCAGCCTCATTATTTCGCCTATCCTTATCTCCGGCTGCTTCTATTGCTGCTCTGTATGTTTTAAATCCGGTGCCCTCCGATTTATCTCTAAATACATATCTATTGTTACCTTTGGAAATCTCTACCCTTTCTTCCATTGCCTTTTCGTTACCATCAAATAAAGTTAAAATACCTTTGGTATTAAAATTACTTTTTATATTTACAATTATATTATATTCTTCGCCTTTACTTACCCTATCAGGGACCCATATATTTGTTATTGCCAGCTCATTAGCCCTATCTTTTTCTACCTTAAATACTTTTAAATCAATATCCTTTTCTTTTATAAGGCCTGCAAGATTGCTGCTATCTCCTTGATTCTCTTCTCCATCAGTAATAAGTACAATTCTTTTTCTACTCTTATCCGGCAAAACAGAAATAGCCATTGTAATGGCTTTTTCAATATTAGTATAATTGCCATTGAGATTATAATTAATTTTCTTGGAGATTGTTTCCTTTGATAAAAAGCTTTCCATCATAGGGTCTTCTGCAAAAAGAATAATCCCTGCACTATCTTTATCCGTCATAGCTTTTAAAGCCTCATCTACGAATGATTCACTTATTTCGCCACTATCTTTAATACTATCTGATACATCTATTAAAAAAATTGTTGATATATCCTTAACAGTCCATATAAGGCCCATATTAGATAAGGCTAAAATTAAAAAAGTGGCTACAATAATTCTTATAGAAATTATAATGTTTTTCTTTAAGCTATCTTTTCTGCTTAAAGTTTTTGAAGTATAAATAATAGCAACTAAAGATATGGGTAATAAGATTAACCATAGAGGGCTTAAGAAATTAATTCCCACGGATATACACCACCCATTCTAAAAGGACTAACAAAATAGCAATAACAATTAAAATCTTTCTCAAATCAAAACCACTATTAAAATTTTTAAATCCTATAGCTCCGCCTCCCGATTCTGACCAAGGAGAAAAGGCGTTTCTTGACTCTTCCGTAGGAAAATTAACAGCAAAAATTCTTTGATTAAGATCCTTGTCCTTCGTATAATCAAGCCTATAAATCCCCGTTTCATCTGTATCCTTATATCCATAATCCAGTATATCTTTACTGATACTTACTTCTTCTTCCGCTGGAGTTATGATCCTTGCAGACTCCATGTCAGGAGAGAACGATAAGTCTATTATATCTCCACTTTGATAAAAGTTTCGTCCTTTACTTTCTAAATCTACCAAATAGGATATAAGATTATATATAAAAATAGGAAATTCTGAATTTAAAGGTAATTCACTTTGGCGGATATCAAAAGAAACATAAGCAACTTTTCTGCCTTCAAATTTTCCTGCAGCTCCCAATATATTATCATTAGAAACTATCAATGATTCTGCCCAATATGGCTTTTTTATAATATTTGCCTTATTAATATAAAAATAATAATCCTCAATATATTTATTAATTGGATGTTCTTCAAAAGAAGCACTTAAGCTGTCCCTGCTTCCCAAAAATTCAAATATACTGCTATTTTCATCCGGATTTATAAAAAACAAATTACTGGTCTTTGGCAGTTCCTTAGGGCTTTTTCCATCAAATATATACAAATCATAGGCCTCATCCTTAATATGAAAGTTATCTGTTTTATAAAGTTCTATTCCTTCTATGGATGTTAAAGCTTTTTCTAAAAATATATGGCCTTTTGATAGCATAAGAATCTTTTTGGCTTTTGGGTTTTCTAAGACTAAAAAGGCCTTATTATCTTCCATTAAAATATCTTCTTCAGTTATTTCTGCAGATAAATATTTGTTTTCTTTTTGAATATTATAAAAGTACAGATTTGTTGAATCCCCGGCTGAGATTTCAATTTCCTTTAAACCTACTAAAATTTCATCGGCATAAAGAGCGATTTCCCTGCTTGTGCTGCTAGTCCCCATGTTCTCCACTCTTACCATTACCGTATAGCCATCTTCATCATCGCTATAAGAAATATTTGTTATTGCAATATTTTCACCATAATTGCCCAAATTTATCACTTCCCCCTTTATATCATCATCAAGGGAAAAGAATTCATCTGTATAAGCCAAAAGTGTAGCCTCATCGTATTGCTTATATATAGCTTTTATAATTGATTTTTGATTATTAATATTACCTTTAATATTAGTAGCCTTTATAGCTTTTAGCTTATTTATGGCTTGGTTTTTGTCCTTAGTATTGCTAATTTCAACCTTTGCATCTTTAGCTAGGGATAAAATAGTGAAATATGAATTTGCCGGTGCTTCTCTTATTATGCTCTCTGCCATAGACTTTGCATTTTCCAATCTGGTTTTTTCCCCATAATAGGCATTCATGCTACCGCTATTATCTATAGCAATAACTATCTTGCCAGCAAGGGTCTTTCCGCTTTTTATAAAAGGATTGGCTAATGCCATAATAATCAAAAAAGCAGCTAGAAGCTGTAGTAGCATCAATATATTATTTTTTAATTTTTGCCAAGGCTTTTTTACCTCTGATTCGGCCATCACTGTCTTCCATAAATACAAACTGGAAATTTCCATTTCCTCATGCTCTTCCTTTAAAAGATACATAAGTATAATAAGTCCTAATGAAGGTAAAAGCCATAGGGCATAAATGGTATTAAAACCCACTGCTTACACTCCTATACAATATTGCTATTTAAGTTGAACTAGGGCTATTGGCTACAAGCCAAGAATCAAGAACTAAGAGCTAAGAGCTTAGAGCCAAGAGCTTAGAGCTAAGAGCTTAGAGCTTAGAGCTAAGAGCTAAGAGCTAAGAGCTAAGATGCTAGGGCATTACTTTAGGGTCTTATTGCAAGATGCTGTGATATAAATTCGTGCTAATCCGTAGTTTACGCTTTTCCTGCATTTCCCTAACAGACTCTCAGTCTTTCCACAAAATAATCTTTATCAAATATTAATAATCTCTATTAAAATATAAAATATTATACAATTACTCCTCCCTTTATTAGATCCTCAAATACTACTTTTTCCATGGTCTCATTAGAAAGTGTATTTATATATATTCCCCCATGCTTCTTGCATTTAGCTTTAATTTCTTCTATAAAGGATCTTAAGGTTTTTTCATATTTATCTAAAATAGGCGGGCTTAGTTCTAAATTCATTTCCTCTCCGGTTTCCGCATCCTTTAATTTCACATTTCCTCTTTGAGTTGGCCTATATTCTTCCGGTGATAAAATATGAATCAGCACTATTTCTTGTTTATTGAATATAGGAATCCTAATAATTTCTTCTATATCACCGCTAGTGAAGAAATCCGAAATAATAATTGTCAATCCTCTAGCTATAAATTTTTTCTTCTTTAAAGCTATAGAAAGATTTGTCATACCTTGGAATTGGGTTTTTTCTAAAAAAGACATGGCTTTATTAAACTGACCTCTTCCGCCGAAAACTTCAGATTCTTTTAAACTGTCTTCCTCTATAAGATTTATGCAAAGCCTGTCCATATTAATAAGGGATAAATAGGAAAGTGCTGCTGCGAGTTCAATACTTAGATCGGACTTTTTGTCAAAAGCCATAGATTTGCTGGTGTCTATAAAAACATTAATAAAGGCTTCTCTCTCTTCCATAAAAAGCTTTATAAAAAACCTATCAAATCTTCCATAGGCATTCCAATCTATTTTTCTTAAGTCATCACCTGGTGAATATTCCCTAAAATCTGAAAACTCAATTGAGCTTCCTTTGGCCCTAGATTTTCTTAAACCACCACCGGCAACATTCATTAGCCTTTCAATATTTAAGGACAGTCTTTCCAATCTTTTTAAAAAGTTTGTATCAATAAGTTTTTTACCCATGCTAAATCTTCTCGCTATCCAATTCCTTTAATATTTCTCTTATTAAATCATCACAACTAAGGCCTGCGGCCATAGCTTCATAATTTAAAAACATTCTATGCCTTAGGGCGGGATATGCAACATATTTTATATCATCGAAGGACACATTATATCTACCTTCCAAGAGTGCCACGACTCTTGAAGCATTGACAATGGCTTGGGCTCCCCTAGGACTTGCTCCAAAACGAATATAATTTTTAGCAAGCTCCGGAGAATCACTATTATCCGGGTGTGTATATGAAATAAGTTTAAGTGCATAATTGAGCACCGGCTGTGCTATTGGTATTTGCCCTGCTACATTTCTTATTTCTATAATTCCTATACCATCAACTATGCTTTCTAAAGAAATATCCCCAGGGGATGTTGTTAAATCGACAATAGCTTTTAATTCTTCCAGATTTGGGAAGTTCACATTTATTTTAAATAAGAATCTATCTAACTGGGCTTCGGGTAAAGGATAAGTACCCTCCATTTCAATGGGATTTTGGGTGGCCATCACCATAAAGGGCTTGGGCAACTCATAGCTTTTGTTAAATGCAGTAACAGTAGCCTCCTGCATAGCCTCCAAAAGTGCAGATTGAGTTTTTGGGGTGGCCCTGTTTATCTCATCGGCTAAAAGCAAATGAGAAAAAACCGGACCCTTATGGAACTTAAAACCACTTACTCCTTCTTCTTTTTCTAAAATATTTGTACCTATAATATCCGCCGGCATTAAATCGGGAGTAAATTGTATTCTTGAAAAAGATAAATCTAGAACCTTTGACATGGTCTTCACCAATTGGGTCTTTCCCAGCCCTGGAGCACCTTCTAAAAGCACATGTCCGCCGGAAAAGAGAGCTACAATAACTTGTCTTATAACATTTTTTTGCCCAATTATAGCCTTGCTAATTTCTTTTTCAATATTATTTACCTTTTCCAAGGACTCTTTAATCTTATTCTCATTTATATTCATTTTGTTTTCCTTTCAAAATTCAATTGTTTTATAAAGCTTTGGCATTTAAAAAAAATAAAACTTTTTTTATTCCCCCAGTGATGTAAAATAATCTTTAACCAAGTTTTGCATACCTTGAGGTATATAGCTGCCTTCAATGTTTTGAAATGCTTGTTCTTTATATTCTCCTATTACTTGATTATAGGGGAGCATTTCACCTTTTATTGTAAGACCCTCCTCTGTTTTAAAAACTTTAATCTGTCCTTCTTGGCCTTTTTGTCCCTGCAAAAGCTCCTTTTCTCCCTGGCCACCAAGAAGATTTGTTGTGAAAACTTTTTCGTATTCCTTTAATTCCCCACCACTTGTATTCTTGCTTGCAAATCCTCCAGTGGAACTGTGACCAGTGCCTGCTGTGCCTTGGCCACTGCCTGCTCCGGCACCGCTTCCCGCTCCGGCGCTGCCTCCGCCTCCACTTTGACCCCCCGCACCTTGGCCACCAGCGCCAGCTCCAGTGTTTTCGCCCTTGCCCTGACCTGAGTCGGCACCTGGATTCTTACAAGCAGCGCAATTTAATCCATCTATAATATCATCCATGGCTTTTTTAAATTCTTCATTTCCCATAACAAGCTTTTCTATCTCACTAGCCAGGGCACCCAATTCCTGCTGAATATCTCCTAACTCACCATCGGTAATTTTTTGGGATAGATTTATTATGGCCTCTGCCAACTCCGGATTAGCACTTAGGGACTTTGATAAATCCGTCAAGCTTTTGGAAAGTTCACTTAAACTATTATCATCTAAGCTTTGTAAGGCCTTTGCTGTTTCCATAATATCTTTTTTTATACTATCTGTATCCCCGGCCTTTAAAGCATCTGCTAGGCTATTTGTCTCCTTATTTTTGGAAAAGCTTTCAATAATCTTTTCCATATCTTTATCCCTGTGCTTTTCCTTAATCATGTTTATCTTGTTATCCGCTCTTTGTATTGCCTTTAACGCCTCATTTAGGTCTTTGCTTTTATTTAATTCTTTTTTTAAATCTTTTAGGCTTTGAATGACTTCCGTTTTTTGCATATCTGTAATTCTTTTATTATTTTCAATTTTTTTGATAATTTCTTCTATCTCTTTTTCCTGATTCTTTATTCCTATCTTTATATTATTTAACTCTTCTGCCTTAGCTTCCATAGGATTTGCTATAAAAGCAGATAAAAATATTAAAATAATTAATATAAAACATAAAGCCAATACTTTCTTTGGTAAAGTTATTTTTATTTCTTCTTTAATATTTATATTATTAATATGCTTTAAGGCATCTTTTTTTTGTGTCAGTGCTATATTTGAGTTCTCATCTAAAAGTTCATAAGCTGTTATTGTTCTTTCTTTTAATCCTTTACTATCCAGTAATAAAGCTGCTTTTTTATTATCCGGAGGCAAAAAAAGTGTTGCTATAAATCCAATAATACATATTGTTACAGCGATAAAGGCACCCTTTAAGTAAATATTATAAATAGGAAAGAAACGGGCGATTATTGCCAATAAGAAATAAAGCCCTAGACCAAGTAAGAGAGATTTTAAACTTATATCCAATATCTTTATACTATGCATCCTATCGCGGGCCC
The DNA here is from genome assembly GCA_964394355.1 of uncultured Clostridiaceae bacterium. Classification (GTDB taxonomy): domain Bacteria; phylum Bacillota; class Clostridia; order Lutisporales; family Lutisporaceae; genus JAAYKT01. The sequence goes on from CAYMVQ010000006.1 coordinate 55,431, forward strand.
GCCTAATGGATATTAATATTTCTTTATTTGTATCACTTATATTTTTCATACTTTCTCTCCAAAAATTATCCTTTATTATGCAAAGTTTTAATTATATTATGGCAGTTTGAATAAATAGGCTTATCTATTTACCTAATTTCTTACGAGGGCGATTTTCTCGTAAAGGATCTATTTTCCTTGCTGATAAAATCAAAAACACTACTGATAATACTATATTAAATATCATATTTATAGCCCAAGGGCTTATATACTTATTTATTCCCGTTTGTATAAAGCCAAAGCCGGGGAAAAAATTAAAAGTACCACTGCCAAACTGCTCCCAAAGAATAGAGCTGAAGCCTAAAATAGGATTTATATATAACAAGGGAAAAGTATCATTATAGCTTGTATTATGGCTTGCAACTAAAATAATAACTGTAATAAATATGGTTCCAAAATATAAAAATGCTATGGTCCCATAAGATAACACATTAGCAGCCGTTGTCTTTTTAAAATAAGAGGAGTAAAAAATACCTATACTGCCAAAGGTTACGGATATTATTATAAAAAACCCGAATAATTGTAGCATTTCTTTTATAGATATACCACCAAAAAGAAAGACAATGGAGAATATCGGCAAAGAAGCTATAATCAGTAATATTATTTGGCTTATAGATGCAAAGAGCTTCCCTATTATTATGGAAAAGGGAGTCATACGAGTACATAAAAGTAAATCCAAAGTCTGTTTTTCCCTTTCACTGGAAATAGCTCCTGTAGTCAATGCCGGTGCTATAAATGATATTAATACAAATTGCATAACGGCAAGTCCTATATAACTACCTATGGAAAACTCCGGGTCAATGGGGGATCTATAATAATCTTGTCCCGCTATAACAGTAACAAAATAAGCTGTAAGCGTTAAAAATCCTAAATATACCCCTATTGTAGCAGCTGCTCGCCATCCTCTCATTCTAAGTTTTAATTCTTTTTGCAAAACCGGGTTTATATTCAATGTCTTTCATCTCCATTCGTTACTTGCATAAATACATCTTCCAGATTACCATCTAATTGTGAAAAGCTAATAACAGGTATATCTTTTCTTATTAGTTCTTTTAGTAATATGCTCATGTCTTCATCCTTGCCATCAAAGGCTATTTCTATAAAATCTTCACCTTTATTGGCGCTGACTACTGGCGGAAATTCCTGCATGATTTTTAAAGCTTCATCCATTTTATCTAAAAGCCTTACCTTTAAAAACCTTTTACTATAGACCTGCTGCATTATATCGGATACCTTGCCTTCTATAACCATCCTTCCTTCATCTATAATTCCGATGGAAGTACAAAGCTCTGCTAATTCTGATAATATGTGGGAAGATATTATAATAGTTTTGCCTAAACTTTTTAAACTTCTAAGAATTTCCTTCATCTCTACCCGGGCCCTAGGATCCATACCGGAAGCAGGCTCGTCCAAAACCAAAAGCCTAGGATTATGAACTAAGGACCTTGCCAAACATAATCTTTGTTTCATACCCCTTGATAAGCTATCCACATAGGCCTCTTTTTTATCGCTTAAATCCACTAATTCTAGCAAATCGTCTGCTATCTTTTTTCTATCTTGCCCCTTGATATTATATATGGAGGCATAAAAGTCCAAATATTCACTTACCTTTAAATCATCATACACTCCAAAAAAATCAGGCATATAACCTATTATCTCCTTGGCAGCCCTTGTCTGCTTAATTGCATCTATTCCATCTACATATACCTCGCCGCCATTGGCAGCCATAAGCCCGCATATAATTTTCATAGTTGTAGTCTTTCCTGCCCCGTTGGGACCAACAAAACCAAAAATTTCACCATCAGCAACCCTTAAGTCTAAATTATCAACAGCCGTAAATTTACCGTATTTCTTTGTTAAAGCTTTAATTTTCAGCATTAGTCTACACTTCCTTTCACCGAAATTTGAGGAAGCCCTATTCCGTCATCTTTTATATCAAATTTAAGCTTTATCTCTTTATTTTTATCTAAATATTTGCTCAAGTCACCACTATCTATGGTAAAACTGCTTAGCTCCCCTTCCTCCCAATCATCAAGCTCAAAATTCCATATATATTGTTTTATATTAGATGATGGCTTGGTAAAACTAAGTTTTATGCTAATTGGTTTTATATTGTGTCCTATGTTAAAATTTACCCCTACAGTCCCGTTGCCATAAAGGCTATTATTATATGCATCATAATGACCACTCATCAGATTATCTTGGACTATAATAGGCTCAATATATCCAAAAGGCAATTCAACAATATCTCCCACTTGTATTTTCAGATTAAAATCTGCAACAAGCATAGTATTATCGTATCTTTTTAATACCTTATTATTTACAGGTATATCATCAATAACAGGACTTTTGCTCCAAGCAATAAATTTGATTCCCTGTATCTTTTCCCTTTCATAGTTAAAATAATAGTCAATAATATTTCTTTTTTGATTATTCAGACGCCGTCTTTCCAATTCCTCGCCTTTAACATTGGCTCCTGACCTGTATGACATTTCATAGAGGCTATCCATGAGCTCGTACCTGTTATTAAAACTTTCCTCTTGGTTTTTTGGTATATCTAGTTTCTCTCCCTTTTTTATATCTCCTAATTTTATATATAGATTATTTGTTACAAGGGAACAATCCTCAAGATCATAATCCGTATTATTCTCTATAAATCCTGTATATTCCGAGTTAATATAAGTTATATTACCAAGAATATTTCCACTTATAGTTTTATTTATTTCTATCTCAAAGCTTTTAATGCCCCAAACACCTACATCGTAAAATTCAATGCTGGATTTTGGTGATAATATAAACTTTGCTTCCACTTTTTTATTATCCCATTTTTCGCTATTGCTATGGCCATAATAATTGCTACGCATAAAAGGCTTGATTTTTATATTATCAATATCATCTATTTTAAGATTTGTCTTATTGGGAGTAAAAATTCCAATAAATGATTTTGTATCGTAAGCACCCTTTTCATTGAAGTACGCCAGCGAAACAGTATTCATTAGAGGTTCCGTAATTCTCGTGCCAAATCCTATAAAATATACTAAAGAAGCAAAAATAATTGAAAGAACAGGCACAACACCCCACATATACTCCCTCTTGTCCATTCTTTTTAATATAATATAGCTTATAGGAGCCACAAGGATTATATAAACAATAAAGATAAAAATTATAATATTATAGTTGGGTAAGGGCAAATTAGGAATATTCTTTAATGCTGATTCAATACTATAATTATAGCCCCTAGTTTTTGCTTCTATATCAAAATTTATTAAGCTTGCCGGTGCAGTATTTTGAAATAAATGTTGAAAAAAATACTTATTAAGCTTCCAAGAAATAATGGGTTCCATGCCCATATCAAAGGATAAGAAGAGAATAGCACCTTGACCCTTGTCCAATTTCTGAGCAAGGGGAAAACCGTCAGACTCTTCGATTAATATGCCGTCTTCTATACTTAAATCCAAAATATCTAAAGTTTTATCAAAATCACTCTTTACCTGCTTACCCAAAGCTGCTCCATCTACTTTTAAAACATTGCCTTTTTCACCGATAATAAAATCATCTTGAAAGGCAGATAGAGTTTTACCACCATTGGCACCAGTGGCTATTACTAAAAATCCACCGGCTTCAGTCCATTTTTTTAATGTATTATATTGTTCTTTTGTTAGCTTAGAAGTAGCAAAATTATTGATGATAATAATATCAAAATTTCTTAGAACATCTAGCGACTCCGGGAATATCTCTTCTTTTAATTTTACGATTTTTGTGCTTGTAGAATTACTTATGCTATCAAGTGTAAGCCCTGATAAGTAATTAAGGTTATCCGCTTCATCGCTTAAAAGGCCAATAAGCACAGAATTTTCGGAAATTCCCCTGTCAATCCTTATATACTTTTCCAGCAATACATTTTTCCCTTCAACCACCTTTAGCTTCACATTAAGTAAATAAGATGATAGGGGTATATTCATTGTATATTTTTTTTGAGTGTCCTTGGGGTGATTGATAGCAATTGCATATAGGGTGACTTCATTACCGTATCCCTCATCATTGGGAATTTCAATTTGTATTTCACCTTCAATATCCTTATAATTATTATCCATAGTAATGAAGATTGGAGTAGTATAAAAGGGTTTATAAGCCTTTTCAAAGCCCACATCAGCTTGAATGCTTATTTTTTCCTCCTTATCTCCATACACAAGGAAAAAAGAACAAAATATAAGAATAATAATTACAAAAGCTATGAATTTTTTCATAATTGCCTCCTAATAAGTGTCATTATATGAATATTTTAATATACTTAAGTTTTGAATCATAATGTTTTGACGATATTTTTTCTAAAAAGTTACATACACTACTATTGTATAATAGATAGGCCTTTATACCAATAGGTATTTCCCTACAATTTTTTATTCATTTTCCAACATAAAAAGCTTCCATATGCCATTTACCTTTTTAAAATGCAAATACCAAATCAGGGGCTTCTTCTCCTCCTTTAAAACTATCTCCATACCTGTGATGGCTTCATCTTCTTCTGCGTATATCCATTTTTGTTTAAAAGCCAATAAGATTTTATCAGTAGCCATATAACCTTCTACATGTTGGCCACCCTCTGTACATCTTATAAAAGAAGACCCGTCCGGAGATACTACATAAGATGTATTATCCGATAAAATAGAATTTATACTTTTCTCATCTTTGGCAAAACTGTATTTTACAAATTCCAAAGATAGAATCTCCACTGAAAGTTCTTCTTTTATACTACCCTCTGTATTTTTTTCATTTACTTCTGTTGAATCCACAGATTGTAATTCCAGTTCTTCTTCTTTGGCATATGCATGGGGTTTAAGCATATTTATAAAATAATGGCCTATTCCCTCCTTTCCTATGGAGAAAAAAGACGCAATCCAAACTATTACTACTATTAACAAATAAAAGCGTATATCTTTTTTTATTTTCAAAACTATCTCTCCTCTAAAAAGCTTTCTTTTTATTAATATTATTATCCCAATTAATATAAAATCTAAAAGCCCATATCATATTAAAAGATTTTTTTGAATAGTATTAATAGGAAAAGCCATAGAAAGGGGTTTACCTATGAAAAATTCAAAAATTACAGGCTTAAGTAATAAGGAGGTTGCAGAAAAGCTAGATAAATATGGGTTTAATGAATTAAAGAAAAAGAAAAGAAAAGGGCCGGTATCAATTGTAATAGATCAATTTAAAAATCTTATGACTATAGTTCTTATAATAGCGGCAGTTATATCTTGGTTTTTAGGTGAAAAACCGGATTCCCTTACCATACTGGCAATTATCGTCTTAAATTCTTTTCTTGGTTTTATACAAGAATATAAGGCGGAGCGCTCCATTGAAGCCCTTATGGAAATGTCTGCACCTTTGGCGAGGGTTTTTAGAGAAGGTAAAAAAGAAGAGATAAATGCAAAATACTTAGTACCGGGAGATATTGTTCTTATAGAGCAAGGTGATAGAATACCAGCTGATGGTATAATAATTGAAAATATAGGATTAATGGTTGACGAGTCCCTATTAACTGGTGAATCCGTCCCAGTGGAAAAAATAAATGACAAATCAAATAGTGTCTATATGGGGACCATTGTTACCATGGGTAGAGGAAAAATAATAGTCAATACAACAGGTATGAACACAGAAATGGGAAAAATAGCTTATATGCTTCAGGATATTCCTGATGAATATACTCCATTGCAAAAAAGACTGGCAGAGCTAGGTAAATATATCGTTGCCATATGTATAATTATATGCATTATCGTAGCCGCTAGCGGTATTTTAAGGGGAGAAAAGCCTTACGATATGCTGCTAATGGGGATAAGCTTAGCTGTTGCGGCAATTCCAGAAGGGCTTCCTGCAATAGTTACCATATCTTTGGCTATAGGAGTCCAAAGAATGTATAAAAAGAATGCTCTTGTTAGAAAACTACCGGCTGTTGAAACCCTCGGATGTACAAATCTAATATGTGCTGATAAAACCGGTACTTTGACTCAAAATAAAATGACAGTGCAAAAACTTTATATAAATGATAGCTTCATTGATCTTAAGAAAAACAAATTCCCCGGGAATAAAGATATAAAATTCTTTTTTTTGTCTGCAAGCCTGTGTAATAATGCTTCCTACGAAGAAAGCTTAATGGGTATTCCTATATCCACGGGAGATCCTACCGAAATTGCACTATTGGAGGCAGCCTGGAAAATGGGAATAAATAAAGAATCCCTGGACAAAGAATATGTTCGTATAAATGAAATACCTTTTGATTCTACAAGGAAAAGAATGTCCGTAACAGTTAGGAATAAAAAAGGTAAAGAAACTTTATTTGTTAAAGGTGCAATTGACTTTATGCTTGATTTATGTGATAAGTATATTTCCTCAAATGGTATTACTATACTTACTCCTATAGATAAAGTAACGATACTAGAAGCAAATGAAAAAATGGCCATATCGGCATTAAGAGTTATTGGCACTGCCTATAAAGAATATAATACTAGTTCAGATATAAAGCTCAGAGAAAGCGGCCTTACATTTATCGGCATGGTGGGCATGATGGATCCCCCAAGACCGGAAGTTTCTAAAGCCATTGAAAAGTGTATATTGTCTGGCATAAGACCCATTATGATAACGGGAGATCATAAGCTAACAGCAGCAGCCATTGGAAAGGAATTAGGTATATTACCATCCAATAAGTATCTTTTGACAGGTGAAGAGCTGGATAAATTAAATGATAATGAATTGGGTAAAGCCTCCGGCAAGGTTTCTGTATATGCTAGGGTATCACCAGGGCATAAACTTAGAATAGTAAAGGCTTTAAAATCACAAAACTATACAGTTGCTATGACTGGAGATGGTGTTAATGACGCTCCTGCGATAAAAGAAGCTGATATAGGTATAGCTATGGGCCTTTCCGGCACTGATGTAACAAAGGAAGCCAGTTCCATGATATTATTGGATGATAATTTTGCTACAATAATATCCGCTGTAGAAGAAGGGCGTATTATCTATGATAATATAAGAAAGTTTATACGTTACTTATTATCCTGTAATATTGGAGAAGTTTTGACCATGTTCTTAGCTTCTATCTTAAAACTACCTATACCGTTAATACCCATACAAATATTATGGGTCAACCTTGTTACCGATGGCCTTCCAGCCATGGCATTAGGAATTGATCCTCCTGATAAAGATATCATGTATAAAAAGCCTCGGAAGAGAAATGAAAGCATTTTTTCCCAAGGATTAGGAGTAAAGATATTGCTAAGAGGTTTGGTAATTGGAATGGGGACCTTGGCCGTATATGCTCTGATGCTTTATCTCACTTACTATGATATTAAAAAAGCCCGCTGTTGTGCTTTTGCATCTTTAGTGTTAAGTCAATTGATATTTGTTTTTGAGTGCCGCTCTGAAAAGAAATCAATAATCAGTATAAATCCTTTGACCAATATCCCCTTGATACTGGCTGTTTTATGCTCTGTAGGCTTATTGCTTATGGTAATATACATACCTTTCTTCCAGCCCCTATTTCAAACTGTAGCTTTAAATAAAATCGAATGGATTATAATAGCTTTTTCTTCTGTAATATGGACAATATTATCCATGCTTACCAAGATACTTCACAAATAATTGTAGCATGCAATCCACCTGAGAATAGAATTCGACTACTAGCTAAGAACTAGGAAGTAAAAGCTAAGAAGCAAGGGGCAAGGGGCAAGAGGCGGGATCTTAAGTAAAATATAGTAATAGCAATGTATCTATAGTATAATAAAAGAAAATCAAAAGAAAAAGGTGCTATATGAATAAATCTTACAATATGATAAAACAATACAAAGAAATTTCCTTTATTGAGCGGAAATCCCGCTTTATATCTTATACAATGCCAGTATATACAGAAGAAGAAGCCATAGATTTTTTAAACAAAATAAGAAAAAAACATTATGATGCCACCCATAACTGCTATGCCTATATTCTAGGCGAGGATTCAAATATACAACGCTCCAGCGATGACGGTGAACCGTCAGGCACCGCGGGGATACCTATATTGGAAGTTTTAAAAAAAGAAAGCTTAACTAATAGCATAATAGTTGTAACTAGATACTTTGGTGGTATTATGCTCGGTGCCGGAGGGCTTATAAGGGCATATACTCAAGGAGCTGTAAATGCAATAAATGCCGCTGGTATAACAGAAGTAAGACCTTTTGCTGTTTTTGCCATAAAGACTGATTATAGTAGCCTGGGAAAAATACAATACGAGGCTCCTAAAAACAATTATATTATAAAAAATATAGATTATACAGATATAGTTACAATAACCATACTTGTACCACTAGATAAAAAGAAAGAATTAAACCATGACATTAGCAATTGGACTGGTGGAGAAGCCTTGATAAAATATCTAAATACTGACATGCAAAAAATTGATAAAATCACAAATAAGTAGCAAATCCTTAAAACTCCCTTCCATCCTATAACAATTATTTAAACTTTTTCATCTTATATTTTCAATTAATAAACATAAAATAAATTTGCGGATAATAAAAAATTAAGAATGGAGGAGTTTTAATGCCTACAAGCAGTAATATAATTGAATCCAAAAGTCTCAGCGTATTAGAAGACCAACTTAATTATGAAGCATTAGCAGTAAAAAAATACAACCATGCTTCTCAATCTTGCACAAATTCTGAAATAATCAACCTATGCAACGATGCATCATCGCGACATAAAAAACAATTTGATCAACTTTTATCCTATTTAAATTCCCATGAATAAGAAAGGAGTGCCAATATGAGTCCAAATAAACCTATGTCGGAACAGGATATTATGAATGATTTGCTAACTATGGAAAAACAAATTACCTCATCTTATAATGTAGGAATAACAGAAGCATCTTGTCCTAATTTAAGGCAAACCCTTACTAATTCTTTAGTCGGTTCGCAACAAATGCAATATGAAGTCTTTGATATAATGAGAAAGCAGGGCTGGTACCAAACCAAAGACGCCCAAGCACAAGATGTAACTAATGCAAAAAACAAGTACAATAGTATAAAAAATCAACTATAGGATGATAATTACAGGCTGTTAAATAATTTTTCAGCCTGTTTTTTATTTTTCTCATTTATAAAAAACTTGTGATATAATCAAGTTATGTAAATTTACAGATATTGTGGGGTAAGGAAATGACTAGATACAGTAGAAATATATTAACTCTATCAAAAGAGGAAAATGACTCTTTAAGAAATAAAAAAGTTTGTGTAATAGGTTGCGGAGGTCTTGGAGGATATATTATAGAAATGTTGGGGAGAATTGGTGTCGGTACCATGGTTTGCGTTGATGGAGACATCTTTGAGGAAAGTAATCTAAACAGACAATTGTACTCTGATATAAATAACTTGGGCAAAAATAAAGCTGTACAAGCATCCAACCGCATGAAAAAAATAAATCCAGATATAACTATTATACCTATCAAGGAAAACTTTTCAAAAAATAATTATAAAACTATATTGGATGGCTGTCATGTAGCTATCGATGCTTTAGATAATATTAAAAGCAGATTGTTTCTTCAAAACTCTTGTGAAGAACTAAACATAGCTCTTGTTCATGGCGCCATAGCCGGTTGGTATGGGCAAGTATCCACTATATTGCCTGGCGATAAAACTTTGGACATAATATATTCTAATTGCAAGGATGCAAAGCTGGAAAACCCTCTTGGTAATCCATCGTTTACTCCTGCTACAGTTGCATCTTTAGAAGTTTCAGAAACAATAAAAATACTTATTCAAAGGGGGCAGCTCTTAAGAAAAAAGCTGCTATATATTAACTTGCTGGATAATAGCTTTGAAATTATAAAGCTTTAATTTTATAAAAGAGATGCCGCCGCTTCATCAATAATAACAGTTAAATTAGGGTGCAATTGCAATACTGAAGCCGGCACCTTAGTAGTAATGGGCTCTTTAAAGGCTTTTTTAATAGCTTCCGCCTTCTTCTCACCATTTGCTATAAGAAGTATACTTTTGCTATGCATAATACTTCTTATACCCATAGTAATGGCATATTTGGGAACATCCTTTATAGAATCAAAAAATCTTGAATTGGCTTTTATTGTTTCTCTGTGTAATTTAACTCTATGAGTGATTCCATGAAAATGATCAGCCGGTTCGTTAAAACCTATATGGCCATTATTACCTAAACCCAAAATCATCAAATCTATTCCGCCTGTATTTTTTATTTTTTCCTCATATTCCATGCAAGTTTTGAAAATATCTTCTGAAATACTATTTGGAATATTTACCTTTTTATTATCAATGTCAATAAAATCAAAAAAATTATCCTGCATAAATCGATAATAGCTATTAGGGTTATTTGTATCCAAGCCTTCGTACTCATCTAGATTGAAAGTTGTAATATGGCGAAAAGATAAACGACCACTTTTGCAAAGAGAAATAAGCTCTTTATACATGCCCAAAGGCGTGCTACCTGTGGGTAAGCCCAAAACCGCATGGGGCTTTTCCTTAATAAGGTTGTATACCTTATCCGCTGCTAGTTTGCTCATTTCTTCGTAGGTTTTCGTTACTATTAATTTCACTTTACTCACCTCAATTATATTTTAACTGATTTGGTAAATAACTTAAATATATTTTAAAAATTTTTATTTAAGTTCTAACAACAACCAATCTCCTGTCTTATATCTATAAACCATTAGGGCAGCTTCTACTAGGTATTGTATAGTAGTTGCAAACCATACATAAGCTATATGACCCTTTATTAAAAACACTATGGCAAAAATTAAGGGTAATCTAACTAGAAAATTGGTAATAAGTGAAATCCTATAAGGCCCCTTTGTATCCCCGGCGCCCTTTAAAACTCCTGATAAGGTCATGCCTACTGCAATGGGCAATTGCTCAAAAGCCGCGATTCTTATACAAATAGCAGCCAATTTAACTGTATCTATCTCATTGCTAAAGGCCCTCATAATATAAAAAGGAAAAATAAAGAAGGCCAATCCCACTGCACCCATTAAAAGGCACGAAAATAATACACATTTTTTTGCAACTTTTTTAGCCGTATTAAAGTCTTTGGCACCAAGGCTTTGTCCAACTAAAGTAGTAGCAGCTACCGCAAAGCCAAATCCCGGCATAAAGGATATGGATTCAGCCGCCGTGGCAAGGGAATTTGCAGCAAAAGCAACAGTCCCCAATCCAGCTATCCAAAATGACGAAATAAGCCTACTGCCCTCATTCATTAGCTCCGCCATTCCTGCAGGTATGCTTAAATCTATAAGACTTTTTAAAGACTCTTTATGGAATTTAAATAAATTTTTCTTTTTTATTTTTACTATATCCTTGGCTCTAAAAAAATAATATAAACAAATTAATAAGCCTACTGCCTGTGCTCCTGCCGTAGCTATAGCAGCACCCTTTGCACCCAAGACAGGAAATCCAAATTTCCCAAAAATAAGCACATAATCACCTATTATATTAAAGGCGTTTGCAGCAAGGGCAGATACCATAGGAACAACCGTGTTGCCCGCTGCTCTAAATATAGAATTGCTTATCATCATAGGTATAAGAAAAAACAAACCAGTAAAAACAATTCTTGTATATATAGTTCCTGTCTTTATTACCTCAGGATCCTTGACTATCGCAAGAAATATAGAATTGCTCGAAATTATCCCCAAAACACCTAAAATTAATGCTAGCACAGTACCTAAGCTTAGGGATAAACCAGCGATATAATTGGCCCTATCAATGTCCTTAGCTCCTATATTTCTAGCTATTAAAGCAGTAGCACCAACACCAATGGCTCCTATAATGTGTGCTAGTGTAAACATTATGGATACACCTAGATTGACTCCTGACATATCAGCAGGAGTCAGCCTGCCCACCATTGCTGTATCCACAGTCCAAACCAAGGTATGCAATAGCATCTCGGCTATTGCAGGCACAGCTAGTTTAAAAATATCCCTATCTAATTTATCAAACATTATAATATCACCTATTGTGTCTATTCAAGCTAGGCCTGAACTTCTTGGCTGCTTTCATTTTTTTCTTTTTTACTTATATAAATACCCCTTGATGTGACTGCCGTTATAATTATAAAACCACCTGCAACTGCAAATAAACTTGGTTTTTCACCAACAAATAAGAATACCCAGAAGGGATTTAATAAAGGCTCTATAACAGTAATAAGTATTCCTTCAATAGCAGTAATATGCTTCATTGATAGAGCATAAAGTATATATGCAATCCCCAGTTGAAAAACACCTAAAAGTACCAAGCCCAATATGCTTTTTGCATCTGGTACTGAGCGAAAAATAAAAGCTAGGGCAATAATAAAAGTCAGCATATTACCTAATAGTGCAGTTTCCACTGTTGAACCATCTTTTTGAAACCTTAATGCAATTGTTACGCCTGCAAAGAAAAAACCACTTAAGACTCCGATATAGTTACCCAGCATACTACCTATGGCTACATCTTCCATAAAAAATAGCACCATTCCAACAAATACTAATATTATAGTAAGCCAATCATATATACGTATTTTTTCTTTTAAGAGCCAGGCGCTTAGCAAGGCCACAAAAAGAGGGGCAGTAAACTGTAACAATATAGCATTAGCAGCAGTAGTAAGCTTATTAGCTGTTACAAAACACATTACGGTTCCGGCATAACAAATAGCACCTAGTATCTGCGCTTTTGACATAGTTATCTTGGGTTTCTTTAAATAAGTCAAAACCACCAAGGAAGCAATAAAACTCCTAGTGCCTGCTATAGCAATAGGATTCCAGTTAACAAGCTTTATTAATATTCCCCCGGTGCTCCAAAGAACAGATGTCATTATTAAATATACAATTGCCTTAGTTCTTTCATTTTTAAATAATTTTAATCCCATGGCCTACCTCAAAATTTTACTTTTATGCTCCCCAATAATTTTTAAAAAAATTCTCAGCATTTTTATAACATATGGCCTCAATCTCGCCGGTGGAAAATCCTTCGCTTTCCATAGCTTCAATGAGCTTTGGCATATCTTCAGCACCTTTTAATTCCAAAGGGCCATCTATGCCATCAAAATCAGTGCCTATGCCACAAACATCCAAGCCAGCAATATTTACTATATGCTTAATATGTCTAATCATTGCTGCAGTCGTGCTTTTTTCATCAGCCTGCAAAAACCCACCATAAAAATTAATTCCCAATATACCGCCTTTATCAGCTAATTTTTTTATCATATCATCAGTTAAATTTCTTGAATTGTTATGTATACTTCTTGAATTGGAGTGAGTAGCTATAAAGGGTCTTTTTCCATACTTATAAACATCGAAAAACCCTCCATCGGATAAATGTGATACATCAATTAAAATTCCCAAATCATCCATTCTTTCTATAGTTTCAATTCCAAAGGGCTTTAAACCTTTATTTTGATACTTGAATTCATGATTGGGGAAAGCCAAGCAGTTTTCATAATTCCAAGTTAAGGTAATTACTCTTATTCCCTTTTCGTAAAGAATGTCAAGCCTTTCTAAATCATTGTTTAAAATGCCGCCCTCTTCGATGGTTAAAAAGGCTGAAAGTATGCCATTTTCTTTATTTTTTAAATAATCTTTATAATTCTTCGCTAGGGAAATCTTATGCCCCAAATCTTTTACATCTTCGTTAAAAATATGAATCATAGCTAGGGCATCTTCAAAATGGCTATCGGCAATTGGATCCTTTTCCAAATCTACATAGCATGCAAACATCTGAGCGGAGTAATTTGATTCAATTAGTCTCTTTATATCAACATGCCCTGTATTTTCATATAGAGACTCATTAATAATTCCCTGGCTTCTTAGAAGGTATAACCTTAGCAGCGTATCTATATGGAAATCAATAAAAAACACTTAATCCACTCCCCTTTTATTCAATAATAGTGATTATCAAACAGTATTTTAAAACAATTTAATACTAGTTCATTTATAATGGCTTGTCAATAGACGGAAGGATGTAGGAAAATGGTCAAATGGCTTGTATAATTTCGTTGATTACAAAAAAATAATTTGGTATAATTGTAAATATCCAGATAAAACGCAATTAACATCGTAAATAGTGATGACATAAAAATAATAAAAAATGAGAGGAGAATATTATGTTTGTAAAAAACAGAATGTCCAAAGATCCCTTTACAATACCATCAAATACTACTATATCTGATGCAGTAGCACTTTTCAAAGAAAAGGAGTTTAACGGTTTTCCCATAGTTGATAATGGCAAACTCGTCGGTTTGCTTACAAAAGGTGATATTCAAACAGTATCACCCACAAAAGCCACATCATTAAGTATCTTTGAAGTTAACTATTTTTTATCTACAATTACAATCAAAGAAGCTATGACAAAAAAAGTAATTACAATTGAAGCAGATAGCCTATTGGAAGAAGCAGCAATATTGATGAGGAAAAATAAAATAAGCACCCTTCCTGTTATGGAAAAGGGAAAACTTGTAGGTATTATTACTGAAAGTGATATATTTGATGCCTTTATTGATTTGTTAGGTTTTAGAGATAAGGGTAGCCGTATAACCATAGAAGTAAAAGATGTTCCCGGTGGCGTATCGGAAATTTCTGAAATTTTCTATTCCTTTGATGTAAATATTACTCATATGGCTATATTTGCTGGTGACGGAATTAGGGATGTTGTAATAAGAGTGCCTATAAGCGATATTTCCGAAATAGAGAAAAAACTTAATGAAAAAGGATATAAAATAAAGCATCTACTGATTTGTGAATAGGATAGCTTTAAAAAAAGGAGGTCGCTGACCTCCCTTTTTTTATATGTCCAATTCAGTAGAAGATTTTTTAAATTTTCTTTTAAAGTTTAATGAAAAATCATCGAGAATACAATAAACTACCGGCACTATTAATAAAGTCAATAAAGTAGACGTAGTCAGTCCAAACATGACCACAATAGCCATAGGTGCCATAGCTTCTGCACCTTCTCCTATACCCAAAGCCAGCGGTATCATAGCAAGTATAGTAGTCAATGTAGTCATAAGAATAGGACGCAACCTTATAGGCCCTGCTTTTATAATAGCCTCTTCTTTATCCAGGCCTCTTTCTCTTAGTGTATTAATATAATCCACTAAAACTATAGCATTATTCACGACAATCCCAGCCAGCATAATAACACCTATAAACGCAGGTACGCTAAGGGCTTTATTTGTTATAGCCAAACCTATTAAGGAACCTGAATAGGCTACGGGTACGGAAAACATAATAATAAGCGGATTTATTAAGGATTCAAACTGTATTGCCATTACCATATAAACCAAAAATATTGCTAAAATCAAAGCAAGGGTTAAATCCATAAAAGCTTCTACCATTTGTTCATCTTCCCCTGTGAACTTTACTGAATAGCCCGGTGGTAAACTGTAATTATCCAGTTTATCTTTTAGCTCACTGTTCACTTCACCTACGCTTTTTCCAAATACATCTCCTTGAACCATAACAAACCTTTCCTGATCCAATCTATATATACTTACCGGTCCCTTTGTAATCTCAATAGAAGCTATATCCTCAAGGGGTATCTGTACTCCCATAGGTGATAATAAAGAAACAGATTTTAATTGTTCCAGTGTTCTTCTCTTTTCTTCAGGGTATTGCACTTTTATATCTATTTCCGATCCCTGAAATTTATAAGTTGTAGCTATTCTTCCATCTACAGACGCCCTTACGACAGAAGCTACTTGTGCAGCAGAAAGTCCGTAAGACGATGCCTTGTCCCTATTAATAAATATCTGTGCCTCAGGCCTACCTTCAGAAACACTTAGCTCCACCTGCCTCGTAGCTTCTGTATCTTGAACTATTTTTTCTACATCCTTGGATATATCCTCCAGCATTTCAAGATCCGGTCCCCTTATCAGTATTGATATTGCACCACCGCCGCTCATACCCCCAAAACTAGCAGAAAGATCGCTAACTTTTATCTCAGCACCTGCTATGTTTTTTACCTGCTTTCGTATTTCCTCAACAATATCTCTTGTACTCCTTTTTCTTTCTGACAATGGTTTTAAGCTAGCCCTTATACTAGCTGAATCGCTACTAGAACCGCTTAAGCCCGACATTATGTCACCGCCACCAACAGATACATTCATTATTTCCATCTCGGGAATCTGTAGCAATAGATTTTCTAGTTCCTTTACAATTTCATTGGTGCTGTCTATAAGGCTTCCTTTAGGCATTTCCACAGATATGCTAAACATACCTTGATCCATAGCCGGGAAAAATTCCGAGCCAATAAAGGGTATTAATGCAAGGCTAAGTACAAATATAAGTCCAACTATTATGGATGTTTTGACTTTATGCCTAAGCACCCAAACGAGAACCCTCCTATAAAGTCTGTCAATGGCATTTATTGCATTATCCCACTTTATAAACAATTTATTTCTAAGCTTATCATCGGAATTCTCTTTGGCTTTTGTTATTTTTATAAACTTGGAACTCAACATCGGCACAAAAGATAATGCTACAATCAGCGAGGCTAATAAAGAAAAAGCAATTGTCATTGCCATCTCTTTAAATATTTCCGCTGCCATACCTTGGGTAAAAACAATGGGTAAAAAAACAACTATAGTTGTCATTGTTGATGCAAGTATCGCTCTTCCTACTTCTTCCGTTCCCAATAGTGCAGCCTTTTTATTGCTGTGACCTTCAATTCTATGCCTATATATATTTTCCAAAACTACAATAGCATTATCAACAAGCATGCCCACGCCAAGGGCAAGGCCCCCCAAGGAGACAATATTGATTGAAATTTTTGCAAAAAATATCAATACAAATGTGGCAATAATTGATATAGGTATTGCAGTTGCTATAATCAATGTGGTCCTCATGTTTTTTAGAAAAATGAAAAGTATTAAAACAGCGAGAAAACCGCCTATAATAGCATTCTTTGCCACGCTATTAATAGCCAATTCAATAAATTCACCTTGATCAAAAACTAAATCTATACTTAAATCCGAATATTCTTCGCCGATTTTTGCCAACTCTTTCTTTATAGCCCTAGTAACATTTACAGTATTTGCATTTGTCTGTTTTTGAAGGCTTAGACTAATACTGCCTTTGCCGTTTGTCCGGCTATATGAATCAATAGGTTTATTGCTATCAATTACATCAGCTATATCCCTAATATATATAATAGCGCCACTAGGCAGGGCTATAGGCAAATTTTTTATTTGTTCAATATTTTCAAACTCTCCAGTGCTTCTAACCAATAACTTTTTGTCTGCATATTCAACTACTCCTCCAGGAAGATTTAAATTCTCTGTCTGTAAAATTGAAATAATTTGATTTAATGATATACCGTAACCAGCGGCCTTTTCTGGATCTACATTTACCTGGATTTCTTCTGTTCTTCCGCCAGTGAGACCAACTGAAGCAATTCCCTCTATTCTTTCTAATCTTGGCTTTATATACTCATCAGCAAACTGTTTAAGCATTGCCTCATCTTGATTGTTTGTTATACTTAATATCAAAACCGGCATCATATTTGGATCCAATTTCATCACCAAAGGGCTATTCACCCCATCAGGTAAAAAACCCTTAACCATATCTACTTTTTCCCGCATCTGTAAAGTAGCGAAATCCATATCCGTCCCGGAATTAAACTCCGCAATG
The DNA here is from genome assembly GCA_964394355.1 of uncultured Clostridiaceae bacterium. Lineage (GTDB taxonomy): Bacteria > Bacillota > Clostridia > Lutisporales > Lutisporaceae > JAAYKT01. Next base: position 73,123 of record CAYMVQ010000006.1, read on the forward strand.
ATAATGGAGCTGCCCTCCCCGGATATAGATTGAATGGCTTTTATATTATTAACCGTTGCAATAGTATTTTCTATGGGTCTTGTTATAATAGACTCCATTTCCTGCGGCGCAACACCTGAATAATTTGTCGAAACAATGGCAATAGGCAAATTAATATCCGGCATCAAGTCAACAGGTATTTTTGAAAAAGACACCCCACCTAATACTAAAACTATTAAAACACACATTAAAACGGCTACTGGTCTTTTTACTGATAATTCATGTATTTTCATCTTTGCACTCCTACCACTTACTTATTGCTAATCACTATATTTGAACCGTCTTTTAGGAAATCCTGGCCCCTAACAACAATTATATCTCCAACTGAAATGCCATCTATTATCTGGATTTCCTTATCATTATATATGCCTACGGAAACCTCTCTTTTTAATGCCTTATCGCCATGGGCAATAAATACAAATTTTTCTCCTTCCTCATCTACCACTGAAGATAATGGGATTAATAATGCATCCTCTTCTTTTTCCACAGTTAATCTTATCTCAGCAAACATACCACCTTTAATATTTTCAGTAGCCTCTTCTATAAGGATCTTTACTAAATAAGTCTGTTTTTGCAAATCCGCTGAAGGGGCTAGCGCAATAATGCTAGCAGCTAAATCATCTTGTGAAATAGAATTAATAGAAATACTAGCACTATCCCCAGCTTTTAATTTTCCTATTACCTCTTCACTTACATCAATTTCTACTGTAAATGAAGAATTATCTATAATAATAAAAGCAATGTTTGCATTACTTACAAATTCCCCCACCTTTATATTTTTAGCAGAGACTATGCCATTTATGGGGGATCTTACATCCATATCATTTATAGAGTTTTGAATAATATCATAAGCGGCTTTTGATTGGTTTAATTGGACTTGGGCAATCTCAATATTTTCTAAAAAACTCTTCTCTTCTGATATTTTATAATTTGTTTTTGCAGATTCATATTGTTGCTCTGCTAAGTCTAATTGGGATTTAGCCCTATCGTGATTAAATTTTGATTCTGCCCCTGCTTCATATAAGGCTTTTATATTTTCATAGCTTTTCTTTGCATCATTATAGTTTATTCCTGCGGAATTCATGGCCATCTCCAACTGCAAAAGCTGTTGCTCATAGCTGCTTCCCGACATTCTTTTCAAATTGATTTCAGCTAATTCCACAGCTGCAGCAGCTTGCTTTAGTTGTAACATGGCATCCTTCTTATCTAATTGAAACAATAGCTGCCCTGCCTTAACACTATCCCCTAGCTCAAAATTTATTTTTGAAACCTTGCCAGGCTGTTTAGCTATAACCATAATCTCTTTGATAGGTTTTACCCTGCCGCTATAGCTAATCTCTCTTTCGATAGTAGCCAATTTTGCTTCAGCCACTTCCACCGCAATGGCTTCTTCACCAATTTCATCAAAAGTTTCTTTTGAAGATTCTTTGCTACAAGCTGCACAAAATAAAACCACTATTAATAAAATAGCTAAAAGCCTATTTACTTTCATTGACCATTCCCCCATTTATTTTCAATAAATATTTAAAACTGCCTACACAATCTAATCTATGAAAGGCAGAATAACAATAAAACTTTTATTATTAAAAAGTACAGACTAATTAATAGTTTAGCATATAAATTTAAAAATTTATATATTAAAATTATATGCTAAATGATGGTAAAGCTTCTTAGCTTATAGATCAAAAAGAATTGCTTTCCTTAGATTAGATGTGATATTTGATTCCCTTTATAACCTATAAATGTTCATTAACTACATTTACAAAAACATCCACTATCTTTGGATCAAACTTAGCTCCTGCTTGCTTTTTAATCATTTCTACAGCTTCTTCCTTTGAAATTGAGTTTTCACTCAGCCTATTGCTTACACTATCAAAAGCTCCAGCTACGGCTAGTATTCTAGAAATCTTCGGGATTTCCTGGCCTTTAAGTCCTTCAGGATAACCAGTGCCATCCCAATGCTCATGATGGGATAAAACATATTCTGCTAGGTCTAAAGTATCTTCAAAGCAATTAAGAATTCTGTAGCCTACAACAGAATGGTCTCTTATATAGAAATCATCATTGTTTGCCTCTAAAGATATTTTTCCTATATCGTGATAATAAGCAGCCTCTCTTAGCCTTTTTATATCGGCGTCATCCAGTGGAATTGCCATCCCTATCTTTTCACTAATTTTACTGACATTTTCCGAATGAACTTTTTCTATAGGGTTTTTTGCATGTAGCGTCCCAATAATAGTGTTTATATGCTCTCTTTCAAAAGTTTTGCGATTAAGGGCTTTTTCAAAATACATTTTATCTTCTGCTTCCTTTTGCACTGTTTTTATATTCTGCTTAGGAGATTTTTTAACAGCAGTACCCATTGAAATGCTTCCCTGTACCGCATAAGATTTTTCCTTAAAAAATAAATCCTTTATCCTTTTTATAATAGAATTTGCTTCCTCTTCTCCTGTTTTGGGTAATAGCATTACAAATTCATCGCCGCCCATTCTTGCGATTATATCATCCTCTCTGCAAGATTTTTTTAGGATTTCTGCCACCTTCTTTAACAAATCATCACCGGCATCGTGACCAAATATATCATTAGTAAGTTTTAAATTGTTTACATCGCCGATAATAATGGAAATGGGTAAGTTTCTCTCTGTATCCAACTGTTTTAACTCTGTTTCAAAAAACATACGGTTATATAATCCTATTAGTGAATCGTAGTAACTTAAATATCTAATCCTTTCCTCTGACTCTTTCCTTTGGGATATATCCCTAAAGTTAATAACGGCCCCAATTACCTCACCGTCTTTTTTTTGAGGATAGGAAAAATACTCAACATCTACACCACTACCATCAGCACGCCAAAATACAGATTCTATACCATGCTTGGCCCTATTGACCGAAAACGCTAAGAAATTCCTGCCTTGATCGGCAAAGATGTCCCATTCCCCTTCATTGCAATAATGAGTAAGAAGATACATATTCTTGCCAATTAACTGATCTTCATTTTCATAAGCTAGTATTTTTAGACAACTAGCATTACAAAATGTACAATTCCCGGCTTTGTCAACACCAAAAATACCCTCTGCAGTAGAATCAAGGATCAAACGTAAATTGAATGCCTCGGTTATCTTTTCAACCCCGTCTTTTTCGGAATCTTTTACTTTTTGAGCCGGTTTGTCTTTAGAAGGTTTGTCCAGGAAAAAAAGTAAACTATTCATAGGCCTTAGATGATTTCTTATGAATTCTATAAATACTATTAACGATAGCAAAAGAGCCAGCACAGCCGCTACTAGTGCTAATTTCATATTTTTTATGATAGCCGAATTAGAATATATTTCTTCCATTGATATATTCCAATTCATAAAAAGAATTGAGCCTGCTATGCCAACAGTTAGAATTATGAAAATAATAAAAAGGGAAATTACGCCAGTTCTAATTGAGCTTTCCTTCTCTGAGCTTTCTAAGTTTTTCATTAACCTTCATCCTTAAATAAAATTTACAACTATCAAAGTAAGCTTTTATTTTATAATAGAAGTCTTTTACAGTATAACATTTTTTAGTGTAAATTCCCATGTATTTATTTAAGGAATATTTAATGTTTTCGACATTTTAATTGCAAAAGTAAATTAGACCCCTATCAAGCAGGCTGTCTAAATCACTTTTGCAAATCAAGGTGTCTAACTTAGTCTTACAAACATTTAAAAAAATTTTTTAAAAATTCAAAAACAATAAGAAGCCCAAGTTTGCAACTCAAAAAACATAAATATGCCCACTTATTAAACTTTTATGTCACAAAAGCCGCTTGGTAATGAGTGTTCAACATGTTAGGCTATCTTGCCAGGCAACCATCATCTACAGATCCCTCCTCCTTTATTCAATATAGGAATGCCTTTGATGACTAAAAACATACTGGCAAAGGCTCATTGTCAAGGGAATCGTGGGATAAATTGGAAGCTTGGTGCTGCCTGAACTTTTATTACATTACATCCTATGTTACGGTTCCGCAAGAAAAACATATGCAATTTGAAGGAACGGGCTATCAATTTCAATACATCCTATGTTACGGTTCCACCCTCTAACAATAATCATATCTATAAACTAAAAGAATTTTAATACATCCTATGTTACGGTTCCACAAATTTAATTCTTCGGGCTGTAATTGCTCTAAGTGTATTTCAATACATCCTATGTTACGGTTCCACAAACGACTATACAATATATGCAGAAGCCGCAACAATCTTTCAATACATCCAATGTTACGGTTCTATTGACATTCGAGTTGTTTGGTGCAATGTGGAAAACAAATTTCAATACATCCAATGTTACGGTTCTATCATGGATATATTAAAACAATGTTGGAATAATAACAAATTTCAATACATCCAATGTTACGGTTCTATTATCTATATGTAAGCGTAAAACCTAGCACACCTTAACAAAGGCTTAGTTTTATGCTTATCCTTT
>CAYMVQ010000007.1:0-4939 GCA_964394355.1 uncultured Clostridiaceae bacterium
CCTCTGTGCTTACCTCTGTGCTATTCGTTGTTTTTTAACTTTTCTGCTTGGTCTGTTGTAATTAAATTATCTATCATCTCATCCAGGTCTCCGTCTAAAAAAGCCTCCAGCTGATACAAGGTCACATTTATTCTATGGTCACTTACCCTACCCTGAGGGAAATTATAGGTTCTTATTCTTTCGCTTCTATCCCCTGAGCCTACCTTGCTCTTTCTTTCGGAGGCGATTTCAGCATCCTGTCTTTCCCTTTCCGCATCCATAAGCCTGGTTTTTAATATCTTCAATGCTTTATCCTTATTCTTAAGCTGAGATTTTTCATCCTGGCAGGTAACTACCGTATTTGTGGGGACATGAGTTACTCTTACGGCAGAGTCCGTTGTATTTACACTTTGCCCACCATGGCCACTGGAACGATAAACATCTATTCTTACATCATTTAAATCTAAGTCAAAATCAAATTCATCGGCTTCCGGCATAACTACAACAGTAGATGCCGAGGTATGGACCCGGCCGCCGGCCTCGGTGGTAGGAACTCTTTGTACCCTATGGGCTCCACTTTCATATTTTAGCCTGCTATAGGCACCCTTGCCTACGATTTCGAATATTACCTCCTTATAGCCGCCTATATCAGTAGGATTAGAACTCAGGACCTCTGTTTTCCATCCCTGCCTCTCCGCATATCTTAAATACATTCTAAAAAGATCACCTGCAAAAAGTGCCGCTTCCTCCCCGCCAACACCGCCTCTAATTTCAACAATAACATTCTTATCATCATTGGGATCTTTGGGCAAAAGCAAAACTTTCAACTCTTCCTCCATGGAAATTTTCTTTTCCTCTAAATCCGATAGTTCCGTCTTTACCAACTCAAGAAAATCCTTGTCACTTTCTTCTCTTAACATAGCATTTGAATCTTCTATACCCTGTAAGACTTCCTTATACTCTTTAAATAAATTTACAATGGGCTCAAGATTTGAGTGCTCTTTAACTAGCTCTCTCCATCTGTTTTGATCTGCAATTACTTCCGGGTCACCTATTGTTAAGCTTAAATCTTCAAACTTATCCTCTATAAACTTTAATTTATCATACATAAATAATCTACTCCTTTAAATAGCAGTAAATACACCTGTTTTTTCCTGCTAAATCTTGTTCTATTTTAATATCCCTGAAAAGGCCGGTATTCTCTATTATTTCTTTTAAAATTTCACCATAATTATAGGATATTTCAAAAATAAGTATACCACCTTTCTTTATTAAAGCGGAAGCTCCTTGAATTATTTTTTTATAATAATCAAGGCCATCTTCACCACCATAGAGGGCTAAGTGGGGCTCATAAGACCTGATATTGTCAGGCAATTTTTCCATTTCCCTTTTCGATATATAAGGGGGATTTGAGAGCAAAACATCTATCTCACCTTCCAAAGCTTTTGCATACAAAGGTTTTAACAAGTCACCTTCAATAATTTCCAGTCTATCTATTACATTATTTTTAATGGCATTTGCTTTACAGTATTCTAGGGCCTTTTTTGATATATCAAGAGCATAAATATAAGAATCTCTTATATAATACGCCAAACTTATTCCTATAGCTCCGCTGCCTGTGCATATATCTGCAATTATAGGCGCCTTTTTTCCTTTTAGAAGCTCAATAGTTTTCTCAACAATGATTTCCGTATCGCTTCTAGGAATCAAAACACCTGGCCCTACTTTAAAATCTAGGCCCATAAATTCTTTATAGCCTATTATATACTGCAAAGGTTTCCCCAATGCACATTCTTTAATCAACCCTAAATACTTATCTATAAGATCTTTATCTAAAATATCATCCCTGTTTATTACAAGTTTTTCTCTGCCAACTCCAAGGACATGCATTAAAATTAGCTCTCCATCTAAAATAGGGTTTTCCACTCCAGCCTTCTTTAAAACCTCTACACCCTTCTTTAACAAGCTCTTTATGGTGCATATCACCACAAGTCAGCCTCCTTATCCTCTACCAAAACATTGTTTAGGGCTTTTATGGCTACCTCAAGTTGGCTATCATCAGGTTCCCTCGTAGTAATCTTTTGCAACCACAAACCCGGTGCCGATACTGCACAAACTAGCTTTGATTCACTTCTTCCCGCCCATTTAATAATTTCATAGGATATACCGGCTACAAAAGGCAAGAGAACAATACGGGTAACAAGCCTTACTAGCAGATTAGGCCAGCGGAAAAAGGAAAATAATAAAATGCTTACAATCATTACCAAAAATAAAAAACTAGTACCGCATCTTGGATGCAGTCTCCCGTACTTTTTAACATTTTCAACTGTCATTTCTTCTCCGCTTTCATAACAAAAAATTGTCTTATGCTCCGCTCCGTGATATTGAAAAACCCTTCTTATATCTTTCATGCCGGAAATGGCAGCGATATAAATAAGAAATATTGAAACTCTGATAAGCCCTTCTATAAGATTTAAAATTAAAGGGTTTTCAGAAATATTATTTGCAAAGCTTACTATTAAAGTAGGCAATAGTATAAAAAGTCCAGTGGAAAAGAAAATCGAAAAAATCACCGCTATAAGAACCATATTTTTCTCTAAAAAATCATCTATAAAAGATGGTTTTTTCTTTTTAGTGCTTTCAGGCTCTTCTTCTATAAAAAATTCAGCAGAATAGTTTAAGGCTTTGACACCTGACACCAAAGCATCTACAAAAGCAAATACCCCACGGACAATGGGTATCTTTGAAATGATCTTTCTATTTCCTCTTAGTTTTTCTTTTTTGACTTCTATCTCTCCATCCGGCTTTCTAACTGCAATGGCAATATCTTCCGGACCCTTCATCATTACCCCTTCGATTACCGCTTGGCCGCCTATACTGGTTTTTTTCATCTTATTATCCTCACAAAATCAAATTTTAGAAATCTATTTTAATTATACTACATACGCAAAATATAAACACTGTCTTCCATAATATGCCTATAAGTTCTGAGAAATAATTTTCATTCTTCATATATTGTCGAATTTTATCCCTTTTTCCCATAGCTCGAATTATTACTTCATTATTATATATTAGCCATTAAATATTTACAATAGTCATATCTCGGCTTCTAGGGTGCCAGGACTAGGTTCGCCAAGCTGTATATTAAATATATTTGAATTTTTTTATTTATAGGATAGAATAGATAGTGGATTAATTTATAATGTTTTATATTCTTACACTTTTTTGCAAAACCGGCGCTAAGGAGGATAAAAAATGAACAATGCTAAACTATTGGAAGAACTAGATACTATTATTGAAAAGTATGATAATTCTCAAGAAAGACTTATACAAATACTATTGGATTTGCAAAGCGCTTCGGGACATAATTTTTTGCCCGAGGAATGTTTGACAAGTATTTCAAAAAAACTAAATCTACCCCTAAGTAAAATTTATGAGGTGGCAAGCTTTTACTCTATGTTCAATCATGCACCTAAGGGAAAGTATATTATTGAAATATGCAATAGTGCCCCTTGCCATGTCTGCGGTGCAAAGGATTTAACTAAGACTTTAGAAGATATTTTAGAAATTAAGATTGGAGAAACTACAGCAGATGGGATTTTTTCAATACAACATTCCAGTTGTTTCGGTGCCTGTGATATTAGTCCAGCTATAAAAATTGCTACGAAAGTATACGGAAATCTTACTGAAGAAAAAATAAAAGAAATAATCGAAAAATACAGGAGTGAAAAGTAATGGCAAAAATCGTAGAAGTACTATCAAAAAATTGTGGCAAAATCAAAGCCGACTCAGCTAGGGATTATGCAAATGTTGGCGGCTATAATGCTTTGAAAAAGGCAATCCAAACAGACCCAGCGGAAATAATAAAAGAAATAAAGAAATCCAAGCTAAGGGGAAGAGGTGGAGCCGGCTACCCTACAGGCATCAAATGGGAAAGTGCCTATAATTCTGAAAATAAGTATAAATACGTAGTTTGTAATGCCGATGAAGGTGAACCCGGTACTTATAAGGATAAACTTATATTAAGCGAAAACCCCTTATTGTTAATGGAAGGAATGACCATTGCAGCATATATATTTGGTATAAAAGAAGGCTTTATCTATGTTCGAGGCGAGTATTTAGGGCTTAAAGATATATTAAATAACGCCATAGAAGATGCAAAACGAGAAAATTACTTGGGTGATAATATTCTAGGAAGCGATTTTTCTTTTGATATCCAAATAGCATGGGGAGCCGGGGCTTATGTCTGCGGTGAAAATACCGCATTGCTGGAATCCTTGGAAGGCAGATCCGGTAGGCCTCGTAAAAAACCTCCTTATCTTAGCCAGGAGGGCCTACATAGAAAACCCACCATTTTTCAAAATGTAGAAACCTATAGCAATATCCCTTATATTGTAGAACATGGCGGAGATAAATATGCAAGCCTTGGCACAGAATGTAGTGGCGGAACAAAACTCATTTGTTTATCAGGTAATGTTGTAAATAAGGGAGTCTATGAATTGCCTTTCGGCACACCCATTAGGGAATTAATTTATGATATTGGCGGTGGCATCCCTAATGGCAGAAAGTTGAAGTTTGTCCAATTAGGTGGTTCCTCAGGGGCTTGCTTTACGGAAGATAAAATAGATACTCCTTTATGCTATGATGCATTAAGGAAAAACCGTTTAAAGCTTGGCTCCGGTGCTCTATTAGTTGTTGATGATTCCCATTGTCTAATAGATTTTTTAAAAACCATTACTGGATTCTTTATACATGAATCTTGTGGCAAGTGTACACCTTGCAGAGAAGGAAATACAAGAATTTTTGAAATCTTAGATAAAATTTCAAAAGGCAAGGGAAAAGAAGAAGATATTGATGCCTTATATAGCATCTCTAAAACCATGGATATAGCTTCTTTTTGCGGACTGGGACAGGCTGCTACTACAGCCCTTAAAGATTGTCTTAAATATATGAAAGAAGA
>CAYMVQ010000007.1:5039-39755 GCA_964394355.1 uncultured Clostridiaceae bacterium
TGGGACAGGCTGCTACTACAGCCCTTAAAGATTGTCTTAAATATATGAAAGAAGAGTTTAATGAGCATATAGAAGGTAAGTGCAGGGCAGGAGTATGCAAATTTAGGGGCTAGAAGCAGGTTACAAGTGATTGAATAGCAAGAGACTAGAAGCAAGAAGCAAAAGGCGGGCATATACCCGCCTTTTGCTAACGTCCGTTACCTAGTAAACCTTCTTTTGCCATTCTGCATATCTCGTAAGCCGGGCCGATAAAGACCCCGGGTTTCTTTTTCATATATTCAATAATTTCTTCCAACATTTTAACTCTGCTAACTCTGCCGCAAATCCAAGGATGCAATACAAAGGTCAATGAACCTCCTTCTTCGTATATTCCTTCAAACTCTTCAATCCAAATTTCTTTTACAATACTTGCCGGCATAATCGGTCTTCTGGATGGCTCCTGCACTGTAAAAAAGAAATGGGAAGAATCATCATAAAGCCAATTAAAAGGCAGCTCAGGAATATATCTACCGTCACTGGTTTTATGCAAATAAGGACAATCCCTGTCCATCATATTTGAAGAATACTCAAAACCGTTTTGCACAATAGCATCTATGGTTTCCTTGCCTAAATCGGCTTCAGGTGCTCTATGCCCTTTAGGTACTACGCCCAATAAATCCTTCATTATTTTTTTTGACTTCGCAATCAATTCATTTTCTTGTTCTACAAAGTATGCCTTCTCATGCAAGTATCCGTGATAGCCAATTTCATGACCCCTTTTTACTATTTCTTTGCAAGCCTCAGTATGTTTTTCAATAACCCAGCCGGGTATGAAAAAGGTAGTTTTTAATTCCTGCCTGTCCAACATATTCAAAATTCTTGGAAGTGCAACTCTTGGCCCATAGGAGCCTTCTGCCATCAAATTAACGGAATGCATGCTATCCATGGTTCGTGAAAACCAAAATGTCTCTGCATCCAAATCAAATGTAAATGATACTGCACATTGTATACCATCAGGCCATATTTTTTTCATTTTTACACCTCAATCCATAATATAAATATATAAAATCTCTATAAGGCAATAGAACTTTTTTTAAGTAGCTTATAAGGCATTTTTTCAATTATTTTCTCACAATAATCTCTAATACCAAGCTATTTTCTTTAACAGGAATAGCTGCATTAACAAGAAGTACTTTTCCCCTTGCAGGAGAAATTAATTCTTCCAGCTTATTTCCAAATATATCTTCTATTCTGCCAATAATTTCTCCTTTATTTACTTCTTCGCCTACCTTACAATTGCTATAAAAAAGCCCTTCTTTTTTAGCCCTTATATGGACAGGCGCTTTGTAATATCTATAATTGTTATGCTCAATTAAGCTACCTTCGATGCATTTTAAATAAGTCAATATATTTATAAGACCGCGAAGATGTGTCCCTATATAATCTTCTATATTTTCATCTATTTGCCCTGCGTTCATGACCAAACTTGGTATTCCTGCATCTGCAGCTGTAGAATAGCTTTGGTTCTTATCATTTACAATACCTTCCCCGGACTTAATTACAATATCAGGGATGGCGGAGTATCTTGCCATATTAAGTGAGATTTCATTTATTTCATCATCTTTTGATTTATGAACTTCGCAAAATGGTATCATGGCTTCAGTCAAATCTGCTGAATGTAAATCTATATAATAATCACTTTTCTTTATAAAATCATTAAATAAATGATGTATGAGGACTTCAGAATATGATCCCTTTAAGTCACCGGGGAAGCATCTGTTAAGATTCTTTTTATCTACAGGACATACAAACATGTTTTTCCCCTTAAAAGCTTTCATATCTACAAGGGGAATAATTTTAATTGTCCCTTTTAGCCTTTTTGATTCCAATCTTTTGGAAAGGGCAATTGCCGAAGCTACCGCAGGAAATTCACAACCATGAATTCCTGCAGTAATACAAACCGTAGGACCGCTTCCTTCACCTTTTAAAAGTATATAAGGCAAAAGAATTTTTTCCGAAACCCCATATTTATATTCTACATAGCTTTCTTCTCTAAACATAGACTTCGTCCTTTCAAGCTTTATTATCAATCTTTTTTTATAATATTTTCTATTCTTACCTCATCAGGCAGAGGTGAGACATATTCCTTGCCTTTTTTCATTGCATCAAGTTCTTCTTTAGCGGCTTTTAATAGTTCTGGCTTTAGGAAAAAGTCTAAAGTAGCTAAAGCCATAACTTTTGCAGCTAATATCATTCCTTTAAAACCAATTGTAGAACCACAGGAAGCTACAAACTGCCAGCTGTGTTCAGCTATTCCCAAAGGTACGCAAGTTGTGCCAAATTGTGCCGATGGTGTTATATAGGATACATCGGCTCTATCTCCCGAAACAGGTACCACTTCGTCCTTTGAAAACCCTTTTAGTTCTAATTCGTCTGCTATCCTAGCACATATTATTCCGCCTATTTCATCCAAATCCAGCCTATGAGTACTTATAAAACTATCAAATTGTCCCGCTTCCAATGAATCTATTAGTTTTTGGGAGAATTCCATTTCTTCTTCCGAAAATTCCATTGGCCCAATTTCAGCAAGTTTTTCTGCAATTAAATCATTTATTGTATGATTAACCATATAATTATAAGTACCGCAAATAAATTCAATATCGTATTTTGTACCGGTAATCAAAGCAGCACCTTTGGCTATATCTTTTACTCTTTCATATATTTCCTCAACATCCTGTCGTTTGGGAGCCCTAATAATATAATGTATTTGAGAATAGCCGGGTACAATATTCGGTGCATCCCCTCCGTGGGTTATTATGCTGTGAATTCTTGCTTCCTGAATTACATGCTCTCTTAAATAATTTACTCCTATATCCATAATAATAGCCGCGTCCAAAGCGCTGCGCCCTTCCTGAGGATCCCCTGCGGCATGGGCTGTAATCCCATGAAAGTTTACTTTAAAAGAATTCATTGCAAGTGTAGAACTATAATAAGCGGCATTGGCAAAGTCTGGATGCCATGTTAAAGAAGCAGATAAATCGTCAAATACGCCATCCCTTGCCATAAATACCTTGGAAGATATTGTTTCCTCGGCCGGGCAACCATAAAATTTTATGGTACCTTTTATATGGTACTTTTCCATGGCCCTCTTTGCTGCTATTACCGCTCCCAAACTACCTACGCCCAATAAATTATGACCACAGCCATGACCTCCGGCACCTTCTACTCTCGCTTCTTTAATATAAGACACTTTTTGAGAAAGTCCAGCAAGCGCATCGTATTCACCTAATATTCCTATTACCGGCTGGCCTTCACCCCAAGTTGCAATAAAAGCTGTGGACATGCCCGATATGTTTTCTTCTATATTAAAACCTTCCTTGCACAATACATCTATTATGGCCTTGGCAGATTTGTACTCTTCTAAACCCAATTCCGCATATTCCCATATATCTTTTGCAAGTTTATTTAGCTGAGAAAAATTCTCATCAAAGTATGATAAAACAAAATCTTTTACTTTCATCTTTCCACTCCTTTTGTATAGTTTTTTATTGGCTAACTCTATGGCACCTACACTTGGTTCCATCAGACAATTCCATTAATTCCGGATGTTCTTCGGAACATATAGGCAGGCTAACGGGGCATCTTGATTTAAACCTACATCCTTTTGGTAGATTTATTGGAGAGGGTAATTCACCTGCCGACTTTTCCTCTGCACTATTTAATTTTTGGTCAGCAAAAGAAGATTCAATTAATAATTTACTATAAGGATGCTTTGCGCTTTTTCTAAAATCTTCAGCTTTTATAATTTCTACTATTTCTCCCAGATACATAACGGCAATTTCAGTACAAATGTATTCAGCTACCCTGATATCATGGGTAATAAGCAAATAAGTCAATGATTCCTTTTTCTGCAGCTCTATAAGCAAATTCAATATTTTTGCCTGAACTGAAACATCCAATGCGGATGTAGGCTCATCCAAAACAATAAAATCCGGATTTAGGGATAGGGCCCTGGCAATACATATCCTTTGTTGTTGCCCACCGGAAATCTGGTGGGGAAATCTACTTAAAAGCTCCGGTCTTAAATTTACTTTATAAAGCAGCTCCTCAATTTTATTATTAATTTCTTTCTCGCTTTTATATAAATTGTTTATTTTTATAGGCTCTTTAAGCAAAAATTCAATAGTCTTCCTAGGGGACAAAACATCTGCCGGATTTTGAAATACCATTTGTATCTGGCAATGAATTTTATTATCCCTTAGTTCTTTTTCGCTCATATCAGAAATATCCATATCTTTAAACTTTATACTCCCAGAAGTAGGTTCCTTAAGCCTAGTTATCAATTGAGCATAGGTGGATTTACCGCAACCGCTTTCTCCAAGCAAGCCGAAAGTTACACAGGGTGCTATATCCAAATCCACTTCATCCAAGGCATGAACATATTTGCCTGATTTATTTAAAATCCGCCGGTCAACGGGGAATAATTTTCTTAATTTATGTGTAGATAAAATAGGCTTCATTGCTTTTCACCGCCTTTGTTCTTTACCCCATTGCTATCACTATTTAAAAATTTCTTACAAGCAACCATCCTGCCGCCTTCTAGCTTTATAAGCTTTGGCGATGATCCTACGCAGCACCCACCATCCCTATCTAAACATCTGGATTCAAATATGCAACCTTCCGGTATTTCAATCATATTTGGAACAAAACCATCAATGCTTTTTAAAGGTTGACCCCTTTTAATGGCTGAAGGCCTGGCCTCTATCAGCGCCTTAGTATAAGGATGCAAAGGGTTGGACAATATTTCTTCCCCCTTACCTATTTCTACAATGGTACCCCCATACATAACAGCTATTCTTTCACAAACTTGTTTAACAACATCCAAGTCATGGGAGATCCAAATCAGCGAGCTGTTAAACTTTTCCATTATTTCTCGCATTAACTTTATAATCTGTTTTTCTACGGTAACATCCAGTGCCGTAGTTGGTTCATCGGCAATTATAAGTGAAGGATTGCTGGAAACCGCCATGGCAATCATAACTCTTTGTGCCATACCACCGGATAGCTCAAAAGGGTATCTATTCAAAACGCTTTTGGGCTCTGGCACACGTACTATACTTAATAATTCTTCTGCTTTATTTAAAGCCTCTTTTCTTTTAATATCAGAATGTGTCATTATAACTTCCATCATTTGATCTTTAACCTTAAATAAAGGGTTTAAAGAAGTCATAGGACTTTGCAATATCATGGATATTCCTTGTCCTCTTAAACTTTCAATTTTTCTTTCTGATAATTCCAAAAGGTTTTTACCTTTAAACATTATTGACCCAGATACTATTTGGCCGGAAACAGGTAATAGTCTCATTATTGATTGAGATAAAACACTTTTCCCCGAACCAGTTTCCCCGACTAAGCCTAGGGCCTCGGATTCCCCGATTTCCAAATTTATAGACCTTAATACCCGCGAAACCCCATCAAAGGTATTAAATACAACATCCAGATCCTTTATACTTAGCAATTTATCCACACTCTTACCTCCTTTGCCTGGGATCAAAAATATCCCTTAAACCGTCACCCAAAAGGTTCAAGCCTATAACGGTAAGCATTATTGCAAGACCGGGGAAAAACACAAGCCACCATTGCCCGGTTACAATATATTCTCTGCCTTCGCTGATTATTAAACCCCATTCTGAAATTGGAGCCTGTACACCTATCCCAATAAAACTCAAACCTGCCGTATTTAAAATTATATTTCCAAAGGATAAGGTGGCACTCACCAAAACGGGAGGTAAAACATTGGGCAAAACGTGATGAAACAGTATATAGCTCCATCTGCCGCCAAGTGCCCTTGTGGCATTTACATAACCGCTTTGTTTTAATGATAAGGTTTCACCTCTGGCAATCCTGGCCGTCCCTGTCCAAGAACTTATCAACATAGCGATTATCAAAGTTTTTATACCACCACCTATTATTGTAGCCAATACCATAGCAACTATAACTGAAGGAAATGCCATTAACAAGTCTACCAATCGCATAATAAAATTATCAAAACTCCCACCTAAATACCCTGAAATAGTACCTATGCATAAACCTAATACTGTGGAAAATGTAACAACTAAAAACCCTATGCTCAGTGAAGTTCTAGCACCGTAAATAACGCGACTGAATAAATCCCTGCCGTATTGATCCGTACCAAAATAGTTAATTTTCGATGGAGAAGATAATATATTATCATAATCCACTATATCGGGAGGTATTTTTGCAAAAAGTGGCCCGAAGGCTACTATTATTAAAAACAATAATACTATAACGGCACCTACCACGGATAACTTGTTGGACATAAAAATTTTTCTTGTATAACTAAATTTACTCTTACTAGAAAGCATATATTTCACCTCACCGTTAATACTGTACCCTGGGATCTATTACCATATAAATTAAATCAACAATTAGGTTTGTTACTACATAAATCAATGCCATAAATATAATAAATCCTTGAATGGGTCCATAATCTAAAAAGTTTATGGAATCTACGGCATATCTTCCTATGCCAGGCCAATTAAACACAGTTTCTATAAAAACTACTCCGCCGATAAGCTGTGCCAAAAACATACCTAGCATTGTCAGTACAGGTCTTATACCATTTTTTAATGAATATTTCCAAATTATCCTATTCTTTTTAATGCCGCAACTTTTTGCAAATTTTATATAATCTTGTTGGCTTACTTCAATCATTCCCGTTCTCGTCAAACGACAAATCATAGCCAGAAAGGAATATGAAAGAACTAAAACCGGTAATAACAAGTGCATAAAAGCATCCTTGAATAAATCCCAATTTCCGCTTACAAGTGCATCCCATAGCAAAAATCCGCTTCCCCCTGCATATGTTTCCCTAACCAAATTAACTCGCCCTGTTGGAGCAGGTACCCAACTTAATTTGTAATAAAAAACGTAAATACAAAGCAAACCAATCCAAAATCCGGGGGCAGAAATCCCTCCGATTGAAAAGAGCCTAGATGCATGGTCTACAAGCCCATTTTTATTTATTGCCGAAACAACTCCAAGCCATATACCTACGAAAGCCGCAAGAATAAGACTTAACATGGAAAGTTCTATAGTAGCTGGCAATCTAAATTTAAACTCTTCCACAACGGATCTTCCCGTATGATAAGAAAATCCCAAATCTCCTTTTAACAAAGAACTGATATATTTTAAATATTGTTCGATATAGGGTTTATCAAGACCCATCTTTTCGTTCATTCTATCGATATCTTCTTGTTTTGCTTGAGGTGGTAACAACATTCGTGCCGGATCTCCGGGTACAATCCTTACCAAAACAAAAGATAAAATGGATGCCCCTATAAGCACTAATATCATAAATGCAATTCTTTTAAGTAGATATCTGCTAAAGTTCACTATACCAACCTCCTAACTCCAGTTTTAATTGCTTTCTATTACTCACAAATAAAACAAACTGATAATTTATTATTCATGGCAGCAGGGATGCAAACCCCTCGCTGCCATGATTCTTTAAACTCTATTCCATTTCTAGCTCATAAAGTCTAGTGATGCTATCTGAATAATGAACATAGTTTTTTACATTTTTTCTAAATGCAAGTACAATTTTTGCTTCATGGATTGGAATATATGGAACTTCTTCAGCAAGTATTTCTTGGACCTCTTTAAGCAACTCATCACGTTTTGCAGTATCCATCTCTTTCTTAGCTTTATCAATTAATTCATCCACATTCTTATTTGAATATCTTGCATAATTGCCCGGAGTAGGAATAGAAGCAGAGTGTACAATATCATTTAAAAGTCCTACCGGGTCAGCCGCATTATCCCACCAGGATACTACAAAGAAATTTAGATTTCCCGCGTCACCGGATTGGAAAAACGCCGGTGGTGCCATTGATTTAATTTCCATATCTATACCAATCTTTTTTAATTCAGCTTGCAAGATTACAGCCATATCTGGGAATTTACCTGCATTAAATAAATCAAAATCTAGTTTGAAGCCATTTTCGTAACCTGCTTCTTTTAATAATTCTTTAGCCTTTTCTAGATCATACTCATATTGAAATACCGGTGCTGAACCAGATAATTCGGTTGTTAAAAGAGTTTCTGCTCTAGGAGCATACTTTTCTCCCCCACCTAAAACTTTGCATATTTGCTCATAGGGAACTGCATAAGCGATTGCCTGCCTTACCTTAGGGTTATCAAGAGGTTTGTTCTTCGTATTCAATCCCAAGTAAACAACTTTTGAATTAGCCGCTCTTACAAGGAGTTCTATATCAGGATTTTGTTCTAGGGCATCATAATCCTTTGCTGCTGGTAATCTATAAAAGTCAATATCCCCTTTTTCCAACATAGTCCTCAAATTACTTGTTTCTGCGACAGTCTTTAGTATAACTTTATCAATCTTTGGTTTATCTCCCCAATAATTCTCATTTATTATTAAATGAGCTTCATCAGTTGTTAAAGATTCAAGTTTGTAGGGTCCTGAACCAGCTGTGTTTGAAGCCAGCCACTGCATTTGATTTTCAATATTATCGGCACCCTGCTCCAAAACAAGATTCTTATTCAAAATACTCCCGTTATAACTGCTGATCCTTTTCTTTAAAAACTGAGGTTCAACACGACTTAAGGTAACTTTAACTTTATGGGAATCTAATATTTCAACTTCGGAGATTAGTTCGTCAAAATATGAAGCATAACTCCCATTAGTTCTTAGCATATTAAAAGTAAACTCTACATCCTCTGCATCAAAATCATTACCATCGTGGAATTTAACACCTTTTCTTAAATTAAAAATATATTCCAGTCCATCGTCTGATGTTTCCCAACTTTCAGCAAGCCTCGGTATAAGCACATCTGGTTCCTCAACTAATTCACCGTCTTCAGAAACCATACTGCTTCTGCCAACTAAAGTATCATACGTACTTATACTGATGTACTGAGATGTAATATTCCTACCTATAAGAGGGTTAATATCCCCTGGTGGGTTGTTGTCTCCGATTACCAATACCTTTGGTTCCTCGTCATTTTGATCTCCTGTATCATTAGGTTCTTGCGGTTTTGCGGTACAAGCCATTAAACTTGCCCCTATTAGTGCAATAATAAGCACTAATACAACAGTTTTAAATAGTTTAGATTTTTTCATTTTTCCTCCTCCTATTTTTTAAATTACTTTGGTCTTATTTATTAATTGAAAAATTAATAACATCACCTGTATAGAACATATCATGGCGTTTTTCAAACTTTTCTCTTAGTAGATACTCTGCATCAAAACCTGTGCAATGTCCTGACCATACATGCTCTATATCTAGATTCCCCATCTCTTCTATTGTTTTATTTCTAACTTCTCGGCTTAAATCAATAAGATGAAATCCCCCGATAACACCTTTTATTTTTTTATTACCGGTCAAATCCATGGATTTGTAAAGTGTATTAACTATGCCCGCGTGACTGCATCCTGAAACAACTACAATACCTTCTTCACCAAGATTAAATACTAAGGCCATATCATCTTCTTCCGGATCTTCTACCAATCTTCCATCTTTCAATATATATACATCCTCTTCAGGTTTTTCAAAATCGGTTACTCTTGGAATTGTACCTGTAATCCATATATCTTGGTAAATTTCCGTCTCATTAGCCAATAACATTAATCTTTCTCTAGGTAAATCTGATAATAGCTTTTCATCTAAACCAATATAATGTATTTCAGGTTTTAAACTATATACGGGTCTTGTAATATCCTTATGGGCAATGAGTTTGAACTTTGCACTTTCGTTTCCAATCAGTTTTGTCAAACCACCGGTATGGTCATAATGACAATGTGATAATACCAAGGCATCTATATCTGAAATATTTATACCTAGCTTATCCATATTATGCAAAAGGGGATCTGACTCCCAGCCCGTATCAAAGAGTATTTTTCTTTGCTGTCCATGAGACCAATAACAATCAATCAAAATGGAAAGCCCAAATTGTGACCAAAGATCATTGATATATCTAGATCTATCACAGATTAACACTTTAAGGTCCAATCTCTCAATATGCGACTTATCGATCATTAATTTCAAAACTCCTTTCCCAAATTAGTATTATTAATTAATATTAAGGAAGACTTATATTTTCCCATTCTTCTTCTAAAAGTATTTCTAAGTTTTCCGTTCTAGGAATATCTTCTTCATTAATCCTTGGATGCTTTGTCTCATGCTCACCATCACAATAGATCAATATTTTATCATTATGATAGCTTTTTAACTTTTTCAGTATATCGACGGCTTCCGCAGGTGAAAAGGTTCCCGAATAGTGGCCTCCTCCAATAGGTGAAGCAAATTTACCTTTATAGTGAAAACGGGCAGTTACCTTATTACCTCTGGGGCCGTTCCAGTGTACTGTATTTATGGAAGACTGCAATCTGCCGTTATCGAAGGTAAAGCCATAGCCTGGTACAAACACATAATGGTGAGAACCGGGAACTTCACCTTCAAGTAAATAGTTTTCAACTCCCGCCATATCGAGTATTGAGCTTATTATAAAGGACTGAACCATACAATGCCCGGCATTGATTCTAAAGGATTCGTCTATGGAATATTCAACCAAACATTCGTCCCATAAATGCCCCCAAACATAATTTTTATTTGGCAAAGCAACAGTAGCTATCCATTCCCTATCAAGAGTTAATATTTTATTATAGCCTTCTCCATTGCGGGAGCATGCAGCCATATAAGCAGCGATGGGACTTAATGTATTTGCCCTTATTATAATTTGTTCGATAAATCCATAATATTGCCAGGCCCTCTCTTTTTTAGTAGGCATCGCTATATCCCATAGCGAATGAAATTCAAACCATTTGGTATATCTCCCCGTACTTCTTACTGCAGCTATTGTTGCCGCTGCTTCCTGCTTAACTCCTTCTAGTTTTGTAGCTTTTTTTATCTTTTCCAGCAAATCCTCTTCCTCAGCTATCAAAGATGGTTTTTGAATCCTAGCTTCAAATCTATCTACAAGGCTTTTTAAATGCGGAGATTTTCCAAAATCTTTACGCCCCATTAATGGGTAATAGGCAATTTGATCATTGAATATTAAAACTATCTTTCCTTTTACATCATCTACTTCTTTACCGTTAAAAGCACATAAAAGTTTATTTCCCGTCGCCACCCAAGCCATGCCTTCTTCTGAATAAATCACGAACACTTCATCGCTGGATCCTGCTTTTTCGCTTTCAATTATGAATCTCATAGAAGCGGCTTCCAACTCGGTAATTTCTTTTTTTGTTGTTTTTAACGTTGTTGCAAGAGGCAGCATCCTTCTATCCAGATAAGGTAAAAACGGATATCTTTCGGGATATAAGGACTTATAAGACATAACTATATTGGTTTTATCCCATGGAAACAATTCAAAATCAAAAGGTGCAGACCTAAAGTATTGTGAGTGAGGTAAATATTCTTTGCTTTCTCTGTCATCTTCCAAAAAAGCGTTTTTATAACCTGAAACTGTTGATATATGACGATAAAACCATTTATCGGCCCTTAAATATATTTCAGGATGTTTTATAAAAATGCTGCGTGAAGCATAAAAGGCATATTTATCGAAATTATCATTAATAGCCCCATCGGCTCTTTTGTCCAGCATTTCCAAATGCACTGATAAGGGTGATTCCGGTTCTGTCATAAATAAATTCTTGTTTAATTCATTTGTAAAATCCATATAATTCTCTCCTTTCTTAAATTATGTATTGCAATAAGCTTGCTTATACATAATCCAATTTATCCCCTTTTTAAGAAAACAGTAGTACAATGTATAGCGCCCCAACCCTTTAAAATTTCCGAAAAGTCTACGGTAATTACTTCTATACCGTTCTTTTCCAGGACTTCTTTACATCTAGGATTTCCCCCAGGTTGAACAACTAATCCCGGTTTAAGTGCCACAAAATTAACACCAAGGGTATCCTTTGCTTCTGTTTGAGAAGGGGTCTCCAATATCTTATATCCCTTTTTCTTTAATGCATCGCAAACATCATAAGGAACTTGCGAAGCATGTACCATAGCCATATCATGGCTGGCTATATTAAGCAATCCATCTATATGGGCACTTCCATAAGGAATTTGCATATGGATTATATCCGTTACACCCATTCTCCTTAGCTCATTTTCAACTTGTTCGTACCCTGATCTGTTTGTTCTACATCCAGAGGCCAAAATTACAGTATTTCTATCTACCCACATACCGTTGGCTCCCTCGAAAACACCGTCTCCGCTTATGGTCTTTATTATTGGAACACCTATTTTCGATAGTGCTTCCGCCACATATCTTTCTTCTCCTCTTCGCTCCGCCATGGAGGGCCTTGTCACTATAGCCCCTTCCGGAGTCATAAATATTAAATCTCTCATAAATACGGCATTTGGCCTATCTTCTCTTTGCTGCTCCACGTAGTATACTTTTACACCATGGTCCTTATAAACCTTGGCCAAATTATCATGCTGCAATCTAAATTCTTCTACATTAATGGGTTCCTTAAACCTAACTACATTGTGGTCAAAGCTTTCTACTTCTTTACCGGGTCTTCTCATTAAAACCGCCTTCAAAGTATCCACTTCAGAGGCTACTCCCCAATCCCCCCAATAAAGCTGCATATCGTCTTCAAAAGTTGTTTCTTTTGGAAACCATCTTTCTCCCGGAATGGCATCAATATCAATTACTTTCATATCTCTGCTCATGTCAAATCCTCCTCTGATTTTTATGTGCTTAATAAAAAGCTGGCTTTTTACTCACTGTATTTATGTTGCAAAATATATGCCAGGATAGATAAATGCCACTTAATACCTATGGCATGCTTCTTAAAAGTGTTGGTACCATTATGTTCATACATAATATATCTTCTTAAAGATTTTTACTTTTAAAAAGATATATGAAAAAGTTTTTATTAGTTATGTAATAAATAGATATGAAAGTAAAAATAATTTTACCCCTAAGTAAAATTATCTTTACTTAGGGGTAAGGTAAATAATAATTTTTTATATTTATAAGCTATATTTATCCATCTTATATTTTAAAAGCTGTTTTGATATTCCCAAAAGCTTGGCTGCCTCCACCATACTATTGGATCTATCCAGAGCGATTACAATAATGCTTTTTTCATAGTCATCAATCATATTACCCAAGGGCACTTTCCCTAATGAGTCTTCAATAATTCCACTATAATGCATATTTTTATTTTGTATATAATCCGGCAAATCCCTCATCTTAATAAGGTTTCCAGATGTTAAATTAAAAGCACCTTCAATAACGTTTTTTAGTTCCCTAACATTACCAGGCCATGAATAATTGTTAAATATTTCTTCCACCTTTTCATCTATGCCGATTATTCCTTTATTCATATTTTTGTTAAACCTATCAATAAAGTAACCGGTCAGAAGTTTAATATCTTTTTTTCTCTCTTTTAGGCTAGGCATATTTATCTGTACCACGCTCAGTCTGTAGAATAAATCTTCTCTCAATCTTCCTTCTTCTATGGCTTTCCGAGGTTCTTCATTAACAGCGGATACTATCCTTATATCTATATCTATAGGTTCCAGGCCTCCAACTCTTCTGATCTTCTTTTCTTCTATGGCTTTTAAAATCTTTGCCTGAACACTTATTTCCATGGAGTTGATTTCATCTAAAAATATGGTACCTCCTTGTGCTACTTCAAACAGTCCTTTTTTATTCTCCGCTCCGGTATAACTTCCTTTGACAGTGCCAAATAATATACTCTCTAATAAAGTAGAAGGTATGGCTGCACAGTTTTGTGATACAAAGGGCATATTACATCTATCACTATGCTTGTGAATGGATTGGGCTACAAGCTCTTTACCCGTTCCGGTAACTCCATAGACAAGAACGGAAGAACCGGTCTTTGATACTTTTAGGATTTTTTCTTTTATCTCTAACATGGAATTTTCATCGGTGATTATATCATCAATGGAATAAAGCTCATCTTTATTTTTCGGCAAATGATTATCTCTAAAAGCTAGGGTAATATTTTCTCGCCTTATTTCAGGGTCTAGATACCTGGACACATCAACGGCACCTATAACTTCCTCTCCGGAAACAATAGGCAGAGTGCTATTAACTGCATAAATGGATTGGCCTTTATAGGTTTTTAAATGTTGACTTTCGTTGAATACAGGCTTCCCACTTTTTAATACTTTCATAATACTACTGGTCTCGGGAGTAAGATCCGGATATATATCAAGAATGTATTTGCCCAGCACATCCGCTTCTTTAAGCTTATTGATGTCCGGCCTGTAAGTAACAAAATATTCTATTATTCCTTTATTGTCCGTGACGACCAAACCGTCAATATAATTATAGATACTTAAAATCTGCTCTACGTATCTTCTTATCATATACATCATCCCATCTAAATATAGCACCGCTTTATAAGGTTTATGTTACTACACTAGATTTCTCATTGCAAACTAAACTTTTACATAAATAATAATAAAAATTTCATTGTTATTCCTTGATTATCATTATCACTTCCTTGTTTACTCACCATATAATAATTAGTATTATGCAAGCTTTATGATAAAAAGCGTATGCTGTGCAACATACGCTTTTTATTTAAACATTATATTTATATTTTTACCCTTCTAAATAACAACCTGCTTAACATTTACACCATTAATAATATTGCATTTTTCATAATCACCTTTTAAATAAAATAAAATATTCTCTGCCGAATGGATTCTCGCATCGCGAACTGAAGCTGTAGAGTAAAATGCAACATGTGGTGTTAAGAGCACATTATCTCTGCCATTTAAAGGAGAAATATTCATATCAGGATATTCATCCTCCAAAACATCTAATCCTGCATAGCCTATCTTACCTTTATCTAAAGCATTTATTAACGCTTGCTCATCAACAACCTTACCTCTTCCTGTATTAATAAAAACTGCACCATCTTTCATTCTATTAAATGCATTTTCATTTACAAACTTTTCCGTATATTTATTATGTGGCAAATGACAACAAATATAATCTGAGTTTTCATATAGATAATCTACATTTTTTAATTCTACTTCGTATTCATTAGCTATCTTCTTTTCAACATAAGGATCATAGGCAATAATTTTAGGACTAAATCCTTTTAATCTCTTTGTTACTAGTCTTGGTATATTGCCAAATCCTAATAAGCCTATTGTACACTCTCCTAATCTGGAAATATCGCGACAAATGCTGAATTTCCACAGTTTATCTTTTTGAATACTATTATGAAATTGAATAAGTCTCCTGTTAATTGCCAATAAAAGCATAACAGTATGATCAGCAACCTCGTTTATGCAATATCTTGGTGTATTTGTTACAGCTATTCCTCTCTGTCTTGCAGCCTCAATGTCAACATTATCAACACCAATAGCTTTGATTGATATAATCTTTAATTTTGGTAAATTGTCCATTACAAAAGCTGTAAATGGCTCATAGACACTAAGAACTGCATCTGCATCTTTACAATTTTCTATTAAGTCTTTTTCAGTTACACAAGGAATTCTTAGAATTTCTGCAAAACCATCTAATACATTATTTTCGTGCTCCAAATGGCCTTGCGAACCATATGTTAAAATAACCTTTTTCATTATTTCACCTCATTTCACCTCAATTTTTCTTATTCCGAGGTTGTCTATCTAATATTGTCAGTAACAAAATTTTTCATCAAATCCATCGCTTCAATAATATCTTCCATTGAACATGTATAAGCTAGCCTTATATAATCCATCCAATCACTACCAAAAGAAATCCCAGGGGATAATGCAATCCCCTTTTCTTTTAATAGTCTTTCACTAAACTTTATTCCATCCATTCCTAGTTTACCTATATTAATAAATATATAAAAAGCTCCTTTAGGATAGATAAAACTTATATTGTCCATTTTATTCAAACAATTTGCGACATAATTTCTTCTTGACCTAAATTCATCTATCATAATGCCAACCTCTTTATACACATTTTTATAAGCCTCAATTGCTCCTGCTTGAGCAAAGGAAGTAGCACATACTGAAGTCTGACTATGAGATCTGTTCATTTCTCTAATAAAATCTTCATTCGCCAAAATATAGCCAATTCTCCAACCTGTCATTGAAAAAGTCTTTGATGATGAATTAACAACTATTGTTCTTTCTTTCATACCTGGTAAAGTTGCAATACTTTTATGTTTTCCCTCAAATACAAAGCTATCATAACATTCGTCTGTTACAACTAAAAGATCATTTTCAATAGCTAATTTTGCTATCATATTAAGATCTTCATCGGTCATGACATGTCCTGTTGGATTATTCGGTGAGTTTATTAATATGATTTTTGTTTTATTACTAAGCCTTGATTTAAAATCGTTTATATCGTACACTATTTTGTCACCTTTCAAAACTGGTACCTCTACTATCTTAGCACCTGAATATGTCAATTGCCTAGAATAAGAAACATAGTATGGACTTGGTATCATAATTTCATCTCCAGGATCTAAGAACACATTCCATATGCAGTACAAACCTTCTGTTGCGCCTACAGTTATAACAATTTCCTTTCGCGGGTCATAATTTAGACCTGTCTTAAGCCATTCTCTTTCTGATATAGCTTTTCTTAAATCAAATGACCCAATAAACTCGGTATAATGTACATCACCTTTTTCAATAGCTCTAATAGCACATTCCTTAATCGCCTTAGGAGTATCGAAATCAGGTCTTCCTATCTCCATGTGTATTACCTTTTCTCCAGCCAATTCTTTCTCATTAGCGATGCTAAAAATTTCAAAGGTACCCTTCTGTTTAGGATATCTGCTAACATTATCATTAAAATAATTCTTCATTATACTTACCTCTCCTTCCTTTAAAATAAATATATCTTTACCTAATGTTTTTCTACCACATTCATTTCTTTAATATATCGTAATTATTAATGCAATATGTATGCCAATCAAACAAATTGATTGAAACCCCTAAATTCAATGTAAAATAGCATTTGAAAAGTAAATTTAATAAATAAAGTAAAATATATTTTACTAATGTGTCAAATATATTTTACTAATGCCAAGGATTTTTAATTTTTTATAGTTTTTAAAAGTGCTGATTTAAATCAGCAGCAAATATGATACTATAAATATAATACTAGATTTGAAAGGAGCATCACTATGGAAAATCTACATAAAGATACGAAGATTTGGGCAGGGTTAAATAAGCCTAATATCTCAATATCTCAAGCGGATACCGTAATTTTCGGCATACCCTATGATAAAGGCGTAAGCTATAGATCTGGTGCAAGCCTGGCCCCCGATGAACTTAGAAAAATAACCTATACCATAGATCCTACCACGGAAAGATTTGAAAGCATTGAGGACATGAAAGTCCTTGATTTGGGAAACTTTAGCGGTGAAAATATACCTGAAATCGCTAAAAATATGGAAGGCTCAATTGCCGAATGTATAAAGAACAAAAAGCATTTTACCATGATAGGTGGCGATCATTCTACAACTATACCTGTACTTCAATGTATAGATAAGCACATCGAGGGCAGTTTGGGAATTATTCATTTTGATTCTCATTTTGACCTATGTGATGAAATGGATGGAGATATATATTCCCATGGCTGTACCCAAAGACGGGCTATAGAACTAGAGCATGTGGAAGGTTTGGAAGCAATATATTTTGTTGGATTACGCTCTATAGAAATGCAGGAATACAAATTTATTAAAGATAAAAAATTAAACATTCTATCTGCCAGAGAAGTCAGAGAAATTGGAATCAAAGAAACATCTAAAAGGATCTTGGATAAGATGAAGGCCTTTGATAATATTTATATTACTATAGATATAGACGGCCTTGACCCTGCTTATGCCCCAGGCACCGGAACGCCGCAATTTGGTGGCTTGGACTCTAGGGAGCTTTTGGATATGCTCTATGAGTTTTATAAATTACCGGTAATAGGTATGGATATAGTGGAAGTAGCTCCACCTTTGGATTCTTCATCTATTACGCTATTTGCAGCAAGAAAACTAATTACCGAATCTTGGGGTCATATTTGGAGAAAAGCCAAAGCTGCTTACAAATAAAATAAAGGCGGATACCCGCCTTTATTTTATTTTAAATATATTGCTATGTAGTATTCTTTAAATTAAATTTTAATTATATTCCTAATGCTTCTTCTACTGGTACATATGGTAGATCAAAAGCTTCTGCTACTGACTTGTAAACTACCTTTCCTTCAAATACGTTTGCACCTTTTCTTAGTGGTTCCTCATCTATTAGTGCTTGTTTCCAACCCTTATTAGCAATTCTAACTGCATAGGGTAGTGTAACGTTTGTTAATGCCAAAGTAGCTGTCTTTGGTACTGCACCTGGTATATTAGCAACACAATAGTGGATTACATCATGTAGTACAAAGATTGGATCTTCATGAGTTGTGACTTTTGAAGTCTCAATACATCCGCCTTGGTCAATGGCAACGTCAACAACAACACTGCCTGGCTCCATTAATTTAATCATTTCTTCTGTAACTAGCTTGGGTGCTTTAGCTCCTGGAATCAAAACTGCTCCTACTACTAAGTCAGCGCTCTTAACTGCTTGTGTTGCATTATAATTGTTAGAATAAAGGGTCTCTATCTTGCCCATAAATACTTCATTTAAATATCTAAGTCTCTTAACATCAATATCTAGAACAGTAACTCTTGTACCAAGTCCAACAGCTCTTCTAATTGCACCTGTGCCAACAATACCTGCACCTACAACTACTATGTGTCCTGGTGCAACTCCCGGTACTCCATCAATAAGAACGCCTTTGCCTCCCCTTGTCTTTTCGAGGTAAGTAGCTCCTTGTTGTACAGCCATACGTCCTGCAATTTCACTCATAGGTGAAAGCAAGGGTAGAGACCTGTCCGGGTTTTGAACAGTTTCATAAGCTATACCAACGGCTTTTGCATCTATAAGAGCCTTTGTTAAGCTTTCTTCTGCTGCTAGATGTAGATAAGTAAAGATAATTTGGTTTTCTCTTAAATATTTGTATTCTGATTCAAGAGGTTCCTTTACCTTTATTATCATTTCAGCTTGAGCCCAAACCTTTGAAACATCAGCTACAATTTCTGCTCCCAGAGCTTTGTATTCGTCGTCGGTAAAGCTTGAGCCTGAGCCGGCACCTGCTTCAACCAATACTTTATGTCCTGCTCTTACGAAAGCGTCAACTCCTGCTGGAGTAAGGGCTACACGGTTTTCTTGTGCTTTGATTTCCTTTGGTACTCCAATAATCATTTTTATACCCCCTAGATTATTATTTTGCTCTACTATATTTTATCACATTGCAGTAATTTTTTCATTATTTTTTAAACTTATACAAAATTATTTACAAAAGCAAAACGCAATCCTTTGTTATAAATGGATTGCGCCGTATTTCTATTCTTCTTCATCTGCAATTTTATATTTTCTCTTAAATCTCTCAACCCTACCACCGGTATCAACAAATTTTTGTTTCCCGGTAAAAAAGGGATGGCATTTAGAACAAATTTCAACTTTTATTTCTTTTCTAACCGAACCGGTAGTAAAAGTCTCCCCACATGCACATCGAACAGTTGCTTCGCTATATTCGGGATGGATACCCTTTTTCAAAACACTCACCTCTTTCCACCAATGGGTTCAATGTATTAAAATCTGTAATTCAACTTAATTATTATAGCATAGTAATTTTTCTATGGCAAATTATTTTTTGGCTGCTTTTCTAAAAAATTTGTAAATAAAGAAGGATTTATTCCCCCCATATAGAATATATTATTTGGTTAGAAAATTTAATATGATATTAAGCGATTCCGATTCCTTATAACCCTATTATAGTAGTATAAGGGCTTTTGGAACGTTAGGGCCTAGGAAGTAATTCCTATACCTGCCGCTTGCAAAGGAGTCCGCCTGTATTGAAGTATATTCAAACAGGGGGATTTTACTTTTTTAAGATTTAATCATATAAATAGGAATTGCTTAATACATGTAAATATAATAAAAATTCTTTAACCGAAAATTTTATAAGACTCCGATTCCTTATAACCCTATTATAGCATTATATTAATGCAATATATGTCCTTTATTTTTACTAATCGCCGGAGAACTTGTTATAAGGGTATTTGGAACGTCAGGGCCTGGGGAGTAATTCCCTTACCTGCCATTATCGCAAAGGAGTTCATCTGTATTGTCCTATTATACAAATCAGGTGAACTTTTTTAATTTTAGTAAAGGAGGTGGAGCCGGCGTTTAATATAGCGACCGGCAAGAAATTGAGCAAGATTTTAATGATTTCTCCTGAAAAATGCACTGGATGTAGAACTTGCGAGATTGTTTGCACTTTTAACAGATCCCAAGAGTTCAATCCAAAACTAGCTGCCGTATCAGTTATGTCCTATGAGGAGGCTTCAATTGCTGTACCCATTATGTGTATGCAATGCGAAGATCCTTCTTGTATGAAAGTTTGCCCCGTAAGTGCCATAAGCAGGGGAGAAGATGGCACCGTATTAATTGATGACGAAAAATGTATCGGCTGCAAAATGTGCATAAGCGCATGTCCTTTGGGTAATATCACTTATAACCCAAAGAAAAAAACTATAGTAAAATGTGACCTATGTGGCGGGGAACCCCAATGTGCGGAATTGTGTCCGTCAGGGGCTATACAGTATAAGGAAGCTACACCCTCTAATCTTGAAAAGAAAAGGAAAATCGGACTCAAGTTTAAGGATTTATTTGGGGAGGTGGAATGCTGATGTTTGGTTTTACCGGAAAACTTTTAAGAGTAAATTTAACGGACAAGACTATAAAAAAAGAAAATCTAAATCTTAAAGATGCTAGAGAGTACCTGGGTTCCAGAGGTTTGGGAACAAAAATAATGATGGATGAAGTAGACCCGAAGGTGGACCCTTTTAGCCCTGAAAACAAGCTGATATTTATGACAGGACCCCTAACAGGCACCTTGGCAACTTCAGCCGGGCGATATGAAGTAGTGGCTAAAGCACCCTTGACAGGGACTATTGGTGCTTCTAATTCTGGAGGGCATTTCGGACCTGAATTGAAATATGCCGGTTATGACGGAATTATTTTTGAAGGAAAATCTGATGAGCCTGTTTACCTTTATATCAATGATGATCAAGTGGAGCTGCGAAGTGCAGAACACCTATGGGGTAAAACAGTATTCGAAACCACTGATGCACTGCTAGAAGAAGTAGGCGAAGATGCAAAAATAGCTTGCATAGGCCCCGGCGGAGAAAAATTGGTCCTATTTGCAACTGTAATGAATGATAAACACAGAGCAGCAGGTAGATCCGGTCTCGGTGCCGTCATGGGCTCTAAGAATTTAAAAGCCGTCACTGTTTATGGCACTAATTCCGTACAGGTAGCAAAGCCAAAAGAATTTTTTGAAATATGTAAAAAATCAAGAAAGATGCTAAAAGATCACCCTGTTACCGGCGAGGGACTACCTACTTACGGTACTCAGATACTTGTTAATATTTTAAATCAAAGTGGTGGATTGCCCACTAGGAACTGGCGTGATGGCGGTATATTCGAGCATGCTGAAGATACATCTGGAGAGGCATTGACGGAAAAGTATCTAGTAAAAAATAAAGGTTGCTTTGGCTGCAATATAGGCTGCGGTAGAATAACAAAAATTTCTGATGGAGAATTCCAAAGTTTTGGTGAGGGTCCTGAATATGAGGCCGGTTGGTCCTATGGCGCCAATTGTGGTGTAAAAAATCTTGAAGCTATTAGCAAGGCTAATTTTATATGCAATGAATTGGGCATTGACCCAATAACCATGGGTGCTACTATTGCTTGTGCTATGGAAATGTATGGGAACGGCATTATAAGCAAAGAAGAATTAGGCAGAGACTTATTTTTCGGTGACGATGAAGGAATAGTGGAATTAACTAGGCAAACCGGGCTTAAAGAAGGCTTTGGCGAAAAATTATCCCTGGGTTCCTATAGGATGGCGAAACTTTATGGGCATCCGGAACTTTCCATGTCAGTGAAGAAACAGGAAATGCCTGCCTATGATGGAAGAGCCTTGCAAGGTATGGGCCTTGAGTATGCTACATCCAATCGTGGAGGCTGCCATGTAAGGGGATATTTAACTTCACCTGAAATTCTGGGAATACCTGCAAAGTTGGATCCGCTGACAACAGAGGATAAAGCTTCTTGGCTAAAAACTTTCCAAGACCTGACTGCAGTAGTAGACTCCGCTGGTATCTGCTTATTTACAACCTTTGCCCTAGGGCTGCCTGAAATAGCGGAAATGATAAGAACCGGTATAGGCCTTGAATACACTGATGAGGAAATATTGCAAATGGGTGAAAGAATCTGGAATCTAGAAAAACTTTTTAATCTAAAAGCAGGATTTACAAAAGAAGATGATACATTACCAGATAGGCTTCTTAAAGAACCTATGCCAAAAGGTCCGGCAAAAGGTCTAGTAACTAATCTAGATGTAATGCTTAAAGAGTATTATGAAATAAGGGGTTGGGATAAAGAAAGCGTGCCAACTGAGGAAAAACTGGCGGAGTTGGAGTTGATTTAATTGACAGTAAAATATTTCGCATATATTAGGGATTACACTGGTAGCAAAGAAATTGAGATAGAACATTTTGAAACTTTACATGAGCTTTTGAACAAATTATGCGAAATTTATGGTTTGAAATTTAAAAAAAGAATATTTAAGGATGATGCCCTAAGTGATGAGATAATTATCTTAGTAAATGGAAGAAATATTGTACACCTTTCAAATTTGGATACAAAATTGGAAGCTGATGATGAAATAAGTATTTTCCCTGTTGTGGCAGGAGGTTAGTATAAAGAAAAGTTTGGCGGTGAAATATTTGTTTGAAAAATATCCAAGGGATGAAAAATATACTTTAGCTATGCTTCAAGATTTGCAAAAGGAATATAATTATATTCCTAAAGAAAAACTCTTGGAACTATCTGAGTACTTGGAACTTCCTTTGTCCAAATTATATAGCATGGCAACATTCTACAAGGCATTAAGCTTAGAGCCTAAGGGTAAATATATTATTAAAGTCTGTGATGGCACCGCTTGTCATATAAGGTCATCCAATGTTTTATTGGATGAGTTGGAGAATATTTTAGGAATAAAGCCCGGTGAAACTACAAAAGACGGAAGATTTTCTCTGGAAACCGTAAACTGCCTAGGCTCCTGTGCCATAGCTCCGGTAATGCTTATAAATGATAAATACTATGGCAAGCTCAACTCCTCCAAAATAAGGAACATACTTAAAGAATATGGCGGTGATTCTATTGACTAAAACAATTGTATATGTTTGTTGTGGTACCGGGTGTCTTGCCAATAACAGCATGGAAGTGTATAAGGAGCTAAAGAAATTTATAGAGAAGTATAATGTAAAGGCCGAAATTGAGACAATTATAAAAGCAACTGGCTGTAACGGCCTATGTGAAAAGGGACCTTTGGTAAAAATAGAGCCTTATAATATTTGCTATAGCAAAGTCAAGCCCAGCCATGCAGAAGAAATCGTTAAAAAAACTTTAATAGATAATGAACTAATTGAAAGACTTTTAATTTACGATACTAGTCAGGGTAAAAAGGTGGTTTCCCATAAAGATACGGATTTTTATAAGTATCAGGTAAAAATTGCCCTAAGAAATATTGGTAATATTGATCCGGCAAATATTCAGGATTATATAGACCAAGGAGGCTATGAAGCCCTTTATAAGTCATTGATGGAAATGACCCCTGCCGATGTTATAGAGGAAGTAGAAAAATCAGGCTTAAGAGGCAGAGGGGGTGGGGGGTTCCCCACGGGGCGCAAGTGGAGGCAATGTGACAATATTGAAAGTTTTCCTAAGTATGTTATTTGTAACGGTGATGAGGGGGATCCGGGAGCCTTTATGGATAGAAGTATATTGGAAGGGGACCCAAGCACTGTTATAGAAGGCATGACCATCTGTGCCTATGCTATTAAATCAAAGATGGGCTATATCTATATAAGGGATGAATACTCCCTAGCCCTGAAAAATATGAAAATAGCACTAGAACAAGCAAGGGCCAAAGGCTTTTTGGGAAAAAATATAATGGATAGCGATTTTAGTTTTGATATAGAAATAGTAAGGGGCGGTGGTGCCTTCGTCTGCGGCGAATCCACCGCTCTCATGCAATCCATAGAAGGTAATGTAGGTGAGCCAAGGGCCAAATATATACACTCTGTAGAAAGAGGCCTTTGGGGTCAACCTACAATACTTAACAATGTTGAAACTTGGGCAAATATTCCCGAAATAATTATAAAAGGTCCCGAATATTTTAATACCATAGGAACTGAAAACAGCAAAGGCACTAAGGTGTTTTCACTGGTAGGCAAAGTTAAAAATACGGGCTTGGTGGAAATACCCATGGGCATGAGCTTAGGGGATTTGGTTTATAAAATAGGGGGCGGAACAATAGATGATAGGCCCTTAAAAGCTGTACAGACCGGTGGCCCGTCTGGAGGCTGTATACCAGAATATCTCCTTGATATACCGGTGAATTTTGATTCTTTAAAAGATGTTGGTTCCATGATGGGCTCCGGTGGCATAATTGTAATGGATGATAGAACTTGTATGGTGGATGTGGCCAAATACTATTTAAGCTTCTTATCGGAAGAATCCTGTGGTAAATGTGTAGCCTGCAGGGAAGGCATCAAAAGGATGTTGGAAATACTCGAGAAAATCTGTAATGGTGAAGGCCGAGAAGAAGATTTAGAGCTTTTAGAGGGCTTATGTCATACGGTCAAAGCCGCTTCTTTATGTGGCCTAGGTAAAACAGCCCCTAACCCGGTACTTACTACACTTAAATATTTTAAAGATGAATACCTGATTCATATAAATGAAAAAAAATGCCCAGCAGGTGTTTGTAAAAAGCTGACTACTTTTGAAATTGATGAAAGCCTATGCCGTAGTTGCGGTGTTTGTGCCAAAAACTGTCCTTCCTCAGCTATTACAGGTGAAAAAGGAAAAGCCTATAGGATAGACCAAAGCCTGTGTGTAAAATGCGGGAATTGTGTCAATGTGTGTAAGTTTCATGCAGTGAAGATCACAAAGGGGGTAAGGGTATGAAGATTATTATAGATGGAATCACCTGCCATGCCCAAAAAGGAGAAATGTTACTTCAAATAGCCAAAAGAAACAATATCTTTATACCCACTTTATGCCATAGTGAAGCCCTACCCGGTATAGGAAGCTGTAGGCTGTGTATTGTGGAAATTGAGGATAAAGGCCACAAATCCATTGTGGCATCTTGTATATACCCGGTGAGAAATGAAATAAAAGTGTATACCCATTCAGATAGAATAATAGCAATGAGAAAAGATCTTCTTATGCTCCTTTATGCTCGGGTACCAAATAATGATGTTATTGATAAATTGCGGAAGGAATATAGGGTGCCTGATATGATAGCTTTTAAGGGAGACAAAGATGAAAATTGTATTCTTTGCGGATTATGCGTAAAAGCTTGTGAGGAAATGGGACTGTACGCCATTTCAACTATAAATAGAGGAGTGACAAAACAGGTGTCCACTCCCTACCATGAGCCGTCCTCCACTTGCATAGGCTGTGGCTCTTGCGCTTATGTATGTCCTACCTATGCCATAGATATTAAGGAAGACCATGGAATAAGAAGAATATGGAATAAGGATTTTCAACTTGTAAAATGTGAAAAATGCGGCAAAGCCTTTGCTACAAAAGAGGAGTTAGAATATAATAAGAAAAAGCTCAAGCAAGATGAAGTAAATACCCTATGTGAAAGCTGTAAAAAGACCCTAGTCGCCGAGAAGCTCAAAGAAATCTATGAGGGAGTTTAACTCCCTCATAATTTTTTATTATAATTTTCTATTAAAAATTAATCATTAGCAAATTGTGGGCTAAGCCTATGCAAGCCCATTAATCAGTGCAATAACTTTTATCTTTGAGACTGTCTTATTAGAAAATCTACAAAATCCTGATTAGTCTTATTTCTAAGCAATGCATTTATTAAAAAATCCGTAACTTCCGTATTATTACCGGTACTAAGGGCCCTTCTCATATTGAGCACAGCCTCATATTCTCTAGGTGTCAGCAAATCCTCTTCCCTACGGGTTCCGGATTTATTCATATCAATTGCAGGGAAAATGCGTTTCTCTTGTAGCTTCCTGTCCAAATGAATTTCCATGTTTCCCGTGCCTTTAAACTCTTCAAATATTACATCATCCATTCTGCTACCAGTATCTACAAGAGCTGTTGCAAGTATTGTAAGACTACCGCCTTCTTCTATATTACGGGCTGCGCCGAAAAACTTCTTCGGTTTATATAGGGCACCGGGATCCAAACCACCGGATAATGTTCTACCTGTAGGTGCTATAGTTAAATTATAGGCTCTGGCCAGCCTAGTTATGCTATCCAGCAATACTATAACGTCCTTTTTTTGCTCTACCAATCTTTTTGCTCTTTCCAATACGATTTCCGCCACTTTACAATGGTGGTCCGGCATCTCGTCAAAAGTAGAATAAATAACATCTCCTCTAATTGACCGTTTCATATCCGTAACCTCTTCCGGCCTTTCATCAATTAGTAAAACTATTAATTCTATTTCCGGGTAGTTTTTCGAAATACTGTTGGCAATTTTCTTTAGAAGTGTTGTTTTACCTGCCTTAGGTGGGGAAACAATCATACCTCTTTGGCCTTTTCCTATAGGGGCCAAAAGGTCTATAATCCTTGTAGACAAGTCCCTATAATCTGATTCCATGACTAACTTTCCTTTTGGATAAATAGGAGTCAAATCTTCAAAATCCGGTCGCCGCACTACTGTGTCGGCCTTATCTCCATTTACTCCCTGAACATATAACAAGGCTTGAAACTTCTCGCCTTCCTTTGGTGCCCTTGTTATACCGGTCACTCTGTCTCCGGTCCTTAAATTGAATCTTCGTATTTGTGAGGGAGATATATAAATATCCCTGTCCCCGGATTGATAATTATCAGATCTTAAAAATCCAAAGCCTTCCTGGTGAACTTCCAGTATACCGTCAGCCCTCCCGCCCCTCTCCACATCCTTTGACTCCAGAAACTTTCTCTCCTCTTCATTTAAGGGTTTTTCCTTTACACCTTCTTCAACTTCCTCTTTTGATTCCTTTTCTTCGCTAGCGCTTTCTTCATCCTTTGAATCTTCATCTTCTTCTGTCTTTATTAGATCATCTGCCCTATCTTCTTCTTTTGCTTCTTCTGGTTTTTCTTTTTCGGACTTAGGTATTCCATGAGCCACCCTGGCTTCTTCTATAGTAGCTAGGATTTCTTTTACTAAAAGCTCCTTTTTCATTTTATAATAATTTTTTATAGCCATGGCTTTGGCCATTTCCCGCAGTTCCGAAAGATTTTTTTTCATTAATTCTTCCAATTCCTCACCTCCTACTGCCTTTCTTCTTTAAAGAGGATCCTTTATTTATGCTCCTACCATTGTTTAATCTTAAAAGGGCGCACAAATATAAAAGTATCAATATTATATTAGAGGTGGATTTGGACAAAAATTTGTCCAAATCACCTTAATATCCAAATTAAAATATTTTAAATCGGAAATAAATCTAAAATAGAAATATTATGCTAATGCCTACCATAATTATCGACATGAAAAGTTTAATATTTAGGCTTTTTATATAAATTATGAGTTGCATCAACAAATCTGATTGTTCCTGTTTTCGACCTCATTACTACCGAGCTGGTTACAGCCCTATTATTTTCTAAATAAAGCACGCCTTTTAAAAGTTCTCCGTCAGATACACCTGTTGCGGCAAAAAACACATCATCGCCTCTTACCAGGTCCTCCAACTTAAGGACTTTGTCTATATCCTTTATTCCCATGTCATGACATCTTTGTTTTTCTTTTTCATTTTCAGGATAGAGTATTCCCTGAAATTCACCTTCCATACATTTTAATGCTGCCGCTGCAATTACACCCTCCGGTGCACCACCTATTCCCATTAAAACATCTACACCGGTTTCTTCAAAGCAGGTAGCAAGAGCAGCTGCTACGTCACCATCTCTAAAAAGCTTTATACGACAACCAATTCTCCTTATTTCTTTGACCAGGTCGTTATGTCTTTCCCTATCCAACATAGTAACAGTAATCTCTTTTATATCCTTTTTTAAAGCTCTGGCAATATTTCTTAAGTTTGTTTCCACAGGTGCATTTATATCTACTGTGCCTTTTGCCTTGGGACCGACGGCTATCTTTTTCATATACATGTCCGGAGCATGAAGCAAGCAACCTTTTTGTGCCAGTGCTATAACTGATATGGCATTTGTTAAACCCTTGGCTACGGAGTTTGTACCGTCCAAAGGATCCACTGCTATATCAACCTGAATGTCTTCGGGGCCCCTTTTACCGATTTGCTCTCCTATATACAGCATAGGAGCTTCATCTCTTTCACCTTCACCAATAACTACTACACCGTCAATATGTAGATTATCGAACATTTTTCTCATTCCGTCAACTGCTGCTTGGTCTGCTGCATTTTTATCTCCTCGTCCCATCCATAAAGCGCTTTGTAAAGCTGCGTACTCAGTAACCCTGACCAAACCCATAGCTAGATCTCTATCTATCATTTATAAACCCCCTTCTCCTTGCTAGCATACATTAAAAGTTTTTATTTGACCTCTATGCTTTTCCAGTCTGAAAGAAACTTTTCTACACCAATATCGGTTAATGGATGAGAAATCATTTTCATTATTACTTTAAACGGAATAGTGCAAATGTGGGAACCGGCTAAGGCCGCCTGGGTAACATGAAGTGGATGCCTTATACTGGCAGCTATAACTTGCCCCTTAAGACCGTATATATCAAAAATCTCTACAGTATCTTTAACTACATCCATGCCGTCATGGCCAATATCATCAATTCTTCCAACAAAGGGGCTAACGTAGGAAGCGCCTGCCCTAGCAGCTAAAAGAGCTTGGTTTGCAGAAAATATCAAGGTAACATTAGTTTTTACCTCCTTTTCTTCTAAAACACTGACTGCTATAAGCCCTTCTTCACACATAGGTATTTTAATAACTATATTCTTGTGAATATCGGAAAGTTCCATTGCTTCATGAACCATTTGCTCCCACTTAGTGCTGATTACTTCTGCACTGATGGGTCCATCCACTATGGATGCAATTTCTGAAACAACATCTTTGAAGTCTCTACCCTCCTTTGCAATTAAAGAAGGATTTGTCGTAACTCCGGAGATAATCCCCATATCATTGGCTCTTTTTATTTCTTCCACATTAGCGGTGTCAATAAATATTTTCATAAATACCTCCGATTAAATTTAGAACTTAGAACTAAGAACGAAAAGTTTAGAGCTAAGAGCAGGCTAGTCACTAAATACTATTAAATAGCTCAATTAAATCTCTTTGCTCTCCGGCAGCCAAACTTCTTACTAAGCATCCGCCACCGACAAAAGCTATATCGTGCATTGTTTCAGGACAATTAAGAATTTTAACTTTTTTAAAAGGTATGGATTTCCATTTAAGTACATATAGATGCTCTTTATTACAAGCAAGACAAGAAATAAGGATATGGAAGGTTCTAAGATCAGAACTCCTAACTTTAACCAAAGCTTCTCCGCATTGACAATTGATTGATTTACCTTTGGAATTACGTACTTCAAAATAAGATATGTCTTTAATATTTAATTTTCCGCATTTTTTACATCTAAGTGATGCTGTTATACAAGCATGAAAAACCATTCCATATCACCTCCATTTGAGAAAACAAGCCCTAGGCGCTGGGCTTACTTTCTATTTCCCCAAGCCCAAAATCTCCCTTGCTTCGTCTGGTGTTGCAATTTCTCTGCCAAATTCTTTGGCTATACGTACTATTCTTGCTACCAGTTCAGCATTGGATTTGGCTAGAACTCCTCGAGAGTAAAAAATATTGTCCTCAAAGCCCACACGTACATGCCCACCCATTACAATTGCCATAATTGCAAGAGGTAACTCATGCCTACCGATGCCCGCAACAGTCCAGGTGCTTCCTTCCGGTATAGAATGTGCTAAATAAACCAAGTCTCTAGGCTCACCCATAATAGCACCGGGTACGCCCATAACAAAATCAAAATGCAAGGGTGCCTTTATAAGACCCTTTTTCTCCATTTTTAGGGCGTTAAAAATCATACCCCTATCAAATATCTCCAACTCCGGCTTAACACCATTCTCCGCCATAACCTTGGCAAAGGTCTCCATGTATTCTTCCGTGTTCATAAAAACATCAGGTCCAAAATTACAAGTACCGCAAGTAAGAGATGCCATTTCCGGTTTTAATAATGCAGGTTCTATCCTTTCTTCGGCTTTATGCCAAACGGCACCACCCGTTGAAGGCTGAAAAATTATATTGCATTTTGCAGCAATCTTTTCTTTAATTCTACCATAAACTTCTTTGGATTGTGTAGGTGTACCGTCATCCTCCCTTGCATGGATATGCACCATGGAAGCCCCCGCCTCATAAACCTCATAAGCAGCCTGGGCCACTTCATCAGGTGTTATGGGTAGATTGGG
Organism: uncultured Clostridiaceae bacterium; assembly: GCA_964394355.1. Taxonomy (GTDB): domain Bacteria; phylum Bacillota; class Clostridia; order Lutisporales; family Lutisporaceae; genus JAAYKT01. The sequence goes on from CAYMVQ010000007.1 coordinate 35,594, forward strand.
CTGTTGTTCCTTTGTGACTTCAGCCCCGTTTAAAGCGGCTGTTATTATAAGTTTCTCCAATTAAATGACCCCCTATAACAAAAATTTGTTTTTTTCGGAAATATTTTATTTCCTTTGTTTGTCTTTAGGCACTACACAAGTACCGCTGGCCCTGCAGACAGTAACCGGCTCTTCTATGACTTCTGCAGCTGAATCGGATATATCGGGTCTGGATTGAATAACTTTTTTAGCTTCGAATTTCATCTTTCTTGATGTGTTGCCTGATTTTTCAATATAGCCTTCTGCTTCAATAAAATCTCCCCCATAAACGGGAGCTAAAAATTCTACACTATCATAAGCAACAAAAAGTCCTTCGTCTCCATCATTTCTTATTAATAATTCCGTAGCAAGGTCTCCGAATAGTCCCAGCATCTTTGCACCGTCAACTAGATTACCTCCATAGTGGGCATCTTGGGCACTCATTCTAAGTCTGATAGTAACCTTATCCATCTTTCTCCTCCTTTTTTCTTTAGTCATTGATCTTCGTATTAAAAGCAACATGATTATGTAATTGGATTTTATTTAATATTACTATTTAGATAAAAAAACACTTTCAAAATTATTATTAAAAGCTTCATTAATTATATATTCAATATAGAATTCCATATTCCTTCATTTTATATAAAAATTGCGTTTTGATTTTTACTTCTTATAATCTTTTAAATTCTTAGATATATTAAAATTATTTTATTCCTTCTATTTCATAATGTCTTATAGGCTTGTTATTAATTCTTTGGGTACCAAATCCATAATAAGCTTTTCCACATGGGCCCGTAGATACTTTATTTTTTTATTAGAATCCTCCAAGTCCTGGCCTTTTACTGCCAAATATATTTTAATCTTAGGTTCCGTACCGGATGGCCTTATGGCAAACCAGCTATTGTCTTCAAATAATATATATAAAACATTGTCTTTTGGAATTTTGATTGGGGATTCATAAGTTAAATAATCTCTAAACTCAGCTACTTTTAGGTGTCCCAGCGCCTTTAAGGGTTCCTTTCTGAGCTTTTCCATAATATTTAAAATTGCCTCTGCCCCTTCTCGTCCTTTTAGGACAAGGGAAAACAAATCTTCCTTATAGTAACCGTACTTTTCATAAAGCTCAAAAAGACCTTGGCATAAGGTCATGCCTCTTCCTTTATAATAAGCCGCGGCCTCACAAATCAACATGGATGCTCCAACTGCATCTTTGTCCCTGACGAAATCTCCGGCCATATAGCCGTAGCTTTCCTCAAAAGCAAATACGAAATGTTCCCCTAGGGCCTCCCTATCTTTTATAACGGTAGAAATATGCTTAAAACCCGTTAGGGTGGATATTGTATTAACCCCATAGGACCTGGCAATCTTTTCAGCCATTTTCCCCGTAACAATAGTGTCTACAAAGAGACTTTTTTCTTTGAGCTCACCACTCTTTTTTAAAGAATCAAATATATAATGGCTTAGTATCACTCCTACCTGATTCCCCGTCAACCTTATATATTTTCCTTTACTCTCTTTAACCATAACTCCCAGCCTATCACAATCCGGATCCGTAGCAATAATTATATCGCTATCAGTCCTTTTTGCTAAATCCAAAGCCAATAAAAAGCTGTCCGGCTCCTCAGGATTTGGATATTTTACTGTAGGGAAATCACCGTTAGGCAATTCCTGCTTCGCTACTACATGGACATTTTCAAAACCCGCTTCCTTTAGAACTCTCCTAACAGGAATATTGCCTGCACCATGGAGGGGCGTATATACGATTTTTAAATCCTTGGCTAATTTTGTATCAGTGGAATTCAATGATAAGGAAAGCACATTATCAATATACTTTTTATCCATTTCTTCCCCTAGGATATGTAGGTTTGTAAAGTCTTTTAGTTCTTTATGGAGATATGATTTTATAATAGAGAAATCTGTAATGCTATTAATCTCCGCCATCAATTCTTCCGCTATAGGCGAAGCCACCTGGGCCCCATAATCCCAATATACTTTGTAACCATTGTACTCTGGAGGATTATGACTGGCAGTTATAACGATTCCTGCTGTAGACTTGGTTTCTTTAACGGCAAATGAAAGCTCCGGTGTAGAGTGCAAATTTGGATAGATATAAACGTCAATACCGTTAGAACATAATACAGTAGCAGAAATCTCGGAAAACTCTTTTGAGAAATGCCGTGAATCATAGGCTATAACAACGGAAGGATTTCCCCCCCCCTTTTTTAAAATATAGTTGGCCAGACCCTCTGTGGTTTTAGCCACCGTGTATTTATTCATCCTATTTGTGCCAGCCCCGATAATGCCTCTTAAGCCGGCAGTACCAAAGTGCAAGTCTTTATAAAATCTGTCCTCTACCTCTTTTTCATTTTCAGCAATTTCTATCAGTTCTTTTTTGGTATAAGGATCAAAATAGTCTGCTTCCAACCACTCTTTATACCTAATCTTAAAATCCATAGACTCGCCTCCTGTTTGATTCCTGTTTTCCTATTATAAAACCATAGCAGTAATGGCTTTAATGCCTGTTTCATCCTCTATGCCTACAATATAAATACTTTGTCCCCTTTTTAAATCATCCAAAAGAAGAGGATTTAGGGCAGAATCAACTAAATTTGCTTGCTGCAAATAAACTTTCTTTTCTTTAACTATCTCATCGTTTTCATCCATAATATCCACATATATTTCCGCATTTAATAAATCTATGCTTCTGATGATAGCTTCAGCTTTTATATCGTTTGAAAATTCTATAGTGGCAATATTTCTTACAATATTATTCTGTGCTCTAAGCTCTACAAACATACCGGGTCTTAGGGAATATACATCGGATAGGTGTCCGTTTATTATAATGTCTTCTTTTATCAAATCTTCAGGTATATAAAACTCCTTCATAGATTTGCCTTCAGTCTCCAGTTTTATCCTTGGTTTTTCCTTTCTAGAATAAATAATGCTGTCTATAATACCTTTTGCTGATACCATAGTTGAAGAATCTTCATGTTCGTCTTCCAAAATATCTTCTTCAAAATCATCATCCGGCCATTCATCATCCGCTTCACCGGGTAATTCATCACCGTAATTTATTGTGCCAAACTCTTTTTCATAAGCATTACTCGCTTCATCAAGCATCTTCGCAAACATAGCACGAGTTACCAAATCATCGGGCTTAAGGTCCCCATCTTTATTACCTTTGCCATCTATTACACCAATATCTATCATATGATTGACAAAGCCCCTATATCCTCTAGGTACCAACTCTGTATCCCTAAAATACAATTGAACTGGTATAGTAGGATCTTGTTCTACACCAAAAGCTCTCCCCAAATACACGCAAATATCCAATTTGCTGGCTAGGGGTTTATCCTTCATCTTGTCCAAATCAAAATCGGAAAAAAGTATTTCCTTGCTCAATGCAAAAGCAGTCTCTTTTTTAGCATATTGGGGGACTTCAAACTTACCTAAGTCAGTCTTATATTTTTCTACTAAATCATCTAGGTTCTCTTCTTCTGCATTCATCATTTTTGCTATAGTTACTATTACTGAATATTTGTTTACTGAATTATCGGGGCTAAACTTGTCGTTTGATGTACCCTTCACCAATCCTTTTTCATAAACGGATATTATGTAGTCTTTAGCCCAGTTTTTATCTATATCCGTAAAAGGCGATTCTGCATAGGCAAAGTTGATGGAGCTAATTACTAATACTAATACAAGAGTTAAAGTGATAATTATTTTCTTCTTCAAAAAGATCCCTCCTAAATATTATATGCCTTTATTTTGGTTTTTAATTAAATTTATCATATCTATGAATTGTTTGCTATATGGAAAGCTATCATAATAGTAAGTTAAGTTTTTTTTCTTACTTCTAATTATTCATATTCTACTTTTTGTGGAAATTTCCTTCTTTTTATTCCACATATCGTAGTATATGGTTGAGTAAATTTATCTGCTTCTGGCTTCTGGCTTTTAGCTTCTAGCCTCTGGATTTTAGCTTCTGGCTTCTAGCCTCTGGATTTTAGCTTCTGGCCTCTAGCCTCTGGATTTTAGCTTCTGGCCTCTGGATTTTAGCTTCTAGCCTCTGGCTTCTTGCCTCTGGATTTTAGCTTCTGGCTTCTTGCCACTTGACTCTTGCCACTCGCCCCCGGTTCTCAGC
>CAYMVQ010000007.1:39855-60535 GCA_964394355.1 uncultured Clostridiaceae bacterium
TCTTAATTCTTAGCTCTTAGTTCTAAGTTCTTAGCTCTTAATTCTTAGCTCTTAGTTCTAAGTTCTTAGCTCTTAATTCTTAGCTCTTAGCTCTAAGTTCTTAGCTATAAGTTCTTAGTTCTAAGTTCTTAGCTGCGCAACATCATAAGCTTTACAATTCAATTACAGTTTCATAATAATCTTGCTCATCGAGGGTTTTATATATATACTTAAAATAAAGGAATTATATACACTCTTTGACGAAGTTTGCTAAATAATTGTTTCATCAAACCTTAATAAAAGAAAGTCAGAAAAGGATTTAAAAGCCCAATACAAAACTAGATTTTCCGGATAAGGCATTAAAAAAAACTTAAAATCTCAAATAATTTAAAAACAAAGGGGGCCATATAAATTAAGGCTCCAAGAGGAGGAATATAATGGCTAAAAAACGATTTACAGCTCTATTGACAGCACTGATAATCCTTGCCGCTTCCATCACAGCAGTCCCAGTTTTTGCTGATAGCATTTCAAAAGAAGCAAAAGCCTGCGCTGATTTGGAAATACTTATAGGTAAGGACATAAATACCGGTGTTACATCTGAATACCTGGCAGAAACCCCTACAAGAATCCAATCCCTTATTATTTTCCTTAGAATTCAAGGATTGGAGGATGAAGCCCTTACTTATGACTGGGATGATAACTTTAAAGATGCCCAAGACTATAATTGGGTAGTTGGAAGAAACTACCTGGGCTACGCCAAGGAAAACCCGGATTTAGGATGGATAGGTAATCCAGACGGCAATTTTTATCCTACAAAAACCATAGATGCCAAGGCTTTTTATAAAGTTATGCTTGAAACCTTGGGCTATAGACAGGATGCGGACTTTGCCTATAGTGAAACTTTAGAATTTGCAGAATCCATAGATCTTATCAGCTCTGCAAAAAATATGGACAAAATAAAAAACTTCACCGTTGACCATGTAGCAAAGGCCATATATTCTACTCTTAATACAAAAGCAAAAGATGAAAAAAAGACTTTAATAACCTTAATGATAGAAGATGGCATAATAGATGAGAAAAAGGCATCGAAAGCGGGATTTAAAATAGATATAGTTCCCATAGAAGTCCTGGATTTTGAAAGGCTATCAAACAATAGGTTTATGATAAAACTGGACAATGAAACAGAACTGGACAAGGATGATATAAAGATTACACCGGAAATCGGTAAAAAAGAAATAGCTATAGAATCCGTTGAAATTGAGGGTAAAAAAGTTTATATAACTACTGCCTTTATGCCAGCCTTTGAAGCTTATGACTTAAAGATAAATATGGATATCCCCCTAGATGGTATGGCTATTAAAAATTACAGCAAAAGATTTGTTGCCCTGCCTAGAGATACAAGAAAACCAAGGGCAGAGGCTGAAATAATTAGCAATAATATTATAAAAGTTAGCTTTGATGAAGAAGTGGATAAGGGAAGCGCCGAAGACATCTATAATTATAATATCCAAAATGATATAGATGTATATGATGCAGAGCTTGATTCTACGGGAAAAATAGTTACCCTTACCACAGCCCCCCAAAGGGAAGACAATAGATATTGGCTGGAAATCAGAAATGTAACGGATTTGGCAGGCAATAGTATGGAGTTTTATGAAAAATCCTATAGGGCCTTTCCTAGAGATACTACAAAGCCTACCATTACAACAATACAATCCACAGGCAACAAAACTTTGGAAATTAACTTTAGTGAAGGAATAAACAGGATTACAGCTGAAAGAACGGTAAATTATGTTGTACAAAATGATGCTTTTGATATTGAAGAAGCAATTTTAGATGAAAGCGGAAAAACAGTAAAGCTAAGAACTAGCAATCAAAACCCGGATGCCATTTATAGAATTACTGTAAAAAATATTGCAGATTTGGCCGGCAATGTCATGTTGGAAACTATAAAAAGTTTCAGGGGGGCTTCCGGAACAGATATAAGGTTTATAGCAACGCCTGTTGCTATTTCTGCTAATGAAGTTATGATTACATTTTCAAGGAAAGTTGATAGAGATTCTGCAGAAAATATAAATAACTACTATATTGACGACCTTCTAGTAGAAGAAGCCTTTTTGGATGAAGATAATGAGAAACTAAGTCTACTTACTTCAAAACAAGAAAACGGCAGCAAATACAAATTAGAAATAAACGATGTCTATGATATTTACGGAAATGTACTAAGCTATAGCTCCCAATCATTTATAGGAAAAAAAGAGGATACATCCCCTCTATCCTATACCGCCAAGAGCAGTGAAAATGGTGTTATACTAACTTTTAACAAAAGAATAGACAAAAAAAGTGCAGAAGATATTTTCAATTATATTTTGGATAGTAGTTTAGGATACGTAGCAAAAGCCACACTTGATAAATCAGGTAAAATAGTTACATTGCTAACAAAAACCCATAGTGCTGGAAAAGTATATACCATTACAGTGGAAAATATCAAAGATCTTGCCGATGAAAGCATCAAAAGCGATGATAGAATTGCCAAAAGAAACTTTATTGGCTACAGTGATACTAAAGAAAAGGATTTAAAACTCGATGCCATTAATGCTTTTGATACAGCTTCCATAGACTTATATTTCGATGGCGAATTGACAGAACAGGAGTTAGAAGATATAGAAGTAACTATTGTAGCTGAAGATGATATTGACTATGCTAAACCAAAAGGGTTGGAATATCAAAAATACTTTTCGGTAGACAAATCCACTGTAAGAGTACAATTTAGAACAGAAGCTTCTGATAACCCAGATATTTTTAGAAATAATAGGATATATGAAGTAAGAGTTACAAACCTTGACAGGCTATATGAGGACTCCTACGGAAATATAAAGAGTTTCTTTGGAACAAGTGAAATTAACGAGCCTCCCTACCTGATGGATGCTTTTGCTATTAATAGCACAGCAGTTGAGGTAAGCTTTTCAAAACCGGTAAAAGGTATAAGCCACAGGGAATTTACCATAAGCGGTATTAATATTATGGAAACCTCCGTGGAAGCGGATGATGTAGTTACCAAGGCTATTCTTTATTTAAATAATAACAAGCCGCTAAAAGATGGTGAAGAATATAAACTAACAGCAAAAAGCGGCATAAAAGATGCGGCAGGATACAATTCTATTCCTACATCTAAAAATCAGAATACTATAGAATTTTGGGGAAGCTCTGATAAAAATGAAGCCCCTTATGTTGAGGATATATATGCCATTAATAAATATACAGTAGTTGTGGAGTTTAATGAGCCTATTGCCTTACCCTCTTCTGGAATCACTATAAGGAGGGCTCCTTCGGGTGGTAGTTCCATCTCTGTATCTGACATAGCCTTATCCAAAGACAAAAAAACACTTACTATTTATTTAAACACACAAAATGCACCTCTTTCGGGAGATTACGAATATGAAATAAACTTCGGAGCTAATATTAAGGATTTGCAAGGCTTATCTTTGGAAGCCGAAGATAGGAAATTGGAGTTTGGTGGATCATATACAAATTTAGAGGAATTTGAAATAATAGCTGACTCCATATCTTGGGATAATAAAACTATAACTATGGTTACCTCCACACCTATAAAAAACAAAACTTTAAGTTTTAATTGCTTTGAAATATCAGGAGCTAATTATGGTTCTAGCTCTTCGGATAAAATAGAAATACAAGACAAAATTATAAAAATAATACTAAGAAATCCACTGAAGTCAAATAGTAGGGTTAAAATTGAACTTACCAATACCGGTAAGTCAACTATAAAAGATTTGAATAATCAAAAACTCATTACTGATAATTTAGAAATCATAACGAACTAACTAAAAGGGAGGCCAAGCCTCCCTTTTTTTATCTAACGGCCCTTTTTACAGTTAACTGGACTACCGAAATCTCTCCCCTTAGCTCTTAGTTCTTAACTCTTAGTTCTTAGCTCTTAGCTCTTAGCTCTAAGTTCTTAGCTCTTAGCTCTAAGTTCTTAGCTCTTAGCTCTTAGTTCTAAATTCTTAGCTCTTAGTTCTTAGCTCTTAGCTCTAAGTTCTTAGTTCTTAGCTCTTAGCTCTTAGTTCTTAGTTCTAAGTTCTTAATTCTAAATTCTTAGCTCTTAGCTCTTAGCTCTTAGCTCTAGTTTTCATATCTCTTCCTCTAATGCTGCAAATCCCCATTACAGAAGCTTTACACATTGTTACAGTTCAGTTACGCAGGAAGGTATTTGATTCCCGACATAGAATTATGTTAACTGTCAAGAAATTAATCTTGAGATTTTTGAAAGGAGGTGAAATAGGTCAAAGCAGATCTATTGAAAATGCAAAACAAAAAGTCGGAGCAAACATCAAAACAACAAATCAAACAATATAAGGAGGAAAAAAACAATATGAGCAAAAGATTTCTAGCAATAGTTCTAGCAATAGCACTAACATTCTCATCAATAACAGTAGCCTTTGCTGATGAAGTTATAAGCGATGATGTAAAAGCAGTAGCTTCAATTGGAATGCTAATTGGCGATGGAAAAGGTGTAACAGTAGAATATGCAAAAACAGAACCCTCAAGACTCCAATCAGCCATTTTATTTTTAAGGCTAAAAGGTCTTGAAGACGATGCAAAGGTATTTGATGGAACAGATAATTTTAAAGATGTAGACGGTTATGCTTGGAAAGAAGGCGTAAATATAATGGCTTACCTAAAAGCTCACCCGGAGCTTGGATGGATAGGTAGCGAAAATAATTTTATGCACAGGAATAAAATCAATGAACAAGCATATTACAAAGTACTATTAGAAGCACTAGGGTATAAACAAAACACAGGTACAGTAGTAGGCGATTTTGAATACTCTGAAGTATTTGAATTTGCAAAATCAATAGGTCTCGAACCAAAAGAAAACCTTGAATCATTTACAATAGATGATTTAGCCAGGGCTACTGTTGAAGCTCTAAAACATAACACTAAAGATGGCAAGCTGCTTGTAGAAGTGCTTATTGAAGCAGGAAAAATTGATAAAGAAGTTGCAATAGCTAATGGTTTATATGAAGAAGTATTTGCAGCAGACGTAAAGTCAGTAAAAGCAATTGGAAACACTGTAGTTGAAGTTGAATTCGAAGAAGAAGTGGATGCAAGATTTGCAGAAAACAAGGCTAATTATGAAATAGCTAGTTTAGACATAAAGGCAGCAAAATTAGTAGCAAAGGACAAAGTAAGAGTCGAAACAACAGCAATGACAAAAGGTAAACTATATTACCTAGTGATTAATGAGGTTAGCAACAAGTTTACTGGAATCGCAAAAGACTCTGGAGCACCTAAAGTTGATAAAGTTGAAAGCAAGGATGTAGAAGAAGTTGTAATTTCATTTGATAAAGTAATGGATTTTGAAACTGCAACAGATGTAGCAAATTATGAAATAAAAGACGTAGAAATAATCAAAGCTGAATTAGATGAAAAAGAAGTAACACTTACAACAGAAGGTTTAGAAGCAAGAAAACAATATTCTGTTAAAGTAACTAACGTAAAATCCGTTGATGATGGTCTTTTAAGATCAGCAACAAGATCATTTTACGCCAGACCTGATGTAACTGCACCAGTAGTAAGCGAAGTAAAAGCAGAAACTAATCAAAGAGTTGCTGTTATTTTTAGCAAAAAGGTAGATAAAGAATCAGCAGAAAATGTAGAAAACTATGTAATAAAAACCGGTAACGACGAACTAGCAGTATTAGACGCAAAATTAGTTACCGAGGGTGGTAATAAAGAATTAGAAGTAGAACTTACTACAGGCCAACAAAAAGCTAGTGCAAGATATGAAATAACTGTTGAAAATATTGCTGACCAAACAAAATCAGCTAATGTTATGAAAAAAGCAGTAACAAAATATTTCTATGGTAAAAGAGAAGATACAGCTGCACCTGTATTTAGCAGAGCAGACCTAGAAGTAATATCCAGAAACCATATTCAAGTAGGCTTCACAGATGCTAGTAGATTAGACGAAACTACAGTACTTGATGCCAACAATTATGAAGTAACAAAGAACGGTTTGGATAAATTTGATTTAGTAGTTGAAAAAGTTGAAAAAGTTTCTTATGAGGATGGTAAATACATCGTTATCCTTACAGTAGAAGACCTTGATATCAATAGCTCTTACACTGTAAAAGCTGAAGGTATTGAAGATGAATTCGGTAATGTTCTTGAGAAGAATAATACTGCAACAATAAGTGTAGGCAGAGATAAGATTGCTGCTGCAACTGTAAATGGACATGATTCATCTAATGGAAACAAAATAGAAATTAGATTTACAAAACCTCTTGATAAAGCTTCAGCAGAAGATATCGGAAACTATTCAATTAATGGCGGTATCGGAACTCCAATAGATGCTGAATACAAGAATAAAGTTGTTACACTAAAAACAGCTAAGATGGTAAATGCAAAAGAATATGAAATTAAAATAAAAGGTGTTGAAGACTTAGCAGGAAATATTCTTGACCTTAAATTTAAATTCAATGCAAAAGAAGGGGAAGAGGATACTACAGCACCTGAGCTTGTTTCAGTATATACAGTAAACAAACGTATAGTTGCAGCCTTATTTGATGAAAAAGTAGAATTCGAAACTGGCACAAAACTATATCTAGTGCACGGAGATGATCCAGCAATAGGACTTGTTGCAAAAGCAAGATCAGAAGACGATAGGATTGTTGAATTCTCGTCCGCGGAAGACTTGACAGAAGATATTTACCAAATAGTAATGGAGGATTCCTTCTTAGTTGATAAAGACAATAAAGACACTGTAGGAATCAAAGACTTAGCAGGAAATAAATTGGACCTTGAGGCATTAGAAGGCGAAGAAATCTTAGTATATGGAAACGACATAGAAGTTGAAGCTCCAGAAGTATTATCCATATATCAAAAAGACGGTAAAACTTTCGAAATGGTAATGTCAAAAGAAGTAGCGAAAAAAGTAGCTGAAACTGTTGACTTCAAAGTAAAAGTTGATAGTGAGGACAAAACTCTTGTAAGCTTTGAATTAAAGAGTGGAAGAATTATTGATGGAAGCAAATATGAAACAAATCTAGCATTAGTACTAGAGGACCTTCATGGTGTACCAGCTATAAACGTTGATAGTGATGAAAAAACAATACTTTATGGCGAATACAAAGATGAAGAAAACCCTTTTATAGTTGATATAGTTGCAATCGACAGATATCATGTAGAGATTGAATTTAGTGAAGCACTAAGTGTTGCAGGAAGCTATGAAATCAAAAACACTGATGAATCTGCAACTTATAAGACTATAAGCAATAGCGTTGTTGATTTTGAAGTTGGCGATAAAAAAGTTGTTCTTGAATTAACACTACCATTAGAATCAAGATATGACTATCAATTAATAGTAAGAGGCCTAGCAAAAGATTTAGTAGGAAACTCAGGAGAAGATAAAGCAGGAGATGAATTCTACTTTATAGGAACCGATTTGGCACCAGTTGATCTATAGAAAAATTAGCTTGTAATGTCTAGCTTATAGTAAAGACTTGAAATGCTCCGAATAAATATAGCACATTGAAATACAGCAATAAACACAGCAACATTCGACACTAACTGCTATAGCTCGGCATTATAAAACCCGGTGGGATAATCCCACCGGGTTATTATTTTACTTAATTGATACAATAACAAATCCGTCCAGCTTGATCTGCTCTTCCGGTTTTATCTTTAAACTGAAAGTAAGATTCCCAGCATCAGCGGGTATTTTAAATTCCATACTTACTTGTTTCCATTTATATTGCAAATCAAATTTATCAAAACTAAAGGTATCCCTTCCGGCCCTGACCACTATCTCCATATTTTCTTTAGAGGTAATTTTCCTAGCCCAAAATCTAATGCTCACTGTCTTGTCCTTTAAGTTTTTATCATTTAGAAGGGGAGTTAAATTCGCCCTAATACCCGCATCCCAAGTAAGGTTGTTTTCCAAATACAAAGAGGAACCGGAGTCTCTAAAATCCACCATCATAATAGTACTATTAATATTATCCTTTGCCCATAGAACATTAAATCTATCATAATATCCCATAGTACTAAGCTTAAAGTTCCTATCAAAGAGCTGCTCATAAACAGCATATTCGTAAATTTTAGTGAACTGTTGATTGGGTTTTAAGGTCTCGCCGCCCTTACTTTCTCTAAAGCCATTCTTAGAAACGGCAATTAAAGATTCTCTTTCCTTTACCTTACTGCCCTTGTATTTAACATTCATATTTATCTTATAATTATTGTTTTCAAAAACCTCCATAGAAAAGCTATCTTTGTAACTTGTAAAAAGCACGCTATTGCCGGATATCACCTTCCAGCTAATCTGATTTATTAAGTGATAAGGATCATTATCATTTCTATCATAGCTTACGTAAAGCCTTTTCCCTTGCTTTGTATCCTTAACGGCAACGCTAAAGTCTGTGCCCAGTATCTCCATATCTGTATCTTCAATAATCAAGACATCCGCATAATCCCTAAGCTTTAAAGAAACTATAACTCCTTTGGCAATCTCTTCTCTTTCTCTTAAACTAGGATACAAATTGGCGATCCTGTTCTTTATCCTCACTGGGTCCACTAAAGTAACATTCTCCTCACCCTTGGCCACGGATAAAAAGCTTTCCACTGCTTCATGGTATTTTCCCAAAGTTTCGTAAATCCTGCCTAAATTATAATAGTATTCTACCGCTGGCAACATCTCTACAGCTTTTTTTTGATAAAATAAAGCCTCTTCATAGCTCATATCATAAAAAGCGCTGACAGCAGCATTATTATAAGCTACAGCATTATCGGACTCATATAATACAGACGAGGAAAAATTGTCCACGGATTTATCATATTCTTTTAACTTATACTGGCACATACCCATAATAAAATAGGCATAGGATTTTTGCTCAGGATAAAGTGAGTCCGTTATCAAAAGTTTGGCAAACTCGTCTATGGTCTCTTGATACTTTCCTTCAGTATAGAGCTTATCCGCTTCCAAGGTAGCTGTAATGGATCTCCCCGTAATCCAAGGATTAACGGCAGGCAAATCTTTTCCCTCTTTGGGAAACTTCATATATAAGAATTGACTATAAATATTAGCCGTAGAAATGCCAATAATCAAAATCAAAGTGAACAAAACTGCTTTTTCAAAAGTGAGCTTCAATAATATCCACCTCCAAGGGTGCTATTAAGTTTATTTTATATCACATATAAAAAAGATTCAAATGTAAAAAATTAAAATTCAAACATTTGTTTAAATCCTTATTGAACTATTAGCCCACAACTGATAAACTATTGTTAAACCATAGTGCAATAAATAGGAGAGTGATATTATGAAACGCAGAATAATTATACTTTTTCTCATAGCAACATTTATACTAAGCAGTGCAGCATATGGAGATATAGCTAAATCCTCATACAGTTTTGAAGAAGCATTAAAAATGGCATTGGACAATTCAGCGGAATATAAGGAGATGGATAAAAAATCGCGAGACTTATATGATGATTATGATGAAAAAAGTAAGTATACTCCTTCAGAGGTAAGACCTATTGACGAAAGGGGCAAGCAAAGACCGGCCCCAGATAGATATATACTTGAAGTAGCTAGTTACAAGAACATGGAGATCCTTTATAATAATTACAAAATGGCAAAATGGAGCAAAGATAGCATTAAAAAAAATATAGAGCTGGGCCTTAGAGAAACTATAATAGGCATAGAAAAGGCAAAGATGGCATTAAAGGAAAAAGAAATAAATACTAAAGAGATAGACAAGCAAGAAAAAATCCTTGATTTACAATATGAACTAGGCTTTATAAGCAAAATTGACTACAATAAGCTAAAAAGAGATATAAAAGATAATATAAAATTTCTAGATGATATAGATAAGGCTGAAGATATGACTTATCATCAACTTAATATGCTTTTAGGCAGAAAAGATGATAAAGATATTACAATCAAACTGGATTCCACTATCATTCCATTGGAAAAGCTAAATCTAGAGCAAATAAAAAAAGATATGATAAAGTTGAGTTCCACTAGCATTAACGGTAACCCTCTTAAAGCCTTATATGAAGAAAGAAATCTGAAAAAACAATACTTTAGTCTACTAAATGATTATTTTGAAGAGTATTTGGAAGAAAAGTATGATAAGGATAAACTTGACGACAGGTTTCAATTTTTTATTGATGATTACTGGAAAAAAGCAAAAAAAGACTTTGAAATAGCTGATCAAAAATATAATAATGCACTTAAAAGATTTGATAAAATCTTTGATGACATGATAGAGGACATTGAAGATCTGTATGTAGATATAGAAGACTTTAAAGAAAAGATTGCTGACGAAAAAGCAAATAAAAATATATATAAATTAAAATATGATAGTGGTTTGATATCCAAAATGGAATATGACAGTCTAAAAGACAATCTTACGCTTCTAGAAAACAAGCTAAAACAAGCGGAGCTAGATCTTAATATGGCTTATGCAAAGTTACTTATATATAGCGATTTGAAAAAAGTAGTGCTAGAATAAAAGGCGGTCTAAGACCGCCCCTTACTACTAAAATCAATGGAAAGCTTCCACAGCTTCAGGCTCCATCTTCATCAATTCAATAATATTAAATGAATTTTCTTCATTTGTTTCCGGCAATTCTACTACTATACTTTCGTCGTTAACCCTTAATATGTTTGTCTCGAAATTCAATCCAAGATTTAATATACCTAGAGCTATAGGCATTGGCAGCTCAGTTTCTTTTATGTTCATTAATTTTTCTAAATTACTTAAATCAAATACCAAATCAATGTTTCCTGCTTCACTGACAATGAGGCCATCTTCGATTCTATACTCAATGGCTATACCTTTATCTCCGATGATTTGTATTTCCATTAGAGCATCCATTACAGAATCAAATGCTTCTTCTTGCTTTGCCATTTGCTCTTCCCAGGACTCCAATATGGCATCTATTTTTTCTTTTTCATCCAATCCTTCTCCACTATCTTCAACTTGTTTTGCCAGCATATTTTTAACAAAATCCATATAGTCTTTAACTAATTCTAAAATATCCTCATCATTCATAGAATATTTAACGCTGTATCTAAGCAAATCCTTAAAACCCTTATCATCTAAGCGTATTTCAAAAACATCCTGCTGCTTACCGTAATAAAGCCTTTTCCCCTTATAATTAATAAATTTAAAACCGGGATTAAATTTACCCTTGGCATTTACCATTATGTCTTTTACCTTATCATTAATTCCCTTTGTGTACTTGGAGAATATATCCATTGGGAATTCCATTTCTTCCAAAAGTTCATTTACATCATACGCTATGTATTCTTTATCAAGAATATGACCGTCAGGAATAAGTCCTAATAAAAGCGGATTTATTCTGAAAATCTCCAAGAGCTTTAGCTCGTCTTCCGACATATCTACATCAACCCAAATGCTAGCTAGGTCCATATCAATACCCATAGCATCTATTTTAACACCTATATCTGCTACGGCTTTGGAAGTAGTTTGCTCCTCATTTTGTATAGCCCTTTGATTAAATTTGATATTTGTTGAATTGATTATGCCGGCTACATTATCTAAAATTTCTTGCGTGCCATCATCAAAACCATCAGCCTCAATATTAAAATTAAAAACAGTTTCACTTTCTAGGGATCTTATATCTTGATTTTTAACAAAAGCATCAATAAGTTTTGAATCTGTACCCTGGCAGCCGGTAAAAATCATCACAATAGTTAAGATCAATGCTACAATAGATAGTTTTTTCAATTCTTTCTCCTCCTTTTTAATAAATTAAAGGGCATGAACAAATTAATGCCCTCATTTTCCATTATATACTACAAGGAGTATCTTGTTAATAGGAAATAAGTAACAGACATAACTATCTTCATCAAATTATTACTCTTCACCCCTAGCCCCTGGCTGGGAGCTAAACTTATAGCTTCACGCTAGGATCTGATAATAAATCTATAAAACTCTCCACAATTTCCTCATCAAATTGTGTACCTTTACCGTCCATAAGCTCCTCTATAGCCTCCCCTTTTGTAAGAGGTACCTCCCTATAGGGCCTAGAGCTGGTCATAGCATCATAAGCATCGGCTATAGCCATTATTTTTGCCAGTACCGTTATATTATTCCCATACAAACCTTGGGGGTAACCATTGCCATCAATTCTTTCATGATGTTGCAGCAATACCTTTCTACTTTCGTATAAAAAATCCACTTCCGATAAAATCTCGTAGCCTATGCCCGGATGTTTTTTAACTATCTCAAACTCATCCTTTGTTAGGCGGCCTTTTTTATTAAGTATCTCCGGCTCAATGCCAATCTTACCGATGTCATGTAAGATGGAAGCAAACTCCAAAGTACTTATTTCCTCGGGGCTCAATTCCATTTTTTTTGCTATGGCTATAGAAATGTTAGCCACACGTTCACAATGGCCCCAGGTATATTTATCGTTAGCTTCTATGGCGCTTGCCAAAGCCCGTACAGTTGACAAATAGTTTTTCTTTAGCTCCTTTAAAATCCCAGACAACTCCTTATTCATTGCATCTTTTTCTTCAGAATATTTCTTTATCTCCATAGTTTGCTTTAATATTTCTTCATTCATACTGGTTAATTCTACTACATTTCTGTTTCTTTCTTCTATTAAACTTTTTAAAGTATCAATCATCTCGTTAAATCTACTAGCTAAAATACTAAACTCATCATTGGAGTTGGTCTCAATACGCTGGTTCAAATCCCCTTCTGATATTCTGCCCATGGTTTCCATAATACCCTGTAGCGGTTTGGTAATGACCCCGGATAAAAGGGAACCGGTTAAAAAAGAAAATAATACACAGACAAGAGCAATTTTTATAATACTATCTCTTATAGGAGCAAGTTGTCCCGCCAAATCCAGTGGCATAACGCCAACAAGCTTCCAGTTTGTACCGACTACATCCATAAAACTTATAATAGATTCTCTTCCATCATAGTTAAATAATTTTGTCCCTATCTCCGAATCAATTTGCTCACATAAGTCTGTATCTTCACAAACACTTTTCAAAAGCTTGTCCTTATCCGGATGTGATAAAATCTCACCTTCATCGTTTACAAGCATTAAAAAACCATCATCACCAAATCTTATATCGTCAAAAATATCAGCTAGCCGGTGAAGCTTTATATCCATACCCACCACACCCAGCAGCTTATTATCTTTTTCAACTGCTCTAGCAACGGTAACAACTATTCCACCTATATCCCCTGCATCCAAATAAGGATCAGACCAAACAGCCCTATCCCTATTTCTATTGGCTTTAATATACCATTCTCTTTCTCTGCAATCATAATCCAGGGGCATAGTAGGGTCTAAGGGGGCAATAAAAAGAGAACCATCCTCCTGGGGTCCAAAATATATCCAAGCAATATAAGGACTACCTTTTATATAACCCATCCACTGCTCTTGAATATCACGAAAACCTTCAGGTATAGTTCTTACCATCCTAGGCTGATTGGGCTCATTACTCCAGTTAACAATCTCCTCGCTCTGAGCCCAATAGTTCACCACATATTCCATTTCATATATGAATTTCTCTAGAAAGTAATCATTGGCGTTTTTTAAAGTATCATGATTACTCCTTTTTTCTTGATTTATAATAATACCTTTTGTATTGTTATAGGACATAATCCCTATGGAAATAACCAAAATCACAATGACAAGCAGCATAGTTAGCGTTATTTTATTCCGGATACTAATTTTCATAATAACCCCTCTTTAATGCGAAAATAATCTATAAAAATAGCTCCGACAACAAGGTATAATGTCGAATATCGTCAACTAATTCATAATATACCAATAAGCGTATAAAAAAGCAATAAATAAACGCGTTTTCTTATACAAAATGAGCTAAATTGTTACTAAACTCCTATTTAATTTGGGGTTTATGTTTTACTTTTATTTTATATAAAACTTATGCTTCTCTATTGCTTTAAAATATGCTAATATTAATTAATCAATTTAAAGAAGGGTGTGATGTTAGGGTTGAACAAAGTAATTAAATTATATGGCTTTAATAACCTTACCAAGGCTTTGAGCTTTAATATTTATGATATTAGTTATGCCAAATCGGAAAGGGACAAAAATGACTATATAAAATATATAGACGAACAGTACAATTCTGAGCGCTTAACCAATATCCTTTGTGAAGTATCCAATATAATTGGAGCCAGCATATTGAATATTTCAAAACAAGATTATGAACCTCAGGGTGCCAGTGTGGCCATACTTATCTCTGAAGAAAAAATGAGCTGTGAATTAATTGATCCATCCTGTAATAAAGGGGAGCTCTTGGGCTTTAAGGATTGTGTCCTTGCTCATTTGGATAAAAGCCACCTTACCGTTCACACTTATCCAGAAAGCCACCCGGAAAACGAAATATCCACCTTCAGAGTGGATATAGATGTGTCCACATGCGGCGAAATCTCCCCCCTCAATGCTCTAAACTTTCTTATAGGCAGCTTTGATTCGGACATAATAACAATGGATTATAGAGTAAGAGGCTTTACTAGGGATGTGGCAGGACATAAGCATTTCATTGATCACGGGATTAACTCAATTCAAGATTATATAGACAAAGAAACATTAAAAAAATATAATGGGATAGATGTAAATATATTTGACTCTAATATTTTTCACACAAAAATGATGATTAAAGATATAGATTTAAATGATTATCTCTTTAATATTGATCCGGATAAGCTAAAAGTAGAAGAAAAACAATATATTAAAGATAAGATATCAAAAGAAATGATAGAGATATATTATGGGTAGAGCTAAGAGCTTAGAACTAAGAACTTAGAGCTAAGAACTAAGAGCTAAGAACTAAGAGTAGGGGCGGCCTGTGGCCGCCCTTAATTAATTACTCTTTTTGCCGTATAATAAACTCTTTCATAATAGCCGGACATCAATGGGCTTTTCTTAACTACATCCCCTGTCTGTGGAGCATGTACAAACTCACCGTTGCCAACATATATACCTACGTGGTGAACATTCTTGCCGTCTTTTGCGAAAAATACCAAATCACCATACATCAAATTCCCCTTGGCTACATAAACACCAACTTTTGCCTGATCTCGTGCCACTCTCGGCAACCATATATCCAGCTTGCCAAATAGCACATGTACCAGGCCGGAGCAATCGTAGCTATTAGGACCGATACCGCCCCATTGATAAGGCTTACCCATTTCCAAGGGCAAAAGCTCCGCTAGCTTGGACCTTAGGACTGCTGTACGCCTGTTTGTCCCACTACGGGATACAACTAAATTATCAGGGGATAATTGAATTTTATCGTAGATTCTTTGGGCTAGAACAATAGCCTCTTCTTTAGATGTGTTTCTTTTTGGATCAAACATATTATAGCCAACACCGTTTATCACTTCTATACCATATAAGTAGCCTACGGCACCTCTTGCCCAAGAGGCAATGGCATAATCATCTTCAAAAATGTATTGATAGTTAAATGTATAATTATAATAAGGCTTGGCAGCCTTTAGTGCTCGATATAAAATAACACTGATTTCTTGGCGAGATATCATATCATAAGGTGCGAAGATCCCATTGCCTCTGCCTTTTACAAGGCCTAAATTATAAGCCTTCTGAATACTGGTATTCTTTGTATCAATAAATGGGTTTTGACCTTGGAGGATTGCACTCTTTCCCGTTATTGCTTCATAAAGTTTAAGGGAAATTTCACTAAACTCCTCTCTGGTAATCCTATTCTTATAACCTAATTCAATATGCTCTGGGATAATATTGATATTGTTGGCTCTTTTTACACTTGCCAATGCCCAATTGCTGGGGGTACCTTTTACATTTAAGGCGGAAATGGAGCTAGCGATAATGGCTATTATAAGCAGGGCCAGTATAAATAATTTTCCTGCCATGCTCCCATTAATAACTCTGTTACTCATAAATTACTTCATCCTTTCTACAAATCTTTGTGCATAGAATTATCAATATTTGCTATATTAAATTGTTTACATTATATATTAGCACAGAAAGTTGTACTTTTGGTCTGGTAACTTATGCTAAGACAAGGAGAGAACATAGAACTGGCTAGCGTTTTCATTATATATTATATATATTATTTTTGCCCTACGACAACTATCCTAATGCATGGGGATATCATATATGTTTGATAAACTTAATAATTATCCAAGGGCTCTAGCAATTTATGATAAAATTCTGAATAAGCCGCTGCTAGCTCCCATTATTAAAAGCCCGGCTATTAAATTTCCAATTAAAATAGTAGGAAACGTCCATTTGAAGCGCATATTCATAAGAGCAGCTATAAGACTGCCGGTCCATACCCCTGTTCCCGGCACGGGAATAGCAACAAAAATAAGGAGGCCCCATACACCGTATTTTTTAATATTTCCACTTTTAGACATGGAGCTTCCCGTAAGCTTAATAATAAAATTACTAAATAGTTTAGTTTTCTTTAGATAACTGAATATTGGCCTGGCACCAAATAAAATAAAAGGTACGGGAATCATACTGCCGATAAAGCTTAAAACAAAAGAATGAATAGGGGATAAGCCTAGTGATATGCCTACGGGAATAGCCCCCCTAAGCTCAATCACCGGTAAAAATGCCGTCATCATTACAGTGAATTCTATTGATAAAAAATCTAGGATTTTTATAAAAAATTCTTCCATTAATAAGCTCCTTTTAGTCACTAAATATGGCTATTATAGTTATATGCCAATTCCACACAAAGTATAAAAATTCTAAAGGCATATAAATAAATTTAATGCTTATAGCAAAATCTTACTATAAGCATTATCCCTTTTCAATAAGCAAATATTTATCTAAAAACTAAGAGCTAAGAATTTAGAACTGAGAGCTAAGAGCTAAGATGCTAGGGTATTC
The DNA here is from genome assembly GCA_964394355.1 of uncultured Clostridiaceae bacterium. Taxonomy (GTDB): domain Bacteria; phylum Bacillota; class Clostridia; order Lutisporales; family Lutisporaceae; genus JAAYKT01. The sequence goes on from CAYMVQ010000007.1 coordinate 56,755, forward strand.
CTTTAGGGTCTTTTTGCAAGATACCGGATATAAATTTAAGAGCTAAGCCTGGTAGATATACTAATAATGCTTGATAATCCCGTCAAAGCCCGCGGCTTTTACTTTTTTTAATAGGCTTTCCGCATTTTCTTTCTTTGAAAAAGCCCCCAACTGTACCCGATAATATTCCCTATTGGCCGCCAATTTATTCTTTTCCATTAATAGCTGTCCTACTGCCTCTCTAAAGCTGTCCATGCTTTCACCATGCTTGGGGAACCAATGCATCACATCAGCACTATTGGAAGCAATACCCAAACTATAGCCTTCACTGTGACATATAATATCACTATGTTCCAAATCAAATTGCTTACAAAGCAAGGAACATAAATCCACCGCATTTTGCCAGACCTTTCTAAAATAAGCCTCATTTTTGGAAACATCATAGCCTAGCATATTAGAAGCACCTGCATAAGAAAATCCGGAAGGCTCACATATTTCCAAACCGATATGAGTGTTGTTAGCCTTGCCCCCTGAGTGCCATCCTCTATGATTCCAAGGCAAATACTGGTAGATCTCCTTATCGTCTAAAAAGGCATGTACGCAAACTTGGCGTGCTATTTCCCCGGCTTTATAGGATTTGTTCCATCTGCTATACCAATCAGCAGCCATGACCCCTGGTGTCGCCGTAGAATGGAGCATTATACCGGTGGGAACAATCTTTATATTTGCCTTATAGCAATCATTTTTCGTCATATATCTGACTATTAACCTCAATCCCATCACCTCCTTGGAAAGTCCACTTTGATATATATATCACTTTCTGATACATTATATTCCCAAGTATATATAATGGGACAAAGGTAAGTTCATTCGCTGCTCGCCTCTAAAGAGTCAGGAGCCATGGTTTTAGCTCTTCTTTTCCTCACGCACTCAGTTAGCAAATACTCAATTTGCCCGTTTATGGAACGGAAATCATCCTCAGCCCAAGCGGCGATTTCCTTATAAAGCTTTTGTGATAAGCGTAAAGGAATCTGCTTTTTTACTTCACTCATTTTTAATAAAGGCTGCCGCTATTGACAATGGGCTGTGCATCTTTACTGCCGCAAAGAACAACGAGAAGATTGGATACCATAGCAGCCTTGCGCTCCTCATCAAGTTTTACCACATCATTTTCATTAAGCTTCTCAAGGGCCATTTCCACCATACCAACAGCCCCGTCAACAATCATCTTTCTAGCATCAATAATGGCACTGGCCTGTTGTCTTTGTAACATTACCGCGGCTATCTCCGAAGCATAGGCAAGATAAGTTATACGGGCTTCCAGGATTTCGATTCCCGCACTCTCTACCTTATCCTGTATCTCCTTTCGTATTCGCTCTGCCACCAAAGCACTAGAACCTCTTAGGCTGCCCTCATCCGGCTCACCGTCCCCAGTAGTATCAATACCCGGAGCTACATCATAAGGATAAATACGTACTATATTCCTAACTGCACTATCACATTGCAAGGATAAATATTCTTTAAAATTATCCACATTAAAAACAGCCTTTGCTGTATCAACTACTCTCCACATAACGGCAATGCCAATTTCCACAGGATTACCCAAAACATCATTGACTTTTTGTTTTGTATTACTTAAAGTCATAACCTTTAAAGAAATCTTTTTATTTGCCCTATCGGACTGTACTATATTAGCACCGCTAGCAAAAACAAATTTAGAACTAGGCTCGCTATCCACATCCCCACTTTGCCCAAGACGGGTCTTGGCAGCAGGGTTAACAGCTACGGAAAAAGGATTTACAAAATAAAAACCCTCTTCTTTTAAGGTTCCTATATACTTACCGAATAAAGTAAGCACCAAAGCTTCTTGCGGCTTTATAACCTTAAGACCTAAAAAAGGTATAACCCCTGCAACCGTCCAAGCAATACCAACAGCTAAAGGAATTCCCCCTAGGCTATTTCCCTTATCCAAAAGCATTGCTCCCCCAACTATGGATCCCACTCCTGCCAGATACAGCAAGATAAATAAAATCAACGCAGGCATTCCTGCCCTTGCTTTTAAGTTTCTTTCATCCATATATTCCACCTCACATTTTATATTGTATTGATATCATAATGATATCATATTGATATATAGCATGCAAGATGATTTCTATCCCTTTTTCCCCTAGCCTCGTATTTATTCGGGACATACAGCCAGTGAATTAGAATCTAGAAAGCTGCTATTTAATCCTCTTTCCAAAATACTACTTTAAATTGCCCACCGCTTTCTGTTTTATTAATAAAGTCCACCTTAATACCTGCCTTGCTACAGCTTTCAATTATTCTGGGAATACCTGATTCTATGCCCCTATATGGCATATCAGGTAAGTCCTTTATATAGGATAACAATATGGGATTTCTAGCTACCCTAAGTCCATATCTAATGGAATCTACATCAAGTGTATTTGGTAAGGACCCAGGGCTTGTGATCTCAACTCGATCATCTAAATTAAATATTCTTATATTGCTATTAATGAAATAATTCCTGTGTATTATCGCATTTACAAGAGCCTCTTGAAGCGCTTCCTCTGGTATTTCCAATATCCCTAAAGTATTAAAGTCCTGATCTTTTTGTAATTTTCTCAACTGTCTTTTTATAAAAGCCATTCCATCTTTATATTGTCTTATAATATTACCATATATATCTTCACTTTCTCTATATTCGACACCCGCAATACTAGTTCCGTACCAAGATACAGCAGCAGTATAGAATTGGCTTGACTTTAGAGATGCTTTTTTACCAAATAGCAATAAGCCACCTAAAGTGCAGTTTTCTCCTTTTAGAATTTTCATATTATTAAGGATTCTATTAATATTATCTTTGTCAGCAATATATCTTTGTCCCACTTTGTTTTCTAAAAACTCCAATAGAATATCCATATCCAAGTCCTTTAAATCAGTATTTTGGAGCACCTGCTCATCTGCATATATATTTAATGATTCTTGTAGTAATCTTTTTAATTCTTCTCTTCTGGCGCGTCTTTTGTCAACTCCGACTTTAACCCAAATATCCGTTCCGTTAACCATGTGAAATTTATTTGGTCCTATTGGGACATTAATTACCATTACAACTTTATCTTCATATCTTATATTTTCAGTTATTACAGATATTGTGGGTTCAATTTTTTGTGAGCAAACATTTGAAATCATCTGATTTAGCTTTGTAATATCCCCCTTGCTTAAACCAATTATTCTTCCATCATCATTAACACCAACTAGAATCTTTCCTCCTGCTGAATTTGCAAAAGCACCTATTTCAGCAGCCATTGAATCTGGACTGGTAAACATTCTTTTAAATTGAACCTTGGAATCTTCACCAAGCTCTATAATTTCAATTAGCTCTTTACTGTCCACATAATCACAACCTTTTAATTCACTATATTATCTTATATTATATCATTGCACCTATAATATTTCCATAAACTTGATTTTTAAATAAATTATTTCGATAAAAAATGCAGCCTGCTCTCATCTAGCCAAACTTTATCCCTTTTTCCCCTAGCTTCCAATTTATTCGAGGCACATAGACCATAAATTTGTTGCTAGCTATAAAAATGCAGCTAGCTATAGTTTATTCATATCATATTCCGGATTTACCTATTCGTAACCATAGGCTTTGCTAAAATGTAATCCACAATCATCCTCTCTTCTTTCCCACATATGTATCATAGGCGTCTATTCTCATCTTTTTATGCCACTATAGGGATGAGTATTAGCTACTACAAATTTAAATTTACACCCTCATAGGGCACAAGATCTA
>CAYMVQ010000008.1:0-59979 GCA_964394355.1 uncultured Clostridiaceae bacterium
CCATCGGGAGTTAGGGTTGACAAAATAATAGTGCTATATTAAAATATTGTTTAATAAGGATACAAATTAGCACTGGATTATACAATGACGTATAATGCAAAGCAATGTAGCTTCCAATAAGATTAGGTCTTTCTTTGGGGGCTTTTTAATTTCTTTATAGTTATTTTTGTTTGAATACGACACGACGAATAAATGAGGAGGGTACGTATTGAAAAGGATAGTAGTAGCCGATGATGAACCTATTACTAGAATGGATATATGCGAGTTACTCCGAGAAAACGGTTATCAGGTAATTGGTGAAGCTTTTGATGGCTTTGATGCCATTGAGATTTGTAAAAAAGAAAAACCCGATTTAGTATTAATGGATGTAAAAATGCCTTTGCTTGATGGAATAAAAGCGGCTAAGCTAATAATTAAAGAAAACTTAGCACTATCTGTTATTTTGCTTTCGGCATATAGCGGAAATGAATTTATTGAACAAGCAAAGGAATCAGGGGTTATTGGATATCTAATCAAACCCGTTGATGAAAGGACTTTATTGACTTCCATTGAGATAGGAATATCTAAAGCGGAAGAGATAAGGAAAATAAAACAAGATTATGAGGATGCAAAAGAATCGTTGGATGATAGAAAAACTATTGATATAGCGAAAGGTATTGTAATGAAAAAATACAACATGAACGAAAACGAGGCTTATAAATACTTAAGAAAACTTAGCATGGATAAAAGATGTCCAATGAAAAAAATTGCTAAGATAATTATTATAAATGAGAGGGAAATATAAAATTGGCAGTGCTTAATACATTAGAAGAACTATGCAAAACTTATACAAGTTTATCAATGGATGACATTTCAACATTGGAAAGATACATTGATATATTGCCTATAATTGCTGATCTTGTAAAAGCAGATGTGTTTATTGATTGTTTGACAATGGAAGCTAATAAAGCTATTGTTGTAGCTGAAGCTAAGCCTAAAATGCACCTTTCTATTTATAAAGGTTCCGTGGTCTCCCAATTGGCATTAAGAGATAATGAACCCGCTGTATTAAGGACTCTTGAAACCGGCATAATAACACGAGACCTAAAGGCAATAACACAGGAAAATGTTATGGTCAATCAAAATGTTGTACCTATAAAAAATGATTTTGGCAAAACGATAGCTGTTCTTATAATGGAGCAGGATGCTTCTGATGACATAAAGCATAATAGGCATATGGAAATATTAGCCGAGACTACACAACAATTAACTGAATCTTTGCTTAACTACAAAGAATCTAACGGAAAGTATAATGTAACACAGCATATCAATGATGCAATTTTAATTTTTGATTTAAATGGTATTTCGATTTTTGCTAATCCTGCGGCTTACGAGCTATATGGAAAACTAGGATATAAAGATGATATCAATGGTATGAATTTTAATAACCTTGTTCTTGACGATAGCAACTTTAAGGAGATTGTAAAATCCAACCAATCAATAATAAAAGAAATTAATATAGGCGAACTAATATTAGAAATTAAGTATATTGTAAGCGATGATAAAGAATACATAAAAATTCTAACGATGCTCGTTAAGGACGTTACTGAAGTCAAAGAAAAAGAGAAGGAATTGATATTAAAATCTGTAGCAATGCAAGAAATACATCATAGAGTGAAAAATAATCTTCAGACTATGGTTAGTATACTTAGACTTCAAGCTAGACGTATAAAGAATGAACAAGCAAATTTTATCTTACGAGAAACTATCAATAGAATACTAAGCATAGCTATAACCCATGAGATACTGGCTAAAACAGGTATAGACAATATAGACATAAAAGTTATAATAAAAAAACTTGTAAAAGAGATAAAAAATATTGGACTAAGCATTGGTAAAGACATAAAAATAAAAATTCAAGGTGATTCCATATTGATGGATTCGGATAAAGCAACATTTGTTTCTTTAGTAATAAATGAGTTACTGCAAAACTGTATACAACATGCATTTACAAATAAAAACGAAGGAAATATATGTATAAATGTACAAAATGGAATTATGTATTCACATATTTCTATTATAGATGATGGGGACGGTTTTAATCCGGAAGAAGTGAACTCGGAAAGTCTGGGACTAAATATTGTTAATAGCATAATCAAAGACAAGTTGCAAGGAACTTTAAGGGTAGATTCTTCAATTGATGGTACAGTTATAGCTTTTGATATTATAAATAAATAATAAATACAATGAAGTATTTAAAAAGGCAAAGATGCCAAAAGAATAGAGATATTTTTTTGGCATCTTTATATTAGGGGGAATATCATTGAAAGAAAAATTATTGAGTGTGGGCATAGACATAGGGACATCTACTACTCAGTTGGTCTTTAGTAATATTATAATTGAAAATACAGCATCTCAGTATTCCATACCTAAAGTGGAGATAAAAGAAAGAATAGTGATTTATTCTAGCGAAATATATTTTACCCCTTTTAAAAATAATAATAAAATTGATGGACAAGCTTTAAAAGATATTATAGAAAAAGAGTATAAAAATGCAGGGATAGTGGCAAAAGAAGTGAAGACTGGGGCTGTAATAATTACAGGAGAAGCAGCAAGAAAAGAAAATGCTTCTTTGATACTAGAAAGCTTAACTGGGTTTGCAGGAGATTTCGTTATTGCAACGGCGGGACCAAATTTAGAATCAATAATAGCAGGTCGAGGATCTGGTACAGAAGAATTTTCAAAAAAGGAGAATTGCGTAGCTATAAATTTAGATATTGGTGGTGGAACAACTAATATTGGGGTTTTTAAAAATGGAAAGGTTATAGATGCTGCTTGTCTTGATATAGGGAGCCGATTAATTAGACTAGCTAATGGTACTATGGTTGTTGAATATATAGCTCCTAAAATGGAAAAGTTTTTAGAAAAAAGAAATATTTCCTTATCAAAAGGACAAGAACTGTCAATAGAAAAGGCAAAAAATATATGCAAAGAGATGACAAATGTTCTAGAGGAGATATTAGGATTAGCACCTAAGTCAAGTGATTTAGAAATAATGTTGCTAGGTGCTGATTTAAAAAGAAATTATACCATAGATTATATTAGTTTTTCCGGCGGTGTTTCAGATTATATTTATAACAAGAATAATGGAGATGTTTTTAAATATGGGGACTTAGGTATTTTATTTGGAAAAAGCATATATGAATCTGAAATAAAGAAGAGAATTAGCCTTACAAAACCATATGAAACCATAAGGGCAACTGTTGTAGGTGCTGGAATTCATACTATGGAGGTAACTGGAAGTACCATAAATTATACTACTGACTGTTTCCCTTTAAAAAATATTCCTATAATAAAGATATTTGATGAAGAAAAAAGAGGAGATATTTTAGATTTAGAAGATAGTATTATTCAGCAGCTAGACTTTTATACTTCTGTTGAAAAAAATATGGAATTTGCTATATCTATAAAAGGAATAAAGAATCCAAGCTTCAATGCTGTTGTGGATATAGCGGAAGCAATAGTAAGAGGTATTGGAGCTCTAATAAAGAAAATGGATTATCTTATTGTCATTGTGGAAAACGATATGGGTAAGGCTTTGGGACAAACACTATATTCCAAACTAGGCATGAAAAAGGATGTTATTTGTATAGATGGTATAGGAGTAGATAGTGGAGACTATATTGATATTGGAAAACCTGTAGGAGATGGCAGAGCCGTTCCTGTTGTTGTAAAGACATTGATATTTAATTTTTAGCAAAGGAGTGGTAAAGTGAGGTTAAAAACCAAATTATTTGGTCATGTCTACGAATTTAAAGATATTAAGGAAGTTCTCGGAAAAGCAAATGAAGAAAAATCTGGGGATAAACTAGCAGGAATATGTGCAACTTCTATGGCAGAAAGAGTAGCAGCAAGGGAAGTTCTTGGGGATATTATCCTATCGGACCTTAGGAACAATCCAGTTATTCCTTATGAGGAAGATGAAGTCACAAGGGTGATACAGGATTCAGTTAATGAGAAAATATACAATGGGATTAAAAACTGGTCTGTATCTGAATTAAGGGAATGGATACTTTTAAATGAAACTTCAGAAACAGAAATAAGAAGGATAAGCAATGGTCTTACAAGCGAGATGATTGCTGCAGTAACGAAAATTATGAGCAATTTGGATTTAATATATGCTGCAAATAAGATAAGAGTAACGGCACATTGTAATACTACCATAGGTCAAAGAGGAACTATTGCCTTTAGATTGCAACCAAACCATCCTACAGACGATCTTGCAGGGATTGAAATGTCATTGTATGAAGGATTGAGCTATGGGGCAGGTGATGCTCTTATAGGTCTTAATCCTGTAGATGATTCTGTAAGCAAAGTGGCTTCTATTTTAGATATGTTTGCAAGAATAAAACAAGAATGGAATATACCCACACAAATCTGTGTATTAGCACATCTTACTACTCAAATGGAAGCAGTAAGAAAGGGTGCGCCAACGGATTTGCTTTTTCAAAGCATAGCTGGGTCAGAAAAAGGAAATGAGGCCTTTGGTATCAGCGTAAAGATATTGGATGAAGCACAACAATTGATTTCTAAGTATGGAACATCGACAGGTCCAAATTTTATGTATTTTGAAACAGGTCAAGGTGCTGAGTTATCTTCTAGTGCTAATTATGGAGCAGATCAAGTAACAATGGAGGCAAGGTGTTATGGGCTTGCAAGAAGATATAGCCCCTTTATGGTAAATACTGTTGTAGGGTTTATAGGTCCTGAATATCTATATGATAGCAAAGAAGTAGTGAGAGCGGGACTGGAGGATCACTTTATGGGTAAACTTACAGGTATTTCTATGGGAGTGGATGCTTGTTATACAAATCATATGAAAGTAGATCAAAACGATATTGAAAATTTGGCAGTTTTACTAGCAGCGGCTGGCTGTAATTTTTTTATTGGTGTTCCTCATGGCGATGATGTTATGCTAAATTACCAATCGGCAGGATATCATGATGCAGCAACTTTAAGGCAATTGCTTGGATTAAAGCCTTCACAAAAGTTTGAAATATGGATGGAAGAAATGGGTCTTTGGAAGGATGGAAGACTTACGGGTAGGGCTGGGGATGCCACCATATTTATTAAATGAAGGAGAGGTGATGAAGATGATGGTATCCGAAGCTCAGATTAGAAATATTATAGGTCAAGTCCTCAAGGAAATAGATACAAATAAAGACGAAGAAAAAGCTGCAGGCAAAATCAATGCAAATCCAAATATAGAAAATTATGAAGAATTGGTAGATATAACTGAAATAGAATTAAAAAATCAAGTTTTTGTTCCGGGCGAGGATAAGGTGCAAGTTTTATTGAAGATGAAAGAAAAGACCCCAGCTCGTATAGGTGTATGGAGAGCAGGTCCAAGGTATAAAACAGAAACTATGATAAGATTTCAAGCTGATCATGCTGCTGCGCGAGATGCTGTTTTTAGTGATGTAAATGAAGAATTTATTAGAAAACTAAATTTAATGTCTTTAAAAACAAAATGTAAAGATAGGGATGAACATCTCACACGGCCAGATTTGGGAAAAATTATTGAAGATGCAGGAGTAGGACTTATAAAGGATAAATGTATTATGGCTCCCCAAGTGCAAATATATATTTCTGATGGCTTAAGTTCGACGGCAGTTGAAACTAATGCTGGAGAAGTGTTACTTGTTTTATCACAAGGATTAAAAAATTATGGAATATCTATTGGTACCCCATTTTTTTTGAAATATGGTAGGGTGGCAGCTATGGATCAGGTTTCAGAAATACTCAAGCCTGAGGTAACTTGTGTATTGATAGGTGAAAGGCCGGGGCTTATTACAGCAGAAAGTATGAGTGCGTATCTAGTTTATAAAGGAAAGATCGGTATACCAGAAGCTAATAGAAATTTGATTTCCAACATACATAAAGGTGGCACACCAGCGGTAGAAGCAGGAGCTTATTTAGTTGACCTAATTAAATTAATGTTGGATAGAAAAAGTAGTGGATTAAATCTAAAACTATAAGGAGGTATGCACAATGAAATATGATTATATTAAAGCAAAGGTGCTTAGTGCAAAACTAATATCAAACGTAGATATAGCTTTAGCAAAAGCCTTGAATTTAAAAACAAATTATAGAAGTTTAGGGCTTTTAACCTCCGATATTGACGATGTTTCTTATACGGCAATAGATGAAGCTACCAAGAAAGCAAATGTGGAGGTGGTTTATGCACGCTCCTTATACGGTGGTTCTGATAATGCAAATTCAGCTTTGGCTGGTGAGTTTATAGGTATCATTGCTGGGCCAGATCCTTCAGAAGTAAGAAGCGGATTGGATGCAGCGATAGAATTCATCGAAAATGGTGGGTGGTTTTATAGTGCAAATGATAACAATACCATAGCGTTCTATGCTCATTGTATTTCAAGGACAGGTTCCTACTTATCAAAAATAGCAAATATTAATGAGGGTGACCCTTTAGCATATTTAATTGCACCTCCTATAGAGGCTACATATGGTCTTGATATTGCATTAAAATCTGCAAATGTGAAATTATCTGTATTTTATGGCCCGCCAACAGAGACTAATTTTGCTGGTGGATTATTAACAGGAAGCCAATCAGCTTGCAAAGCCGCTTGTGAGGCTTTTGGTGAGGCAGTAATATTTGTAGCAGATAACCCGAAGACATATTAAATATTTCTATAATTAGCTATGTATATTTTTAAAAAGAGGGGATAGAAGTGAATATAAATGATAAAGATTTAAGGTCCGTACAAGAAGTTAGAACCTTAGTACATAAAGCTAAAGTAGCCCAGGAAAAGTTTGCTTCGTTTAGTCAAAATCAAGTAGACAATATAATCAGAATGATGTCAGAAGCAGCTTATGAAAAAGCAGAGTTTTTGGCAGATATGGCAGTAAAGGAAACAGGTTTTGGAAAATATGAGGACAAAATTATAAAAAATAAATTTACTAGCAAAAATTTATATGAGAGTATAAAAGATATAAAGACCATAGGGTTGCTAAAGGATGACAAGGAAGGAAAAATCATGGAGGTTGGTGTGCCAATCGGAGTGATTGCTGGTCTTGTACCCTCAACAAACCCAACGTCAACAGCTATATTTAAAATACTTATTGCAATAAAATCTGGAAATGCATTGATTTTAAGTCCTCATCCCTCTGCCAAGAATTGCATAATTGAAACTATGAATATTATGAAGAAGGCTGCCATAGCTGGAGGCGCTCCTTCAGATTTAATTAGCTCTATGACTATACCAACTATAGAGGGTACAGCAGAACTTATGAAGCTTTCTTCTTTGATTGTGGCTACTGGTGGTTCTGCAATGGTAAAAGCGGCTTATAGTTCAGGAACACCTGCACTTGGCGTGGGTCCTGGCAATGTACCGGCCTTTATAGAAAGAAGTGCTGATATCTCGAAAGCTGTAAAAAGAATTCTAATAAGCAAAACTTTTGACTATGGTACAATATGTGCTTCAGAACAAGCCATAGTAACGGAAAATTGCATAAAAAAAAATGTTATAAACGAATTAATAAAGCAAGGAGCTTATTTTGTAACCTTTGATGAAATGGATAAGCTATCTCAGGTAATTATTGATGCGAATGGTGGGTTGAATACAAAAATCGTTGGGCAAAGTGCTGAAAAAATTGCGAATATAGCAGGTATAAGTGTGCCTAAAGATACAAAAGTACTTATATGTGAACAAGCGGGAGTAGGTAAAAATTATCCTTTTTCTATAGAAAAGCTTTCTCCTATATTATCCTTTTATTCAGAAGAAGATTGGAAAAAAGCTTGTGATAGATGTATTGAGTTATTAAAGAATGGTGGCTTGGGGCATTCCCTTGTAATACATAGCCAAAATGAAGACGTAATAAAAGAATTTGCACTTAAAAAACCTGTTTCAAGGCTGCTTATAAACACACCTTCTTCCCATGGAGCTATAGGGGCCACAACAAACCTTATGCCATCTCTTACACTAGGATGTGGTTCAGTCGGTGGAAGTGCAACATCAGATAATGTGGGACCTTTAAATCTAATTAATATAAGACGAGTTGCCTATGGGGTTGTCGAAGCTGAGGATTTGAATTTTGCCGAAAACACAAGAATTTTAAATAATCTTAGTAGTATAGACAAAGAACAACCAGATATTGAAAGAATTGTATATATGGTGCTGGAGGAGTTAAAAAATAATGTTGGGAAAGATTCTCAACTTAAAATATAAAATTAATTAATAGGAGGAGTAAAAATGTCAAATACAAATGCATTGGGAATGGTTGAAACAAAAGGCTTAGTAGGAGCAATAGAAGCTGCAGATGCAATGGTAAAAGCTGCAAATGTGGTATTGGTGGGAAAAGTTTTGGTTGGAGGCGGATTAGTGACAGTAGCCGTAAGGGGTGACGTTGGTGCAGTAAAAGCAGCTACGGATGCCGGTGCAGCAGCAGCTGAGAAAATTGGTGAGTTAGTTTCTGTTCACGTTATTCCAAGACCTCATAGTGAAGTGGAAATGATTTTGCCAAAGGTAGAAGTATAGGTGAGAAATAAGACTATGGGGGCTTGGTAGCCTGAGCCTCCTATACTTATTGCTCGTGGAGGTGTGGAAGTATGAGTGTTTTAACGGAATCAATGCTCAGAGACGAGCTAAAGAATGAAAGAATAAGTAACTATGTGGTGAAAATGGGAACTATTATAACTCCAGCTGCACGACAATACTTAAAAGAAAAAGGAATAGATTTAATTGTAGAAAACTTGGAAAAGGAATCTATTGCAAGTGAAAAAAATGAAAAAGTTCAGGCTCCTAAATTTGAGGCAATTTTAGCAGGTGGATATTTTGACGAAAAACCTGAATATATGACGCATTTATATGGCAATAAACTGGTTTTTAAGGATCACCCCCGCATAGTATTTCGTGGGAAACTTGATAGCTTGCAAAGTAAAATATTAAAAGCGCAAGTGATACAATCGAAAAAAGGAAATAAGAAGATTATAAAAGACTTAGAAGAAATTTTGAGCTTATGTAGGAATATTATGAGATCAGAAGTACTAGAAGAAGCTCTTGAGGAAATTAACATTTTTGGGCTAGGGGAGGAAAAGATTCGAGAAATGTCTCATAATCCTAAAAAATATTTTAATACCGGGCACATATTACCATCATGGCAAATGGGAGAAACTATGATACTTATTAATGCAATAAGAAGTACAGTACGTGAAACAGAGATTACTTGTATAAAAGCTTTTAAATCTGAAGATGGGGTATCAAGACCGGATATTATAAAGGCTATGAATAGACTTAGCAGCTGTGTTTATATTATTATGTTGAGACAGGCCAATGGTTATTACCATTAAAGGTAGGTGAGGTAAATGGATAAGATTGAGACAATTGTAAAAAAGGTATTAGAGAGAATCAGGGAAATGGAAGAAGATAATAAATTTGACTTAATACCTATTGAAGCTTCTGCTAGGCATATACATATTACAAAGGAACACTTGGAAAACCTTTTTGGTAAAGGTTATGCACTCACTCCAAAAAGGCAATTATCCCAACCAGGGGAATATCTTTCAGAAGAAAGGATAGATATAATTGGTCCAAAAGGAACTTTAGAAAATGTTGCTATTTTGGGGCCTTGCCGTGAAAAGACGCAGATAGAATTGTCTTTTGCAGATGCTTTTTTAATTGGGGTTAATGCACCTTTAAGATTATCAGGTGACTTAACGGATAGTGCCACGGTGTTTATCAAAAATGGGGATAGGATTATAGAGGCCATAAATAGTACTATAGTAGCCAAAAGACATATTCACATGACCTCTGAAATTGCTAATAGAATGTTTTTAAAAGATATGCAAATTGTAAAAGTAAAAGTAAACAGCAAAAGACCTCTTATATTTGAAGATGTTGTAATAAGGGTTGATGATGAAAGCACTTTAAATATGCATATAGATTTTGACGAGGCTAATGCTTGTGGATACTATGATGGAGTTATGGGCTCTATAATAGATGTTAAAGGAAATATAGGACCATTAAATATAGTACAGGATAAGAAAAATACACTTAATGATAATGCAAAAGACTACAAAGTTGAAAAAAAAGTTATTACTGAAGAATATATAAAAAATGTAGTGCAAGAAGGATACAAAAGGATTCTTATATCAAAGAAAAATATCATTACCCCTCTTGCAAAAGATTATATCAATAAGAATAAAATATCTGTGACTATAGAATAAGGTTGCAAAGGAGGCAGGTTCTATATGATAATGGGGAAAGTTGTAGGAAACATATGGGCAACTCGAAAAGATGAATCCTTAAATGGACTAAAGTTTTTAGTTATAAAACCAGTTGAATATGAAAAGGAAGGCAAATCCAAAACTTTTATAGCAGCAGATGCAATAGGAGCTGGAGTAGGGGAAACAGTACTAGTGACAAAAGGAAGCTCTGCAAGATGGGTATTTGGAAACAATAGTATTCCTGTAGATGCAACAATAATCGGTATAATAGATATTGTTGAAGTGGAAAAGGGCAAGTTAGAATAGACATATGGGGTGAAGCTATGAAAGAGCTAAGAAGGATTTATAATGCCGGTGTAGTTGGGGCGGGTGGTGCTGGATTTCCTACGCATATAAAGCTAAATACAAAGGTGGAATACTTTATCATTAATGGTGCAGAATGTGAACCATTGTTGCAAACAGATAAATATATTATGAGGGAAAAGTCAGAAGAGCTCTTAAAGGGAATAAAGGCTGCAGGAAAAATTCTAAAAGCCAAAAAAATAATATTCGCTTTAAAGCATAAATACAAAGAAGAAATTGAAAGTATAAAAGGGGCTATAAAGAAGACAAATTGTCAATTTGAATTCCTATTTTTAGATAGTAGTTATCCATCTGGAGATGAACATATATTGGTCTATGAAGCAACAAAGAAAGTGGTTCCACCCGGTGGTATACCACTAAAGGTAGGTGTTGTTGTTTCAAATATTAATACTATGTTGAATATATTTCATGCATTAAAAGATAAACCTGTAATAAGAAAATATGTAACTATAGTTGGTGAAGTGAACTTTCCTGCAATTTTAGACGTGCCTATAGGAATCAGTATAGAAGAATGTATTAGTGCGGTGGGGGGTTCAAAAATAGAAGACTATGGGATTGTAATTGGAGGCCCTATGATGGGCAAAGTAGTATATAAGAACGAAATAAAAGATAGGGTCATTACAAAAGTAGATGGTGGCATAATTCTTACACCTTCCGACCATCTTTTAATTAACAATGATAGATTGAAGTTGCAACATATCATAAATAGAGCAAAATCAGCATGTATTCAGTGTAGGTATTGTACTGATTTATGCCCACGATATTTGATTGGACATCCTCTAGAACCCCATAAGATAATGAGGAGAATTGGATATAGTGAAAATATAGATGAAACTTTCATTGATTCACTAATTTGTAGTGAATGTGGTATTTGTGAGTTATATAGTTGCCCCATGGGTTTATCGCCTCGCTTAGTAAATATTTATGTAAAGTCACAATTAGAGGAAAAGGGTATTAAATTTGTGGATGATGGCAGCGGTCCCACAGATTTATCATTACGGGAACATAGAAAAGTTCCTGTTAATAGACTTTTGCATAGATTAGGTTTGGCAAAATACGATATGTCAAAACCTATAAAAGCCAAAACACTAAAAGCTGAAAAGGTTAAAATACCTTTAAAACAACATATTGGTAAAGCTGCAATACCCATAGTAAATGTGGGAGACAATGTGAAGGAAGGGCAAGTAATTGCCTCTGTTAAATATGGTGAAATAGGGGCGATGGTTCATGCAAGTATTGAAGGTATTGTAACTGATGTAAATGATAGTATTACTATTAGGATAGGAAAAGAGGTGTAATGATGTCAAAAGCCATAGGTATGATTGAGTTAAATAGCATAGCAAAGGCGATAGAAACAGTGGATGCTATGGTCAAAGCCGCAGAGGTACATTTAGTATTTTCAAAAGCAGTATGTCCTGGAAAGTTTATAATAATGATAAGCGGTGATGTGGGAGCAATAAATGCTTCAGTAGAGTCAGGGGTAAATATCGGTGGGCAATTTGTTGTTGAAAGCATTATTATACCGAATATCAACCCTAAAGTAATAACGGCTTTCAGTGGTGCAAGCGATGTTGGAGATGTGGATGCTATAGGTATTATGGAGTTCTTTGATATAGCTTCGTCAGTTAAGGCAGCAGATAATGCTATAAAAGCAGCTCATGTGGAACTGGTAGATATACGCCTTGGCATAAGCATCGGTGGTAAGTCTTATGTGGTGTTATCCGGCGAGGTAAGTGCTGTTTCGGAGGCTATAGAGGTGGGTATAAATGAGGCAAAAGAGTCGGGAATGTTGATTAATAAAGCAATTATTCCGAATCCAACTGAGGAACTTTTCGCGAGTTTGATATAAAACGATGGTAGCCAAGGATTGTAAGTAATGCGTTAACTTACTTGACAACTACCGTTATGCAGGTTAAACACGTACGAAATAATTAGTTGAATGTGGGTGTTATTTTTGGATATTAAAGAACAAGAATATTTTATTGCTATCGCAGAAGAATGTAATTTAACAAAGGCGGCACAACGATTATTTGTTTCCCAGCCGGCACTGAGTCACTTTTTGTCAAAACTCGAAAATGCATTGGGAATACAATTGTTTAACAGACGATATAACAACACTTTATCCTTAACAAACGCCGGCAAACTTTATTATGAAAATGCACAAGAGATACTATGGATCCGAAATAATTTTATCAAAAAACTTAATGAACTGATATCTGACCCCGCCGTGAAGCTTGCTTTTGGGGTAAGCGGAGAAAAAGGCCTAGATTTTATGTCACAAATTATATCAAGATTGAGCATTCAATATCCTAACATAAGTGTTGATATTAGGTTTGGCGAAACTTCAAAACTATTGGATTTGGTTATCGAAGGGGTTTTAGATCTTGCTCATTCAGCTTTTGCCGAGAAGAACCCGAGATTGGAATATATTGAATTTCCGCCCTTTGAAGTTCTTATATTGCTTTCTGACACTCATCATTTGTCGCATTTAGGTGCTACTGATCCGGCAAAGAGTTTCCCACGCCTACCATTAAAGTATTTTAAAAATGAAAACTTTGTATTATCAAGAAAGAATACAATTTTAAGATATACTGAAGATTGTTATTTTAAAAAGATGCAGTTTACGCCAAATATAAAGATAGAGATATATGATACTTCATCACTACTTTTTATTTTAAAGAAAAATCATTACTTAAGTTTATTTCCTTATGAGTTAATAACAGGTAACAAGGAAAACCTTTTGTTTATTGGTTTGGACCCACCCCTATATTATCACACCGGCTTTTATTATAGCAAAAATATTTATCAATCTGAAGTAATAAGAATGTCTATAGAAGTTGCTAAAAATATCGTAAACTTGCCTATTAACCTAAGATAAATCTGTAATTGGAGTAAGTTTTAACCAATGACTTTTCGTCACTCAAAAAATAACATCATTCATTGGAATGGATTACATCACCATTGTTAATGAGGTTTACTGAAAATATTGCTGCGGCATATTCCGAAGGACGGTCCATAAGAGGCTACAATATAAGACAGATTTTACAAAGAAGCACAATATATATAATGCCTATGGTAAATCCTGATGGCGTAGATTTAGTATTAAATGGGCTCGAAGTAAATAACCCTTATTATAATGAGTTGATACAGTGGAATAATACGGGAAGACCTTTTTCTGAAGTATAGCAGGCCAATATTCGTGGGGTAGATTTAAATCATAATTATGATGCAGCATGGAATTTATCAAAAGAAGCTGAATTGGAGTTAGGGATTACGGGGCCGGGACCTACGCGATATTCTGGACCTTCACCTTTTTCAGAGCCGGAAACAAGGGCAGTGAGAGATTTAACATTAGCAATTAATCCAAGGCTAGTACTGGCTTATCATAGCCAGGGGCAGGTAATCTACTGGGATTTTATGGACTTGGCACCTCCAGAGTCAAGACCTATAGGAGAAGTTTTAGCAAGGGTTAGCGGATATACTCTTGAAGAATTGTTAGGAATAGCTTCATTTGCAGGCTATAAAGATTGGTTTATTCAGGATTTTGGAAAACCCGGCTATACTATAGAAGTGGGGCTGGGGGTGAATCCTCTTCCCATATCTCAATTACCAAGAATTTATAGAGACAATGAACCACTATTATTACAGGCAACATTGGAATAAATCTATAGGCATATTAACCTTCCGGTGATATTTATGTTATGTAGCCGGAAGGTTTTTTAAATATTTTTAATCTTTACTGTAACTTTAGGGTGTTTTTGGTGTATAATCAATATGAAAGATATTGCAAAATAATTGGGGTGAGGCTATGAATGAGTTCAGGGAATTATTACCGTTTCTCAAACAATGGAGTACTTATTTGGACATTGGTATTATAGCATTTATTATTTACAAATTGATGATGCTCATAAAGGAAACTAGGGCAGAGCAATTGATTAAAGGTATTATAATTTTAATAGTTATTACTAAATTAAGTGACATCATGCAACTGCATACCATGTATTGGTTACTAAAAAATGCAATGACAGTAGGTGCTATAGCTATATTGATAATTTTTCAACCGGAGCTTAGAAGAGCATTAGAGCACATCGGCAGGGGGAAGCTTTTTGCAAAAAATGAATTGCAAAAACAGGAAATAGACAATATGTTAAGGGAAATCACTACAACCGTTAATGAACTTTCAAAAAATAAAATCGGTGCCATAATAGTTTTGGAACAAGATACGGGATTAAATGAATTTATAGAAACAGGCGTAAGGATAGATTCTGAAATATCCGCTGGATTATTTTTAACCATTTTTGCACCTAATACACCCTTACATGATGGTGCAGCTATTGTTAGAAAAAACAGGATTCTTGCTGCCGGTTGTTTTTTACCTTTAACCGACAACCAAAATTTAAGCAAACAGTTAGGCACACGACATAGGGCAGCCCTTGGGATAACTGAAATATCTGATAGTTTGGTTATAGTTGTTTCAGAGGAAACGGGAGTGATTTCTTTTGCAAGGGATGGCAAATTATCAAGATATCTAGATCCTAAATCATTAAAAGAAATATTGAAAAATGAATATACTTACAAAGAACAGCTTGTATTGCCGAAATGGGGTGGAAAGAGTGAATGATATATTGGACAAAAAAATAACAGTTATAGCTCTATCCCTTGTTTTGGCTATTATGCTTTGGCTTTATGTAGTAACAGAGCAAAATCCGGTAATAAGAAAAGAATTAAGTCTGCCTGTAAGGCTGATAAATATTGATGCCTTGGCAAAGAATGATTTAATACTATTGAATAACGAAACTTTTAATGTATCTATAACGCTAAGGGGTAATAAGAATTATTTAGATAGCTTAAATAGAACAACAGTTTCTGCTTCCGCTGATTTAAAAGAAGTGAATACTAAAGGTCTCATTGAGTTACCAGTAGACTTAAGTGGAATTCCTGTAGGCGTAGAAGTATCTTGGATTTCTTCTAATAAACTAGCTTTGGATATAGATAATATTGTAAGCCAAGTATTGCCTATATCATTAAAAATTATAGGCAACACACTACAGGGTACAGCTACCATGTCACCTATAGTTAATCCTAGTGAGGTAGAAGTAAAAGGAGCCGAATCAATAATAAATACAATAAAAAGAGCGGAAGCCTCTGTCAATATTAATCATTCAGGAAGCATAATCAGTGAAAAAGTTAATGTGGTGATTATAGATGTAGAAGAAAATATCATTGAAGGCTTGTTGTTAAGCCCAGCAATGGTAGATGTGGTTATACCCATAGAAAATACCAAAACCGTTACAATTGAAGCTGATTACAGAATAATACCGGCTGAAGGATATATATTAACAGGCGTTTCAATAAACCCCAAGACTGTTAATATTGTAGGCCAAAGCAGTTTATTGGATGATGTGACAAAATTAGTAACGGAAAGAATAGATATTAGCGATGCTAGGAGTTCTATAGATCAAAAAATCACTTTAATACTCCCGGATGGTGTTGAGTTAGTTAATAAAAATGAATCCATCGTTTTCATTGCTACTATAGAAAAAGTAGTAGAAGCTATAATAGAATCCGGGGAAGTAAGCGTAAGAAATTTATCAGATGATTTAGAGGTGGAAATACCTGGAGAAACAATAAAAGCGGTTATAAGAGGGACAGAAAGCATTATTAGCAGTTGGAATAAAGATAACACTTTTTATGTGGATTTGAAGGATCTTGCAGAAGGAGAGCATATTATTCCTGTTTTTATAGAAGGCTCTAATCAAGTTGAATTGATAGATCTTTTTCCAAATGAAATAAAAGTAATATTAAGAAAGAAAGGATAAAAACTAAAATCACAGGTGGCTTTATGAAAATTGATAAAACAGCTAATATTAAGCTGACTAAAGAACTTACTGATTTAAAAGAAGTGAAAAGTATGCTTGGGGCAGTTTTTTACGCTACCCAAGATGCTATTTCAGTTGTAAATAAAGAGGGTTTGGGAATTATGATAAATCCCGCCTATACGAAGATAACAGGGCTTACAGAAAAAGATATTTTAGGAAAACCTGCAACTGTAGATATTGCCGAAGGTGAATCTGTTCATATGAAAGTGTTAACAACAAAAAAACCTGTTAGAGGTGGTTTATTAAAGGTGGGGCCAAGCAAAAAGGAAGTTTTGGTAAATGCTGCCCCGATAATAGTTGACGGTGAACTAAAAGGTAGCGTAGGGGTACTACATGATATTACAGAGATGAATAAACTTTCCGAAGAATTAAAACAAGCCAAACAAATAATTAGAAAATTAGAAGCCAAATATACTTTCGATGATATAGCTGGTAAGGAAATAAGTATAGTTAATGCAATAGAAAAGGCCAAGAAAGCAGCCTTTACACCGGCAACTGTATTCCTAATAGGGGAAAGTGGGACAGGCAAAGAGATATTTGCCCATGCAATTCACAATGCCAGTGAAAGAAAATATAATCAGTTTGTTAGAGTAAATTGTGCGGCTTTGGCCCAATCGATTTTGGAGTCTGAATTGTTCGGCTATGAGGAAGGAGCTTTTACTGGGGCAAAAAAAGGTGGGAAAAAAGGTTTATTTGAAGAAGCCAATAGAGGGACTATTTTTCTTGACGAGATTTCTGAAATAAATGTAGAAACTCAGGCAAAACTTCTAAGGGTTTTACAAGAAAAGGAGATCGTCAGAGTAGGCGGAACAAAACCTATAAATATTGATGTACGTATAATAGCAGCCACTAATGCCAATATAGAGGAAGCAGTTAAAAAGGGAAGTTTTAGAAAGGACTTATATTATAGAATAAATATGTTTCCTATAAAGATACCTTCGCTAAAAGAAAGAAAAGGTGATATAGCATTGTTGGCAAAACTTTTTATAAAAAAATTCAATCAGGAATACGGAAGAAATATAGAAGGTATAAAAGAAGATGCAATAAAGGCACTTATCGAATATAGTTGGCCGGGAAATGTTAGGGAACTGGAGAATGTTATAGGTAGAGCCATAATTAATATGAGAATAAACGAGAGAATAATAGAAAAAAAACACATGCCTAAGGTTAGTCCATATGAAGAAAATCAGACCCTACCAATAGATAGTGGCATTTTTGAAACAAAGCATGTAAGCCTGGAGGACCTAGTTCAAAGCATCGAAAAAGCTTATATATCAAATATTCTAGAACAAAACAATGGCAATAAAACAAAAACAGCCAAGACTTTGGATATCTCCCTTAGGAACTTATACTATAAATTGGAGAAGTATGGTATAAAGTAGTGTGCAATAAACTTCATAATTTAAACTTTGCAAATATCTGCACGCAATATATTGCAAATCCAATCTATTATTATAACAATTCATTGCTATAAATAGTTCAAATTTGGATGATTTTAATTAGCTACAAATATTATTTATCTATAATGGAATAGCACGAATGGCTCCCCCTCTTACTGTACAAGAGAGATATGGACGGGGGAAAGTTTTTGCCTATGATCCTGTAATGGCTTTTAAAAAAATGCTAAAGCCAAATTTTTCTGTTTGGCATAATAATTGCAAGTATATATTAATAAGATATTTTTTGACAAATGTATACGTAGAAAATTAATGGGAGTGATGATTCAGTTGATAAGAAAATTTGATGAAATCATTGCGGCTGCTAAAGGAAACGGAGGAAAGACAATATCTGTTGCAGTTGCTCAAGACAGAGAGGTTTTAATGGCTATTAAAGCTACTAAAGATTTGGGAATAGCCGATGCCATATTAGTTGGCGACAAAGAAGCAATTTTAAAAGAAGCTTCCAATATCAAAATGGATTTAACTAATTTTGAGCTGATTGATGTAAAAGATAAAAGGGAAGCTTGCAAAAAAGCCGTGGCACTTGTTAGTGAAGGAAGAGCGCAGATATTAATGAAAGGCATAGTGGACACATCAATTATTCTTAAAGCAGCCTTAGAAGAAAAGGCTGGTCTTAGAACAGGAAACATACTTTCTCATGTCGCAGTTTTTGAAGTAGACCAATACGATAGATTATTTTATATTACAGATCCTGGAATGAATATAGCACCAAATCTTGAACAGAAAAAGCAACTTATAGAAAACGTGGTTAAAGTGGCAAATGCGTTGGGAAATTCGGAACCAAAAGTAGCAATATTGGCTGCCGTAGAAAAGGTTAATCCAAAGATGCCGGCAACTTTGGATGCGGAAGCTTTAGTTAATATGCAAAAAGACGGTGAAATCAAAGGCTGTATTGTTGGCGGCCCCTTTGCTTTGGATAATGCTGTTTCCATAGAGGCTGCTAAGCATAAAGGGATAGAGCATCCGGTAGCGGGAAATGCGGATATACTTTTAGTGCCAACAATTGAAGCCGGTAATATATTATACAAGGCTATCACCTTTTTAGCCGGTGGGAAAAGTTCAGGCATAGTAGTGGGGGCAAGGGTTCCTCTTATTGTTACTTCCAGGGCGGACAGTGAGGAAGCCAAGCTTAATTCAATTGCCATTGCCGCACTAATAGCTAATTTGTAGAACTACAGCTAAGAAGGAGTAAGGAGTGATGTTATGCAGGAGATCTATAGACTTTTAATAATTAACCCAGGTTCAACATCTACTAAGATTGCAATATATGATAATGAAAAGCCAGTTTTTGAAGAGACCCTCAGACACTCAAATGAAGAATTATTACCATTTCCAACAATATACGATCAATACGAATTTAGAAAAAATGCAATACTTGATACACTAAATGCCAAAGGAATAAATATAACCAAATTAAATGCAGTTATAGGCAGAGGTGGCTTGTTAAACCCGCTAGAAGGCGGAACTTATAATGTTAACGAAAAGATGCTTAAGGACTTAACAATAGGAGTGATGGGTCAGCATGCGTCTAATCTTGGCGGAATAATCTCTCACGAGATTGCATCCCAACTTAATATTCCTTCATTTATTGTAGATCCGGTGGTAGTTGATGAACTGGATGAACTTGCGAGAATTTCTGGCTTACCGGAAATTAAGAGGATAAGCCTATTCCATGCTTTAAACCATAAGGCAGTAGCAAAACGGGCGGCAGGGGATCTTGGTAAAAAATATAATGAAGTAAATTTAATAGTAGCTCATTTAGGTGGAGGTATATCTGTAGGTGCCCATAAAAAAGGAAGAGTTGTAGAAGTAAATAATGCTCTGGATGGTGAAGGACCGATGTCTCCCGAAAGGGCAGGAAGTTTGCCTGTGGGTAGTGTTATTAAAATGTGTTTTTCCAATGAATATAGCCAAGATGAAATAAAGAAAAAAATTGTAGGTAAGGGTGGCCTGGTTGCCCACCTTAATACTAATGACGGCAGAGAAATAAATGGTAGGATAGTAGCAGGAGACAAAAAAGCCGAGTTGATTTATTCTGCTATGGCCTACCAAGTAGCAAAGGAAATTGGAAGTTGTGCTACAGTGCTGGAAGGAGATGTTGATGCAATTTGCTTAACCGGGGGCTTGGCTTATGATAAAATGTTTATTGGATGGATTAAAAAAAGAGTTGATTTTTTAGCCAAGGTTTTTGTATATCCCGGAGAAGATGAAATGATAGCTATGGCACAGGGGGCACTAAGGGTATTAAGGGAAGAGGAAGAAGCGAAAGAGTACTAAAATTTGAGGATGATATTATGGAAAAAGACAAAAGGGTTAGAATTATCATGGGCCATTATGGTAGTGGTAAAACCGAGTTTGCTGTAAACTATGCTTTTTCTTTAGCTGAAAAAGGATATAAAACAGCTATTGCAGATTTAGATATTGTAAACCCGTATTTTAGATCTAGAGAAATAGAACCAATATTTTTAGAAAAAGGCATTAAAGTCGTATCTTCAACTATTAAAAGTTTTGCAGGAGATTTACCTGCATTATCTCCGGAGATATATACATTATTGCAGGATAAAAGTTATGAAGCTGTAATAGATGTAGGAGGAGATAAAACTGGCGCTACGGTACTTGGCAGATTTTACAACCAAATTGACAAAGATGAGTGTGATGTATTTTTTGTTTTAAATGCAAATAGACCCTTAACATCTAATAAAGAAAATGCCATAAGATATATTTATGCCATAGAGCAAAGCTCAAGGCAAAGTATTACGGCTTTGGTTAACAACACTCATTTATGTGGCGAAACCGGAGTTGAAGATATATTAAAGGGACAAAGTTTATGTGAGGAAGTGTCCAAAGAATTAAATTTGCCCATTAAATATGTGGTGACACATATTGATTTAATGGATAAATTGCCGAAGGATTTGCAGGGCGAAATTTTTCCTATAAATATTTATATGAAAAAGCCTTGGGAAACGTAAATTTAAGGAGGGTTATTAATGGCAGGAAAGGTTACTTTTGACGAAGATAGGTGTAAGGGTTGTGAACTATGTACCCTTGTTTGTCCAGTAGATATAGTAATTATGGACAAAGACAGAATTAATATTAAAGGATATCACCCGGCAGTCGTAAAAGAAATGGAGAAATGTACTGCTTGCGGATCATGTGCAAGAATATGCCCGGATTCGGTAATAACTGTTGAGAGATTGTAATTTAAGGAGGGAACAAAATGGCAAGAGAACTATGGAAAGGTAATGAAGCTATAGCTGAAGCCGCGATTAAAGCTGGTTGTAGATTTTTCTTTGGCTATCCTATAACACCACAAAATGAAATACCCGAGTATATGTCACTAAGACTTCCCCAGGAAGGAGGTTGCTTTTTACAAGCTGAATCCGAAGTATCTGCCATAAATATGGTTTATGGAGCGGCTGGAGCAGGAGCAAGAGTTATGACATCTTCTTCTAGTCCGGGAATAAGCTTGAAACAAGAAGGTATAAGTTATATAGCCGGAGCACAGCTTCCTTGTGTAATAGTAAATATTGTAAGGGGAGGCCCTGGGCTTGGCAGTATTCAACCTGCACAATCCGATTATTTTCAAGCTACCAAAGGTGGAGGACATGGTGATTATAGATTGGTGGTATTAGCACCAGATTCTATCCAAGAAGCCGTTGATTTGGTTCAAGAGGCCTTTGATATTGCAGACCAATACAAAAATCCGGTAATGATTCTTGGTGATGGTATGATGGGTCAAATGATGGAGCCTATCGAATTTAGAGATATTAAAAAGAGGGAATTACCGAAGAAGGATTGGGCTACTACAGGCTTAAAAGGAAGAAAAGAACACAATGTAATTAATTCATTATATATAGATCCCAACGAATGTGAACAACATAATTATGAAATATTTAAAAAATATGCAGAAATAGAAAAAAGCGAAATTAGGTTTGAAGAATACAATTTGGATGGAGCAGAAATAGTATTTGCTGCTTATGGAACTGTTGCTAGAATTGTTAAAAATGCTATAAAGGCTCTTGAAAACGAAGGAATCAAGGCTGGTATGATAAGACCTATTACTTTATGGCCTTTCCCCAAAGAAGCTTATTTAAAGGCTGCGGATATGCCAAGTGTTAAGGCATTTATGGGTGTAGAAATGAGTATGGGTCAAATGGTGGAAGATGTTGAACTGTCTGTGAAGGGTAAAAAACCTGTATATTTTTACGGCAGACCCGGTGGCGCAGTTCCAACACCAAAAGCTATTGTTGAGGAAGCGAAGAAAATATTAGGGGGTGCAAAATAATGGCAATTGTTTATCAAAAATCAAAAGGCTTAACGGACAAACCTACGCATTACTGTCCCGGTTGCACCCATGGAATAATTCACAAACTGGTTGCCGAGGCATTGGAAGAGCTAGATTTAATAGATATTGCAGTAGGGGTAGCTCCGGTAGGCTGCTCAGTATTTGCATATGATTATTTTTCCTGTGATATGCAGGAGGCGTCTCACGGTAGAGCACCATCCTGTGCAACGGGTATAAAAAGGGTACATCCCGAAGCTGCGGTATTTACTTATCAAGGTGACGGAGACTTAGCTTCAATTGGAGCTGCTGAGATTGTTCATGCTGCTATGAGGGGAGAAAAGTTCACCACTATATTTGTAAATAATGCCATATATGGTATGACTGGCGGCCAAATGGCTCCAACAACTATGGTAGGGCAAAAAGCGACAACAGCACCTTTAGGTAGGGATGCAGATCATGCAGGAATGCCCTTAAGAGTATGTGAAATGTTGGCAACCATTCCAAAGGCAGTATTTGTGGAAAGAGTTTCCGTGCATAATATACCCAATCTTATGAAAGCAAAAAGAGCTATAAAAAAAGCTTTTGAAATACAAATGAAAGGCTTAGGCTTTTCAATAGTTGAAGTACTATCTACTTGTCCAACTAATTGGGGCAAGACACCCATCGAAGCCCTTAAATGGCTGGAAGAAACGATGATACCCTATTATCCGATACAAAACTTTAGAAAACCTGAGGAGGTGAAATAAATGACACATCAAATCATTATGGCAGGTTTTGGGGGACAAGGAGTTATGTCCATGGGAAGAATACTTGTGGAGGCAGGCTTGAAAGAAGGTAGGAATGTGTCATGGTTGCCCTCATACGGTCCTGAAATGCGTGGAGGCACAGCTAACTGCAGCGTAATAGTATCCGATGAACTCGTAGGTGCGCCAACAGTTACGGAAGCAACAGCAGTTATCGCTATGAACAAACCGTCTTTGGACAAATTTGAAAAAGATGTAATCCCGGGGGGACTGCTTTTAATAAACAGCTCTTTAATAGATACCAAAGCAAAAAGAGATGATATAGACGTTTATTATATTCCAGCAAATGATATAGCAAGCGAAATAGGTACTGATAAAATTGCAAATATGGTTATGCTTGGTGCATACTTAAAGGCTACTGCTGCCGCTAAAGAAGAAACGGTAATGGAGTATATAGAAGAAGTATTCGCAGGTAAAAAGGCTTCTGTAATACCGCTGAATAAGGAAGCTTTAAAGAAAGGCGCGGAATTTGTTAAATAAATAGTTTGCTAATAGTTAACTTACCGTTCCGGGGTTCATTAACCCGTCATCCACCCTCCAATCCCGGAATGGTTTTTTTATTCCTTTATTTGCATTGACTAAATGATAAAATTTAAGTAAAATAGGTAATAATATAAATAAAATGATTTAATGGGCAGGAAAAGCGCTTTATTAAAGTAACAGTAGCGAGTTCGGGCGGAGTGATACCGCGGATACCCCGTCTCTTTTCGAGACGTTTTTTTATTTAAAGGAGGAAACAAAATGGACTTTAAGTTGGAAATAGCGAAAAAGATAAATAGCTTAGTAGATATGGAATTAGAGAAGGTTTTGGATTTAATTGAGATACCACCTCAATCAAATATGGGGGATTATGCTTTTCCATGTTTTCAACTAGCTAAGATATTTCGAAAACCACCTAATATGATTGCAAAGGAATTAGCGGAAAAGGTAGAAAAAGACTTAGTTGTTGACAGGGCGGAAGGTGCAGGAGGATATCTAAACTTTTTTATTAATAAAAATGAATATACCAAGACTATAATAAAAGAAGTGCTAGAAAAAGGAGAAAACTACGGTAGACAAGAAGGGAATAGTGATAAAACTATCTTGGTTGAATTTTCCTCACCTAATATTGCTAAACCTTTTCACGTTGGACATATGTTTAACACAGTTATCGGTAGCGCCATTGAAAAAGTATTTAGGCATTTAGGTTATAAAACCCAAAGATTAAATCATATAGGTGATTATGGGACCCAATTTGGTAAGCTTATATCCGCTTATAATAGATGGGGAAATGAAGAGAAAATTAATAAGGACCCCATAAATGAATTGTTGAAAATCTATGTTAAATTTCATGAAGAGGCTGAGAAAGACAAGTCCTTGGAAGAGGAAGGCAGGATGTATTTTAAGCAATTGGAAGAAAATGAAGCGGAAGCAATAAAGATTTGGCAGAAATTTAAAGATTTAAGCTTACGTGAGTTTAAAGAATTATATGAAGTATTAAATATAGAATTTGATTCCTATGCAGGAGAAAGTTTTTACAGCGATAAAATGCAAGAAATCGTAGACATGCTTTATGCAAAGGAACTTTTAGTGGAAAGTGAAGGGGCAAGAATAGTAGATTTAAGTGAATTTAATCTACCACCTTGTTTAGTTATAAAATCAGATGGTGCCACTATATATGTTACAAGGGATTTAGCTGCTGCCTTATATAGGAAACGTACTTATGATTTTTATAAAAACATATATGTTGTAGGTGGAACCCAAGCATTGCATTTTAAACAAGTGTTTGCAATAATGAAGCTTCTAGGTTACGAATGGGCTGATGATTGTGTTCATGTAAGCACCGCCCTTATAAAATTTGCCGATAGGAAGCTTGCTACGAGAAAAGGTGATGTAATATTTGCAAAAGAAGTAATTGATGAAGCCATAGATAAAACAGCGAAAATCATAGAAAGTAAGAATCCTAATCTTACAGATAAAGACTTAATTGCGAAACAGGTAGGGATAGGAGCTATAATATATACTTTCCTAAAAAATAGCAGAGAAAGAGATGTAGTATTTAGCTGGGAAGAAACCTTGAGTTTTGAAGGAGAATCCGGACCTTACGTGCAATATAGCTATGTAAGAGGTAGCAGTATACTGAAAAAAGCAGGAGAAATTAATAAAAATGCCGATCTTTCCGTCTTAAGCACGGAAGATGAATTTACCTTAGTTAAGTTGCTAGGCTCTTTTGGAGATGCCTTAAAAGAGGCAGCGGAAAGATACGAACCTTTTGTTATTACCAGATATGTAACAGAGCTAGCCAAAGCATACAATAAATTTTATAACAGCCATCATATATTAAATGCAGAAGATAAAATTAAGGACGCCAGGCTAATTCTTACGGAGGCAGTATGCATAGTTTTAAAATCAGCTCTAAGCATTTTAGGTATGGATGTACCGGAAAGCATGTAAACTATACTAAATTGAATAGGAAAAACATATATGATATTATTAGATGAAATTCAATTTAGGGGGTCATTAAATGAATCGCATATTTGGCACCGATGGGGTAAGAGGCATAGCCAATAGTGAATTGGATTCAGCTTTGGCATATAATTTGGGCAGGGCGGGTACTTATATACTTACCAAGGAAACCCGGCATAAGCCCAAGATTGCACTTGGCAGGGATACAAGACTATCCGGTGATATGCTGGAAGCTGCACTTATAGCTGGAATATGCTCCATGGGCGGAGAGGCTATAGTTCTCGGCATACAGCCCACACCAGCGGTAGCTTATCTTACGAGACAGCATGGTTTTGATGCGGGCATCGTTATATCTGCATCACATAACTCTTTTGAATATAATGGAATTAAGTTTTTTAATGGAAAAGGATATAAATTATCGGATGAATTGGAAGATAAAATACAGGGGGTAATTGATAATAATTTTATTGATTTACCAAACCCCATAGGCCTAGATATTGGAAAAAGAATTGAGGTAAATAACGCAACTGTTGATTACATAGAATTTTTAAAAAATACCGTTGGTGTAGACCTAAAAGGTTTAAAAATTGCCATTGATTGTGCCAATGGTGCAGCTTTTATTGCAGCACCTTTGCTGTTAACGGATTTAGGAGCCCAGCTGATTGTAATAAATGATGAGCCAGACGGTAAGAATATTAACCACAATTGTGGTTCAACATACCCGGAAAATTTGCAAAGAATTGTTATTGATGTTGGCGCTGATATAGGACTTGCCTTCGATGGAGACGCAGATAGGCTTATAGCTATAGATAACAATGGTGCTATAGTAAATGGGGACCATATAATGGCCATATGTGCTAAGTATATGAAGAACAATAACCGTCTTAAAAAGAATACTGTAGTATCTACCATAATGAGCAATATGGGCCTTGAGATAGCTTTGCAGAAGAATAAATGCGAAATGCTAAGGACAAAAGTCGGTGACAGGTATGTGTTGGAAGAAATGATTTGCAATGGCTATAATTTTGGTGGAGAACAATCGGGACATATTATTTTTCTTGATCATAATACCACGGGGGATGGCCTTTTAACGGGCCTAAAGCTATTGGAGGTAATAAAGAAGACAGGATTAAGACTTTCTGAACTTAAATCAGAGATAAAAGAATTACCCCAGGTTTTGATTAATGCTAAAATTAAAAACGGGAATAAGAATAAATATAAAAAGGATATTGAAATAAAGCAAACAATAGAAGAGATAGAAAAAAGTATGGAAAACAAAGGCAGAGTTGTTATAAGACCCTCTGGTACGGAACCTTTGATAAGAGTTATGCTTGAAGGGGAAGACGAAAATCTTATCAGAAACTACGCGGAAAGCTTAGCATTACTGATTGAAAGAAAATTTGGCTAAAAGGTATTCGGAGGTATATCTTATTAAATGTTTTCAATTTTGGAGGCGAGCAAATGCAATATAATATTTTAGGGAAAACGGGTTTGAATGTTTCACGAATAGGATTTGGTGGTATACCTATTCAACATGTAAATCAAGAAACAGTAAATAAAATGATAGAAAAATCTATAGAACTTGGTATTAACTTTCTTGATAGTGCGAGGGGCTATACAGTAAGCGAAGAACTATTGGGCAATGCACTTTCAGGCAATAGGGACAAGATGTATATTGCTACAAAATCCATGGCTAAGAGTAAAGATAATATGAAAAATGATATAGAAATTTCCCTTAAGAATTTTAAAACTGATTATATTGATCTTTATCAGCTTCATAATGTTGGTTCCGAGGAAGAATTAAAAACTATAACAGATAAAGATGGGGCTATAGAAGCTCTTTTGGAATTTCAAAATCATGGTATTATAAAACATATAGGTATTACAAGTCATAAGATACCTATATTGGAAAGAGCTTTGGGTATGAAGGTCTTTAGCACTGTACAATTTCCTTTCAATGTTGTAGAAATGCAAGGGGCAGATCTTTTTAAAAAAGCAAAGGAAATGAATATAGGTACTATAGCAATGAAACCTATGGCCGGAGGGGCATTGAGGGATGGGCGTAAATCCTTGAAATATATATTGGAAAGCCCTTATTTAAATGTTGCAATTCCGGGAATGGATAGCCTAGAGCAAGTTGTAGAAAATGCGGGGACAGCGGATGGACTCAAATTGACAAAAGAAGAGCGAGACGAAATAGAAAAGATAGCAAAGGAGTTAGGCAATACATTTTGCCGGAGATGCGGATACTGCTTGCCATGTACCGTTGATATAAATATTCCAATGATGTTTATTATGGAAAGCTATTATACTCGTTATGGTTTAAAGGATTGGGCTAAAAACAGATACAAATCCTTTGATATAAAAGCTGAAGATTGCATAGAATGTGGTGTCTGTGAAAGCAGATGTCCTTATGAATTGCCTATTATAGATATGCTGGAAAACGTTGTAAAAGTATTTGAAAAAAAATAAAAATGCCTTAGGGCATTTTTTTCTTTACTTTGTTAAAAATATAATTAAGTTAAAGAATTTGAATTATTATGTTAAAATTAACAGTGTATAGAAAATATTGTTTTTTTTATAATTAGTATATTTAGAAAAGAGGGAAAAAAATTTGCTGAAAGATTTCATAGAAGAAATGGTTGAAACCCCCGGTTTATCCGGTTTCGAGACAAAAGTATCAAAAGTTATCGAAGATTATTTCAAACCATATTCCGATGATATAGTAAGGGACAAATTGGGAAATCTAATAATACTTAAAAAGGGTATTATGGGAGATAGGAAAAAGATATTTTTAGCAGCACATATGGATGAAATTGGATTAATGGTCAAGAAGATTGACGAAAATGGTTTTATTAAATTCACTACCATAGGTGGAGTAGATCAAAGAACACTTCTTACACAGGAAGTAATAGTTCATGGTAAAGAAGATTTGTTTGGTATAATCGGAAATAAACCTCCCCACATATTAAGTGAGGAAGAAAGAAAAAAGTCAGTAAAAATAGAAGATATGCTAATAGATGTAGGGCTTTTAAAGGATGAAGTTGAAAAACTTATTTCCGTTGGAGATCCAATATCATTTCATAAAAAGATGATTAATTTACAGGGAGATTGTATTTCTGCCAAATCCCTTGACGATAAAGCTGGGGTAGCTGTAATGTACGAGTGCTTAAAAGAATTGAATAAGATGAATCATGAATGTGATGTATATGCAGTAGCAACAGTACAAGAAGAGGTGGGTCTAAGGGGGGCAACTGCAGCTGCCTATAATATTTTTCCAGATATAGGAATAGCAATAGATGTTGGATTTGCTTATACACCGGATTTAAAAAAGGATGAGACCAGTGAGCTTGGGAAAGGGCCATCTATAGCTTTTGGTGCAAATATTCACCCTAAGGTGTATAAAGGCTTGGTGGATATAGCAAAAGAATACAATCTACCATACCAGGATGATGTCTATCCGGGAGCTACCGGTACAGATGCATGGGCTATTCAAATTACGCAATCCGGGGTAGCAACGGGTCTTGTAAGCATACCCCTAAGGTATATGCACACATCCGTGGAGATAATAGATATTAATGATATAAAAT
The DNA here is from genome assembly GCA_964394355.1 of uncultured Clostridiaceae bacterium. GTDB lineage: Bacteria > Bacillota > Clostridia > Lutisporales > Lutisporaceae > JAAYKT01. The sequence goes on from CAYMVQ010000008.1 coordinate 29,051, forward strand.
ATGCCGGTAAGCTACTGGCTAATTATATTGTCAGCTTAAACCTCATAGATTTGGAGGGATTACTATGCTATTAAAAAAGCTAACAGAAGCCTGCGGAGTTTCGGGAAATGAGGGAGAGATTAGGGATATCATTATAGAAGAGATAAAACCATATGTAGATGATATTAAAGTTGACAGGTTGGGAAATATAATTGCTATAAAAAAAGGCAAAGAAGGCTATCCTAAAGTTATGTTGGCTGCCCATATGGATGAAGTCGGGTTAATGGTAAAGTCCATTGATGAAAATGGTTTTATCAAGTTTGCAAAAGTCGGAGGCATTGATGAAAGAATATTAGTATCTAAACAAGTGCTTATCGGGAAAGATAAAATTCCCGGGGTTATAGGAGCCAAGGCCATACATTTGCAAGAACCAGATGAAAGGACAGTACCCCTTAAAGTGGAACAACTTTACATAGATATAGGTGCTAAAACAAAAGAGGAAGCTGAAAAGCTAATAAAAAAAGGTGATTATATAGCTTTCAATAGTGAATATATCAAGTTTGGTAGAAATTTAATTAAGGCCAAAGCTTTGGATGATAGGGCAGGGTGTGCCGTATTGATATCACTACTAAAAGAAGAATATGATATAGATTTATATGGGGTTTTTACAGTACAGGAAGAAATAGGGCTAAGGGGGGCGGAAGTGGCGGCTTATAGGGTGGATCCCGATCTTGCCATAGTTTTTGAAGGAACATTATGTTCAGATATAACAGAAGTACCAGAATCCCAGCATATAACCAAGCTTGGAAAAGGTCCTGCAATATCTTTAATGGATTCCTATACAATTTTCCCTAAGGAACTAAATAAAAGAATTTATGAGACAGCAGTGGAAAACAATGTAAGTGTTCAATATAGGCAGCCTTCGCCGGGAGGTAATGATGCAGGTGCAATACATATCACAAAAGAAGGTATCCTTAGCGCCGCATTATCTGTACCTTGTAGATATATTCATTCGCCTTCATCCGTAATGAGTTTGGATGATTTTGAAAACTGTAAAAAGCTTGCAAAGCTCTTTTTAAAGGGGATAAAGAAAGGGGAGTATAGCGGTGAATAAAATAAATATTGATTTATTGGAAAATCTATTGATGACATTTGGACCTTCGGGAAATGAAGATAGTATAAGAAAAGTAATAAAGGATGAGATAAAAGATTATGTTGATGAAATAAAAATTGATGCATTAGGTAATCTTCTTGCAATCAAAAAAGCTGAGGGTAAAAAAATAATGGTAGCTTCGCATATGGACGAAATTGGCGTTATGATTACCAATATAGACGATAATGGCTTTTTACGCTTTACAAATATTGGTGGGGTTTCACCTTTCACATCTTTATTTCAAAGAGTAATTTTTAAAGATGGCACAATCGGCGCTATTGCTATGGAAAAACTGGATGAAATAAAAGATTTAAAACTTAACAAAATGTATATAGATATAGGTGCGCCAAATAAAGAAGAAGCTTTGAAAAAAGTTAATGTAGGGGATGTAGCGGCTTTTTACTCTCCTTTTGCATATCAAAATAACTGTATAATATCAAAAGCGCTAGATAATAGAATAGGATGCTTTGTTGCAATAGAAACAATAAAAGAACTAAAAAACTGCCCAAATGAAGTATATTTTGTATTTACTGTACAGGAGGAAGTAGGTTTGCGGGGAGCAAGAACCGCTGCCTATGGAATTAATCCGGATATAGGGATTGCATTAGACGTAACATTGACAGGGGATACACCTAAAGCCGCAACTATGGATGTAAGTTTGGGTAAAGGTGTTGCCATAAAGGTAAAAGATAATAGCATAATCGCACATCCAAAGGTGAAAAACCTTATGGTAGAGACTGCAATAGAGAATAATATTCCCTATCAATTCGAGATATTAGAAGGTGGGGGCACAGATTCAGGAGCCATACATTTGACCCGCTCAGGAGTGCCATCAGGAGTAATATCAATACCTAGCAGATATGTGCATTCACCATCTGAAATGATATGTATTCAGGATGTAGAAAATGCAATTAAGCTACTGGTTAAGATCTTGGAAAAGGAAGACATAAACATTTAGCATATAAAATCTTTGTATAGAAAAGCTAAGTCATCTATAAATCTAAGACCTAGGAGTAATGTGATGCTTTAGTTAAAAGAAAGGTGGTCTAAAATGCTAGAATTATTAAAAACAAGAAGAAGCATAAGAAAATATAAAGATAAGAAAATAGAAAAGGAAAAGCTAGAGAAAATTCTCAAATGTTCACTTACTGCCCCAACAGCGGTTAATAGAAAAGGTTGGGAGCTCATAGTTATAGAAGATAAAGAAAGGCTTGAAAAACTCTCCCATTGTAGGGAAGCAGGTTCACAATTTCTTAGGGGGGCTTCGGCGGCAATAGTTGTGGCTATTGGTGGGGAGATAAGAGACAATTGGATTGAAGATGCATCAATAGCTGCTATAATAATACAATTGACTGCTCATTCTCTAGGACTTGGAACTTGTTGGATACATGTGAGAAATAGGCAACATAGTGAAAATATTAGTACAGAAGAATATGTTAAAGATGTAATCAAAGCTCCAGAGGAAATAAAAATTGAATGTATAATATCAATTGGCTATCCTGATGAAGAAAAGCCTCCTCACAATGTAGAGGATTTATTTAAGAATAAAATTCATTATGAAAAATTTTAAATATAATTGATTATAAATAGAGGTCTAGATAAGATTGATAGGGACCTCTATTTTTTATATAATAAACTAAGAATATCTAGTGGATATAAGAAATGCAGTGAAGGGAAAGGTGAAAGAAATATGGAGGAACAAATAGTTATATATAAAGATATCCTTGATGCTAATGAACGTATTATAAAATATATTTATAATACCCCTATGGAATATTCTATGCATTTAAGTAACATGAATATGAGTATTTATCTTAAGCTTGAATGCCAACAAGTATTAAAGGGATTTAAAATTAGAGGAGCATTAAACAAACTGATAAGTTTAGGAGAAGAGGAAAGAAACAAAGGGGTTATGGCTGTGTCTTCGGGAAATCATGGAGCCGGGGTCAGCTATGCAGCAAAATTATTAGGTGGAATAAAAGCAAAGATATGCGTTCCTGCCACTATACCGGAATCCAAACTTGAAAAAATTAGATACTTTGGTGCAGAAGTGATTTTGTCCGGCAAAAATTATGACGAGGCACACAAAACTGCATTAAGTATATTAGAAAAAGAAAAGTTGATATTTATTGATCCTTGCTCGGATATAGAAGTTATTGCGGGGCAGGGGAGTATCGCTTTTGAAATAATTGAAGAAAAACCTGATATAGATATAATACTGGCCCCCATAGGTGGTGGTGGGCTTATCACTGGAATTGCTGTAGCGGCAAAAGAAATAAAACCTGATATTAAAATAATAGGCGTGCAGACAAAAGCTTGCCCTGCAATGTATCAATCAATAAAAGATAATAAGTATTACGCAGATTTTCCATCTGATCCCTCCATATGTGATGCATTGGTTGGAGGTGTAGGGGAGATTCCATTTAAAATGGCTAAACAATGCATAGATGATATAATTTTAGTCGAAGAGGACATAATAAAAGAGGCAGTTTATATACTAATGACTAAAGAAAAAGTAATTGCTGAGCCATCTGGTGCCATTGGGGTGGCAGCGGTGCTAAGCTATCCTGAAGTTTTTGAAAATAAAAATACGGCTATTATAATAAGTGGCGGGAATCTGGACACGGCTTTAATGAAAAATACTATTGACTTATTTTGTAATCGATGATACTATATACCTGTGGGGGGTATATAATTTAAAGGAGGTTTTCTAAATGAATATAACCGTATATTCAACAAATACATGTCCTTGGTGCACAAAAGCAAAGGATTATTTAAAAAATAAAGGTGTAGATTTTAAAGAAATTAATGTAGGTATTGATAGAGCTGGAGCCATGGAAATGATTAAAAAATCGGGACAACAGGGAGTGCCGGTAATTGATATTGACGGTAATATAATTATTGGCTTTGATCAAGCAAGAATTGATGGTCTTATAGAAAAGAATTAAAGCTGGAAAAGATAAAGTAAATATCTAAGATTTAAAAAAGGTGGTATACCACCTTTTTTAAATTACAAGTTTCCTTTTAATCCAATTTCATCAGCAACTTTTCTCATACCTTTTATGGTTTCGTCAATTATAAAGTTTAAATCCATATCCAGTAGTTCTACACCCTTTTTTATAACCTCTCTATCTACCCCAGCTGCAAATCTTTTATCTTTCCACTTTTTCTTTACTGATTTTACTTCTAAATCCATGACAGACTTGCTTGGACGCATAAGAGCTGCTGCTGTTATAAGACCTGTCAGCTCATCAATGGCAAAAAGAATTTTTTCCATCTTTTCTTCAGGTTTAATATCCGAGCATATGCCCCATCCATGACTTTGTATGGCTCTGATATAGTCTTCCGGCCATTTCTCATCTTCTAGTATTTCCCTGACTTTAATACAATGTTGTTCCGGATACATTTCGTAATCCAAATCATGAGCTAATCCTATAACAGTCCATTTTTCAATATCAGGCTCTTCAAATAATTCTGCAAAATGTTTCATTACTCCTTCTACCGTTAGGGCGTGGCGTAAAAGACTGTCATTTTTATTATATTTTTTCCAAAGCTCAAGGGCTTCTGCCCGTGTAGGCTTATTATTTTCCAAATTCTCACCTTCTTTCGTAAATTTTTAAGTAATTATTATAAAAATAGTAAACATAAAACAACCATATGTCAAGGGATGGGGTTGTAGCTTATGTTTTATAAGATAAAAAACTATACAACAAAAGACTTGTAGCAATTTTCTCATAAGATGATTGGAATCCGCTCATTATATATGTATAATAGAAATTGACAAGAATTATAGAAGGTGACAGATATGGCTAATCAACGAAAAATATCTATTATTGTACTATCATTATTTTCATCTTGGCTTTTATCCTTTATTTTTGAAGGACAAGTTTTATATGCCATTTTAGAAAAATTCAATTTGGATTCTTCTACTTTAGTTTTCAGCTCATTATTAGCTCATTTTACAGGTTTGTTTGTATTTGGTTTTTTTATTAAAAATATTTATCAAGCGAAAAAAACTATGTTTTTTTCAATTAGCATTTGTATACTTGGAAGTATTGTATTCTTTTTCAAACCATCAATTCTTTGGAATATTTCTTTAATAATAATGGCCTTATCGGCAGGTGCTAGTATAGTATCTTGGAGCTATTATTTCAAAATCTATACTGTAAATGAAGAAAGAATAAAAACAGCAGCCGATGTTTTAATAATTTCCAATATCTTAATGGTACTTTTAAATACATTAGCTATAAACATATCACCATATTTAGGTCTTTCAATGGCGATAATATTTTTGATCTTGGCTTTAATCTTTTTATTTAAAATCTCGCTAATGACTGAAGTTGATGATAAAAATCATAATAGAAAATTAGAAAGTGTAGAGGATTCAAAAGCTCCCCTTATTTTTTTATGTTTGTTTATAGTAATAATAACTATTAATTCAGGTTTAATGTATCATGTCATAAACCCCGCATTCCAACATCATAAATGGTTTGTCAGTTGGTATTGGGCTGTGCCCTATATATTGGCTTTATATATTATGAAGAACTTGCCAAAATCGATAAACAGAAACTATATTCTTTATATTGCAATAGGAATGATAGGCTTTACATTTGTAGCTTTTATGGTTCTTAGCAATTCTATAGGAAGTTATATTGTTATAAACACTTTAATGCTTGGGGCGTGTGGCGTTTATGATTTATTCTGGTGGAGTATATTAGGAGAAATGTTGGACCTTTATGAAAACCCGGCAAAAGTTTTTGGTATTGGGCTTTCTGCTAATGTTCTGGGAGTTCTTGTGGGAGGGCTGATAGGGAATGCTTTAGTGAATAAAGGTTCTAAATTTACTACATCTATGCTGGCTTTTGCTGTTGTTTTTGTAACTTTAATGATATTACCTTTGTTGCATAAGCAACTATCAACAGTATTAAAAAATCATATATTTTTACTGACTTTCTTTGAAATGGCACCAACAAGGCAAAGTAAAAGTATTGATGAATTTCTAAAAAATGCTGGATTGACCCAGAGAGAAGTGGAAATAACCGAACTATTGATAAAAGGTATGACCTATAAATTGATTGCGGAAGAACTTTATCTTAGCGAGAATACCATTAAGACTCATATAAGAAATATCTATTGCAAACTTGATGTAAATAATAAAACGGAGCTTTTTTTTCTATTGATGAAATGATACAAAGGTAAAGGGACGCAGGACACACAGGGACACACAGGTTTATAAAAGCCTTATCACCCAAAAGGGTGATAAGGCTTTATGTAAAATCACCATTCTTGGTGATTATTTTTGTTTTAAAAAGAATTATACTCTAATTAAAAGAAGTATTATAATGAGGCAATAAATGGTAATCAAATCTTATTATAATTAAGAAATTAAATTCTAAATATGGAAGGAAGGATGCTCATATGAAAAAGTCACTATCATTATTTATCACATTAGCGTTAATCTTAAGCCTTTTTAGCAATGTTGGATTATCTATTTATGCTGATGAAGGTAATTATGCCTGGGTATTAGTGGACACCTATCATTATCCTGTTCCGGTTGAGGATAGTTTTACAGCAACGTTGACAGGCAACAGAGCAGAGATTCAGCGAGCCTGGCCTTACGGAGTAGGTATTTACGCATCAAAAGATTACGATAACCCGACAGATATGCACGCAATTTATACATGGGAGATACCTCCAAGCATTATACAAGCAAACCAGACCCTAAATTTGAGCCTTGAGCAAGAGGTAGTCAGTAACAGAAACGGAAATTACTCTATAGGCTATACCCCAAATCTTTGCGCGGATGTTGCTGAATTGGAGCTATGTTTTAGTACAGCTGGTAGGATATACGCAACTATAACTTATGCTGATGGTACTAAGGCAAAAAACCCAGGCATTGGCTATAATTATGATGCACAGGCACAGAAGTCCTATAAAGCAAATATGAATCTAAAGTTTTATGGCGAAAGCACACCGGGAGAAAAGCGTTATATATATGCAACGGTCTATGCAGGATCCCCAGGAACTGTAGGAGTCAGATATGCATATGAATGGAAAGAAGTTAGTAGCGGGGCTACAATAAGTGCAGGTGCAACTAGCCAAACTGAACCCGGAGGACCCATAACAACCACAGTGACAGCCCATTCGACTCAAATAGAAACTACATCAAGCGGGTCAACGGATTTGGGCAAATATTCCTGGGAGGGAGAATGGGATACTAATTGGGGTAAGATGATATTGGTTCAAAAGGGCTCTAGTGTAAGCGGTACTTATACTCACGATCAAGGTAGAATCACCGGAACAGTTAACAGGGATAAATTAATAGGAACCTGGTCGGAATATCCTAACTATTCACCACCTAATGATGCCGGCGATATAGAATTTACTATGTCTGCTGATGGCAAAAGTTTTGGCGGCAGATGGCGCTATGGCTCTGATGGCAGTTGGGGTACATGGGACGGCGGCAAACGCATTACAGAAGTAATACCGGCACCGACTACACCGACCGCACCAACAACACCGTCTACACCGGCAACTTCAAGCCCCGGTGCGGAAGCCTTCGATTCGGGAGCGAGAATAATGTGGCAACCCTACTCGGGATGCTTAGGCTTTAGAATGTATAGATCCAAAGTAAAAAGCCAGCTTGGAATATCCGTAACGGACTTCTATATAACAAGTACATCCTATGCCGATGTTAATGTTGAGCCTAATACAACATACTACTATACAGTAAAACCAGTTTTGGCAGAAGCAAATCCATATAAGGGAATGGAAGAAAAGCTGGGACCTGCAATAGCTACTTTTACAATAACAACAGGAAACAAAATATACAAACCAGGAGTATTTAAACACTTTATAATGATGAAGCTAGAAAGTCCTATGCTAAGCGTTGACGGTGTAGAAGAAGAAATAGATCCAGGTAGAGGAACAGCACCTATTATAATAACAGGCCGCACCATGGTGCCTATAAGAGCCGTAGTAGAAGCTATGGGTGGAGAAGTAGGCTGGGATCAAGCTACTCAAAAGATAACCCTAAAAGCTAGGGGAAACCTAGTAGAAATGTGGATGAATAAAACAGACATAAAAATAAATGGAGTAGCAGGCAAGATGGATGTAGCCCCTGTAGCTAAAAACGGCAGGACCTTTGTACCTGTCAGATTTGCAGCAGAGAATTTAAACTGCAAAGTAGACTGGATAAACAGTACAAAGGAAGCAGTTATTGTTTATGAAGAATAAAAATAGAACTAAGAACTCAGGACTCAGATGTTGGGATATTCCTTTAGAGTTTTTTAGCTAAATGCCGTGCAGTATATACCAGCATTGTTAGAATTTAGAATTTAGGAAAATTGCGGATTAATTTGTTGATTTAACTATATGGGAGCAGTAGCTAACAATAGTGCTCCTGCTCCTTTTTTCTACTTATTAATAGGAGTGCATGGATTTGAAATTGATAAAGCAAAAATTGCAAATACTTATAGGATTGATTATATCTGTTTTATCAATAATTACGTGGCTGCGAATAAAAAAAACCCATATAACAATAAAAAGTTCAATGACAGTTTTTTTTCTACTGTTATTAATTGAAGCTGTTTTTATTTATCTGTTATTTTTAGAATTTAAGAAATACAATATAGCTAAACTTATAATTGAAAACAAAATATTCGAAATTAAGGTTGCTGAGATGACCGGCAAAACGGAAGAAATCATAGAATACATTGTATCTTGTTTTGGTATACTTTTGGGGGGAAAGTTAATAAAATATAATATTGATGGAATAAAGTTGCAGGAAATTAACATAACAAGGGATAAAGTTACTTTTATTTATGGCGAGAACATGAAATATGAAAAATTAACACTATTGCATGGAATATCAGATGTAGAAAGAATCCAAGAAATTGCCAGACGGTTCCAATACGAAGCTGGCATTGCTTCTAATATCACTGGGTTCTATTAGAGACAGATATAGAATCACCCTTTACTGCGCACTCATTATTCAAATTTGTATTTAATTTTAAAACTATTAATATTTGATCTATAAAATTACCTTTCATCGCCAATGATTTTGTATATTCTACATTCAGTTAATGGACTTCGCGGCTTCTCCACGAGCCTGCTTATATAACATATTTCACGGCATTCTAGTCCTTTACTCATAGCTAGTGCCAGAAGCCCTAATTCAACTCTATAAGCATAGAAAATATAATAATTAGTTAATTCGGATAAGTGTGAACTGTAATACAATTATAGTAACGCTTTAATTTATACTCAAACAGTGCTAAAATTATATATAAATATTAGCAAAAGGGGATGAAAGACCGATTATGAATATAGGTCTAATTGGATTGCCCACTGTGGGTAAAACTACTTTATTTAATCTTTTAACAGGCTTGGATATAGAAATATCCGGCTTTACCACCGGTAAGGTAGAAGCAAATATGGGAATCGCAAAAATACCCGATGAAAGGATAGATTTTTTATCAAAAATGTATAATCCGAAAAAGATTACCTATGCCACTATTGAGGTAATAGACGTACCAGGCTTGGTTAGCGGTTCAAGTACCGGAAAAGGTGTAGGAAATCAATTTCTTGATAATATAAGAAAAGCAGATTTGCTGATTCATATACTTAGAGTTTTTAAAAATGATGATGTTATACATGCAGAAGGTAGTATTAATCCTATGAGGGATATTGAAACTATAAATATGGAGCTTTTATTTGCAGATTTGGGGATCATTGACAATAGAATTGAAAGAATAGAAAATTCAAAAAAAGTTACAAAGGAAAACCTGCAAGAGTTGGAAGTATTAAAAAAGTGTAAAGATGGTTTGGAGGAGGGTCTATTGATTCACAATTTAAACTTAAGTGAGGAAGAAAAAGACCATCTTAAAACCTTTGGTTTTTTATCGGAAAAGCCTATGATTTTAGTAGCTAATTTAGATGAAGAACAGCTTAAGGCAGGGGATTATCCTTTAAAATTGGATTTACAAGGGTTTTCTAAGGATATGGATACACCTTTTGTTGAGTTATGCATTGAATCCGAGCTGGAGATATCAAAGCTGGACCCAGAGGATAGGGATATGTTTATAGAAGATTTGGGCATAACGGAATCCAGTGTGGATAAATTATCTAAGACTGCGTATAAACATTTAGGGTTGATTTCTTTTTTAACCACTGGTTCTGATGAAGTTAGAGCCTGGACTATTAATAAAAATACAATAGCAAAAAAAGCTGCCGGTAAGATACATACAGATATAGAAAAGGGCTTTATACGAGCAGAGGTTTGTAAATTTAATGATTTAAAAGAACTAGGTTCCATGGTAAAAGTAAAGGAAAAAGGCCTCGCTACTCTTGAAGGAAAAGAATATTTAGTTGAAGATGGGGATATTATTAATTTTAGGTTTAATGTATAAAAATAATAAGTGCCTGTTATGGCTGCTAACCTAACTATTTTAGCTGGGGTTAGCAGCTATATATTTTTTGTGGGCTCATTATATCAATGGATTTAAAGAAAGTTTATGACCTCAATTAGCCCATTAAAGACGGTTTTGTTTACCGTAGGCTCCCTTGAGCAGAAGAACTATATTCATTTTCCAAATTATTAATTTCACACTCCAAAAGATTTAAAAACAAGCCAACATCCGTTACTATTCCAATTGCTTGTCCGCTTCCTCTATCGCTTAGTTTTGTAACTACTGATGCGTTAATATCAATGCATATCATTTTTATTCTCGCCGGGAGCATATTGCCGCTAGCTATTCCGTGGAGCATGGTGCCCAAAACTATAACAATATCTGATTTTACAAGTTCATCATTATAGGCGCCCTGTGCATCAATCATATCCGTAATGGTATCCGGTAATGGACCATCATCTCTTAAACTTCCAGCCAGGACGTAGGGGACGTTATTCTTAATGCATTCATACATGATGCCGGATTTTAAAGCACCTGCCTTCACTGTTTCTTTTAAAGAACCATATTTCATTATCTGATTTATAGCCCGCATATGATTTTTATAACCGTTATGCGTCGCTTTTCCCGACTTTGCACAAATACCTAAAGATGTTCCATATAGACTTTTTTCTATATCATGCACAGCCACCGCGTTACCTGTTAGCAAGCTTCTAATATAGCCTTTACGAATAAGTTTTGATAAATAATAATCAGCACCCGTGTGAACTACGACAGGTCCGGCTACTACAGTTAACTTTTTATTCTCAGTATATAGCTCATAGGCTAATTCCTTAATAAGCATATCATTTCTTCTTTCAGAAGATACTTCGTTATTCATAAAACAGAAAGTATCTTTTGAATCATCAGTATCCGTGTCTTCTATTATTCTTATACCTTTTTCGCCGCACACTACTAGGTCACCTTTTTTTATATCCCTAAGTTTTTTGCAATAGGCTTTATTATTTTTTACTATTATAATGCCATCCATTCTTTGATCCTTTACTGTAATCCATTTTTTATTACAATAAATTTTTGTAGTATAGTTTGTAGTCGAGTAAAAATCATCAGCTACATGCTTATCCATTTCTGCTACTTTTAAACTTACTTCCTTTTCTTTTAATTCTCTTACTACCATATATATCCTCCTTGTATAATTAATAGAATAAAAACCATATATAAAACTGGATCTTATTATTTAATAAAAAAACCTTCGTCTTAATAAAGGGACGAAGGTAAATCGCGGTACCACCCAAATTGATCATACAATATTGTATAATCCACTTAAATCCTATAACGCAGGCAGTGCGGACAAACTTTTCATTTGCAGCTCGGAGGTGGGGTTCAAAAGAGTTAATCTTGGAAAACCTTTCAGCCCATGGGTTTTCTTTTCTTTAAGAATCATTCATTTTACTAATCCCCATCATCGCGTTTTCTTATTTATGACCTATTTTATACGAAAAACAAAAGGATGTCAAACTTTTTTTTGTATGATATACTGGAAAATAGCGGTGTCATTGTTAGGTTTAGATATAATTTTGATTTGATTTTATTGTAGCAGTGAATTCATTCGCTGTCTCCCTTGATACTTACTTCCGTTAGTGGAATATAGGAAAGTTGACAACTGCGGATTAGCATAGATTTATATAATAAATTAACACGGCAATTTACTAAGGAGGATTACTGAAAATGAACTATTTACTACAAGGTTTCTTACTAGGTTTAGCCTATGTGGCACCCATAGGAATGCAAAATATGTATGTTATTAATTCTGCTATTAAATCAAGTAAACTTAGAGCTTATCAAGTGGCTTTTATAACAGCTTCTTTTGACATATCTTTGGCCTTAGCCTGTTTTTTTGGCATTGGAATAATATTGGACAGGCTACCGTTTTTAAGGTATTTTATTTTAGCAGCCGGCTCCATTGCAGTTATTTATATTGGTTATAGCTTAGCTAAATCCTTACCAACTTTTGATTCAAAAATAGATTTAAATCAACCTATTATAAAAGTCGCTTGGATGTGCTTTGCAGTTACTTGGCTAAATCCCCAGGCACTAATTGATGGCTCCCTTTTATTGGGTGGATACAAGGCATCACTTCCTGCTTACGCTTCAGGCTTTTTTATTGTGGGGGTTGCAAGTGCATCCTTAAGCTGGTTTTTAATATTAACTACAATAATAATTATTTTCAAAAAAGCCATAAGCGAAAAAATACTAAGGTATATAAATATTGTTTGTGGGTTAATAATCATTTTTTATGGATTAAAGCTGGGATATTCTTTTATTAGTCTACTTATTTAGAATTTCTTTTATATTTTCTAGGCTATTTTTATTTAAAATAAAGTAAGAAATGCCGTTAATTGTTTTAGCCTGGCCTTCCAAAGTATAATATTCAAATTTATCCCTTAAATGATAACATTGAATAAAATAAGTTGCCATGTCTGAAGCACCCATATCTGACTGAATTTCATCGTGTATAGCTGCATAAGCACGGGGAATAAGGGGTATATTCTCCAATTTCAAGAAGTTTTGCTGAAGATCTTGTATAAATTGTTGCTGCCTATATATTCTAGCTAAATCACCTTTACCATCATTTCTATATCTTAAATATTCCAAAACTTGTATTCCATTTAGCTTATGACTTCCTCTTGTGAGAGTAAATTTCTTTTTTAATTCCGGATCGGATATTTTTACATCTTTTGCTATAGTAATAGTAAAACCTCCGATAGCATCTACACCTTTTTTTATTGCATTGAAATTTAATACAATATAATTATCAATTTTTAAATCTAGCAGATTTTCAATAGTTACCTTACTTAGATTAATTCCTCCGTAAGCGTAGGTAGAATTAATTTTTGTTTTTCCTTTATTTTTAATTTCAACCCGTGTGTCCCTAGGAATGGAAAGGAGATTGACTTTATCTTTTTTTGTGTTTACAAGAATAATAACGTCAGATCTTGAAGGTTCACCTTTTCTTGTATCAATGCCAAGAATTAAAACATTTTTGTTGCTTATTGACTTTTCTTCGTTTGGTTTAATATCTTGCAAGCTTCCTGTAATATTGTTTTCGTCAACATTTACTTTAGCATTATAGTCCATATTAAAAATTGCAAAGCTTATAGTAAAAATAAGAACGAATATTGTTAATAGAAGGAAGAGCATTTTCATGAGTTATATCACCTAGTTTCTATATATTGTAAAATCAATTTGCCATGTAACCTTCAACACTTCCTTGCTTTATTTTAAAATGTAAATGGCTACAAAAGGTCACCCCACTATTCCCCATACTTACAAGCTTATTGTACCAACAGTTTATAGAATTAATTTTTTTATAAATTAATAAAGTCGCTTTTATTATTATTAGTATTTACACTATATTTAATAAATAATTTTTAGCTTCTGTTTAGGTATTATACAATTTTATTTTTTTAGGATTATAGTAAACAGTTATAGCTGCTAATTTTGCAATGTGTAAATTGTAAAGCTTTTTAAAAAACAATAAAGCTTAATTAACTATATATTAATTTATGCTTATGTTAAAATATTTAATGAAAATGAATATTTCCCGGGAAATGTTTAATCCTTCTTTTTAGGAGTTGTTATAAATGATTACTTTACCTGCTTATATTGAAAAAATATTAGAAAGACTACTGAATAATGGCTATGACTCTTATGTAGTCGGCGGTTCAATTCGTGATTCTTTAATGAATAAAACACCTGTAGATTGGGATATAGCAAGCCTTGGGGAACCGGATGAAATAATGGAAGTATTTTCAGACAAAAAAGTTATAAAAACTGGAGAAAAGTACGGAACCCTTACAATAATCGATGAAAAAGGTAAAGTAGAAATTACAACCTTTCGCAGTGAAGGTAATTATTTAGATGGACGACACCCTGATTGGGTGCAATTTGAAAAGAACATCGAAACAGATCTGGGCAGAAGAGATTTTACTATAAACGCTTTGGCCTATAATAAAGAAAAAGGATTAATAGATCCCTATAAGGGTGCTAAGGATATAAAAAATAGAATTATAAGAGCTGTCGGTAATCCCGTAAATAGATTTACAGAAGATAAATTGCGTATGATTAGGGCCGTAAGATTTTCAACAAGCCTAAACTTTGAAATGGATGTTGAAGTTATAGCAGCCATAAAAACTTTAGCAGAAGAAATAAAATCTGTAAGTAATGAAAGAATTAAAGATGAATTAATTAAAATTCTAATGAATAGCAATTCAGCCAAAGGTGTAAAAATGCTTTTGGAAACAGGTCTTTTAAAAAATATATTGCCGGAAGCTGATATAGTCCATTGCTATGAAGAAAACAATAAAGACTATATAAACTATAAATTATGCTTGCTAAATAAATTGCCAAATTCCTTATATCTTCGTTTGGCAGCCCTGTTTTTGAGAAAAGGATTAAATTATAACAATACAGACAAAAACCTTATAGAAAAAGAAACTGATACATTAGCAAAAGCCCTGAAAGGGCTATGCTTTTCAAAGGAAATTATTTATAAGACCATTATCCTTATTAAAAACCATGGAATCTTCAATTTAGATACAAAGAAGATAGACATTAAAAAAATAATTAGAAATGTAAAAAAAGACAATATATATGATTTAATTACTTTATTAAAAGCCAAAGCCATTTGCAGTAAAAATGAATTATTAGAAAACAAAACTTCAGAATATGAAAAAATAACAAAAGAAATACTGAATAACAATGAAGCTATTGATATAGAAGACTTAAATATAAAGGGTAATGATATTATAAAAATAGGTTTTAAGGAAGGTATAATAATAGGAGATATATTAGAGGATTTATTGGAAGAGGTGTTAAAATACCCCCAGTTAAATAAAAAGGAATTATTAATAAACATGGTTGAGAGAAAGTGGCACAATATCAAAGTGTAGGGGCTAGCTCTGCTGGCCCGTTCAATAGCATTAAGAATTAAGAGCCAAGATCTCGGATGCTGGGGTATTCCTTTAGGATCTTTTTACAAAATGTCATATAATAATATATACTGTATAGTTTATATAAATATCTCCATCCTATCACGGAACAACACAGAGGTCCTTCCCTAGCTTATACATCCCTCCGTGTTAATCCGTGGTTTCTATACCCTTACCCGCAGAGTCTAATTTTAATCCAGCTGCCAAGCGGCCTAGCAGCCAGGGCCAAAAATGTGACATAGCCACATTTTTTATCTATACTTCATTAAAGCATCTTTTCTATAAAATCCTTGCCGTATTCTTTGCATCTATCAAGCGCCTCGTCATCCGGGTTCCATAGGGCCTTAAGAGGCTCGCTTATTATATCAAAGCCGGCTTTACTCAATTCTTCATTTATTATAGCTGGAGACTCTCCGCTCCAACCATAAGTGCCAAAGGCTGCGGCTTTTTTATTTTTAAAAGCCAAACCCTTTATCATTTCTAATATACCGATAGCAGCATAAGTAATACCTTTATTGATTGTAGGAGAGCCAACTAAAATGGCCTTGGACTTAAATACCTCTGTTAAGATATCATTTTTATCCGTTATTCCTACATCATATATTTTTATCCTAACATCTCCATCAGCTTCTCTGATTCCCTCACCAATATATTCAGCCATTCTTCTAGTACCATGCCACATGCTGTCATATACTATTGTTATTTGGTTTTCTTGATAATCATTAGCCCATTCCAAATATTTTTCAACAATTTGGGCAGGATTATCACGCCATATAACCCCATGACTTGGGCATATTATATCTAATGGTAGGTTAAAGCCTAGAACTTCTTCAATTTTTTTGTTAACAAACTTACTAAAGGGCGTTAAAATATTGGCATAATATTTTATACATTCATGATATAATTCATCTTGATCCACTAAATCGTTATATAAAGGATCTGCAGCATAATGTTGCCCAAATCCATCATTGCTGAATAAAATATTATCTCCTGACATATAGGTGAACATAGTATCTGGCCAATGAAGCATTCTTGCTTCAATAAATGTAAGTTTACTTTCTCCTAAATCCAAAGTATCTCCGGTCTTAACGGGTATAAAGTTCCAATCTTCATGGTAGTGACCTTTAATAGATTTAATACCATTTGCAGTGCAGTATATCGGAGTATCAGGGATGTACTTCATTAATTCCGGCAAGGCTCCACTATGGTCTATTTCACCATGATTTGCAATGATATAGTCTATTTTATCAAGATCAATTACCTTTTTCAGTTCATATACAAATTCTCTAGCAAAAGGCTGCCAAACTGTATCTATCAATACGGTTTTTTCATCTTGAATTAAAAATGCATTGTAAGAAGAACCTTTATGAGTTGAATACTCTTCTCCGTGGAATTTTTGTAAAGTCCAGTCCATTTTGCCGACCCAAGTAACTTTGTCTGTGACCTTAAAAGCCATTATATCGCCTCCACTATTTTATTTTTATAATAACATAATTAAGAATTATTATCAATTAAATAACAATTACTTGCAATTTTTATCTTGCCATATATTACAAAACAGCTGATATTTAACTTTACTTTTTATAAATTATTAATATAATGATTTTCTTTATGCTTATGATATAATGAATTTGGCTATTAAATGGACTTAAATATGTTTAGAGAAAAAAATATATATTATTTATTATTAGTTCTATTAGACGAGTAAAGATATAATATTTGGTAATCCAAATATAAGAAGGAGAAGTAGAAATGGAGAAAAAAGAATTGAAATCAAGTGCATTATTACTAATTACCGCGGCTATATGGGGCTTTGCATTTGTAGCACAAAGAGTAGGGGTCATGCATGTAGGGGCTTTTACTTTTAATGGACTTAGATTTGCATTGGGAAGCATATCATTATTACCCTTAATAATCTATTCAAAAAATAAAGCGAAAAATGATACAGTTGAGATTGTTACAAGTATGAGCAATTTAAAAGCCGGTATAATCGCGGGCTTAGTGTTATTTATAGCATCCTCTTTGCAACAAGTAGGACTTATATATACAGAAGCGGGAAAGGCAGGTTTTATAACAGGATTATATATTGTATTGGTACCTGTTTTTGGCATACTCTTAAAGCAGAAAGTTCATATAAGTACCTGGCTAGGTGTAATAGTTGCAGTTGCAGGTCTATATCTTTTAAGTGTTACAGAAAGCTTTAGTATTGCCAAAGGCGACTTATACATGATTATAGGAGCTGTATTTTGGGCAATTCATATATTGATAATAGATAATTTTACCAAGAAAGTAGACGTGTTGAAATTATCTTCTATACAGTTCGCCACTTGTGCTACACTTAGCTTAACCACTGCTTTAATTTTTGAAAAGATATCTTTGAAAAGTTTATCTGTGGTTATAATACCCTTATTGTACAGTGGTATTTTATCGGCAGGAGTGGCATATACTCTTCAGGCAATCGCACAAAAAAGTGCCAAGCCTTCTCATGCTGCCATAGCACTAAGTTTAGAAGCAGTGTTTGCAAGTGTTGGGGGTTATTTAATCCTACACGAAGTTCTTGGATTTAGGGAGCTTTTGGGTTGTACTTTGATGTTAGTAGGTATGTTGCTGTCGCAATTTGAGAACCTTGTCAAAAAACCAAGCAATAATACTTTGGAAATGAGCTAAAATATGAAATACTTTAACATAAAAAAGGGGATATTTCTAAAACGTCCTAATAGATTTTTAGCACATGTTTTAGTTGATGGGAAAGAAGAAATAGTCCATGTAAAAAATACCGGTCGTTGCAGGGAAATACTTAAAAGTGGTGCGAAAGTTATTCTAGAAACTGCACAAAATCCTAAAAGAAAGACTCCTTATTCACTTATAGCGGCTTATAAAGGAAATATGCTGATAAATATTGATTCGCAGGTGCCTAATACCGTTATTTTTGATGGAATAAAAGAAGGCAAAGTTAAGCAGATTACTGATATTCAATATTTAAAGAAAGAAGTAAGCTTTGGCAATTCAAGATTTGATATTTATTATGAAAAAGAAAAGAGCAGAGGTTTTATAGAAGTAAAGGGTGTTACATTAGAAGATAACGGTATAGCTATGTTTCCGGATGCCCCCACCGAAAGAGGAAAAAAACACTTATTTGAGATGGCAAGAGCTGTATCAGAAGGATACGAAGGATATATAATATTTTTAATTCAATTTAAAGGCGCAAGGCACTTTATGGCAAATAAAATTATGGACCCGGAATTTTCACGGGCTTTATCCTATTGTGCTGAAAAAGGTGTTGAAATTTTGGCTTATGATTCTTTGATAAAAGAAGATGAAATAACAGTGTCTGAAGAAATAAAAATAATCCTTTAAAAGCACCTTGGATTATTTAATTTAGATTATCAATATTTGTGAAATAAAACAATTACATTATTGAATAAGAAAGTTTGAAAAAATAAATAATAGTATTGATAACTGTTTTGGAGGTAGAGAAATGATGAGTAAACCGCATAAGGATCATGACCATATACCGGGAGTTAGATGTGTTGTCAATACTTGTCATTACCATTGTCCCGGTGACCTTTGTTCCGCAAGCTGTATTGAGATACAGCACAGAAACGCTACAACGTCAGAAGATACAGATTGCGCGACATTTATTCCTAAATAAAAAAGGTGGTAAACTTGCCACCTTTTTATTTGGTTAACTTTTTAATTTTAAGCATCAAAATTTTAAGTTCTATGCCGGGACTATTTCAAATACTACTTCTGGCAATAAGCTTTTAACATATTCAATAATATTGGCCTTATCTTTGCCTTTCGGCGGAGCTCCTAAAACTGCATGAGAAATTTTATTTTCTTTAGCAAAGTCAACAATAGTTTCTATTACATTATCAGCCCGTAAAACTGCCATATCCGCACCGGCTTTATTTGATGTTTGATAAAGGAATTCCAAAGCCTCACTTTCATCCGGATTTCCCAAAAAGTTTGTTCCTGTTTTCACTACATGTATTACATAAAGCTTTCCTTCTAAATCATTAGCCATTCTTTTCCCAAATTTAATAAGCCTTTTACAATTTTTCTGTCTAGTTACACATACCATTATATTGTTGTTGTTAACCACATTTTAACTCCTTTACAAGTTTTTCATAAGAGCAATTTTTTCTGTGCATTACTATTATAATAAAGTAATCGTTATGTCGCAATACATGAAAGTAAGATATTAATAAAACTCATTGACAAAATAAATAACTAGTTATATACTTAGTTACATAGGTAATTAACCACGTATGTGGGGGGGTGCTGATATGAAAATATTTCTGGATAGTAATAAGTTGATATATATACAAATTGCCGATTCAATCGAAGATGATATTCTAAGCGAAAATCTAAGAGAAGGGGAGCAAGTTCCTTCTACTAATCAATTAGCCAGTATATATGGAATTAATCCTGCTACTGCTGCAAAGGGCATAAATATTTTAGTTGATGAAGAAATATTATATAAAAAGCGAGGTATTGGTATGTTTGTAGCTGAAGGTGCTAAGAAAGTAATAGTTAAAAAGCGTAGAAAACAATTTATTGAGCAATATATTACAAAACTATTTAACGAAGCAAAAAAATTAAGTATTACTAAAGAAGAGTTACTGGAGCTAATAAAAGAGTATAAAGGAGGCGATAATTGATGTCTTATGCAATTGAATGCATAAATATTTCAAAAAATTTTGGTAAAACAAAGGCGTTGATAGATGTTAACTTTAGGATGGAAGCAGACAAAATTTATGGATTACTAGGGAGAAATGGCGCAGGAAAAAGCACTTTACTTAGTATTATAGCTGCACAAATATTTCCCACTAAAGGGCAAATAAAAGTATTAAATGAAAAACCCTATGAAAATGGAGGTATTTTAAATAATATTTGTTTGATAAAAGAAACAGGCACTTTTTTAAAAGATTTAAAAGTAAAGGAAACGATATATTTAGCCTCTTTGTTCTATCCTAATTGGGATAATAATTTTGCAAAAAATATCTTATATGAGTTTGGACTGAATGAAAACAAAACATTTAAAAATCTTTCATTAGGTATGAAATCCCAATTAAGCATAGTTATAGGTCTATCTAGCCGGGCACCTATAACAATTTTTGATGAACCATATATAGGATTGGATGCTCCAGGGAGACAATTTTTCTATGATATTTTAATGGAGGATTATATGCAAAATCCGAGGACCATTATAATATCTACTCATCTTATAGATGAAATAAGCAACTTACTTGAAGAAATTATAATATTGCACAATGGCAGTATCAAAACAGAAGGAAATATTGATGATATAAGAAATAAAGCCTATTATATAAGTGGCGAAAAAAATGAAGTTTTAAAATATATAGCGGGAAAGAATATTTTAAATAAAAATGAAATTGGAGATAATTCCGTTGCTGCAATTCTTGATGAGTTTAGTGAAAAAGAAAAAAGGGCCATTGAAGCAAGTGGTCTTAATATTAGTCCAATTTCCTTACAGCAGTTATTTATATATCTTACCGCTGGCAAAATGACTAAAAGAGGTGGGAAATATGAATAAAATAAGCGCTCAATTAAAAATGCATTATCTAAATTCAAGAAAATCTTATGAAATATTTTGGTCTATTATGTTGGCAATTTCAATTTTGGGCTTTGCCATTGCTTTGTATCTTAGAGGTAAAGGTTATGGAGGTGGGCTAACTGCTAATAATATTATAGCAACGCTTATATTTTGTGCAATTAGTAGTTCAGTATCATATTATGAAACTTTTCCCTATACTATAAATATGGGATGTACACGTAAGGATTTTACCTTCGGCTTTATGGCGTATAATTTTGTTTTATCCCTTTCTCTTTCAATTATATTTAACTTGCTAATAATATTTGAATATTTGCTTTTTAAAATTGCTGGCTTTAATCCAATACTAATTGGATATAGCGATAATGTAGTCACAGCATTAAGATTCTTTTCCAATATAATGATGAATACTACATTTTTAATGGCCATAGCTGCATTATTTGCTCTACTTTCAGGAATAAACTACTTAAAAGGCAAGATGTATTTATTTGCTATAGGCGGATTGCTCATTGTATTGATGTTTATTCCTAATATCAGGGCAATGGCCTTTGAAATTTTAAAATTTATTGGTTATGCTTTTATAGGCATGAGCAATCCTTATACATTGTCACTTTATTCTTTAGCTGTTTTTATACTATGCTATGTTCTGATTTATCCCATAGCAAGGGTGACACAAATAAAGAGATAAAAAAAGTTTTTTAAATTGCTATTGTAAATATGAGGATAAGATGATATAATTTAAAATGAGTGGTATATACCAGTATACCATAAGGAAAGTGTGTGTGATCTTATTAAAAAACGTGCATATATACCTCCAGTTTATATTCAAATAAGGGATATTCTAACAGACAAAATAAAATCAGGGGAGTTTATTAATGGTAGCCAGCTACCCTCGGAAAGAGAGTTAAGTGATAAGTATGGGGTTAGCAGAATGACTGCAAGAAATGCACTTACGCAACTCGTGGATTCCGGCTATGCATACAGACTTATAGGTAAGGGTACCTTTGTGAGTTATCCCAATATTGAAAGAGACTTTATAAAATTAAGCGGATTTTCTCAAATGCTTAAGTCGAAGGGTATTAAGCCAAGTAATAAAATTGTTAAATCTGGAGTAATTGAAGCAAATAAAAAAATAGCATTGCTATTAGAAACTACAATAGGGACAAAAGTCTATGAAATTGTTCGTATAAGATATGGTAACAATATTCCTTTGGCTTTGGAACATTCATATTTACCTATTAACTTATTCGAAAATTTGCTTAAATACGATTTTGAAAAACAATCATTATATGAAGTTATAGAAGAAAAATATAAATACAGGTTAAAATATTCTAAGCAATGGATAAAAATAACAACCTTAAATAAAAGCGAATCAGAAATTTTGAATGTAAAACAAAATACACCGGCATTTCTATTGGAATCTATATCATACGATATGGACGAAAAAGCAGTAGAGGCTACATTGTCGCTAAATATTGGAGACAGAACAACTTTTTATACTGAACTATGGCCTAACAACATATAAAAGCGTTAACGTTATATATAATTACTTATATAAAAGATTAATAAGTTTTTAGCTTGGTGAGTAATAAAAATACAATAAATATTTCGAGGTGAAAGATGTCTTATATAGTATCATTAGTAGGTGTTGAAAAAAGTTTTGGGAGCAATAAGGTTGTAAAGGATATGAATATTGAGGTAAAAGAGGGCGAATTTTTAACTCTTTTAGGACCTTCTGGGTGCGGTAAAACAACAACATTAAGAATGATTGCTGGATTTGAAGAAGCTTCCTCCGGCATTATAAAAGTCCAAGGCATAAGCATTGAAGACAAAGAGCCTTTTGAAAGAGATGTAAATACAGTATTTCAGAATTATGCTCTTTTCCCTCATATGACGGTGTTTGACAATATTTCATATGGACTTAGAATAAGAAAAAGGCCAAAAGTTGAAATAGAAAAAAGGGTAAATGAAATGCTCAATCTTGTTCAACTTAAAGGTTACGAAAAAAGAAAGCCAGATGAATTATCAGGTGGCCAAAAACAAAGGGTAGCTATTGCTAGGGCATTAATTAACAACCCAAAGGTTTTGCTTCTTGATGAACCTTTAGGTGCACTAGATTTAAAGTTAAGAAAACAAATGCAAATCGAGCTTAAAAGATTGCAAAAAAAACTCGGAATAACATTTGTTTATGTAACGCATGACCAGGAAGAAGCACTTACTATGAGCGATAGAATAGCAGTAATGAATGAAGGTGTAATAGAACAGCTCGCAACTCCGAGGGAAATATATGATAGACCGCTTACAAGGTTCGTAGCAGGTTTTATTGGAGAGTCAAATATATTTGATGGCAAGGTAGTAAATGTTGATGATGGACTAGTAGGTGTTGAGGCTCCCGCTGGTATTATGAAGGTTAAAGGAGACGGTTTTGTTGTGGGGGAAGATATACATGTGTCTATAAGGCCGGAATATGTAAAAGTAAGTTCTGAACAAACGGCAGGCTTTAATTTAAGAGGTAAGGTTAAAGATTTTATATATATGGGAACAGTTATAAAAACATCTGTAGACTTACCCAGCAATATTGAAATAAAATATTCTCGTTTTGATAAGGATGAAAATTTTAAAGAAGGTGACCTTGTATATATATACTGGGATCCAGAAAGAGCTGTTGCTATTAAGGCAAAAAAGCAATAAGGGGGGCAATATGAAAAAAAATACCTTTAGAAAAAACACATTGCCTGCTTTGGCTATGGCAGGACCTGTTTCACTGTGGATGATTTTATTTGTAACATTGCCAATGCTTTATATTGTTTATATAAGTTTTATGACAAGAGGGGTATTTGGAGATGTAGTTTATCTATTTTCTTTAGAAAGTTATGAAACATTATTAAGCAGTACTTATTTTAAAGTAATAATAAAATCTATAAAGGCTGCATTTATAACTACGGTGCTATGCATACTTATTGGATATCCTTTTGCATATTATATAGCTAAAAAACCCAAAGAGGTCGCATCTAAACTTATTATGCTTATAATGATCCCATTTTGGACAAACTCTCTAATGAGGCTTAATAGCTGGTTGTTATTGTTTCAAACAAGTGGACCAATTAATAATTTTCTTGTAAATACAGGTATTGTAGACAATCCCATAACCTTTGTATATACAAATGGGCTCGTTTTATTAGGTATGATAACAAACATGCTGCCTTTCGCAGTTTTACCAATGTATAGTTCTATAGAAAAACTTGAAAAATCACTTTTGGAGGCATCTGCAGATCTTGGGGCCTCAAGAAAAACCACATTTTTTAATATTACTTTACCTCTCACTTTTCCAGGCATATTTTCATCAATAATTTTAGTTTTCATACCTGCTCTCGGAATATATACGGTGACAGATATGTTGGGCGGTGGAAAAGTTTTGTATATAGGTAATATTATAAAAAATCAATTTGGGGCTATAAGGAATTGGCCTCTTGGGGCAGCTCTTTCTGTATTATTAATCGTTATTACAGGGCTTCTTATTTTCATATACACTAGATTTGCTAGCATTGAAGATATGGAGGTGCTGTAATAGACATGTCAAGAAAACAAAAAAGAAAAAGAAGAGAAGAAATTTTAGGTTTAGTTTACTCAGCTATTATATATGCAATACTGTATATTCCTGTGGTTGTAATGATGATATTTTCTTTTAATAATCAAAGATACAATTACTACTGGAACGGATTTACAACAAAATGGTATACAAAGTTATTTTCTAATTCTGCATTAACAGGAAGCTTGTGGTACTCTGTAGTAATTGCCGTATTCGCGACTATAATTTCAGTTACCATAGGTACAATTGGCGCTTTGGGATTAAAAAGATATGAGTTCAGGGGAAGAAAGTTTATTAATGAGATGCTTTATATACCTATAATAGTTCCCGAAATTGTTATGGCAGTTGCGCTCCTTATAATATTTATAAAAGCTGGACTAGCCCTTGGAATGGGAACAATACTCATAGGCCATTGTACTTTTTGCATTCCTTATTCTGTAGTCACGATAAAAGGTCGCATTAGTGGAGATGGCTATAGCCTTGAAGAAGCCTCAATGGACCTTGGTGCAAATCGAATTCAGACTTTTATAAATGTTACCCTTCCCAGTATAATGCCAGGTGTTATAAGTGCGGCATTCTTATCGTTTACATTATCAATAGATGATGTTGTAATGAGTAATATGCTGGCAGGGGCAAAAAACTCTACATTACCTGTTTTAATACTTTCGATGAATAAATCCGGGGTAACACCTGATGTAAACGCACTTACCACAATTATGATTCTTATCATTGTTATTACGATGATTTTGAATAATCTAATAGAAAACGCGCTTAGAAAGCGTAGAAAAAGGATGGAGGATTATTTATGAAAAAACTAATTTCCATGATGTTAGCACTAGTACTAATAATGGGCCTGCTTGCAGGTTGCAGTGGAAATGATGCCGGCCCTGTAGGTGGTGAAGGTACTGAGGGCACAGTTGAAAGCACTGAACTAAATATCTATATGTGGCAACAATATATATCTGATGATCTGATTGCCAAATTTGAGCAAGACAATAATGCAAAAATAAACCTTTCATACATGAGTGATAATGAAGATGCAATTACTAAATTGACGGCCGGTGGTGGACAAGAGTATGATCTTGTGATGACTTGTGACGCTTATATGGAATCCCTTATTGCCGGTGGTTATATAGAAAAAATTAATTTTGACAACATTCCAAATGCATCAAACATTAACGAAGCATATTGGACAGCTAAGGAATATTGCGTACCTTATCTTATGAATTATATTTATATAGTTTATAATAAAGATACTAGCCCAGTCGAAATAAAAAGCTATAATGACCTAATAAATCCTGCACTAAAGGGCCAGATAGCCTCAGTAGATGGTGCAAGAAACCTTTTTCCTATAGCACTTATTGCACTTGGATATGACCCTAATTCGACAAATGAAAGTGAAATAGCAGAGGCTTACGAATGGCTTATAAAATATAATGATAATGTTTTAGCATATGGGAATGCTGAGCAAAATCTGACAAACGGTACTGCATCTGTTGCTTTTACCTTTGATGGAAATGCATCTTGGGCAATGTCAGAATTAGGAGATAAAAATAATTTGATTATAGCCGACTTTGAAAAGGATCCTGTACAACTTGGTTTTGATCTTTATGTGGTTCCTAAGGGAGCAAAGCATGTTGATCTGGCAGAAAAGTTTTTAAATTACATCACTGATCCTGAAGTTATGGCTGAAAACTTAATAGAATACCCATATTCATGTCCAAATGATGCAGCTGTTGAAGCAGCTTCAGATGATTATAAAAACGACCCGGCAAGAGATTTTGATTACAAAGAAAATGTATTTTTCCAAAAAGACGTTGGTGAAGCCATTAAAATCTATAATGATTATTATCAAAAGTTAAAGGTAGGAGAATAGTATATTTGAAAAACACGATTTTAAAATTCGATGAGCAAAAGCAATTAGACAGCGTAAACGGTGCATTGGCACTAAGAAAGGATATAGAGACAATTGTAGATAATATATGCGATAAAGGATACAAAAACATATGCTGGCTTGGCATAGGAGGTACGTATGCTTCTTGCCTACAAGCAGAAGTGCACATGAAAGAAAGATCAGCAATAAACTTTTTTGTGGAAAACGCCGCAGAATACCTTCTTACTGGAAATAAAAAAGTAGGGGATGGCACCATAGTGATTATTTCTTCCGTTACGGGGAGTACGGAGGAAATGGTTGAGGGTGTAAAAAAAGTAAAAAAAGCTGGTGCAAAAATAATTGGTTTTATTGATTACCCTGACACAGAACTAGCAAAAATATCTGACTATCTTATTTCATATCCCCAAAACGAGCAACTTAAATTTTTTATGGTAGCTGATAGATTTATGTATAATGCAGGAGAGTTTAACGAGTATTACGAACTATATAAAGAACTTGACGAACACTTGGCTCAAGGTCTTGTTGATGTAGAAAAAGCAGCTGATGAGCTAGGAAAAAGCATAGCTAAAAAACATATGAACGACAGTATACATTATTTTGTAGGCGCAGGAAATCAATACGGCGCAACATATTCTTATGCTATGTGTTATTGGGAAGAACAGCACTGGATTCGAACAAAATCCATTCACAGTGCAGAATTTTTCCACGGCATGTTTGAAATAATAGACAGGGACACGGCTGTGACGGTGTTTATTGGGGAGGATTCACAAAGACCTTTGAGTGAAAGGGTTGCAAGATTCCTGCCAAGGATTTGTGCAAATTATAATATAATTGACACAAAGGATTATGAATTAAAAGGTATAAGTAAAAAATTTAGGGGGCATTTGTCTCATTTGTTGATGAGAGTAATAACCACAAGAATAGATGTTCATTTAGAAAAAATGAATTGCCATCCTATGGAAATAAGAAGATATTATAGGCAGTTAGATTATTAATATTGATAAAATCAGAACAGAAGGTGATAATAAGCCTTACATAGTGAAACCGTAGAAAGGGAAGCGGTAAGTGTTGCGATTTTTAGTGAAAGAATTATTGTGTAAGGCTTTTTAAAAAGGGTTGCTTATAATTGTGAAGCAACCCGATTTTTAAAAGGGGGTGATATTATGAAAATTGGTATTTTTACTTCAGGATATCAAAGAAATGATATTGAGGACATTTTTAAAGATGCCAAAAGATTTGGCTATGATTATATTGAATTATGGGGCGGTAGGCCGCATGCTTATCCTAAAGATCTCTTAAACGGGCGGGTAAAGGGCTTGCTAAAGCTTATGGACCAATATGGAATTCCCATAAAAGTGTATACACCGGAACATAATGCATATCCATACAATTATATGATTGGTGATGAATATCAAAGAAAAGGTTCCATTGAATACCTTAAAATTGCAATAGAAGTGGGAAAGACTTTAGATGCGGACTATACTGTTATATCGGCAGGTCATGCAGGCCATATGGCAACAAAAAAAGAAATATGGAAAAGGTTTACAAAGTGCATGCGGGAATTGACAGATTATGCTGAAAAAATAGATCACATGATTCTTATAGAAGCACTTACCCCTTATGAATCCAATGTATGCACCACTGCAAATGATCTTTGCGAAATAATAGAGTATATAAATTCACCTCACCTAGGTGCTATGTGCGATATTGTTCCCCCTTTTGTTCAAAAGGAAACCATAATGACATATTTTAAAAAACTAGGTGCAAAGTTAAAACATCTTCACATAGTAGATAGCGATGGAAAAAGCGATACACACTATATGCTCGGTGATGGAAAGATTCCCTTAAGGGGACTTATGGAAGAAATACATATATACGGGTATAATGGAAGTGCTACTATTGAACTTGTTGATAAATATATTAATGAGCCATCCTTATATGCAAAAATGGCAATAGATAGACTTAAGGAGCTTATCGGGAATTAATACATATGGTTACTTGTAGATATATCACAGATTATAGAAATGAATGAACAGTAAAGCTTTTTATAAAGCTAGTGACAATTATAATAAAATACTGAGATAAGGGCGTTAAGATATGAAAAGAAAAATAAAAATAGCTTCAGTTGGCGATAATTGTATTGACTATTATGATAATTCAGGAAAGATTTATCCCGGTGGAAATCCCGTAAATGTAGCTGTATACATCAAAAGGATGAACGGATACTCATCATATACCGGTGTTGTAGGTAATGATGATTACGGTAAATTTATTATTGAAGCCTTAAAAAGAGAGGGCGTGGATACATCTCATGTTAAAATTCTTAAAGGCAGAACCGCAGTGACACATGTTAAGGTAAAAGATGGCGATAGAATTTTAGGAGAATATATAGAAGGTGTTATGGCAGATTTTAAGCTAACAGAAAAAGATATTGATTTTTTATGTAGCCATGATCTTGTTGTTAGTGGAATATGGGGAAAGATTGAGTTAGAACTGTATAAAATTAAAGAAAAAAATGTTCCTATTGCATTTGATTTTGCGGACAAATTAGATCATAAAATAACACAAGCGGCCATACCATATGTTGATTATGCGTTTTTTTCCTCTGATAATAGGGACAAAGAAGAACTGCAAGAATTTATGAAATTAACAAAATCCAAAGGGCCAAAGATTATAATTGTTACAAAAGGTGAAAAAGGAAGTATTGCATATGATGGCAATAAATTTTTTGAATTTGGAATAATAAAATGCAATGTAGTTGATAGCATTGGAGCGGGAGATAGCTATATTGCTGGCTTTTTAATGGGAGTTTTAGAAGGAAAAACAATTATAGAATGTATGGAAAAAGGTGCGAGAAGTAGCAGCGAAACAATTAAATATAAAGGGGCCTGGTAAGGAAGTTATGTCTGGACTGAAAGCATTATCATAGAATAATAATAATAAAAAGATAAAAAAGTTGACATAAGTAAATTTCTCAATTATAATTTACTAAATTGTATATTTAAAAAACAATGATCGGAAGAGTAAACAAGGAAGGTAGTGCAAGAGAATCGGCGATGGTGGGAAGTCGATACGAAAGCTTTGTTGAAGAACATCCGGGAGTTTTTAACCGAAATCATAGAGAGTAGGCTTAAACGGTTCCTGCCGTTATAGAAGGAGAGATATCGAATAATTCATTCCGTATCTATTAAGAGAACTTTTTGTTAAATCGGGTGGTACCGCGGAAGTTATACCTTTCGTCCCTGTTGGGATGGGAGGTTTTTTATTTTTTTATATAAAGTATTGGAGGAAGAAAAATGGGAAAAGTAAAATTTATTAAGCCTAATGGTTGGAGATCAAAAAATAATATTTTAGGAACACAAATAGCTATTAAAAGAATAAAAGACTTTTTTGAAAGAAGCCTAGCCGAAGAGCTAAATCTAACTAGGGTTTCTGCACCCTTATTTGTAACAAGAGATTCTGGATTAAATGATTATTTAAGCGGTGTTGAAAGGCCTGTTTCCTTTGATACAAAAGCGATGAATGGTAAAACCGTGGAGATAGTGCAATCTCTGGCTAAGTGGAAGAGGATGGCCCTTGGCAAATACGGTTTTGACATAGGTGAAGGCCTATATACGGATATGAACGCTATCCGTAGGGACGAAGATTTGGATAATTTACATTCAATTTATGTGGATCAATGGGATTGGGAAAAGATAATAGGAAAAGGCGATAGAAGTATAGAATATTTAAAAGAAACTGTAAAGAAATTATATAAAGTATTTAGAAATACTGAAGTTCACTTAATGGATTTTTATAAGGATTATGAGCCAATCCTACCGGAAAACATTTATTTTATAACAGCTCAGGAATTGGAGGACAGGTATCCTGGAAAGACACCGGAAGAAAGAGAGCATCTTATTGCAAAAGAAAAGAAGGCCGTGTTTATTATTGGCATAGGTAATAAATTAGCCTCAGGGAAAAGGCATGACGGTAGATCCCCGGATTATGATGACTGGGAATTAAACGGTGATATTATATTTTGGTTTCCAGTATTAGAAATAGCTTTGGAGCTTTCATCCATGGGGATAAGAGTTGACAAGGCGGCTTTGTTGAAACAATTAAAACTATCTGGTTGTGAACATAGGTTAAAGCTCGAATATCATGATATGCTTATAAATGATGAATTGCCTTTAACTATAGGAGGTGGTATAGGACAATCAAGGATTTGTATGTTTTTTTTAAAAAAGGCCCATATAGGGGAAATTCAGGCTTCCATATGGCCAAAGGAAATGATAGATATTTGCGAAGAACATAATATTGAATTGCTATAAATGAATGTGTAGCAATTTTTATAGA
>CAYMVQ010000009.1:0-58077 GCA_964394355.1 uncultured Clostridiaceae bacterium
TCTGCAATGTACCACCATTAGTTTCAATGGTTGTAGCATCGCCTGTGCCTGTCACTGTAATAGCACTTACCGCCTCTGTCTGGGTATCCCCACTGCTGGTCTTACCTCCACCACCGCCACCTCCTCTGGTTGGCGTGGTGTCTGCTACAACCTTTTCTTTGGGGGCTTCATACTTGACTCCTTTAGCCGCTTCTACTTTATCTACTGCGACATCCAGTTTACTGCCGCTTTCATTTAGTTCTGCAGTAACTATTTTCCCTTCGCCTTCTACTGCCACAGCAGCATCGGCTACTAGAGTTTCTACTTTTGCGCCTTTTTCCAGTTGAATATTTGCATCAGCTGCTGTTTTAGCAACTTCCAAATTTTCAATTGTTCCACCGGAGGCTTGCACATTTACTCCTTTGGCTCTGATTTCCACTGATTCAAAATTACCTATTAATTGTACTATGGCATCTTTATCCAATTCCTCTGCTATGGTTACCAGGCCAAATTCTTCTCCGGCTTTCCCTTCTGATTCTAAAATTCCACCGGATCTAACTTCTGTTTCAGCTATTGTTGTTTTTCCTTTTGCGAGGACTCTTATTTTATTGCCCTCTTTTATGATTATTATTTTTGAAAATTGACAGTTGGTTACTGTAATGGTGCCTTCACCACCGCCTTTTACTATGGTATCGCCCTTAACTACTAAGTTGATAAGTTGTACCTCTCCCTCGCCTATACCTTTGTCCAGTATTAAATCACCTTTGATTACTGTATTGGACAGAGTTATTCCTGCATTGTCAATCTTTACACTTCCGTCTACTTCCCCGCCTTTAAATAGGCCGGGCTTTGCATAGACTTGTTTAATGGCCTTTATATAGCTTTTATCTATTGCAATTGCCATTTCTCCCCTTGTTAGGGCTTTAGTTGGTTCGAAAGCATTATCCTTGCTTCGACTGATATAGTCCTTTGACAGTATGGCAGCTATGCCTTTGGCACTCCACTCTTGAATTTTATCTGCATCTGCTAGTGATGCTAATATCATTGGATCTGCTTCTTCTTCCAGTTCTAATATTCTAGCTATTATTACTGCCGCTTCTTGTCTTGTAATATTTTGTGTAGGTCTCATGGTGCCATCGACAAAGCCTTTTATATAGCCAGCCTTTACTGCCCTGGCTATATGCTCATAATGCCAGTCCTCCAACTTTACGTCTTTAAAAGAAATCTCAGCTTTTTCTTTAAAGTCGAAGGCTCTGTTTATGATTGTCATAAATTCTGCCCTGCTGATTTCTCTGTCCGGTTTGAAGCTTCCGTCT
This sequence comes from uncultured Clostridiaceae bacterium, assembly GCA_964394355.1. Lineage (GTDB taxonomy): Bacteria > Bacillota > Clostridia > Lutisporales > Lutisporaceae > JAAYKT01. The sequence goes on from CAYMVQ010000009.1 coordinate 1,296, forward strand.
TCGTAGCCTTTTACAAAACCTTTTTCAAACAGGTTTTCTATGCTGTCTTTGGCAAAGTGATCTTGATAGTCTTTATTATTATCTGCTGCCAAGGTGCTTGGTAATATTAGCATCAAACATAAGACTAAAGAAAGCAGCTTTTTAAGTTTTGGGTTAAGTGTCATATTTTCTTCTCCTTTCTCTTGTTTTTTTTGGCTTTATTTTTGCTTTTATGGGATAAACTAATAAATCTGTCCATTATTAATATAATATCAAAAATAATGGACAGACTGTGTATATGTGTCTCATATGGTTAATTTTGTGTCATATTCGGTTTTTTATTTGCATTTGTTTAGTTCGTTAAAAAAATCTACAGCTGCCTTCCTCATTCTCCTACTTACAGGTATAGAAGCATTACTGCCTTCCAATAGTATTTCATCTTCTTTAAATTTTTTCATTTTCTGCCTATTGATAATATAACCTTGGTGGCAATGGAAAAAACAATCCATATCAATGGCATCGCACAAGCTCTTTAAGGTGCCGTAAAAGCTATAATCATTATCCTTTGTTACCACTCTTATTTTTTTACGTACTTTTTCAAAGTAGAGTATATCTGTATAATTAAGCTTAATCCATTTACTATTTTGCTTTATAGAAAAGTTTTGCATATATTTGTTGGCTAGCTGGATTTGTTCATACTTAAAAAGCCTGCATTCTAGGCAGGTTAAAAAATCTTCCTTTGTAAAAGGCTTGATTATATAGGAGTTACATTGAAAATCCCAGGCAGCATCAGCATTATTTTTGCCACCGATACAAATTAGTTGCATGTCAGGATTAACAAGTTTCAATTTTTCAATAATGGAGTGTTCGTCTTCTATTACTTTATTTATATCTGCAATTACAATATCATGTGCTTTAATGGGAGTTTTCAAATCCAAAACTTTTAGTTTTTTTGCGGAAGCTTGCTTTAAAATATTGATTTTCGATGAAAAACGAGAGTCATTAATGTATTTGCCAAGTTTTTTTACCATAGCAGGCTTATCCCATATTAATAAATCGTATTTCAAAGATACTCCCCCTTCACAGTTTCAAAATAGATTTTAATAAAGGGTTTTTATATATGCTTTATTGAATATCTCTTTATATTATATCAAATGCCTTGGTCAAATCATATATAATTGTCACATTTGGCAAATATATGGGCATTTTTGGTCAAATATTATTTGTTAACTCTCCCTCCATGTACTAATTCGCCGCTTACAATTCCCGGTATTTTGCTTTGGGAATTGGCTATTTCAAGTGCCCAGAATACCGGGAAGCGCTCACTTATCTCTGCTTTTATTATTTCAGGGGCAGCAAAGGCTATTAGTTGGAAATTAAGTTTATCTGCTATTTCAAATATGGGATCCAGGACATGTTTCCCCGATGCTTTGCCAAAGGGGTTATCCAATAGAAGTACAGTCCAAGGTCGTGAATTTCCTATATAGCGCTTTTTGTAATTCATCAGCATCATAATAACAAATGTATTTACGGATAAGGTTTGGCCGCCGCTTCCCTCCGGATAATCTCCTTCTCCCTTGTTGATGGCTTCCCAGGAGCTATAGTAATAGTCTTTGGGTTTTGCATATCGAAATTCATTTTTCTCCGTCATTTTGTAAACCATAAGTTTAGGATATCTGCCCCCTACGGATCTGGCAAATATGGCTTCGTCCCCCATAAGCTTATCTATAATTTTATCCTCTATGCTTTCTATATCTTCATTTTCTCTAAGCAATTTGGTGATGGATTCTATAAAATATTCCTTTAAACTATAAAAAATCTCATCTTCTTCTTTAGGTAGGTATTCTTCACCTTTCAGACTTACGAGCGGAAAAACATAATTATTTTCATTTACAAAATTCATTCCGGCAATCATTTCTTTTAAGGATTCTATAATCCTTATTGAATGTCTTGCCGCTCTTTGAGCCCATTGCTCCCTAACTTCTTCTGCCTTTGCTTTGTCGGAAGCTATAGAGTTTATTTCTTTTTGAAAATGTTCTTTCATGGATACAAAGGATTCGTAATTGCTCTTATATCTATCAATTTTAATATTCCCTGTATGCTGCAATATTTTACTTTTTAATATTTCATCAAAAACTTTGCTTTTTACTATATTATTAAACTCTTCAGCATTTTTTGCAGTTTCATTATAAATTTCCGTAAGTCCATCCTGAATTTTATTATATCTATTAATCCATGCCTCCAACTCTTGGTGAGGGTTGAGCTTCAGCTTTTCCGCAATATTTTCATCAATTTTTCCCTTACTACCATCTAACTGTCTATAGTGTTCTATCCTATACCTTACTTGGTCTAGGTTTTTTATTTTCCCGTCTAAGGATTCCAATATCCCCTCTGCTTCCTTTAAATATTTATCATTGTCCTTTATACCTTGGGCTATTTTGTGCTCTTTTTCTTCTATATTAATATCTTCCCAAGACATAGGTGCCTTACCGTAGATTTCATCAATGGACCTTTCCAATTTTCTTTTCTCTTTGTTTAAACTCTGTAGTGTGGCCCCTATTTCTATAGTCTTATCATGGACTTCATATTTTAAATTTTCATTTTCCTTTATATCTTTTTTAATATTATTTAGGCTAATCCTATGAAAATCCTTGGACTCATTTATGATTTTATAGCCCTTCCAATTAATGTCTATCTGTGCCAGGCTTCCTTCTAATCTTTCTATGTCTTTTTTTATATATTCTATATCTTTGTTTATTAGAGCAATTTCATTATTTTTACCTTCTATATTTAGGGCCAGGGTTTTCCTTTGTGTTAGATATTCTTTAAAATTATCATCTATGGTTTTGTATTGGGGAGCTACATTTCCTTTATCTATATCCAGTACTTCTTTGTCTGGAAATCCCGCTTCCCTTATTACTATCCTTATATCTTTAAGGATCTCCCCTAGGCCTAGTTTCCATTTTTCATAATTAAGATTATCAGCCCTTAAAAAATCCTCAGTATCTCTTAATTCATTATCAAAGGACCTTATTCTTTCTGCTGCTGCTTTTATATCTTCTGTTAGTGCTTCAATATTGGCCCTTTCTTTTTCTATTTCATCGCTTTTATCTATAAAATCTATAAGCCTAATAATATATTTTTCTGTCTCAATGATTTTATCTTGCAGGCTTGTTTTTGTGTTCTTTAAGTTTCTTTTATTTGATATTATTAGCTCATGCTCATGGATCAAGCGGCTTTTTTCTGCCTTTAGTTGCTCCAAATCTTCTTGTTTTTTTGTAATTTTTTCTCTGATAGTCCCGGAGCCTTCATCTTTTAGTTCTATATCAATATCCCTAAGCAGTTTTTCCAAAACACTGACTTTATCCATCAGCACTTTGATATTACCGCTAATATCCCTGTCTTTTTTTTCTATGTCTTTTAACCATTCTCCATACTTTTCCGGGTTTGTAACCAGTTTTATTTCTTTACCATAAAGCACTTTAAAGCCATCATTTGAGCTGTCTCCCATCTTAGAGCGAATAAATACGGGAATCAATGATTTAAGAAAAAGCTCTTCCGTTAGATTATCCTTGATTATTTGCCAATCCTTTTCATTTGCTATTATAAGCCCGTAAGTTAAGCTGGGAAATTTCTTTATTACTTCATCTCTTTCTTTATCTTCTAAAAAAGTTATGTATTTACTGCCCAATTGAACAGTTATGCCCAGCGCCTTTATTCTTTCCTCAATGGCCAATATATCTTTATTGGGCACCCAATAATCATGGATGTTTAGACTTTTGTCTATATTGTTTTCCCATAAGGAGAGTTTTTGTTCTTCTATAAGTTCCTTCTTTTCTAATAAAAGCTTGCTTAATTGATAGCTTTGATTTTGCAACCAGCTTTCCCTATATACTTCATTATGAATATCTAAATTTAATTCACCGCATACTCTGCTTTTTAAATTGGCTTCTTCTTTTTCTTTAACTTTTAGGCTGTTTTCTAATTTTTTTAATTCCTTTTCAAAAATATCTATTCGTACTTTGTTTTCCGTTTGTAGGGAAATGAATCCCTCTCTTTCTTTTTCTAAATCTGTTATTTTAATATTTAAGTCTTCTAGGTCTTTAATATCTTGATTGTTTTGTTCCTTTAGCTCCGCTAATAATATTTGGGGCATGGCAATCCTGAAAGGATCAAAAATATCCGCAAGTTCATCTTTGACTTTATTTAAGTCCTTTTCTTTTCTTTCAAAAAGTTTTATATTTAAGCGTTTTTCAGCTATATCCTTATTTTCTTTTTCTTTTAATCTTTCTAAATTATCTCTATTACTTTCAAGGTGAGAGCTATAGCCATAGTGCTTTTGCCTTGTGTTTTCCCACGCTTTATAAGTTTTTTCCCATTCAGCCTTTATATTTTCATCCAGGGTATGGATTTCTTTTTCCGTCTCTTCAGATTTTAAGCTTTCCAATAATATTTCTTTTTCTTTAATATATTTTACTTCTTTGTCTTCAAGACCCAACTTTTCTATTAGAAGCTGACTTATTTCATATTGCTTTTTATTAAGCTTTAGTCCATCAATAATAGCCATAATATTATCTTTTTCATTTAGTTTTTCTTCCAAAGAATTTTTTAGCTGGACTTCTTCTTTTATGGCTCTGGCATAGGGAATACTGTCCCTTTCATAGTTTAATTCTTTTTGTTTATCCAGTGATTTGGTCTTTTCATTTATCCACACCTCTATATCCCTATTAATATCCATATATATATTGTTTAAAGTTGCATAGATATTATTACCATCCAGTATACAGCGTTCCAACATCTCATTTCTTCTTATGCCAACTTCCGAATGTTCTATTAAGGGATCAATATAGTATATAAGCTCCCTGAAATCCCCTTCTCTTTTTAAGAGCACCGGCAGATTTTTCGTTATTGATAGATTGCTTTTAAACATTTCTTTTAGGCTGTCTTGGTCATCTTCAATATAGTTTTTCATATTTTCTGATATGGCAGGTATTATAAATTTATCAAATATAGAACGATTATCTGCTGCTTTGGAAAAATAGTTTCCTACTCCTCCTTCTGCCTTATTTATCATCTTTAAAATTTCCCATTCGGGTTTGACTATTCCTTTGCTTTTTAGGTAGGTATAATAATCGGAATCTAGTCTTTTTCCTTGAGCTTGGGAATATTTCATAAAATAATTTCTATTGTCATCAATGAAGTTTTCAAACTCCTTGTAATCCGCTACTTTATTATCCCTTTTATGGTATGCGGGGATGCTATCTAGGGTAAAATATGTGTCACCGCGGTGCTCATGAGTGTAGAGGAAATAATTAAGTCCTGCTTGTTTTTCTTCTTCTTTGTCAAGCCCATCTTCTTTGCTTTCAGCCCTCATAAAGGCTGTCACACATATTCCCGTAATAAGCCATTTTTCTGGTTTGGTGTCTAAAAGCCATTCCAAGATGACATGAAATGTATAGGGTCTAAGTCTATTGCTTTGGTCATAGAACATGCTGGTTATTTTATTTCCGCTTTGTTTGCCCCATCTAGTATCAGGCAGTACGATTTGAGAGATAAGCTGCATAAGTACCCCCTTGCCCCCTTGGTTATTTAGGGTAAAGAGAGTATGCTTGGGCTCCTCTCCGCCGGTAAGGTCATATATGGAGTTTTCATGTCTTTTTCTAAAATTATCATATCTGCAACCTACTATTCTAATCTTGGTCAGCCTTGGCATCTTCTTGCTCCTCCTTTGTTACTGCAATCAGATTCATAATATCATCGTAGCGCTCTTGCCGATGATATAATTGGTCCAGTCTTTCATATAGCTCATTTCTTGGTATTATTTTTAATTCTACAGTATTATCGATTATTAATTTTTGGTCGGATAAGGGTCTTAAGGCTTGATGTATAAAGCTAAATCTATTGTCCCGAGTTCTTTTTACCTCTATTTCTCCGGTTTTTGACTCCTTGCTCATGGAAAAATCATTTATCCAAATATCATATATTTCTTCAATGGCTATTCCCCAATCATCGGAAAAGTCTTCTTCCTCTTCCAGTCTCTTTTTCCAAGATTCTAGTTGGCTAGTAATAAGGCTTTCTAGATAAAAATAGCTTACACCTTCTTCCTCCCACCTAAGTCGTATGTTTTTCTCCTTATCCACTTCTGCCAGATATATGCATATAATTATATTGGCCAGGTAAAAATGCTTTTTTCTTTCCAGGTTTTTATATTTGCTTTTCATTTGTGTATAGGAAGTGGCGAATATGGAAGCATCGCTTTTGCTCACCATATGTATGTTCTCCCTGGTGTAAAAGACCTTTAGGCCGCCTTGGTCTGCAATGGTTTTTACAATTTCCTGGATATCTGGATTGTTTACAAAATCGTAGGCCAAAGAATCCGTTATGGGCAGGACTTGGTTTTTTAAAAGGTGGAAAAACAGTTCTCCTCCTTTTTGCAATTGTTCCCTATCGAACATTAGCTTTTCGCCTCCTCAATATAGATTTTGTATGGTGATATAAATATTTCATCCCAAAGCAATGGTCTCTTGTGCTTTTCGTTAATAGAAGCCAAGGTTTTACCTATAAGGGTTTTGTATTTAGCATCCTTGTGGCAGAGTTTGGTAAACAGCTGTATTCTTTCATCGGTGTTTTTGTTGCTTAGAATTAATTGGACTTTTGTTATGGCAAACATCATAAATAAATCAATATTCACCTTTTGGCTTAACCACTTTGCTTTTTCGTCTTTGGGCAAATTTTGCAGCATGCTAATGGAAAATTCGCCTTTTTCCAATAGGACATCAAATACTTTAGCCCATAGTTCTAATATTATTTCCCAGTCTATTTCCTTGGCCTTCCATTCTTCTTCTATAAATATTTCTTCTTCCCATATTATATCTTCTCTTTTTCGAAGTCTTTGCTCATCCCAAGCCCAATCTAAGGGAAATATAAAATCTATTTCCGGGGAAAAGAGAGGGCTTACTATTTCCTCTAATATGTCCAGATGCGGAAGGCCGTTTTTTACAATGGCATTTTTCCAAATATCATCTTTAAAAGTCAAGGTTGAGGTTTTCCAAAAGCTTTCTGGATACTTTACCCTTATTTCCACTTCATAGGCCATGTTATCAACTACAAGCTTTGCCAATATATTGTGGAGCACCCTGGCTCTTTCCAGGTTTTCAAATACATCTTCCGCTTCTTCCCTTTTATCCTCAGGAAAGGTGCTAATCCTGTCTTTCCAGGAGAACATATCATCAAAGACTTTTTGCTCGTCTTCAAATTGCTTCTTTATCTCATCTTCACTTTTGTTTCTGCTGCTCCTGTTATCTATAAATATTATCTGAGGATCCCTTATTATATCCCGCCTGTAGTCTTTTTCCCTCATAATAAGGGTTCTCACCCTTGCTATTAAATTGTTTACGCTGCTTTCTGCTTTATGAAAATTACCGCTTTTTATAAGCTGTAGTGTATAAAACTGCTCTATATCAAAGCCAAATTCCTCCAGTATTTCCCTTGTAATAAATATAATTTCTTGGGCTTCTTCCGTAAGCATATAAACAAAGGAGCCACCCTTTTCAAGCTGGCTTTGCTCCCTATCTATTTTCAAATATCGAAATTTATATTCTTCATGTTGGCCCTTATCTTCGTTGAATACAAAGCATTGGAAAGGGTCTTGCCTATTTGGGTCCTTATACCATAGAACACCGTCTACCAAGCGCTCTGCATTTTCCCGGCTGCTACTTAGCTTCATTTCTCTAAATATTTCTTCAGCTATGGCTATTAGATCAGCTCTGGTCCTATTGGGGTTTTCCGTAATTTCCCGGCGAAAAATCTTTAGAAGCAGTAGCAAGCATATCTCATGGCTATGTTCGTTTAGATTGCCTAGATCCATACCCGTGCCTAACATGCGTATGGCTTGTATCTTTTTTAGCCTGTCCTTTAAACCTTTTTCTACTCTATCCATTCTATGACTCCCTGGTTTTTAAAATATTCATAAGTAATAAGCTCCTGGGGGATACGGTAAGCCTTTTCACAGATTTCCTTAATCTTTTTTGCTTCCTTATGTAAATTGTTTTTGTATAATTCCTCTAATACATAATTAATATTCTTTTTATCTTTTGATTGTCCTTCACAGGGATAATTAAATTTGCAAAGTTCAATTAAGGTGGTATAGGCCTTTAATTGCAAGCTTATGTCTATATTCGCATATTTTTCTTTTAGTAATCTATATATCATAAACCCTTCCGGGTCTATATCTCCAAAGTATAGGACCTTGACTTTATTTGTATCTGCTATCTCTTTTAAAAATGAAAAGCTTTTAATAATCATTTTGCCATTTCCATAAATAAGGGCATCAGGAGTAAAAGTAAATATATCTAAGCCTTCTATGGCCGCCCTTTTATAGGAAAAGAAAGTGGAGTGGTTTTCTAAAATAATTATATTTTTGATTTTTGCTGTACCCCTATTCCAATATACAAACATATGGCCATATTTTTTCATTTTCAAATCTTCATTTGTAAGGCCTAGTCTTTTTAAGACTTGATTATCTTTTTTGGATTCCAAGAATTTTTCATCGTGAAAAAGTTCAAGACATCTTTCTTCACAACTAGCCCATGGACGGTTTTCTTTGTTTTTTAAAAAATTATATATGTTTTTAATGTGTTCCCATTCTTTGTTGCTTTGTTGATGGGGATTGTTACTATAGAAGCTAAGATCCAAAAGATCTGAAAATTTCAATATCTCAGCTATAGGCCACCTATCTTTTATTTCCTTTTCCACAATCCTCCAACGAGTTTTGAGGGGCGGGTTTTGTCCATTATAGCTAGCAGTTTTGTATTCGGAAATCCTGCCTTTTACTTCCAAAGTTTTAATTGCATTATGGAGTTCCATATAACCGCCCTTATTTTGATATGCTGAATATCCACCGTATTTAGAAATTATATAGCTTTCTAGTTTATCTATATAAAAACTTTTTTTATTTTGTAATTGCAAACTCTTAATATAATTGTTTATTTGACTTTTCATTTTTAATCCACCCATTCGGAGGGGCCGGATCTGGCCCCAAAAGCATCGGGGATAGTTCTTTTTGCCTCGCTAAATGACACAGGAGAACCGTCCCTCTGTGTCACCTCTGTGTCATTTAGCTATAAATCTGATTAAGGCGTATATACCGTAGGCTGCTGCCAGCAGCACCCATATAAGGATTCAAGGAGGTAATTTTTTTAGCATAGGCATTTTTTTATCTCCCATTATTCTATTCTCCTTTATAGTTAATTTTTTATATTATATCATTTTTATTGCCTTTTACATAACAAATGATTATTGGATGAGAAAATTTTAGCTTTTATTAGGCCCTTATTTATTGCTATAATAGAATTATATTTTAAATGATTGAGGGGGCCATGGATATGCCAAATTTTCCGGCTTTTTTATCTTATGCTATTATTACTACTTTTACACCGGGTCCAAATAATATAATGGCTATGTCAAATGCTAGTCGTTACGGGTTTAAGAGAAGTCTTCCTTTTAATGCTGGTGTGCTTTCGGGTTTTTTTATAATATTATCTCTATGTAGCTTTTTTAGTGCCAGCCTTTTTATTCTATTGCCTTCAATAAAGCCATTTATGACTTATGTGGGCGCTGCTTATATACTTTGGCTTGCTTGGAGCACATATAAAAGCCTTCCTAATAATAATGACAATAATACAGAGGACAAACACACTAATAGATACTTGTCAGGAGTTCTTTTGCAATTTGTAAACCCTAAAGGTATTCTTTATGCCATCACTACGGTTTCAACATTTATCGTCCCTTATTATAAGCCTGGTTTTATATATATTGCTATAGCTATTTTTTTATCATCTATGGCCTTTGTCTCCAATTGTTGTTGGGGACTGTTCGGCTCTGTATTTCAAAGACTTTTTATTAAGAATTATAAAATTATAAATACTGTCATGGCTTTGCTGCTTCTATATTGTGCAATTTCGCTATTTATGTAGAAGGCTTTATTATTTTATATTTTTTATAGTTGGCAGAAGCTACAGTCCGCGCACCGCCACTTTAGGCAATCGAATTATAGGACTTCATAGCTACTTATAAAAACCGGCATTTTTAATAGGCTGAGAACCTTTTCTAAAAGCACTCCCTCTCTTTGAGGATAACTCAGGCCATAGCTAGATCTAATGGCTGCAGTAATGAATTGGACACCCCTATCCATAGCTATGGGTAGGCTGTCCCCTTGTAAAAGGCTGCCGGTAACAACAGCAGTAAATGTATCGCCTACGCCTGGATAGTGTGCCGGTATATAAATACAGCTAACTTTCCAAAAGCGGCCATCTTCATGGTTATAGGCCATTACGGATGTTTTTTTATGTAGGCATTCACTAGGTACACTTGTAATAATAGCTATTTTAGGTCCCATTTCTGATAATCTAAGAAGCCAATTTTTAACTTCCTTTTCACTTATATTATCTTTATAATCTTCACCTAAAAGAAAGGTGGCTTCCGTATAATTCGGGGTAATAAGATCGGCTTTTTTAACTAGTGACCTCATTTTTTTCACCATTTCTTCATTCATAGTAGAATAGAGCCTACCGTTATCTCCAAAAACCGGATCTACTACAACTAAAGGCTTATTAGCAGAAAAATCATCTATAAAGCCACCGATAATATCTACTTGCCTTGCAGATCCTAAAAACCCGCTATATATGCTGTCAAACTCCAAACCCAATTGCTTCCAATGGCCTATATAAGATTCGAGATAGTCTGTTAAATCGACAAAACAATAGTCTTTATAGCCACCGGTATGGGTGGATAAAACGGCGGTAGGTACGGGACAAACCTGTGTACCCATAGTTGATAAGATAGGTATAATAACTGATAATGAAGCTCTTCCAAACCCGGAAAGGTCATGTATTGCTGCAACTCTATTTATTGATCTTTTCATTCTTATTTCCCTTTCTCTCTACTAGCTATTTCACGATAGGTCACATATCCTTTGTAATTTATTTTTTCTACCTGCTTGTTAAGTTCTAAATCTTTAAAAACCTTATCCTTATCTTGGCAATTTCTATCTTCTAAAAAACTTTTTATTTCATGCTGATTCATAGGATGTCTCTTTATTATGCTCAGTATTGCCTCATAATCATCCTTAACTTCACTGTAAAAGCCCTTTGAAACAGCTAAATTAATGGCAATACCCCCCAGTATATCTACTGCTTTTTCTATACGCTTGTCCGTTGATTCTCTTACTTGACTTTCTGCAGGCGGCCTAACTGGTGTATTAATATAAAGGCGATCATATTTGATTTTATCAACCAATTCTTTTAGTTTATACAAAGATTCATCATCATCGTTTATTCCATCCATCAACATGGTCTCCAACCATAGTTGCCCTTGGAATCCCTGAGAAAAAACTTTAATTCCTTTATAGACTTCAGCAAAAGAAATCTTGCCAAAGGGCCTATTTATTATTTTAAAAGTTCTTTCATCATAGGCATCTAATGAAGGCAGAACAATATCAGCATGACTTAGCTCATCCCTAACTTTTGCATCCATTAGTAGGGCGCCGTTAGTGATTACTGCTAGGGGTTTTTTTGTTAACTTTTTCAGTTCTATAAGCAAATCACCTAAAAGAGAATACAGTGTAGGTTCTCCCTCCCCAACAATTGTGATGACATCAAGATAAGGATTTCCTTTTAAATAATCTGCCGCTTCTTCCAAAATATCCTCTAGGGGATAAAAAGCTTCTCTCTTATTGCTCATTTGTCGTGTCCTTCCTAATTGGCAATATATACAAGAATAATTACAAAGCTTTTGTGGAATCGGGCTTACACCAAGGGAGATTCCCATGCGACGTGAAGGTACGGGACCATAAACATAACGATATTCTTTCATTGCAAATCCCTCCATTTGTGAAATTACTTTTCTCTGCTCTTTTTATTATACTACATTATAGTAAATCCCCAACCATTCCATTGCCATAGTGTTTTCTTTTTTAATTTAAAGTCCGTGTAGCTGCCTTCTATGACTAATAGTTCATTTTTTCCGTCATCATTGTAGTCTACGAGACTAGCATAGAAATTCGGTTTATCCAGATTTGAAGATTGCCATAGGGCTTTTATTTCACCATCTATCAATTTAAAAAGAAACAAATGATTTCTAAAGCTTGTATCCTCTTCTTTTATCCAAAAAGGTCTATTAGGGCCAAAGCTCCCTACTTTCCAGACTAATAAGCATAATTCATCTATGCCATCATTATCTGCATCTCCTATGAAAAAATAATCTACCCACCATTCCTCAGGAGAATGCCAAATAAGCTTATTATCTTTCCTTATTTCTATCTTTCCGTCTTTAAGCATAAACTTTTCCATTATGCCATCATTGTCTAAATCAAATTCTAAATTTTTAACCCTTCTATAATCAAGTTGATGATTTTCGGGGTAAAGTGTATATTGTTCTGTTTCGCTAAATAACTGCTTTTTTCCATCCCAAAAGGGTATAACTTCTTTTTTGAACTTTAGGCCCAATCTATCTATAATTTTCTGCCCTTTCTCACCCTTTAAAGCTAGCGGAAAACAGTTGTCATCTATAAATACCGGTAAAAGCTCTAACTTATCAACTTTGTTTCCGCATATATGAATTTTTGCCATAATACTTTCCCGAGTTTCATCAGACCATAGCTGATCAAAAACAAAATTGCCTAAGCTATATAAAATATATTTCCCTTTATACTTCTCTATTTTTTGCACTACATGAGGATGACTACCCAATACCAAATCAGCACCGCTATCTATGGCCAAATAGGAATATTCTATTATGGCCTTATCAGGCTCTGCTGCATATTCCCTACCACCGTGAAGATATACTACAATGAAATCCGCATTTTCTTTTGCCTCATTAATAGCTGTAGCTATTCTTTCTTTATCCAAAAAAGCAATACCGGAGTTTTCCTCCTTTGTCTCATCAATATCCGGCATAAGTTCCTTATCGGTAAATGAGAGGAAAGCAAGCTTCACTCCGCTTGCTTCCATATAGACAGGCCTATAAGGTGATTTTCCCTTTTCACTGGCTCCGCAAAATTCCATACCCACATCCTGGAGGGCTTTTATCGTATCCAAGAAGCCTTTCTCCCCAAAGTCAAAAATATGATTATTGGCAAGTGATAATATATCAAAGCCTGAATCCTTAAGCACCGAAGCCATTTTGGTATCGGCTCTCAGGGTCATTTCTGTAATGCCGATTTCCCGTCCTGCTGTTAAAGGGCTTTCTAAATTGCCAAAAACTATATCTCCGTCTTGCCAAAACCATTTTACATCTCTAAAAACTCTATATGGATCTTTTGCTTTCTTAATATTTAAATCCACATAGCGAGAAAGCATAATATCCCCAACTGCCACTATAGTTACTGAGCCTTCCTTTTCAGGGAGGCTCATCTTATATTCTTGAAAAATTTCCAAATTAGAATATCTTCTCTTGCTGATTTGCTGCCGTCTTGTATAATTACCGGAGTAGAACAGCAATCCCAAAACCAGTATTCCTATTATATATAAACGAGTATATTTCATGGCGCAATATAAGATTTGGCCCAATCCGCTATAGCCGGTACTTCTTCACTATCTAACATGGCTCTCCATTTTTCGTCTGTCAAGCGGTCTAATATGGGCCATTGAAATTCGTAATGGGAGTATACACCGCCTTTAGCTATTCTTAAGCTTCCAGCTACAGGAACTACTGCATATATTTCAAAAATATGTCCCGTTGCTTCTTGTAACACTGTGCCATTCGGATCTGTTGCTACATCTGCTACCAGTGCAGCGGGATTGCTATCAGTAGCTGAGGGATGTTCCACTCCTGTATCTGCCAAAGCCTCTAACCAAAAATGCTCTAACTGGCCACCATAGGAACGGATTAAATCGTATTCTTCCTCAGTAAGATTTTCATCTGCTAATTCCTTTTCTGAAATTATTTTTAACATTAAAGCCAGCTTTTCTAAACGAGATAGACTCTCCTTATCCCTTTCATTTAACAAGTCCCTAGAGGATAATCCGTCCCTTGTCATTGCAATAAGTGAAGCTAAGCGGCCATAAAGTTCTGGATTAGGTTCCACATAGCCCCTATCATCAATTTCATCCATTCCGCCGCCCATTTCGGCATAAATTTGTTTTGCATATAAAATAGTGTCATGCTTTAACTCCGTCCAACTTGACATATAGGTTGTCAGGTCTTTTTTCTGCCATGCCTCGTTTTGCATAAACACGGGATAGCCCTCATGCCTCTCAGGCAGCAATGCCCTTAAAGTATACAGCCAACTCCAATAAAGGTTTTGAGTCCATATTTTCTCGTCTAAGTTACTAATATGTTTTTGCATTTTATTCATGTTTTCACTGTAATTTGCATACTCCATATCTCCACTATACTCCAAGATAGAGTAAGCCATCTTAGAGCCAAAGGCTGCCGGGATATCCAAAGCCTTAGGTAAGATCCTTCTCTTACCTTTACTATCTTCCTTAACCTCACGATATATGAGTTTCTGAAATATATCAGCATCCAAGGTATAGCGCTGTCCCATAAATCGAAATCCCTTGATTTCCTTTTCTCTATTTTCTTGTATCCCCTCATCAAAAATAGGGATTGAGTTAATATTAGGTCCTTCCAGTTTCTTAATCTCTTTTAGGCAAGATTCCCACTTATTTAAATCTGAAACCAACTTTTCTAACTCAATTTCTTTGCCATAGGTTTTTACTAGTGCCTCAGAGTACTCAAAGAATGACAAATCATCAGCTTTGCCTACAAAGAAATTAGTAGGCTGATATATCTTATCCCAGCTCTTTTCATTATTATCATTGGACAGGGCCAAGGTCATAAGCACTGCAGATTTTGTCTCATCTTCATTATCTGTTCTAAAGGTCATTCTGCCACAATACATCATAGCTTTAAAATATGCTTCCAGTTTTTCATCGCTAGTATAGTGTCCCCGAGGGATATATTGAGAATAATCTTCTTTAAAAGCATCAAGGATTGAAAGATTTTGTCCTATATTCATCAAAGGAGATGCTTTGATGCCCTCTCTTTTATTTATAAGGGATAGCTCATCATTAACTATGGCCTTTACTTCTTTTGGTACGTCTAGTTTCGGATTTAGAAGCTTCCCAACAACTGCAAAGAATCCAATATTCCTTTTTGCAGCATTTTCCCACTCACTGTCCTTTAACTGCTTATATTGCTTTTCTGATTCCTTCAGCATTGAATTAGCCAGTTCTTCTAATTCAATTGATAATTTATCTTTTTCAACCACTCTTAAAAGATGGCTAAAGAATAAATGGTAATTATGTAGCATGGAATCAGTAGTGATAAAACTAGCTAAAGGTCTATATGAATTCTCCTCATATAATATAAAAAACTCCCTTATAAAACTAGGCACAACAACAAAACCATTCTCTATCAGTAATTTTTCAGCTCTAGGGGAAAATTCAAACATTTCCTTATTGGTAATATTGCTTAATCCTTGTTCTATAGTATAAGGTTCAACCCTAGGTGTTACTTCCACAGCTATACTTTTATAATTTGCAAAATTTGAAGTTAAAGATGCCAACTGCATCACTGGTTTTTCTGCTTCTTTTTCTATATCCCCATCCAAAATATCAAGCTGGCCTTGACAAGCCGTTAGAGTACTGGTTAATAACAAAAGAATAAGCATATTTGCAATAATTTGATAAGTTTTACTCATTATAATCCCTCCCCAAAAATACTTGATATTATATATATTCCTTTTCTGATGTAATATACAAATGCAAAAATTATAAGCTTTAATCTGCTATTAAATTATTTTTATTATACTACTTCCATAAATAAATACAATAAAAGCGACGAGGTAAAACCCCCGACCCTTTTATTATGTTCTTATTGTTCATACATTAGCAGATTAACTAATAGAATTATCTTTTAAAACTAGATTATTATATTTTTTCAAGCTTTATTCCAGTTTCATGACCGTTTAAATCTTGTTTTTCGAAACTATCATCCTTTACACGATCTAGTGTGTCTGCCAAAGTTTCACTCATTATATAAGCCCTATGAGCATCTACACCCTTGGCTATTTCATCTTTGCCATCATAGTAAATCTTTATTCTATCCATCATTTCATAGCCATTATTCTTTCTCATTTGCTGCACTTTGGATATAAATTCTCTGGCATAACCTTCATCTATCAATTCTTCTGAAAGTGTGGTCTCAAGTATTACAAAGAAATTATTTTCCATAGCTACGGTAAAGCCTTCTTTTGCTGAAATAGTCACTAGTATATAATCCTTTGTGATATCCAAAGCCTCACCATTAACAGAAAGTTTTAAGCTTTCCCCGGCTTCTAGTTTTTTTACTGCAGCAGCAGCATCAATTTTTGCCAAGGCCTTGCCTAAGTGCTTTATTTTTGATCCTAGTATGGGGCCTGCAACTTTAAAATTAGGCTTTAAAGAATAGTCCATATATTCATCTAAATGCTTGGCGAACACCAGTTTTTTTACATTCAATTCTTCTTTAACTAAGGGTTCTAAATCACTTATTAAATCTTCGTATTTGCCGTCTACCAAAACCTCGGAAATAGGCTGCCTTACCTTTATCCTTACTTGTTCCCTTGCAGCCCTTCCTAGCTTTACTAAATCCCTTACCAAGTCCATTTTTTCTTCAATATGCAAATCTATTTGTTTTTCATTAGCCCCGGGGAAGTCCTCCAAATGTACGGATAATTCACCTGTCAGGTCTTTATATATTTCTTCCGCCATAAATGGTGAATAAGGAGCTATTACTTTTGTTAAGCCTAGTAAAACTTCATAAGTGGTATTGTAAACTGCCTTTTTATCCTCGGTGAGCTCCGTTACCCAAAATCTTCTACGGGAGCGCCTTATATACCAATTAGAGAAATCTTCATTTAGGAAAAACTGAATCTTCCTAACGGCTCTGTGTAAATCATAAACAGACATCTCATATTCCACTTCTTTTAGCAAATTATTATATTTGGATAAAATCCACTTATCCAGTTCCGGCCTATCTTCATATTCCACATAGAAATCTCTCGGATCAATTTCATCCGTATTTGCATATAGGGCAAAGAAAGAATAAACATTTCTCATAGTTCCAAAAAATTTGCTCAATACTTCTTTTAGACCATCTTCGTCAAACTTTGTAGGTGTCCATACAGGAGACACATACATTAGATACCATCTTAGGGCATCTGCACCGTATTTGTCGAACATTTCAAAGGGATCTACCGTATTGCCTTTGGATTTCGACATCTTTTGCCCGTCCTTATCCAAAATCAAATCGTTAACCAAACATCTTTTATATGATGATACACCCATTACAAATGTAGCTATTACATGTAAGGAGTAAAACCATCCTCTAGTTTGATCTATTCCTTCACAAATAAAATCCGCTGGGAATAAT
The DNA here is from genome assembly GCA_964394355.1 of uncultured Clostridiaceae bacterium. Lineage (GTDB taxonomy): Bacteria > Bacillota > Clostridia > Lutisporales > Lutisporaceae > JAAYKT01. The sequence continues at coordinate 18,690 of CAYMVQ010000009.1, forward strand.
TCATGGAAGTTTTCTTTATTTTCAAAAGGATAGTGATGTTGTCCAAAGGGCATAGAACCACTATCAAACCAACAGTCTATTACTTCTTGTACTCTAGTCATAGAACCTCCACATTTGTCGCATTTTAAATGGACATCATCTACATGAGGTCTATGAAGCTCTATGCTCATATCTATATCTTCAATTGCCTTATCAATCAGCTCTTGTCGTGAGCCAATGGAAGTAGTGTGGCCACAATCACATCTCCAAATATTAAGAGGTGTTCCCCAATATCTGTTTCTTGATAAAGCCCAGTCATTAACATTTTCTAGCCAGTTTCCAAATCTTTTTTCACCAACATAAGATGGATACCATTCTATTTTATTGTTTTCCGCTACCAGTTGATCTTTCATCTTTGTAACTTCTATATACCAGCTGGGTTTAGCATAGTATAAAAGAGGTGTAGAACATCTCCAGCAATGGGGGTAATTATGTTCCATCTTTTGTTTTTTAAACAATTTACCTTCCTCATGAAGCCAAACTATTATATCCCAGTCAGCATCCATAACAAATCTGCCTTCCCAAGGAGTGGTAATAAATTTACCGTCTTCATCTACGGGTTGCAATACCGGTAAATCATATTTTCTTCCGGTGTTGTAGTCGTCTTCTCCAAATGCCGGTGCAGTATGAACTATGCCTGTGCCGTCTTCTACTGTTACATAGTCAGCCAAAGTGACAAAGAAGGCTTTTTTATCCGCTTCAATAAAGGGCATTATTTGCTCGTATTCTATATATTCAAGGTCTTTACCAGGCATTTCTTCCAATACTTCAAAGTCGTCTCCTAGCACTGATTTTGAAAGGTGTTTTTCTATATAATATATTGTTCCTTCATGTCTTACTTTCAAATAAGTTTCATTGGGATTAACGGTTAATGCTACATTGGATGCCAAAGTCCAAGGTGTTGTTGTCCAAACCAAAAAGTACTCATCTTTATCTTTTCTTTTAAATTTTACAGTGACAGTATCAGATTTTATTTCTTTGTATCCTAATGCCACTTCGTGGGACGCAAGGCCTGTGCCGCAACGGCTACAGTAGGGCAAGATTTTATGGCCTTCATATATATAGTCCTCTTTAAAGAACTTATCCAAGATCCACCAGACAGATTCAATATAGTCATTGTCAAGGGTAATATATGGATTATCCAAGTCTATAGAATAGCCCATTCTTTCCGTCATTTCCCGCCATTCCTTTTCATAGGTAAAAACGGATTCCCTGCATTTTTCATTAAATTCTGCAATGCCATATTCTTCTATTTCATATTTATTGCTAAGTTTAAGCTGCTTTTCTACTTCTATTTCCACAGGAAGTCCGTGGGTATCCCAGCCAGCCTTCCTTTTTACCTGAAATCCCTTCATGTTCTGATATCTACATACAGTATCTTTTAGGGTTCTAGCTATAACGTGATGTATTCCAGGGCTTCCATTTGCAGTAGGAGGGCCTTCATAAAATATATAGGGCTCCTTACCTTCTCTGTTTTCTACGGTTTTATTTAAAATATCTACTTCTTCCCAAAATTTTGAGATATTTTTTTCCCTTTCAGCAACATGTGCTTCTGATAAGGGTCTGAATTTCATTCTGCTCAACTCCTCATTATTTATAAAATTGAAAAGTCCCTATGGACATGATTGACCATAGGGACGATATTATTCGCGGTACCACCCTCATTGCAAAGTTTTGCTTTGCCAACTTGGATCATATTAACCCGTGACCGGGGAATGTCTTACTATACTTTCAGATATCCGGCTCCAAGGTGATATTCACATGGATTTTTGCAAACAATTTTTCACCATACAATTGTCTCTCTATATACAGGTAAATCCTGCTACTGTCCTCTTCACAGCCATTTTTATAATTATAATAAATTATACAGTAGTAAGCCCTGCATTGTCAAGGCCGGAATCTACCATCTCGCTATTGCAACATTTCGGACTTGACAGCAACACTCTTAGCCCTTATACTTATGGTAATCATACCACGAAGGTATATACTTTCCCAAGGAAAGTTTTGCTTCGTGGTAATATTTTTTTGGAGGAATGTTATGAAAAAATTATCAACACAAAAGATTGTTATTTCAGGTTTATTGGCAGCTATTGGACTTGTATTACCTATAGCATTTCATGCTTTTTCCATTTCAGGCTCAATCTTTTTACCCATGCATATACCTGTGCTTTTAACAGGTCTTATATGCGGATGGGAGTTAGGCCTTATTGTTGGAATCATTGTGCCTTTGTTGTCAAGCATTATTACAAGTATGCCACCGCTTTTCCCCGTTGCTATAGCTATGGCCTTTGAGCTAGCCACCTATGGGGCTGTTATAGGTTTTGTGTCCAAAAAAACGAGTACCATGGTTTCCTTAATAGTAGCTATGCTATCTGGGAGAGTAGTGCTGGGGGTGGCAAATACTATTTTGCTTGGTATGGCCGGCAAATCTTATGCATGGTCAATGTTTGTCTCCGGCGCATTTGTTACAGCACTGCCAGGTATTATAATACAAATTATACTTGTTCCCTCGTTATTTGCCTTGTTAAAGAAAAGTAGGCACTTAGGAGAAGAAAGCTAATTTATAATTTCTTCAACTAATTCTATTACCAATCTAATATATTCTGAAAGGGGAAGATCCTGAAAACCTACTACATGATTATTGCATTTATTGACGGGTATCAGTATTTTTTCCCCTTTACTTTGTCCAACAGCCTTAGCCATTGCAGGCGTAATCTCGCCAAGTAGGGAGTCAGCTATTACGATTCCAATGGGTCCGATTATAATATCTGCTTCTTTGCTTGCAACAATAACAGGGTTTTCACCGGTAGCTCCGCAATCGGCGCCAGCTTTCATCATGGCCGCGGTAGCGATACTGTTTGTGCCTATTGCTATTAGTTTTATATTGGGGTAATTATTTTTCAATCTTTCAATAATCATTTTACCCATTTTTCCACCCTGTCCATCAATTATCAAAATATTCATGTTATCCTCCTTTATGTCAATAAATAAAATTGTAAAAATATTTGCTTTTGCGAAAAGACTATATAATCATACTGCCAGTGAACTAGAAGATCTTTTTAAAAATGCTTTAGAAAATAATTCTTTATATCATTGAAATCCTCCCATGGTTCATAGGGAATACCTTGTTTTTCTAAAAATTTTGCCAAAATATCACGGGCAAATACTAAGTCTGATGCTTTAGACATGTTAAAATCAGTAAAGCTATCCCCTATGCAAATTGCATAATCATAATTGTATTTTGCCATAACTAGGGTCTTTTGCATAATCTCTCCGTCCTCTTCATAATCAGAAACAAGACGCATATATTCACCAGAATAGTCTAAATCCACGCTATGTATATCCAACAGAAGATTCTTATATGGTTTTAGTTTTTCCTCTACATAAGGTTTTAGCCCTCCGGATATGATTACTACTGGAATATTTTTTTCTTTCATTAGCTCTAGCAAGCCTAAAAAGCCGTCTCTTATTGGCACATCGCGGACATAGTCCATAATAGTATGAATTTTTTGCGAGGGTATGGTTGCAAAACCTAAATGTAAAGCTTCACTTAATGTTATTTTACCGGATAGCATCTCCTGGCGTTTCTCCTTATAAAGCTTTGGGTCTATTGTGCGATGCATAACTCCTTCCAAGGTTTCTTGGGATGTGATGGTTCCGTCAAAATCTATAAAGAGTATTTTATCATATATGGTTTTTTTATCTTGCATTATTTAACCTCCGTAAAACTAAAATTGAATTTTCAATTACTATTCAAATCTTGCCAGTCTTAAATAATAGTATTAGAAGCAGAATAGACTTTTAATATTAAAAGTTTCTAATTACTATTTAGCAATTCACTATTTGCCAACTGTCATCTTGTATTATAGCTTTGAATTGGGTTATTGACTAGTATTAATAGGGCTAAGTATTAATAGGGCTAAGGATATTATATCACCTTAGCCCAAAACAAGCATTTTTATTTAAGTATTTTTTTTAATAGAATTTCCGTTACAGTACATAACTTGCAAACCAGAAGATATAATTATTTACTATAATCAGATTATTATATTTGCTGCGATTATTGTTCACATGGCTAATTGTCTGTAAGCTCTCTTACGCTCTATTTCATTAAGTCAAAGTTTTTCATTATATCTGGACTTAACATTTGTGCCATACGCATAAGCTCTTTATGGGTCTTAGCATATTCCATAAGGTCAATTCCTTTAATTGCTGCATCTATGGCTTGCCTCATGGAGCGGGCACCAGCTTCACTGCCATCGGGATGGCCATGGACTCCGCCTCCGGCTGCTAAAATAATATCGGTACCTAGGGCATCAATACAATTCTTTACAACTAATTGTGTTGTTCCACCGGAGCAAGCATACATCATTGGCTTAATATTCCACCATGGTTGGGTAAAGAATTTAAAACTTCTATAAAACATTTTATAGGCTATAGGGAACTTGCCCCATGGGTGGCCGTTTATTTGGAAATCTCCTCCAGCAAGACGGGTGAATTTACCTATTAATAGTGGTGCAGCAACTCCTGTATAAGTAGCCCCAGCATAAGCTCCGGCAAAGTCCACATGTGCTAAAATAGGCACATTTATATTAGGATCTTCCGCCAACATCTGCAGAGCACCATGCCCAGCTGTATAAGTATTAAGCATAATAGAGTTGGCCCCGTATTCTATGGCCCTATATGCATTATCTTTTATTTTGTCAATATGATCGGTAATATTTACTGAATAGAGAGTATGTTCTCCTGTTTCTTCAAATACCATTTTCTCTTTTTCCATAAATCTTCTTACTCTTTCTTCTAAAGGGCAGTAGCTTTCATCTGCCGGCAATAGTTCGTCATCTTTTATTATATCAACTCCACCCTTGGCAGCATTATAAAAGATCTCGGCACCTTCTTCCGGGGTCCAGCCTAGATTGGGTTTTATCATTGCATTTAAAAGGGGTCTATCTTTAACACCTAGTACTTCTCGTATTCCCTCTACGCCAAATTTTGGTCCTTGAAATTGTTCAATATATTTTTTAGGAAATGCACAATCAATCATTTTTACCATGCCTGCTGCTGAAATATTTCCAAATAAAGTAGTTAGCATCATGGGGAAGCTGTTGCCCATATTCCCTATAGGGAAAGCTATTTGAATAATATACATAGGTGGCAAATCCTCTACAATATCTGCTCCTGTGTCAGGTACTTCATATATTGATACTACTTTCGCGCCATGTTTTCTTTTCTTTTCTAAAGAATCAGCACCTACTTTTATCCAAGTGCCTGTGGCTTGTTCATCTGCTATAGCCATTGCTAATTTTTCTATATTACTGGTTTTAATCCGCAGTTGGAAGGTTCCTATAATATAGTCTTCAGAAAAAGCTACCTCAGGAAAGGCGTGACCCATATTTTCTATATCTAATTTCCTTTGCATTTTTTATTCTCCTTTCTTATAGCCAAGCTTATATGGCCACGGATTAGCACGGATTAAATCCCTTACGTGCCAATCCGTAGTTTTGTTTTCTATTTTTTATTTTTCTATATTTTTAAATACTTCCTCAAAGCACTGAAGTGTCTCTGCAATAGTTTCATCATTATCCGCCATACTAGTATAAATGCGGCTTCCTGCAAGAGTAATAACACCATTGGCAGTTAGGGCTGCTCCAAACTCTTCTATATTATGTTGCCTTTGGGGAATCTTTTTGAAAATATCCGGATCTTCAACGGATAAGTACATAACCCCTGATACTTCAAAATGAATTATTGAACCTATATTCCATACCACGAAGGGTAGTTCATATTTGTCAATTAAGCCTTGAATACCGGCACATAATTTATCTCCATTTTCTCCAGCTTTTCTAGCAGCATCTTGCTCAATAATTTCTTTTATGGCATAGTATCCGGCAGCGCAACTAAGGGGATTTGCTGTAAGGGTCCCACCTACATATGCACGCTTTTTCCCGGCCTTAACACCTGCAGCCATAGATGACATAATATCCTCACGACCACCGATTCCACCGGCCATGGGATATCCCCCTGAAACTACTTTTCCAAAGACGGTCAAATCAGGCCTTACATCAAAATATCCTTGGGCTCCTCCGGGACCTGCACGAAATGCTGTAACTACCTCATCAAATATAAGTAGAGTGTCAAATTCATCACAAAGCTCTCTAACTTTTGCACAGTAATCAAAGTGTGTCATCCTGGTGCCGCTTTCTGGTCCAAAAGGCTCTAAGATAACTGCTGCAGTGCCCCCTTCTTTTTCATTTGCTTCAAGAACTTTACGCAGGGAGTCTAGGTCTCCCGGATAGCATTCTTTTGTATGAATTGTTGCCTCTTCGGGAATGCCGTGAGCTTCGTAAGTTTTGGTATAAGGGATGTGTAGGCTGTATACCAACTGGTCGCTCCAGCCATGATAAGCTCCGCCAGCCTTAACAATCTTTTTCTTTTCAGTAAACACTCTGGCTAGGCGGATAACAGCCATATCTGCTTCAGTACCACTGCCAAAGCAACGGTATTGCTCTACCCATGGCATATATTCTCTAATAAGTTTTGCAAGCTTTAGTTCATATTCATGGAATAAGCCTGTTACCGGCCCATGTTTATGCAATACCTCGATGACCTTTTCCTTTACTGGTAAATAGTTACTGCCTAGTAAGGTTGGGCCCCCTGCCTGTAAATAATCCACATACCTATTCCCATCCACATCGTATAGGTAAGCACCTTCAGCACGATCAATTGCTAAGGGAAAGGGATAGTTAAATGCAAGATTATGTTGGACTCCACCGGGTATATACTGCCTGGCTTCCTCATTTAAAGCTTTTGATTTCTTACACTTTGTTTCAAAATAATTTAGATATCTTTCCATAGCTTCAGGCTTGATTTCATAAAGCCTATCATTAATTAACTTATCCATCTTTTCATTGATTAAATCAACATCTGGCCATTTGGAAACACTATATCCTTTTTTCACAAAAATCATCTCCTTGTATATTTTTTATTATGAATTGAGTATTTTATAGGATTTTTTATTATCCTTATATAGGCTTTTAAATACGGGATATATTTTATTGTATAATTTATTGTTTTCTTTATTTGGCTTATATGTATTCGTTACTTTTATAAATTTCTTTATTTCCTTTATATCCGGTATTAAACCAAAACTTACACCCATTAAAGCAGCGGCTCCTGTTGCTCCTATATGTCTGGGGTTTTCTATGGTCTCAACATCCCGCCCTATTACATCAGATAGGATCTGACAAATAGTACTTGACATAGCACTACCACCGGTAAATCTAACGGCAGCTGTTGTCTTAAATGTCTTCTCAGTAGCCTCCAGCATCCATCTCATATGTAAGCATACGCCTTCTATAACGGATTTTACCAAGTCACTACCTTTATTATGCAGACCTAAGTTAAAAAATAATCCTCTTGCATAGGGATCTTCAAAAGGACATCTATTGCCGTGCATCCAAGGAGAGAAAACCACTCCGTTGCTACCTGCTGGTGTATCTTTTATATATTCAATTAAGCCATCATAGTCCATTTCCGGTAAGTCAATTCGATCTTTTACCCATTCCATACATTTGCCGGAAGTCTCTAGCTCCGCAATATAGCAAAATGTCTCAGGATCGGCACCTACTAACGCGCCAATGATATTTCCCAGGTCAAGATGAAGCCTATCTACAGTAGTGCAGACCCAACCTGATGTACCGGAGTAAAAGTTCGCGTCTCCCACTTCTAGGCACCCTGAGCCTACTTGACAAAGACTCACATCGCTGCCTCCGGAAAATACGGGAGTCCCTTCTTTTAGACCTAGTTCCTCCGCTGCTTTGGCTAATAGATCACCTACCTTATCTGTAGAATCACATAGGTCTGGAAGGTGATTCATATCTACATCCAACATTTTACATAGTTCTTTACTCCAGACTCTTTTTTTAACATCATATAGAAATGTAGCACTTGCAACATCTCGACTGACTTTCATTACTCCTGTTGCCCGATTTGTTAGATATTCCTTTGCATCCAACCACTTATAAGTCTTTTTAAAAATTTCCGGTTCATTACCCTTCACCCAATGATATTTCCATAAGGGGTCTTTAGTACTAGCAGATACAACTCCAGTAGTTTTTAAAAAACGTAATACTTTGTATAAATTCAAACCTTCGACTTGGATGCCCTTTTTCATGTACCTGGCGAATTGCTTATCAGCCCGGGTATCCATACAGCTCATGGATGGCCGAAGTGGCACTCCATCCTTATCAACCATGACTAAAGTTTGCATCTGTGAGCAAAAAGAAATTCCCTTAATTTCTTCTTTGTCTACTCCCGTCTTTTCTAATAAGCGTCTGGTGCTTTTGGCCATAGCATCCCACCATTGGGTAGGTTCTTGCTCTACTCCGCCATTTTCTAAGATATATAGCTCATAGTCCTCTACCTCGCCTTCTATTAGCTGCACACTATCTTTAGCAGAAATGTGGAATAAACAAGTTTTTAAGCCTGTTGTGCCAATATCGTAGGCAATGACCTTCACCTTACATCATCTCCTTTTCTATAATATTATTTATTTTTTTTGTTCATGCCCATTGACTGTGTAAGTGATTTATAGCAATTCCCTTATAAGCGCTGGCTATATATGCTGACCCTTCAAAATGTACTCTTTTTAATATGTATCCAATAAATTTACTACTAATGCTAGTGTATTATAAGAATATTCTATAATATATAGAGTTTTATATATTTTTATACTTATAGTATAATAATATACTATGTCGCTATTTAAGTCAATATGTGATAATATAGTTTATAGAAATGGCAATTTTTTTTGAAAAGACTTAAGTAAGGGTCTTTAGCAAATTTATTAGTAATTTAAAGGAGAAAATTTTTTATGGAAGATATTTTAGTTTTGACCCGAAGAGAAAGGAAAAAACGAGATTGCAAATATACAATTTTAAGGGCTGCTCAGCAGCTTTTTGAAGAAAAAGGTGTTGATAATACAACTATTAATGAAATATCGGAATTAGCAGATGTATCCTACGCTACATTTTTTAATTATTTTCCTTCCAAGGAAAGCTTATTAATTGCTATATACAAAAGCGAATTAGAAGATCTTAATGAATTTATTCAAATTAAACTAAAAAATGAAAATTCGGCAATAAAAAAAATAGAAGAAGTGTTTTTTGAACTTGCGAGAGATTGCTTCAAATATCGCCGTATGAGTATGAGGCTAAGAGAAATCATTGCGTTAAATCCTGAGCTTGAGATGTTGAGAAACAGTGTTCACAATATATTTAAAATGTTTTTAGAAGAAGGTATTAAAAACGGTGAAATCAAGCCGGATTTAGATGCAGATTATTGCTCCCTATTTTTGGAGGGCTTTAACCATTCTTTATTATATAATGATCATGATATGGAATCGACAAAAGCTGGTCTTGAGATGTTTATAAATTTAATTAAGACAAGTACATCGTAAGATATTTTTTGCCCTTTACCATTTTCTTTCAAATATATTAGCTTTGCTTGCTACATAGGTATTTTTGCAAAGTTTGAAATAGACTTTAAATTCTTCTTTATATTCATTCTTTTCCAATAATTTATCCATATCCATGTTTGCCAAAAACTTAACAGCTAAAGTTAACCCAACTTTAGCAACTCTTCAATTATTGCTATAATTAAATAAAGCACTTTAAATAGTTTGACTTTTATATTGTTAGGCTTGTAATAATTGGGTAGATAATGGCTTATAAAAAGCTTGCAATTTTCAGGATGCCAGGGTGTTTTTTTAGGGTCTTTCTGGAATATATAAAGCCTTCACTCCTAAGAAAATAGCCAGCGCTGAGTATTAGTATACTTAGTACTGACTATTGACAGAATATATATGAGTTTTTTTGGTATTTCTAAAATAAATAACACATTTATTAACGCCTTTTAATATATCTTTTCCTATTTTCTTTATATAGTAAATAATTTGTGTTTTGTAATAATAAAATGCAAAACGCATAGCTAGGTTTGTTGAATTAGGGTCTAATAGCTATTTTGTAAAAACCCATTGTTTCAGCTATAAGCTTGGAAATAGTAACGAAGGCAAGCCGGTAGATAAAGCCGGAAAGAAAGTTACAATGGCTAGAGCTAACAGGCATAGCAACATAAAGGGTATAGTTCCTCGCACACAATGTGAGAAACTTACCTTGAGGGTCTTACAACTTACAAACAGACATAGACCAAAAGGTGGGGTATACATGCCTATGGAAAGATTGGTTACAACAACATTCCCCAGGTGTACCATATCGATTCCAACTTTTTGTGCTAGCCCTATTATTAAAGGCATAAGTACAACAATGGCACTACCACCGTTTATAAAGCAACCTGCAATTAAAAATATTATATTAATTAAAACAAGAACACCTGTAGCAGTGCTGATATTAAATAAGCTTTGGAAGGCCTGAGGTAACTTTGCTAGTGTCATAGTATAGCCAAGCAATTGACCAGCACCCAATAATAAATAAATAGACGCACTAGTTTTAGCCGATTCAACAATCACTTTGAACAGTTCTTTAAAATTCATACCTTTATATATAAGCATTTCCACCGCAATAGCGTATACGGCAGACGCCCCTGCAGCTTCTGTAGGGCTAAATATGCCAGAATACATGCCACCTATCATTACAAGTGGCAATCCCAAAGCCCAACCAGCTTCCTTAAAGGCAACTAATCTTTCTTTCCATGTAGCACGGTTTAGGGGTTTTATATTATTACGTTTCGCATATATAATACTATAAATTGAAAATATTATAGCAATAAGGATACCAGAGGTCGCCCCAGCTAGGAAAAGTTTCAAAACTGATGTATCTGTATTCATTGCAAATACGACAAACATAATACTCGGAGGAATCAACATTCCAATAGGGCTTGCGGTGGTTATCAGCCCAGCACTAAAACTTTTATCATAACCGTTCCTAATCAGTTCCTCATACATAAGTAAACCTATAATAAAGATTCCGGAATAAGCAGCTCCAGAAATTGCACCAATAATGCAACAGCACAAAATTGTAGTAAGTGCAGTGCCACCAGTATAGTGTCCCACTAAACTTCTAGAAAAGCGCACAAGACGCGGGCCTATTTGACCTCTGCCCATAATCGTAGATGCCAAAGTAAAAAAAGGAACACATAATGTTGTATATTTACTTAATCCACCCACAAACTGCTGTACTCCTGAAAAGGATGGCATCCCCACTGTGTACATTAAATACATAAAACTTGGTATCATCATACCAATAAAAATAGGAACGCTCAGCAAAAGAATAACAATAAGTGCTATAACTAGACCACGTGGTGATATTTTAAACATATTTATTTATCCCCCCTATTCCCGTTTGATTTTAACTTTTTATAAAAATGAATATCAGCATCAAATAACTTAGTTATCTCTTGTATGCCTTTAATTACTAGTTTTCCGTACTCTATGCCCATAAGCAAGAAGCAAAAAGTTGTGGGAACATATAATAGCCACATGGGGAAGAATGACAATCCTATTGAATGAGTTCCTGTAATATAAATCCGCTTAACCGTATCTATGGCAAGTATGGATAAGATCACCAAAAATATACAAGACACAGTATTAGCCATAATACGAATAATAGGCTTATAGCGCTCAGGAAGAGTATAGAATATCACATCTACATTTACTAAATCGTCAGCTTCCACACATAGGATAGCGGCGAACAATACAACCCAAACCATCAAATATTGCGCAAATTCATCAGCACCGGTAAATGAATGGTTAAAAAAAGTTCGGCTAATAGCCCCTACAAAAACAACAACAGTTAAAACAAGCAACGCTGTTCCGCAAAATCCTTTAATAATTTTTTTTAAAACTTCATCCAAAAATAAATATCCCTTATATAATAAATTTAAGGCATTCTTCATCTGGATATCTCCTTTCATATTGCAACTTTTGCAAATTAGCCAAATGCACCACACACCCTATGCAAGGCAACATAAATAATGGCTTACCCTACATTATCTTTTATTATTTTTTTCAATAATGCCGCCGAACATTGAATGTTAGTTCAATGTCGGCGGATGTTAATTATTATACGCAGATTACCTTTATTAATTCTCGTACTTCGATGTTTCAGATAAGAAAGCATCTAACAGTTTTCTGCCATCTTCGCCTACTGATTCAAGGTATAAATCTATGGCAGGCTGCTGAGCCATATCTTTTAACTTCTTTATTTGCTCAGGAGTTGGTTCAATAACTTCAAGATGCTTGCTCATAACTTCGAGAGCTTCATTTTCTCTTTCTAAAGTCAGCTTGTCATAAAGCTCACCGCCTACTTCAACGCTTTCTTTGATTAAATCGCGAACTTCAGAATCAAGTCCATTCCACCAATCTTTATTGGCAATTGTCAAAAGAGTAGGTCTAACATGGTTAAATCTGAAAAGATATTTTTGTACCTCATAATACTTATTACTAAAGGTTCCGCCACCTATACCGGATTCTTGGCCATCAATAGAACCTGTTTGTAATGCGGTATACACTTCAGATAAATCCATTACGATTGGTGTGCCATTCCAGCTTTTTATATTGGATTCCGAAATTTTTGATGCCATGATTCTGATTTTTTGGCCTGTAAGATCTCCGGTATCCCTAAAATCCTTGTTGCTTGTATAGCAAGAGCAAAGTGTATCCCAAAGTGAAACACCTATTAAACCACTATCCCCTGAGGGTCCTTTTGTAGCAGATTCTAAAAGTGCATCCCCAGCTGGTCCCTTTATAACTTTTTTGCCATTATCTATATCATTGGGCAAAAGAAAAGGTATGTTAATAACCCCCAATAAAGGTGCAAAGGGTTCTATATTTGATGGTGGATTTTGAGACATTTGAATAGCACCAGTTGAAGTTGCTTCAGTAGTCTCACGCGTTGTTCCAAGCTGCCCGGCTGGATAAATATCAAAGTTTATCTTGCCATTGGACTTTTCCATGATGTATTCATTTGCTTTTTCCCATCCTGCATGCCTTACATCTGTAGTAACGGAAGGATGGGCAACAATAATAGTCATTTCAGGATATTCATAATCACCAGTTTCCAAATCTAAAGACGACTGTGGATCCTGATCCTGAGCTGGGGCTTTTGGTGAACAAGCTGTAATAGCAAGGATAAGGATAAGAATTAATGCTAATAGTTTAGATGTTTTTTTAATTTTCATATTCACTTCTCCTATCATAAATTTTTTATTTTATTATGAAAATATTAAATCCTTAAATTATATAATATGAACATGTCTCCGATACATAATTATAGTAAAGCTTTTTTAGCATCTTCGTTTAAAATTACTAAGGACTCTTTCAAATAGCCCATAACTCGGTTATATCCTCGTAGCAATTGGGTTTGCAATACATAATATCGATATGAACCTACGGGACATACTGCTAATCGCTCCGAATCAGAGAGAGACTGTATTGGAAACATTGGTCCTGATAAATCGAAGTCATAGCAATTATCCCCATGAAAAGCTATGCGTACAATCTTCTTTGAAAGCTCAAGGATAGTTTGATTCGCAATATCTGCTTTAGAACCAGGTTCTTTAATTGATTCAGCTTTTAAATAGAAAGCGTCTATAGCCTTTTGCAATATATCCAGTCTTTCACGCATTGGCAAGAAGTTAGCCCTATCACCAAGACTAGCTATTATACCATCAACAGTCTGGCGCATTTCAGTAACTGACTCACGGAAATCATAGGCTAGCACCGCATCAGTCAATAACCTCCAAATTACCGCTACATATACTTTAGTATCACGGATAAGGATATCTTCATCAATTTTGTCTATGGTGTCATGTTCAGTGTGCCACCACCAACCAAGGCCACCGGCTTTTACAGTAGGGCTTGGACTAAATGAAAGGACATCTTTTGTTTTTTCTTTGTCCTGTTCAGAAAAAGTCCCAAATATCGAAGTCAAACCTACACCATAAAAAGATTGATCAGCAAAGTGGCCTATTCGCTTGCCGAAAAATTCCTTACCAGTTTGCTTTTTTATTACATCATAGGCAAGCTGTCTAGTTTGGGGCATAACTGGTGCTTCCTCAATGATAACTGCATCCTTGCCTCCTGTAGAGTCAACATAAACATGGCCTATGCAGTTTTCTTCAAGTTCCTCGAAATGGTTATCAGCATACCAAGTTGAGCTGAAAAATTTCCCTTGGGAATGACCTGCCCAAAAAACCAGCCGTAATCCTCGCAAAAGCAAGTCTTTTTTAGTCATAAGCAACCTTGCACATTCCAGCAAAGTAGCATTAGCAGCTCCATTATCCATAGCACCATAATCCCAGGAATCAATATGGCTTGAAAATAGTAAAAACTTATCAGTATCTTTTGCCCTAACATTTGCCTCTAAAAGAGGTACTTTCCTAAATCCTGTATCTACAACAGTTTCTAAATAAATAACAGTTTTACCAGATTCCATGCATTCTTTTATAACAGAACCATCATTTCTTGTTATTGATGCCACAGGTATATTAACCAGTAAATTTTCTGTTTTTTCAACGGGACCACCCCATAATGGAGATATGGGTGCATTGTGAAGATAATCATCTTGTGCATAAATAATCCCAACGGCCCCAGCTCTTTCTGCGGCTTTCACTTCATCATAGTCTGGTAAGCCATCTGAAAGAACTATTTTCCCTGCTTTAGAAGGGCAACTACCAGACACGATTTCGGCCTCAATTCCTGATACAGGTGTTGATGGCACAAAAGGATGAGTAATAGCTTTAAAAGATATACTCTTGGGTGCTCGCAATTCAACAAATGCTGAAACTGGAACACTAATAAAACCTTGGTGGTAAGACAATTCTGTGGCATATCCAATATCATCTAATATTTTTTGACAATACTCTAAACTTTCAACCTCTTCTCGCGTACCTGATACTCGAACCCAACTTGCAATATTTTCTGTATATTCCATTAGTTTCTTTCCAGATACATTTGAAACTAATTCATCTTCTAATTTTTCAATCATCTCTTTGTAAGCATTAATAATAATCACCACTTTTCTCTTAGTTGAATAAAAATTAGTTTTTCCTAAAAATCATATTAACTAATACAGACATCACTTTGGCCGAGGTTAATAAAACTGATTTGTCGAATTGCATATTAGGTTTGTGCAAACCAGGTATAAGATCTGCACCTACCCCCAAAACTGTTGATTTGAGCTTGGGTATAGCAATGGGATATTTGTGGAAATCCTCTCCTCCAGAGGTCATAATTGTATCTGCTAGACCCTCCTTACCCATTACATGTTCTATAGCCTTTTTAGCATAAGCAATAAGCTCTATTGATGGCTGGGCTGCAGGTACGCCCCCACGCCAATTACAGTTTGCTGTGGCATTAAAAGCCAGAGCAGATGACTTAACTGCATTGATCATTTTTGCCTTTTGTTCCTCCATAGCTTCATTACTTTGAGCACGAAGATCGTATGTTAGTTCTACGCGGTCAGGAATCACATTGAACGCATTTCTACCGCTATGAATCTGTGTCGGTTTCATAGAGTGAGGTATTGTCGGATCAACATGTATACCCATTACTGCATTTATCACAGTAGCTGCTGTTTCTATGGCATTAACACCTTGTTGTGGCCGAGCACCATGAGCACTTTCACCAAGAATTTCAATATCCATGGCACCTGATGCACCGTGGAGAACTGCCGGGGAAATTTTCCCTTTTGCTAGCTCTTCCATAGGACGCAAATGAGTACCTATTAAATACTCCAAATCATCGAGTTTTCCAGATTTAATGCAGGCTTCGGCACCTTTTAGTGTTTCTTCAGCAGGCTGAAATAAAACTAAAAAACTTCCTTGAGTCCATGCCTTACATGCCATCAAGGCTTTGGCTGCCCACAAAACTGTAGCACAATTAGCATCATGACCACATGAATGTATGTTTACCAGTTTCCCATCTATTTCATGAGCCAATGAATCCATATCTGCACGGATTCCAACTTTTGGACCGGGCTTACCAGTATCAAAATTTCCTATTACACCAGTACCCCCTACACCGGTAATAACATCATAACCGCAAGCTAATAATTCTTTGGCAAGAAAATCGGAGGTTCTTATTTCTTTGAAAGCAATCTCCGGCATGGAATTCAATGCCTCCCATGTCTTCAATATGCCATCTTCATTTTTCTCCAAATATTCCATCAACTTCTTTTCCACTAAAATCCCCCCTTTCATAATTTTTTCTTTAGGTATAGATGTGTAAAAAATTGCATAACAAAAAATACCTCGGAAAATCAATAATACCCTCGGAAAAAACAATAGAAATGTTTCTTGTGTATATTATAATATAAAAAGTACTAGTTGTAAAATTAATGCTTTTGTTGGAATCCATCAATAATTTTGATATACTAATTATAAGGCAAATTAATCAACATGTATTTTTTAATATAATTGGAGGTCTATATATGAAAAAGGGTATGAATGTTGATATCAGACACTTTATCACTTTTAAAACCATAGTAAAAATGGGAAGCTATACTGCTGCTGGAGTAGAGCTGGGTTATACTCAATCAGCGATAACAGAACATATGCGCCGTTTAGAAAGCTCCCTTAATACCAAATTGTTTGATCATATTGGGAGAAAAATGGTATTAACTCAGACTGGTTATGAGCTATTAAAATATACAGATGAATTAATGTTAATTATGGAAAAGATAGATTCAGTTGGTGTAGATAGCGATGATTTGCAGGGCACAGTACGTGTTGCCATGCCGGGTGATCTTGCATTTGGCCGCTTTTGCTGGGCATTAAAAAAATTTCGGGAAATTGCCCCGAAAGTAAATATTATTATAAATAGCGAGCATAGCGTAACAAAAATTTATCAGCTTCTTCGTAATGGAGATGTTGATATAGCTTTTACCATGGATCATGGTAAGGAGCATCATCAGTTCCATGTTACTAGAATGGAGGATACTAGTTTATGCATAATCGCAGGGCCGACTGTAAATATAACTAAAGTAAATCTAAAATCTTATGGTAATCCTTTGGGCTTAGGTATTGTCCTCAACCAAAGAGACTCTGTTTTTCGCGGTATATTCGAAGACTATCTTGAAAGGCGGAATATTGTCCCCGAAAGCATTACTGAATTATGGGGTATTGAGGTAGTCAAGCGCTATGTGCATTTTGGCGCCGGGATAACTATGCTACCGCATGTTAATATTGAAGATGAACTTAAAAAAGGTAATTTCATACTGCTTGAAACAGATGTGCCCTTACCGAAAATATATATAAACATGTCGGTGCTAAAAAATAAGTGGGAATCACCCCAAATCAAACTTTTTAAACAAGTAATTCAAAAATATTATGGTAGCCAGTACCCTGCATTGGAGCATATTAGTAACTTTTATTAAAAACAGCTAATATTTGTTGTCTATGTAGAAATTAGCGACAAGCTTTATTTCGATTATGGGCCCTGATTTAAGTAGTGGTTTTTAATTAATCCTATTGCACTTATTAGATTTTCTTTCACTGCAGCCTCTCTCAAATTAGGACAGTAGTGAAAGAAAAACTATCCGGCCCTATGCAGCCTCCCCATTGCCGCTTCTTCCACTATATGAGTGAAGATTATGTCAGATTTGATATTAAATATATTTTTATCATAGCAAGAGGGTAGATAAGCATCCAAAATATCTCTCAATTTTGACTTGACTCTTTCTCTTGGTTGAACATCTTTAAACCAGTCTATAATTCTTGTTTCGCTATCTTTTGCGATTATAGCCTGGTATAGTTTCTGGGCTGAAAGCTTTACGGCTTTTTCTTCTTCTTTTTTTAACTTATCTTTTTTCAGCAAGTCGTATAGCTCCAACTCCTCTTCAGAAAGGCCTTCTTTGATATGCCTTTCTTCTTCTTCTCTTATATCATCAATAAACTTTACTAACTCATCATAATAATTCTCATTAACAGTATTTCCGGAATTATAATTATCAATAATTGCTTTGTACCTCTCGGCAAAGCTAATTCTTGTTTTATTATCTTCCAAAAGCTTTTTCAGCTTGTCTTCTATGAAAAGCTTTAACTCCAATACTTCAATATTCTTATAAGGGGACTCCTTTATTATTTTTCTTATATCATCTGTCTTAATTGATAAAAGGTTATATGTTTTCATGGTTTTCAAATCATAATTGCTTGGGGCATTATCTTCTCCCAGTGCTTTGGCTTTTACACTAAGATCCAAAGTCCTGCCAAGCTCTGTCTTTGCATTTTCTATTTTATCCTCTCTAAGAGCAGTCTTTAACATACTATCCAAATAGAGAATGGGCGATATATAATTATTCTGCCAATTCCTTTCGAATATATCCGGTTTGCTAGCCTCAAAAGTATTTCTGCATAGATTTGAATAAACTTTGAACTTTTCTTTATATTCATCCTTCTCCAATAGTTTATCCAAATATTCTTCAAAGAGCTTTACCTTTGAAAAAGCTTTCTTTTTCGCTATAATTTTATCAAAATCAATGCCTAATCTAAGGCAGAACTTCTTTGCCTCCAAAATAGTATTATCCAATACATTAATCAAAGCCTCAATATCTTTTACCGGCATTTCTCTCTCGTCTTCCGGCCTGGCATAGCTGCCCAAAGCTGATTTCATATTCTTAAACAAATTTAAATAATCCACAATAAGTCCTGCTTCTTTGCCGGGGAAAACTCTATTAATCCTTGCTATGGCCTGCATCAAAGTATGGTCTTTCATAGGTTTGTCCAAATATAAAGTGGAAGCGCTCTTTACATCAAAACCTGTAAGCCACATGGCGCATATAAAGACTAAGGATAAAGGATGCTCCCAATCCTTAAAATTATCCTCTATATCATGGCCCTTATCATCTACTTTTTTCATTCTTTGCCTATGCTTTTTTATATCCAAATTAAGCTTGGCAAATTTCTTTTCCTCTCCATCTTCTTCGCTGATTACAACAGCCATTTCCACAGTTTTCATATAGTCTATGGTTTTCTTGATTTTCTCCTTTTCGTCATCACTTTCGGCTTTTGACCTTTCTTCATATAACTCTTTCAGTTTTTTATCCCAATAATATTGAACTTTATCATACATTTTCACAGCTGTGAATTTGTCAACGGAGACCACCATTCCTTTGCCCAAAAAACCCCTATTGGGGAAATGCTCCACAATATCCTTGGCTACTTTGTCAAGTCTTTCCTCTCTTTTTATTACTTCATTTGTCTGAGCAAAATTCTTGGCAAGTCTTTCCTCTTCCTCTGCATTTAACTCTTCTTTTTCTATTATTTCCAAATAATCATCATCCAAATCGCTATTGATAAGAGCCACCTCCGGCACTCGTCTTGTATAATAAAGAGGCACTGTAGAGCCATCCTCAATGGACATGGCAAAATTATATTCACTGACATAATCTCCAAACCACTGATTTGTAAGCCTTTTAGAGCCTAAAAGGGGCGTGCCCGTAAAAGCAATAAACTGGGCATTGGGGAGCCCTGCTCTCATATTTTCCGCCAGCTCTTTATATTGAGTCCTATGGGCCTCATCCACTATGACAACTATATCATCCCTTTTTGATAATACAGGGTAGCCTTTTCCTTTATCATATCTGAATTTATGAATAAGAGTAAAAATAAAAGGTTTGTCGGTTTTTAAAAATTCCCTAAGCTCTTCGCTGTCTTTGGGCTGTGCCGACTCTTCCTTGGAAATAATCTCCGTTCTGAGAAAGTTTTTATATAATTGTCCATCAAGGTCAACTCTGTCGGTAATCATAAGAAAAGTAAAGTTTCCCGTAATTTTTTTATTTATTTTATTTACAAACATGCCCATAGAATAGGATTTGCCGCTGCCTTGAGTATGCCAAAACACCCCTAACTTGCCATCCAAAGCTTTTCTGTTTTTAAAAGCTTCTATAGAATTATTGATACCTAAAAATTGATGATTCTTTGCTATTATTTTTTCTCTTTTATTTTCGTATAAAATAAAATTTTCAATATAATCAAGTAGATTTTCCTGATTAAATAAGCCGTTAATAAGATACTCAAGGCTTGTACCGGAGTCAAAAATAGCATTTCTATCTATTTTATCTTCTTCCGTCAATCTAAGCCATTGAAAAAAATGCTCATAATCGGCAGTATAGCTGCCTATTCTTGTTTCTCTCCCATTGGACAGGACACAGATTTGATTGAAATAGAATAGTTGAGGTATATCTCTTATATAATCCTTAAAATTAGTATCATAAGCTGTCTTTAGCTTTACATCGGAATTTTTCAACTCAATAAAAACCAAAGGGAGACCATTAATAAAAAGAAGCAAATCCGGTCTTCTATGCCCATTCTCTCCTTTAATCCACATTTGAGAAACCAAAGTGTAATGATTTCTATAAATATTATTAAAAGCGATAAGCCGTATAATATCCTGCTTTAGTTCTCTATTTTCCTCATACTCTACTTTTATTCCATCTTTTATCATTCTATAGTTATCATAATTTATATCTTTTAAATCTTTATTGGATACATAAGTTCTTAAATCCTCTACTATATCTTTCAGTATGTATTCGGGGATCTGTGGGTTATTCTCTCTAAGGCTTTCGTATAAAATATTAGGCAATATCACTTCTTTTATATTTGTTCTGCCGGTGCCGTCTTTTAACTGGCTTAAAACATTTGTATTTGTCAAAACTTTTTCAGTTTCAATAAAGGCATTGATATGCTCATATCTATTAGCTTCGAACTTTTCTATACAAGCTTTTTCAATCATATCTTCCGTTAGAATTTTACCCACAGTTTATCCCTCCCCTATTTGACTTCTATAGTGCCGTTCATAAGTCTTGGAAGTAGTAGGTCACGCTGTTTGATAAGGTTTTGGTTTTGTTTTGATAAAAGTTTTATTTTTTCAAAGATACTTATGGACAAAAAGTTAAATCTTTCTAAAATATCCGAATTCGGCATTAAAACTTTTAAATTTTGAAACTTACCTTTACTTAGATTTGTCATTGTTGCACCTGTCCCGCCATATAATTCTATGGTTTGTTTCATTGATTTTAAAGTAAAATATGCCCATTCTCTTAGCTTTATATTTTTTAAAACTACAGAATTAATCTGCTGATTTGTATGGGCAGGCTCAGCATTAATCGAAACAATCCCCCCGGTTCCTATGCAGCTCACCATAATTGAATTTTCAGGTATTTTATGTTTTGCTTGATAGAGGCTTCCTGCCACACTTAAATATGTATTAGTATATATAGTGTATACATTTCCAGTCATATCCGGTGTTTTCACAAACATTATTTCTTCCCCATAATATTCAGGAATATTAGTAGATGGAGTTTTCCCTGTAACAACTTTGCCCATATCCCCAACCTTTTTAATTTCCCACCCCATAGGTATTCCTTTTTCAAATTTAGCTTCCTTATATCCGGGAAACCTCATTCTTACAAACCATTCTTTATATATTTCTTCGGCTGTTTTTTCTAATATTTCTATCCTTCTATTGTTATTTTCTATAAGTTTATCATAAGTAGAAAGAATATTGGCTATTTTTTCTTGGGTTTTTATGTCGGGTATTTGGAATCTGAAATCTTCTAAATCTGATTTATTTATTGAACCATATGTAGTCCCATTTTCGGCTTTTTTTAGATGTACATTGTTATAAAGCAAATTATAATACAAGAATTTTTGATTTTCTTTCCCTCTTATAGCAGCTATGCCTCTCCCAATACAAACATTATCATTAGTAATATTGAGATTTCCTACAGGTGCCCGAACTGTAAATAATATGTCTCCCTTTTTTGCCAATCTAATAATTTTCGTTGTATAGGTATCAAACGTAGGAAACAACCTTCCAAAGGTTCTATTGCCTTGTAAAAACTTTATCCCTTTTCCTATATTATTATAATAAATAGACTTAGGTGACTGGCCCATATTAATATCGGCTACTTCCCCTAACCTAACCTCTCTCCACTTACTCATATTCTATCACCAATTTATCCAAATTTTCTTCAATCTGTTTTCCCAATTCTAAGGCTTCCTTATTTAATTCTTTAAACTCCTCGTTAAGTTTTAGTATTTCATCTTTAAACTCTTGGGCTGTCATTCCATCGTCTTCTATAACCACTCCGACATATCTGCCGGGATTTAATGAATAGTCCTGATCTTTTATTCCGTCTTCCCCATTTAGCTTGGCCACTTTACAAAGTCCCGTTATATCTTCGTACTTGCCATTAGGAAACCTCTCTAAAAGCCAATCTATCTGTTTTTGGAAATATTTCTTTTCTTCTTCCGTTTCACTGCTATCTCTTTTGCTTTCATATTCTTTTATAAGCTCAAAGAAGCTCTCAGAATCTCCTTCATATAGCCTGCTTATTATACTAAGATTTTTTATCTGCTCTCCAGAAAACTTTCTAAGAGCCCTATCCACCTGGGTAAATATATTTCTTGCATCTATAAATAGTATTTCGTCTTTGTTCTTCTTGTCTTTATCAAAAAACCAAAGAGTCGCTGGAAGTGTCACTGTTATAAACATATTGGAAGGTAGTGCCACCATTTGCGAAATTATCCCATCTTTTATCAATGCTTTTCTAATTTGCTTTTCACTATGTCCTGCATCGGAGGCGGAGTTAGCCATTACCAATGCCGCTCTGCCTTTATCATTTAGAGCCGTAGCAAATTGATTTATCCATAGGTAATTGGCATTAGGCACTTTTGGATTCTTTCCTTTTGTCTGAGGAACACCGTAAGTATTGAATCTTTTTTGATTTTTTACTAGGTCTAATTCCACATTATCTACATTAAAAGGTGGATTAGTCATTACATAGTCAAAGTTTTCAAAAGAGTCATAAGGGTCGGCATAGTAGGAATTACCTTCTGTAATGTCTCCCCTTATATTATTTAAAAAGAGATTCATCTTGGCTAGATTTGCTGTTTCCCCGGTTTTCTCCACACCGTAAGCCCTTAGATTTATATTATTATTTTGCCCTGTTTTCTTCTTTTGTCTTTTTATATAGTGGGCGGTTTGAACAAACATGCCTCCGGAGCCGCATGCTGGGTCCAAGATCTTCCCTTCCGTAGGCTTTAGCACTTCTACCATATATTGTACTATTGTTCTGGGGGTAAAGAATTCGCCCCCACCCTGTCCTTCGGCCAAGGCAAAATTGCCTAAGAAGTATTCATATATCTCACCAAAGATATCATTTTCTATATCTGTGGGTATATCGTTAAAATTTCGCAAAAGCCTATTTAACACTTTGCTATTGTCCTCTTTGCTCAAATTGTGATAGCTATTTTTAGGCAAAATACCTGCCAAATCCGGAGAATGCTTTTCCATTTCTTCTATAGCTTCTTTGATTGCGCCCGCTATATTTTCTTCCTCTTTTAGATCGAGTAAATAGCTGTATCTGGATTTATCAGGCAAATAGAATCCACATTTTTCTTTAGCGATTTCCTCCATGGTCTTTTCTCTTCTTGTTCCTTTTAACTCATTATATTCTTTTATTATTTCTTCTTCATATTCACCATATTTGCTGTCTGCAAATTTTAAAAATATCAATCCTAAAATAGGAGTGGAATATTCCGATGATTTTAGCCCTGTATTTGCCCTAAGGTCGTCTGCTGTATCCCAAAGTCTTTTCTCCAAGTCTTTTATAGTTTGTGTGTCCATGGTATTCCTCCAATTCCCTCATAATCCTGTCCGCTTACTCCTGCAGATAACAGCTTCATAGCTAGCAAGTATTCTGCTTTCACTGTTGCTACTTTCAGATCTCCATATACCGCAAAATCTGATCCTTATCCATTGTTTTTCATACTCTTTTCAAAATATTTTCATCAACAAAAATGTTTCTATGTTTAAATTCAATAGGCGCCTTATATAAAAATAATTTTCTAAGATTTCCTTTTGCATTACAATCAAAATATGGTTCATCATATGAATAGTATTCTTTTTTAAATACCCATTCAGGAACAACTAGATTATAATCATTTGCTAATTTATGAACTACAGATGCCAAAAAAGCCTTTTGATAAATAGGTAGATTATAATTCTTGGGTTCATTAGCTATCATTAAAGTTTTTCCCTTATTTGAACCTCTATAAAAATCATCTAAAAAATCACCTAAACAAATATAGAAATCCCTACCTTTGCTAATAGATTTAAAAATAGCATCTATATCCATGTATTTATGCTCCTTTTCCCTCTTATTTTATTTCCTTAGCTCTGCTGTTCTGATAAAGTTCATCGTTGTCTCAACATCAAAGGGCCCGTGTTCTGTATCAATTACTAAAAAGTCCAAGCCAGATAAAGCAAGGCATTCTACTGCTGTATTGCTTGCTAAATTAAAAAAGTCCCCAGCATCCTTTCAGCTGATAATATTTTTCTTTTAATTTATCCTTCATAGTTTGAACACTCCATTTCCTATGCTATTTGCATCTAATAATCAGTTAAGCTGATATATCCACGTTTAAATATATTCAATAGGCAGTGCTATCAAATCATTATCAAGCCAGCTTTTCCTATCATATTGACATAGGATGATTCCAGGCATTATTTTTTTATCCTTTACTTTTTCCAAAACCCTAAAATTCCTAGCCATATTTATATGAGGAGAGGCACTCATCTTTATTTCAATAGGATAAAGTTCCTCCCCAAGTTCTACGATTAAATCAATTTCCTTGCCATCTTTATCCCGATAAAAATAAATAGGTAAATTAACTTTTCCGGCATTAATAAAACTCTTAATTATTTCACTAATAATAAATGTTTCAAAAACATTTCCGGAAGCAGCACCACTTTTTAGGGTATCTGCAGTAGGCCAACGAGTGAGATAGGACAGCAAGCCTGTATCCAAAAAATATACTTTTGCAGTTTTGATTGCTCTTTTTAGATGATTATTATAATAAGGTTGCAAAAGATATATAAGTCTTGATGTTTCAAGTATGGATATCCATCTTTTTATAGTCTCATTGCTTACACCTATATCCCGTGCAATTGAGTTAAAATTTATAAGTTCCCCGCTTCTTGCAGCAATAGATGTTAAAAACATCAAAAATGCACTTTCATCTGCAACTTGCGTCAGCTCTCTTATGTCTCTTTGGATGTAAGTCTGAATATAGGAATTATAATAAACACCCCAGTCAATTTCTTCGTTATAAGAAAGCCTTGGCATGCATCCTCTATGAATTATGTTCCAAATATCTTTGTAAGGGACTATATGCTTTTCCCTTTCTTTAATATATTCTTCACTTGGAATAAAAGGCCTATTAAATTGTATATCGTACCTTTCCCTAAGAGAAACACCTTGCAACTCTAAAATCCCTACACGCCCAGCCAACGATTCCGACACGCCTTTCATTAAAGAAAACACCTGAGAGCCTGTCATCAAGTATTGTCCATCCACTTTATTTTTATCAACTTCCATTTTTAGATACGGAAAAATTTCAGGTGTGTATTGTATCTCATCTAAAATAAGATTCCCAGGGTTGTTTTTAAAAAACAAAGCAGGGTCTTTGCGAATTTCGTTTCTTACAATGATGTCATCCATAGTTATAAAGGAATATTTATCTCCAAAAATCTCACTTAATAAAGTAGTCTTCCCTACTTGTCTTTGCCCCGTTAATAGTAAAATAGGAAATTGATTTTTTATTTTCATTAAGACTTTTTCTATAGCTCTTTTTCGATACATATAATCACCTTCGACTAAATTCACATTTAATATTATTATAGCCAATATGTATATTTATGTCAATGATTTTCCCCACATGTAGCTGGCTAAATCTATGTCCCAACCTTTTGGCGATTTCTGCACTTGCTTTTAGTCCGGTACAGTGCCCCGGCACTACTAAATCAATATCCATCTCATCTAGTGCAGCAACGGTTTTTTCTATGCACTCGTCTGTAGCTTCGATAAGGTGAAAACCACCAATTACGGCAGCAATTTTTTCTACAGATGTAATTTTTCTAGCATGTTTAATAATATTAATGATTCCGGCATGACTGCAACCGCTTATTATGACAAGGCCTTTGTTTTTTACATTGACGATTATTGATAAATCATCTATCATATGGTCTTCTTCTAAAATCCCATTTACCAAATTATAGGCACCTATACCATGTGTCTCAAAATCAGTGGTGTTTTCAACTTCACCGGTGGAAAAGACTCCAGGCATAATTTCAAAGGTATCTTTTGCTAAAAATAGCTGGCCGCCTGCCTCCTTAATTGCTTGAATTCCGTTTTCTTCTCTTATACCGATATTTTCTATAAAGGGATGCAAAATGTAATTGTCTCTAAAAATGTCTGGATGGCCGATTACAGGAGTCCCTTTCCCTATGGCTTTTAGCATTTCCACAAGGCCTTTTGTATGATCATAATGGCAGTGGGTTAAAAATATTGCATCAATAGACTCTGCTTTTATTCCCATAATATTCATATTATGGAGTATAGGTTTCCCCTCCTGGCTTACATCCAATAAAATTCTTTTATACACCTGATTTGAGTAAATATCTATTAAAAGTGAAATCCCATGTTGGGCGTAAAAAGAAGTTTCGTAGCCAGCATAATCATCCATTAAAGTGGTTATTCTTATGTATTCCACTTCTTTACTTAAATTCTTCAATTCTAGAACCTCCTTTTATTAATTATATTTCTTTTCAAGTAAGCCTCCGTTATGCTTTAAAAATAAGTATCTTCATTATATAAGTTATTATATTTGACCTTGCTAATATTGCTACGAATACAAAAGAAATAAATTTTAAGCTGCAATATGCGGTGGAAGAAAAATAATAAAGTACATATGGGCTATAGCAAGTCTTTACAAGCAGTTGAAATATTTTTATTTCCTGTTTTACTAGCCCCTGATTTCTTTTATAATATCCTTATAAGCATTTATATAGACGGCAGCATCAAAATTTACTGCCACACCATCAAAGCCTTCTTCAAAGTAGCTCCTCGCAGCCGCATTGCTCCCTGTATAAATAAAAGAAAACTTATTTGCATCCTTGCATGCCTTTAGCACCTTTGATACAGCTTCCAAGAATTCAGGATCCTTGAATTGGGCCGGCTTGCCCATAGCTATAGATAAATCATAAGGGCCGATAAATATTCCATCAATTCCATCAATATTTACAATTTCCTCAATATTATTTAAAAAACCCATAGTCTCGCATTGAGGGATCAAAAGAGTTTCTTCATTAGAAGTTTTAAAATAAGTATCTAAATCAGCAGCATATTCTTTAAAGCCATACCCTGCTGGTCTTCCAGGGAAAAACCCCCTCCTACCTAGTGGGTAATACTTCCCCCATTCCACTAAGCTTTTTACTTGTTCAACCGTATCCACACAGGGGATTATTAATCCTTTTGCACCGGCGTCAAGCATTTTTAGGACGGAAGGCCTTGTCACATCTTTTATTCTGACAAGGGGAGTTATATTTCCCAGCTCTGCAGTTCTAATAAAATCCATAGATGTTTCTACTTCAAAGGGCCCATGTTCCGTATCAATTATTAAAAAATCCAATCCCGCTAATCCAAGGCATTCTATTGCTGTATTGCTAGCTAAATGAAAAAATGTTCCTAGTAGCTTGTCGCCCATTAACATTTTTTCTTTTAATCTGTTTTTCATATGTTTATCCCCTCATTTCCTATTTTATTGTAAGAGTACAGCCCTTAACAATTTTATATATCATTTTTAATTAAGTCCTTTCATACTTAGGCTAATCCTATTTCTATCCATATCCACTTCCAGCACCCTAACTTTCACTATGTCTCCCACTTGCACCACGTCCATAGGTCGGCTTACAAATTTATCTGATAGCTGAGATATATGGACCAAGCCGTCTTGGTGAACTCCTATATCTACAAAGGCTCCGAAATCTATTACATTTCTCACGGTACCTGTCAGTATCATTTCCGGTCTCAGGTCTTTCATTTCCAATACATCCGTATGAAAAATAGGCTTTGGCATTTCGTCTCTGGGATCTCTACCAGGTTTCTGTAGTTCTTTTATTATATCTCGCAGTGTAGGTACTCCTACACCCACCTCTTCCGATAGTTTATTTAAATCCAAACTATTTACTTTTTTCATTGCCTTTTTTAAAGATATTTCATCTTTATCGTTATAGCCAAGCCTTTCCAAAAGCTTATTGGCCGCTTCATAGGATTCCGGATGCACTGCCGTTTTATCCAATATATCTTTTGATTCAGGAATTCGTAAAAAACCTGCACATTGTTCAAAGGCTTTAGGGCCTAGCTTCTTTACTTTTTTAAGTTCTTTTCTGCTCTTAAATTTGCCTATTTCATCCCTGTAGGACACTACATTTTTTGCCACCGCAGAGTTTATCCCCGATACATATTGCAAAAGCGCCGGTGTAGCTGTGTTTAGATCTACCCCAACAGAGTTTACGCAATCCTCAACTACAACATTTAGGGCGCCGGATAGATTCTTTTGGGATACATCGTGTTGGTATTGGCCTACTCCTATGGATTTAGGATCTATCTTAACCAATTCTGCCAGGGGATCCTGGAGCCTGCGGCCTATGGATATGGCCCCTCTCACTGACACATTTATATCCGGATATTCCCTTGCCGCCAATTCGGATGCGGAGTAGACTGAAGCCCCAGCCTCATTTACTACAATATAATGAAGGGGCAAATCTAGTTCCTTAATTATATCTGCACATATCTGTTCGGACTCCCTTGATGCAGTCCCGTTGCCCAGAGAAATAATTTCCACATTATGCTTTTTGATAAGTTCTTTTAATTCTTCTTTCCCTTCCTCCACTTTGCTTTGGGGTGGTGTTACATATACTGTCGCAGTATCTAAAAGCTTACCTGTATCATCCAGTACAGCTATTTTACAACCTGTCCTATAGGCAGGATCAAAACCTATGACGGTTTTTCCTTTTATCGGCGCTTGCAGTAAAAGGTTTTTTAAGTTTGTAGCAAAGACTTTTATAGCTTGTTCTTCCGCTAATTGAGTCAACTCATTTCGTATTTCTCTTTCTATAGAAGGAGAAATAAGCCTATCATATGAATCCTTGATGGTATCCTTTAGCATCGAGCTAAAGGGTGATCTTTCAATAATTATATTTCCTTCAAGTTTTGGTATTATTCTATCTATAGGCGGGTCAATTTTTACAGATAATAACTTTTCTTTTTCCCCTCTATTTATGGCTAAAACACGATGAGGTGGTATTTTCTTTATAGGTTCTGCATAATCATAGTACATTTGGTATTCGGATTTTTCTTCAGTCAATCCTTTAGTACTTATAATACCCAGATTAAAAGTCAACTCTCTGATAAATTTCCTATAATCTGCATTATCGGAAATATCTTCAGCTATTATATCGGAAGCGCCTTTTATAGCATCTTCCACTGTTTCAACACCAAGCTCCGGGTTTATGTATTTTGCCGCCATTTCTTCCAAGCTAATATCTCTTTCCTTTTGTTCTCCTATAAAAATGGCTAAAGGTTCTAAACCTCGTTCTTTTGCAATGGAAGCTCTTGTTCTTTTCTTCGGTCTATAGGGTCTATATAAGTCCTCAACTTCTTGGAGGATTTTTGCACTTTCTATTCTTTGCCTGAGTTCATCATTTAGCTTCCCTTGCTCATCAATTAGCCTTATAACTTCAGCTTTTCTATTTTCCAGGTTTCTCAGGTATTCGAGCCTTTCACCTAATTGTCTAAGCTCCGTATCGCTTAGCTCACCTGTTTGTTCCTTTCTGTACCTTGCTATAAAAGGTATTGTATTGCCTCCATCTATTAGCTCTATAGTGTTTTCTACCTGCCATGTTTTAATATTTAGCTCTTTGCTTATTGTATTTACTAGATTCATCCTATCGCCTCTTTTTATTTTATATTCGTTCAATCATATATTAACATTTTTCTTTTTTATAATCATTTAAATTAATTTTTTCTTTTGAAGGAAAAAAAAATAAAATGTAGAAATTTATAATATCTAGTAATTATATTTATTTTTGTTAGGGGTAATATATTATGAAAAAAAAGCATATCTCACTTGCTTTAGTAATATTAGCTGTTTTACGGCTCTCTTTTAATCTTTTTTACTCAATAGAGGTAGATATAAGCCAAATAGATTTTATAAAGGAAGAGGAAAGCACAAACGAAAAATATGCTATATATACTAATGACGGGGATATTGTATTTGCAGATGAAATAGTCTCAATTAGGAAAAATATGCGTAAAAATATAATTGTTAAAACAAATAAGGAAAAGATTCAAAATCCTATAGGAATTATAGAAAATCCCCCAAGAAAAAGTATTATGGATATAAAAGATATGACTTTAGAATCCCTTTCAAATGACAAGCAGATATTAATTATATATATTGACGGCCTAGGATATGATCTATACTTACATGCTTTGAAAAACAATATTATCCCCTATATGGCATCATTGGATAAAGGCGACAAAGCAATAACTACGTATCCGCCTATTACTGATGTTACTTTTGCATCCATGGTAACTGGAAAAACTCCAAAATATACTACAATACATGATAGAGAAAAAAAGACTATGCCTGTTGAATCTATGTTTGAAATCGCTGATAGTATGGGGAAAACATCAAAGCTTATCGAAGGAGATATTCGTATCTTAACTTGTGATGTGGAAACCATCCTAAATATTGATGATAACAAGGATGGTTTTATTGATGATGAAATATATCGATATACATTAAAAGAAATAAAAAAACCAAAGGATATATTATTAGTACATTTTCATTCCTATGATGATTTAGCCCATCTTTATGGGCCCTATTCTGACAGGGCTTTAGAGCAACTTAGTGTTTTAGATAATTATATTCAAGATATTGTTAAAAATTACGAAGGTGATATAATAATCACATCGGATCATGGTATGCACGATACTGGGGATGGTAGGGGTATGCATGGTCTTTTCTTGTCGGAGGATTTGTTTATACCGATTATCGTAAAAAGTGGAAAGTAGAAAAAAGAATTAATATTTTAAAAGTTAGATTGAAAAAAGAAAGTGAATAATATAATATGAGAGAGTTTTTAAAAAAATTTACCATGTTTGACCTGGTTGTTATTGCATTAACATCTGCTTTGGGCATCGCAATAAAACCTATTATTGTGCCTTTGGTGCATATAATTACAGGCCCCCTTTATATCCCCGGCGGTGCTGCTGCTGGTGGCTTTTATATGCTATGGATAGTTCTTGGATTTGCTATAACGAAAAAAAAGGGAACACCCACATTAATCGGATTGGTACAAGCCCTATTAGTTATTATCTCAGGAGTCTATGGAAGCCACGGAGCCATAAGCATAATTACCTATACATTGCCCGGTATAATGACGGATATTATTATAGTAATTATTAAAGATAAAGCCCTTACCCCCTCTGGTTTTTTCCTTTTAGGCCTTGCTGCAAATATTATGGGCACCTTTTTATCATCTTTAGTTTTTTTTAGATTACCTCTAATACCAATGCTTTTAACTCTCAGTGTGGCTTCTTTATCCGGGGGCATTGGAGGGCTTATTGCCTATAGAATAATGAAACAATTGGATAAAAGTAATATAATTAAATAAATTCTAGATCCAGTGGCTATTATACTAGGCGCTAAATTTAAGGCAATAGTTGTGAATTGTGCTGAAAACTGTAATATTCATTGGATGGATTCATTTATATAAGAATTTCAAGATTTTGGAGGTAAGTAATGAAAAATAAAAAATTAATAACTGTAATTTTCGCATTATCTATTATGGTTTTGATACTGGCCTATATTAATATGAAAAACATGGGGCCCCATGCAGAGAATGAGGGCACTATAACTTTTATAGCAGGAGATAGTTCTACTCAATTAAATTTTGAAGAAATTACTTCCCTAGAAAGCAAAGACTTTCGGGCTACAGAAGATACCTCCACAACAGGCCCCACACCCCGAACATATAAAGGTGTGCTTTTAAAAAGCGTACTTAATAGGGCGAATATAGATGATGATATAATTGCTTCTTATTCAAAGGTCATAGTTTCTGGCCTTGATGGCTATGTCATAGCTCTTGGCACTGAAGAGATACTGTCCAGGAGGAAAAATGTTTTTTTGGCTTATGAGAAGGATGGCAAAGCCCTTGGCACTATGAAAAAAGGTGGCAGTGGTCCTTTTCAAATGATAGCAACTGCTGATGTTTTTGCCCAGAGATGGTGTAAATATGTGTATGAGGTACGCTTAGAATGAAGTATATTTTGAAAGTTAATAATTTAAAATTCAGATACTCTGCTAACAGTCCTTATATTTTGAACTCAATCAATATGAAAATAAAGAGAAATACTATCAATGCTATAGCTGGCCTTAGCGGATGTGGCAAAAGTACTTTGGCTTTTGCTTTATGCGGTGCCATCCCTAAAAGCCTAGCAGGTATAACGGAAGGAAATATTTTACTAGAGGGTAAAAATATAAAGGAAGAAGCTCTTTCCACTTTGGCCAAAAAGATAGGCATAGTTTTTCAGGAGGTTGATAATCAGCTTTTTTTGCCTACTGTTGAAGCAGAAATTGCCTTTGCACCGGAAAATTTTTGCCTATCCTATAATGAAATAGATACAATCATAGAAAAAGTTTTAAAGGATTTAAAAATTGAAAAGTTGAGATATAAAAATCCTTCTAGCTTATCCGGCGGCGAGAAACACTTGATTGCAATAGCTTCAGTTCTCAGTATGGATCCGGATATTATTATTTTAGATGAGGTTTTATCAAATCTGGATGATGATAATAAGAGTCTTATTATAGATACCATAAGTCAACTCAAGGAATTGGGTAAGACTATTATATTTATTGATCATAATATAAAAAATCTTATGATTGCTGATTATATTTATTTAATGGAATCCGGTAAAATAAAAGAAACTCTAGGGAGGGACATGGCTAATGAGCTTTTACAAAATAAACTCAATGACTTTTTCCTATCCCAAATCTGAGATTATTTTAGAAGATATAATTTTAAAAATTAATAAGGATGAAAGAATAGGCCTTATGGGCCCCAATGCCTGCGGAAAAACTACTTTAGTAAAACTTTTAATGGGTGTTCTAAGGCCAAATTACGGTGAGATATTACTTGAAGGAAAGAATATTGAATATATGGCTTTAGCTGAAATAGGAAAAAGTGTTGGCTTTATATTTCAAAATCCTGAAAAGCAAATTTTTGCACCTACAGTTTGGGAGCAAATGTATTTTCCCTATAAATTTGATAACACCCTAGATGATAGAGATGTCCAAGATAAAATCAACTATCATCTTGATTTGTTTGATTTAGCAGATCATAAAAATGATTTGCCTTTTAATTTAAGCTTAGGTCAAAAACAAAGATTGGTCCTTGCTTCAGTATTATCCAGGGATGTAGATTTTTTGATAATGGATGAGCCTACTACAGGCCTGGACCTTTTACGGTTAATAAATTTCGAAAAATATCTTTCTCTTATAAAAGATAAAAATAAAGGCTATATTATAATAAGTCACAATAGGGAATTTTTGCATAGAAATGTTGATAAACTCCTTATTTTTAAAGATAAAGGAGTTGAACTTTTATGATAAATTTGGATGGAAGAACGCGCCTTATAATAGTGGCTATAATCTCTAGTGTTGCAGTAATTATTAAAGATATTTTTGGGCTTCTTATGCTTTTGCTGCTAACTATAGGATATTGCATGGTCCTCTCTTTACCTGTTTATGAATCATTAAAGAAAATCAGAAGATTTTTATATGTATTTTTTTTCATAATAGTTATTCAAAGTATATTTCTCAAGGGAGGCTCCCCTTTAATTTCAATAGGAGGCTTAAATATATTAACGACTTACGGGCTTTTAACTGGTGTCTCCATAATACTTAGAATGACAATAATCATAATTTCCGCCCTTATAATAGCTTCTGCTGGTACATTAAATATTGTTTATGGACTTATAGCTATGAAATTGCCTTATGAAATTGCATATATGGTATTAATCTCCATGAAGTTTCTACCCTTATTTAGGGAGGAGTTTATAGATTCAATTATTGCTATACAATTAGCAGGAGTAAATATTAAGAAAGTACCCTTAAGGCAAAAACTTTCACTGTATTCATATGTATTAACACCTGCCGTAATAAATTCTTTAAAAAGGGCCCGCTATATATCTGCTGCTATGGAATGTCGAGGATTTAGGGCTTACCCAGATAGGACTTCATATATTAAAATGAAAATAGAAGCTATTGATTATATAGCCATTTTCGCTACTTTTCTTTTAATTGGGATGATAGTGTTTTATATTATATAAGAGGCTTTTACTTTACTGTGTGATAAAACTGAAAGGAGATTCACATGAAAATATTTTCTGTATACGGTTATTCCAAATCAGGGAAAACAACAACTATTGAAAATTTAATAAGGGAGCTTATAAAGCGAGCTTATACTGTGGGTTCAGTAAAAGATATACACTTTGAGCAGTTTGCCATAGATACAGAAGGCTCCAATACAGATAGACATAGAAAGGCAGGGGCGGAATTGGTAAGTGCCCGCGGACTTTATGAAACGGATATACTTTACCAAAGACGCCTATCTATACCGAAGATATTAAGCTTTTACACCCAAGATTTTGTAATATTTGAAGGGACCTCCGACTATTCCATGCCTAGGATTCTATGTTCAACTTCCATTGAGGACATAGAAAAGCGAATAAATGATGATGTTTTTGCTATAAGCGGTGTAATAAGTAATGAAATTAAATCCTATAAAAACCTGCCAGCTATAAACTCTTTAACTGAAATAGAAAGGCTTGCTGATTTGGCTATTAAAATGTCAATGGATTGGAAGTGATTTTTTGAACATTAGACTGCTAGAGAAACTTTATAGCAAGCGTAATAATGTTTATAAGGTTGAAATTAAAGATGTATGGAAAAATGAAGTGGCTATAATGGTGGATGCTCAGACATCAGAGGCTAATTTTAATAAGTCAAATTTATATATATTGAAAAAGTATAAAAAAAGTCTAGATGTTTTAGAAAAAGAGAATCAAAACCTAGAATATCTTAAGAAAAATAAGCTAGCTGTTCCAAAAGTGGTTTTTAAGGATTATGATAAGTTAATACTAGAGTATATACCTGGGGAGATAGTATGCGATTTGTTAGAAAAACAATCTATGGGTAAATGGATTGATGAATTTGCCCGGTGGATGGCAGACTTACATAAAATTGAAAATGGTAAAACTAGCCTTTTGAAGATGGATGTAAACCTTAGGAATTTTATTTTTAATGGTGATAAAATTTATGGCCTTGATTTTGAAGAAATGGGACATGGGGATCCACGATATGACTTGGCAAATATCTGTTTTTTTATTCTTACAAATAGCCCTTCCTTTACAAGAGAGAAGCATTTAATAATGGGAGAGTTTTTAAGATGCTATGAAAAACATTCGCAAAAACCATTAAGGCAAATGGGAAAATTCCTCCGTTGGAGTAAAGAAGAATCAAAAAGAAGAAGAAGCGGGAGAAAAAACACAATGTAATTCTAGCAAATATTATAATCTTAAAAAAATAGAATTCGGCTATCTTGACAGTAACTATTAACGCTTCTTGCTTGAATTGGTAATTATTTAAGGTTATAATTATCTATGATAAAGATTTATTAACTTTTGAAAAATTAAATAAGAAATGCTCCGATTTTACTTGTCTAAACAATCAAGTATGGCAAGTAAAACGATAGGGTATAGTTGGAAACTTCTATGCCTTCCAATGTGAAAAGGAGTAAATATTTTAACTTCTTTTTACATAAAGAAGTTTTTTATTTTTAGAAAACTTTCCAAAGAGGTGATTGATGAAATAAAAAAATCTATTATTTTCAAAAACTTATAAGGAGGAGAAAACTTGAATAATACAAGAACAAAAAGGGCTTTCTTTAAAAAGGGACTAGCTTTACTTATGGCATTAACTATGGTTTTTTCATCTTTAGGCATAGTTTATGCTGATTCCTGGGCTCCAAAGACAGAAGAACCAATACTGGTGGTAACAGGTCAAGGTATAGGACTGGCTAATGAGAAGTCTTATACTAAATCCCAACTGGAAGAATTGAGTAGCGGGGCTAATCTCTATTCTACAATTAACACTACTCCCACTAAAAGCATTTATTTGGGCAAAGGTGTTAAAGTAAAAGATTTATTTGAAAAGTCCAGTTTTAAAGCAGACAAATATAACCAATACAAAATTGGATTTTTGGCCCAAGATGGTTATGCTGTAACTTTCGATCCTGATCATAAAGGTGATTCAACAACATCTAAAAAGCTAATCACTCCCGGTTTTGGCGTAGAAAGATATTACTTCCCCAAACTGGCAGCTGATGATACTTCAGGTAAAGTAGCTGTTGATACAATAATAGCATTTGAAAGGGCTGGAGACAGAGGAAGGGCAGAAGTTGTTCCCAAGGCCGCTTCTTTAGAAAAATTAACTAATGAAGATGCACCCTTATTAATGCTAGGTCAACAAAATGTAAAGGAAATGAGCAATCCCCTTTTCAACAAAACCATACAAAAAATAGTTGTTGGTGACGAACTACCCACAGTTATAAATATAGCTGGCAAGGATTATACAAGGGCAGAAATATTACTTATGCCAAGAGTTTCTGGCAATTGGTCTTATGAGACAAAAGGCGGTAGCAAAACTGATTATTGTGTAGGTGTACCTTTAGTTGAGCTTTTAAAAGGTTTTAATGATAAAGATAAAATTGAATTTATATCTGCAGATAATTATCCAAATGACCCTGTTACAGTAAAAGATATTAAGGATTCAAAAAGCCAATACATACTAGCTTATGAAATTGGTAGCAATTCTAAGGATCTTGCAGGGATTTTAGATACTGCCAAAGGTAACGAGTCAATTAAAGGGTATTTCAGAATATACAAGCAAAATGGTTCCTTGTTAAAACTTATAAATGAAATAAAAGTTATACCTTCTAGTGGCATTGATTTAACGAAAAGTCCTTTTAAGCATATTACAAACGGTGGACTATCTGGTAAGGAACCCTTTAATATTGATGCAATAACCGGAGCCACTCTTACTTTTGAAGGACCTGGTCTAGAAGCCAGCATACCTCTTTCCATCAGAGAAGTTGAAAATGAAAATGCAGGTATATTCCGCGGCGATTATACAGATATAAGAGATGGCAAAGAAACTACAATGAAATACGAAGGTGTAAGGCTTGAATACTTACTTAAAAATATGACTTCCGGCGAAACAGGTATTAAACTTATAGATTCTGCTTATAAAATCATCATCAAAAATAGAGTTAGAGATACCAATGAAGAACTGGAATTTACTCTAGATGAAATTAAAAAAGCTGAAGCGGCAGGGCGGCCCATAATAGTTGCCTACGGTACAGGAAATGTAGATGGCTCCAATATCAAGCCTTTTGTATACGATGATGAAGCTGGCATAGATCCAGCACTGGGTAATGATGATGGCTGTATTAAATTGGTCTATGATAAAACCGTTTTTGATAAAGATCCCAATCCAGATTATAAAAAATTTGCAAATATGGCTTATATCTATGCAGCGGAAAAGACCACGCCCGGATATAAACATGATAAAACACCTTATAATACTCCGGAAAACTCTGAATATATAATTACTTTAACCGGAGATAAACTGGGAAGAGAAGTTAACTATACTGTTAAAGAAATTGAAGACATGGTTAAGTACAAAGATGGAAAACCGGATCCAAATGGATTTGGCTATAGAGCCGAATACAATTTATCCAACTCAAATTATTGGTATGTCAACGAATACGAAGGAGTTAAGCTTTGGGAGCTTTTGAAAAAAGCTGGAATACCTGAGTCTATGTCAAAAGGTATAGATTCCCAGACTTTAGTTGAATTTAGCGCCACTGACGGATACAAGGATTTCGACAAATTTACTTTGGCACAGATATCCAATCCTAATCTATTTAAGTATTACGAAAAGAATGCGGCAGATTTAAATGACGGTAAATATATATCCAAGGATTCGGAGGATTTGCGCTCCACTGGATTCCCTGTCTTGGTAGCCTATGGAGTTAACGGATATCCCTATGTAATAAAAAATACCTTGAATGGCTATAAGAGCGGACTAGGCAATGACGGTGGGCCCTTAAGAATTATTTCGGGCAAAACTGAATATTATCACGCCAATGGTTCCAGACAGGCAAAGCTCCTTGATAAAATAATAATTGGAAAAGATATTAACTACAGTACCCATAATGGAAATCCCAATAAAGCTTATAATGCTCTTGCAAAGGAAAAAGTTGCAATAAAAGTTATAGGTATGGATGGTAATGTATTAAAGACTCAAGACTTTACCGTAGTGAATATTGAAAATATGATCTATGGCAGTGATGTAAAAAATGTAGAAAAATTAAAAGCTGAAGTAAAGTCAAATTATAGTGTAAAAAAAGGTGACAATGTTTATAAGGATTTATATGAAGGTGTTGACCTTGATTATTTCTTAAAAGAAAAAGTTGCGCTACCCGGCAGTAAAGGAACTATAATATTTTCCAATGGTGATTCAGAGTACAAGACATCTTTAAACGATATTTTTGCTGCTAAAGAAAAATCTATAATTGCCTTTGCCAAAAATGGTTCTCCAATGGTAGCAGATAAAAACGCAGCTGGTTATGTAAGCACCTACAAAGACGGCACCGGCGCGGATGTAAATGTGAAAAATGATGGTGGGCCTCTTATGGTCTTAATGTCTGATGGAAATTCATTAAATAATGTAACTTCCATTACTGTGAGCCTGCAACCGGATAAATATGCTCATATAAAAGAACCTTATGATAAACTGGCGGATTATGAACTGACAGTTGAAGGTCCCGGAACCAAGTTATCTGGTCTAAAAACCTTTAAAGTCTCTGATATAGAGGGTAAACAAAACTTGGTTAAAACTGTTGATTATACAATAAAAAAGGCTACGTCTGAGGATAAAATTCGCTATAGAGGGATAGATTTATACGATTTCCTTCGTTCTGAAGATGTAGGACTTCAATCCAGTGCTAGTGAAGTTATTATTACCTCGTCTGACGGCAAGGAACTTACTTTCCCATTAGCTGATTTGATGAATCCGGATCTAAATATGATGTTGGCTTATGGTTCAGCCAATGTAAACAATAGAGATTTGGAAGACGGTAAACCATTAGTACCCATCAAAGATTCTGATGGTTACGATGCTGAGTATTTAAATTATGGGGGACCTCTATATCTAGTATTAAACCAGAAAGCTCCCGATGATTTGAATTCTCAAAGTACTTTAAAAGAAGTAACAAAAATAAAAGTAACAGCCTCAGAAACATCAAGTTGGAAACATGATATGAGCCCGGTTTATAGTAAATTCCTTGATACAGCCTTCT
>CAYMVQ010000010.1:0-56431 GCA_964394355.1 uncultured Clostridiaceae bacterium
GTCTCCCCTGACCACTTTGGCAGATTTCGCTGGATTACAGAGGAAGTTGAAGGAAAATAAAATCCCTATATTTCAAGCCTTTGAGACATTTTAAAATGAGAAAAACGGTCAAAATCCTTGAGTTCGAATGGGTCTGAAAAACTATGCTTTTTGCCCAAAAAAGGACCCCTTTTTGGAAATTGGAGAGAACTAGGAGAGAACTGGAGCCCTTATGTCGCCTTGCAAAACACATTATCCAAAAACTTTTGGAGAGAACTAGAGGCACTTTTGGCCTTACTATAGCGAATTTTAGAGTCACCTGCCGTTGATAAATTTAATATTAAGGTGATTCTATGAAAAAGAGAAGTAAATACACAAAGCTATTAAAAGAGTATCCTGAGATGATTACCAAGGATCAATTTTATAGGATATGCAAAATTAGTAAAAAGACAGCTAAGCATCTATTGGACAATGGACTTGTACCCTGTATTGATAGTGGAAAGAAAACGAGAAAATATAAAATTAAGATGGCCGATGTAATTAAATATCTTGAAGAGAGGGACATTGACCCAGACAAATTCAGTGCTCCTATTGGTTGGTATAAAGAGGATTATGACCCTGATGAAAAGATTCCTAAAATAAAGTCTCTAACAGAAAAGCAAAAACAAAAGCTTAGGACACAATACAATAAAAAGATGAGAACTTATCCGGATGTTTTAACAACCAAGGATATTGCAGCAATCACCGGTTATAATCGAAATTCAGTATCAAAATGGTGTACTAAAGGCCTGCTAGAAAGCCTTTATGTGGGCAACCAATACCTTATTCCCAAAATGTATTTATTGGAATTTATGTTAGGACCAGATTTTAGGGGAATTAAAGAACAATCATAAAAGGCCCATTTAATATCAAAAACCTACCGCTATATAGCAGTGGGTTTTATAAAGTTCCTTTTACTTAATTGGCAACATTTAGTGTAACCATTCCGAACTTATCCTCATCCTGAGTGTTAGTATAGGTTTAAATCCATGGCTATAGGTCTTGGAATTAAGCTTTAAGTTTGCTCATAGTATTCATGGTTTCCAATACCTTTTGAATATCCTTTATAATAAGTGTCTGCATGCTTTCCTTGTATTTTGATAAATTTATATGGCGTAGTGAATTCTCAATATCACTTTTTAAATGAGGCTTATATTTAGCAATGGTAGGTAAAACCTTAATACATTGTCTTGCCGTTGTCGGTTTTTCATCTGCGGTACATTCTAGTAACCTTTGAATTATTTCATCAATTCTATTATCTATATCCCATTTGGCATTGGCTGTTATAAGGAGGAAGCCCCTTGTCCTTATATAAGAGTTATCACTATCAAGCATTTCTACAAAAGTATCAAAGAAAGGGTAAACTATAGAAGATTGACAACTTCTTTTCTCCAGTTTTCTTAAACATTCATAGGCTTTTTTATCATCATGATCCGTTAGCCCATTAATTAGGTCTTGAATATTTGACATTACCACCACCTCCAATAATTTAATTAGAGTGATCTATAAAATCTTTTAAGTTTTTCTTTTGTAGCCTCCGATAAATATTTGTCTGGGATATTTTCAATAGCTCCTTGGATTCCATAAAGCATCCTTCTTGTATAAGATATTTCTAGAACAATTTTTTACCCTTTAATATACTAATACCAAACTCTTTAGCTAGACTTGTCTGCTTATACGGATTTATCTTCTTAACCTTGCCATTATGTCTAAATAATGAGCCTGTGCTCTTGTACCAAAAGGATATATTTGCCTCTATACATTGGTTTCTAATATCTAACACCCAATCATAATCGCACTCTCTAGCCTCTCTACCTGTTTCACCTGCAACTGTAACATGTTCAATGCCATATAAATATGAAGATAGATCTACTCTTTCTAAAAGAGGTGAGCAAGCTATAAAACGATGCTTTATTGGATAGGCCAAAAATAGGGGAAGTCTATAATCTGCAAGCTCTTGGTTTTCAACGGTACACCCAATATTTACATTATCGTATCCTTCTCCCCAGTCATCTGGGAGTGATACGGGGAAGCGGTCAATTCTTTTGGTTAGAATCAAAAACTCTATGTCCTGCCTTTCCTTAATCATGGCCCACACTTCTTTTCTCCACTCATCTGCTTCTGGGAGGAAAAAGTCCGTGGCAAAGCAAGTTGGAAGAATTTTATCCCCTTTAATATTGTATTCACCTTTTAGATTCTTTCTTATCGCCCAATCAAATTTGTCAGTTTTTTCGATTGTGTTTTGACCATATCGTTTAGCATGAGGACCATAAAAGTAACAATTTGTACAGCCTTCACTTACCTTATAACAACCGGTCCATGGTTCCCAATTCATAGCTTTCCTCCTTCTTCTTTTAGAACGATATGTCCGTAATTAATTACTGTAATATTTTATATTCCTTTTCTTTAAAGATCCAAAAATTTCTTTATATAAATAGATCTTCAAAAAATCCTCTTTTGTCCTGTATGAGTATTTTTTAATTATTTCCATGCCAGGTCAAACTTTGGCAACTCCATTTATTGAACCATTCATCTTCGTTGAGGATAGTGTTCCAAATATCCCCAAGGAAAATATCAAATAAATTTATAACCTCGCTGAAGCTTATATCCGGCAGTTTTGTGCGTTTAATAAATTGCTGCCATTTAATTAACATAACCTCATTATGTACAAAGTCTATTATTTCATTAAAGCTGCTACGATCATAGCTAGTGCCTCTTATTTCTAGTGTCTGCATGATGGCTTCCTGCAATTTTCGTCCATCAAAGTCAAAGGTTTGAGCGATAAAGTATATATCATAATAATCTTTCATCCGGCTACTTAGTTCCATCCTCTCTAGAATGGCATCAAATTTTTCAGCGATGGTGCTTTCGAGGGAATATGTGTTGATTTCTGGTGAGACAAAACCCACAAGCTGGGTAGGAATATAACGCTTTTCTGCTTTTGGTACAATAACATCACCAACACCAAAATCTATAATAAAAGGCGTTTTTGTATTCTTTATCTTTCCAATGAGTTTAGCACTAACACCCTTATATTTCCTTTGGGGTGTAATCTCGTTTATTCCATCAATTTCAAAGGAGATATAACTATTGCCACTGGGAGTATTAATAATTTCATTAATAATCTTTTGAGCATCTTTTATGCTGCTGGGCATTTGTTTTAAAAGAAAATCAATATCAATAGTTGCTCGACTTTCAAATCCACTTAAAGTAAAAATGAAGAGTCCACCTTTTAAAATTAGATTATCAACATAATTTGAAAGGGAAAGTCTCCTCAGAAATTCTTCTTGACAAAACAAACGAAGATGAACCTGAAAGGACATCCCGGAGTCTTTTGATTTGTTTTTTAATTTTGCTAGAACCGAAGCCCCTATATCCATTAAAGCCACACTCCTATCACATCATGCACCCGATTTAGCACTTTTCTTTTTTTTGCATAATTTATAAGATTTTTTATGTTTTTCTTAGGATCAGCTATATATCCATGGATAGCCTTATTAAAAGTTTCTTTGTCTATTTCTGATTCATATTTAAGGCATTCACAAATAAGCCTATCACGATCAAAGATATTAATAGGACAACCGTCTATATTTATAGTAGTCACACCATAAGATAGGCGGCCGGGTGTTACAAAAAAAGGTTTTATATGCGGATAGTCTATATCAAACCTAGAAGGTGAGGCATTTTTACTTATGATAATATCCCACTCCGTGGGGGTTCTGTCACTATAACCATAATAGAAAAGTGAAGTATTAAGCCACAGGACTCCGTCAGCAAAAAGACGTGAAATAATAGCTGCTTCACTTATAGTATCTGAATTTAAACAGTAATAGCCAGTTGCTATTCTTTCAATAACTCCATTTTTAAGTAGTCTATTTATTTTACGAGAATCGACTTTAAGCTTAGTTAGCTGTGAGGTCTTAAGAATCCCACAATTTTCAGCAAATGCCATTCTAAGTTTTTTTGTTTCCATTAAT
Source organism: uncultured Clostridiaceae bacterium (assembly GCA_964394355.1). GTDB lineage: Bacteria > Bacillota > Clostridia > Lutisporales > Lutisporaceae > JAAYKT01. The sequence goes on from CAYMVQ010000010.1 coordinate 3,996, forward strand.
ATCACCACTAGTTTACCGACGAAACACTAATATTGTCGGTGTTTTAATGTAATTATAGCAAAAATATCTAACTGAAGTCAACACTAATTTGCCGACAAAATGCTAAAATCGTCGGTATTTTAATGCAAATTCAATCACTAAAATCAGTTGTTTACACCAGTAAGCGACTTTTTTTATTTTAAAAACAAGGAGGTACAGCCATGAAAGAATCATTTCAAGACCGCTATAAGAAAACCTGCCAATTAGCAGAGAGCCACGGCAAGGACTTGGCCCAAATTATTACAGAATCCTTCGATGACTTAGATAGCCTGGGAGAATTTATTGACACCCTCTACTACATGCACTCTATTTCGGATGATGAACAATTTGCCTCATTTCTTGGGATCATCTATGAAATTATGGGCTGTCAAATGCCCCTAGAAATAGATACCCATTTAACCTCTACTAACTCGCCCTTTGTATTTTATAACTGTTTTCTGTCTTCTTTATTAAATAGACTTTTGAGTCTTGTGGGAGGTGATTAATCTTGTCCGGAAAAATAACTGCAATTGCTAATCAAAAAGGGGGCGTAGGAAAGACCACCACCTGCACCAATCTAGGTATTGGCTTAGCTAAAGAGGGAAAAAAGGTCTTGCTAGTTGACTGCGATCCTCAAGGAAGTTTAACTATTAGCCTGGGTCACTCCCAGCCTGACCAACTACCTATTACCTTGTCTGCAATCTTATCCAAAGTAGTAAACGAAGAAAAGATATCTCCCTATGAAGGGGTTTTAAAGCATGAGGAAGGAGTTGATTTACTACCTGCAAATATTGAGCTCTCCGGCTTAGAAGTATCTCTAGTAAATACAATGAATAGAGAAAAAATCTTAAAGGCCTATTTAGATTCTTTAAAGCCAAATTATGACCATATTTTGATTGACTCCATGCCCTCTTTAAGTATGCTAACCGTTAATTCTTTGGCTGCCGCCAATAGTGTTCTTATACCTGTGCAAGCCCAATACCTTTCTGCCAAAGGCTTAGGGCAACTTTTACAGACCATAAATAAGATAAGAAGGCAGATAAATCCCAAGCTAAAAATTGAGGGAATCCTTTTGACCATGGTAGACGGAAGAACCAATGAAGCTAAGGAAATAAGCTCACTCTGAGGGAAACCTATGGAAGCAAGCTAAAGGTATTTAATACCACCATCCCTCACTCTGTCCGTGCAGCTGAAACTGCTTCCTATGGCAGAAGTATTTTTGCTCATGACCCTAAAGGCAAAGTTGCCGAAGCCTATAGAAGTTTAACAAAGGAGGTGCTAAAACTTGAAATCCAAAGAAAGAAATCTAAATCTGACATCCTACGATGATATCTTTAAAACTGAAGAAAGCCGTGGAGATGTCCAAAGGGAAAAGATAATTGAGATCCCATTAAAAGACCTACATCCCTTTCAAAACCATCCTTTCAAAGTCAAGGATGATGAATCCATGCTAGAAACTGCAGAAAGTATTAAGGAACATGGAGTGTTAGTACCTGCTATTGCCAGACCAAGGGAAGATGGCGGTTATGAGCTGATAGCCGGGCATAGACGTAAACGAGCTAGTGAGTTAGCTGGCATAGATACCTTGCCTGTTATAGTAAGAAATCTAGATGATGACGAAGCCACTATATTATGGTTGACAGCAATATTCAAAGAGAAAATATTCTTCCCAGCGAAAGAGCCTTTGCTTTTAAACTAAAAATGGATGCAATAAAACGACAGGGACAACGTACTGATTTAACTTCTACGCAAGTTGCACAGAAGTTATCTGCACAAATAGTAGGTGATGGTGCAGGTGTGAGCAAGTCCAACGTTTTATAAGGCTAACAGAGCTTGTCACACCATTATTAGATATGGTAGATGCTAAAAACATAGCCTTTAATCCGGCTGTTGAACTATCCTTCTTAAAGCCGGGCGAACAGCATCAGTTATTGGATGTTATAGATATGGAACAGGCTATCCCCTCTCTGTCTCAGGCTCAACGCTTAAAGAAATTCAGTCAAGATGGCAAGCTAACCTTTGATGTTATGGCAGCTATTATGTCTGAAGAGAAAAAAGGAGAAATCGAAAAGGTAACCCTAACAGGTGATAAACTCAAAAAATACTTCCCCAAAACCTACACTCCCCAGCAGATGGAGGAAACCATTATCAAATTGCTGGAAACCTGGTCTAGAAAAAGGCAGCAATTTTTAGAAAGATAGGGGCTAAGCACTTCGCAGGAAGTGTTTTTTTATGAAAGGAGGAATATGAATGGCGGTCTTTCGGGTGGAAAAAACAAAAGACTATACTGTTATGTCAAACCATCATCTTAAAAATAAGAGCTTGTCTTTAAAAGCTAAAGGCCTTCTCCCCTAGATGCTCTCCCTTCCAGAAAACTGGGACTACACCTTAAAAGGCCTTTCTATAATCAACAAGGAAAGTGTTGATACAATCAGGGAAGCTGTTAAAGAATTAGAAGGGGAAAGATATGTTATCCGAACTAGAAAGCATAATGAAAAAGGCCAGCTTACCGGCATAACTAAACACCGATATCGAAACGCGGTAAAATGTTGTTACACGCGAAGCGTGAATACAACAAAGGGGGTCATAAAATGATCAATTACCGCGAGATTTTAAGGCTTGATGACCTTGATCTCAACAAAACCCAAATCGCCGAGGCATGCGGATGTTCCAGAACTACTGTAATCCAAACACTTCGGTTGGCAGAGGAGAAACAGCTGCAATACCCGGATAGGCTATACTAAATAGGACAGATTGATTCCGAACAATGATATAATAAAAAATATATGTCATGGGAGGAATTAAAATGGCACGGGGAAAACGTTATGAAGAGGCATTTAAAAAACAAATAGTAGCCCTATTTAATGGGGGAAAATCGATGGCAGATCTCAACAGGGAATATGGTATCGCAAAGTCCACAATCAAAACATGGACTAAGAGAATGAATAATTCAGGATCTCTTAATATTGATGATAATCGGACAGAAGAGCCAATATTATTATTACAAATAAATTCGCTCACTTTTAAATATATTATTCGGTAAAACATGTCATAAAAAGGGTTGACATATCAAAGAGGCCAGTGTTAAACTAATTGCATCCATAAGGAAACAAATTAACACATTGTTTGTCTGATAAATATCATAACAAAATTAATATTTGTTGGGAGGAAATTAAGAGAATGAAAAGAAATTTATACATATTACTTGTTATTTTAATCGTGATGCTTGGATTTACAGGATGCCATAGCGCAGACCAGCCAACCATTAATCAAACCCAAACACCATCGTCTCCAATTGATTCCGAAACACCATTGATCCCTGCACCGTCTGAATTTGTAGAGTCAACCTTAGGAAGCCTCCATATTGCCGATGTGACTGATGAGCTTTTGAGCAAATATGATTCGTTTCATGAATACATCAATAATGAAGATGGCGCTAGTCTAGTAATTTGGACTGATAAAGCAATAAAAGACTTTGCATTTATCGCTGTTGATTTTGATGTAACGGGAGATGAACTATCTTTCATTGCAGGGGAAACGTTATTCTCGATTGATGAGTTGTCTCCTGAAAAACCCTTTGTATTAAAATTGTTGTTTCCTGGTGCGATACCCTCATATGGCATATCCTTTGTGGATGAAAACGGTGTTGAAAGACACTACACAATTAATTTGAGTGGCCAGGGTGCAGATGAGGCTCCCCCCTATTTTCTACAAGAATTTGAAAATATGTTTTAAGTACTTTCTGGCTACCCCTGATTGTAACATTTCTAGTTGAACTTTTAGGGGCTTTCAATGAAAGCTTGAAGGCAATTTAGATTAATTTAGCGATAATTCAATGACCCTTTAATATATGCTTAAAACCCACTGAAATAGCGGGTTTTCGGACAGTTTATGGCGGAGAGGGGGAGATTCGAACTCCCGGCACCTTGCGGTGCAGCAGTTTTCGAGACTGCCACCTTCGACCACTCGGACACCTCTCCATGTTTTTTATCTTTTATTTTTAAAAAACTCTTTTAATATATTGCTGCATTCTTCTTCCATTATAGCTTTTTCCACATCACATTTGTGATGAAACCAATAATCCTCAAACACATTTATAACGGATCCTGCAGCACCTTTTTTGGGGTCCATGGCAGCAATATAAAGCTTTTTTATGCGGGACTCCAGTATTGCACCGCTACACATAAGACATGGCTCTAGAGTTACATACATTTCACAATCTATAAGTCTCCAAGCATCTAATACCTCACAAGCCTTCTTTATGGCAATGATTTCTGCATGGGCTGTGGCATCCTTTGATGATTCCCTCATATTATGGGCTTTGGAAATTACTTTTCCATTTTTGATAATAACGGCACCTATGGGAACTTCATCTATCCTTGCCGCCTCTTTCGCCTCTTCTAGTGCAATTTTCATAAAATCTTTTTGCATCATTGAAAAACCCTTTATAATTGATTTAGCACTGCTACAATATTATATAAAAAAAACTGATATATGGCAATAGCGAAAACAGCTTGGATAGCGTCAGCTTACTGTAGAAAAAAACAGAAACATCATAGAGCCCTGTCCTGAGACCTATATCTACTACTGTTAAGTTTGAGTTTACTGCTACTTCGTAGTTTGCGGGCATTCTTCTTAGGCTTTTTAAACTCTTGAGTATAATAAATAAACTGACCTAGCGATAAAACATAGAAGCTGTCAATGTTCTAGTGCAAATTTAATAACGCAAATCTTTATCATTTTCTTATAGTCTCAAAAATAAAATCTCCTTTTTCCTTTAATCAACCCTAAAATCACCCTAGGGGTGATTACAAGTCCATCTTAAAAATGTATACTCAAAACATATCATAACATAGTTTGAGAATTGAGGTGAGATTTTGAAAGATTTTTTTGAACAAGGTGAAGCTGTTAGGACAAATGGAAAAGGAGATTAAATATATGGATACTGATTTGTTGGCAAATGTGTATGTTTTTATTTCCGACATGGAATTATGCAGGGGCGAAGAGCCTAAGGAGGAAGAAAAATGAAAACTGAATTTACGGCAAGAAGCCGGATGGATCGGGAGGGCAGCACATATAGTTTTTCATTTTACTGCAGTTATTGCGGAGCCAGTTATACAACCAGCCCCATTATCGGCGAAAATGATGAGGAAGCATTTGTTATTGCTAAAATGAGAGCCCGCCCCTACTTCAATCTTTGCCATAAATGTGGGAAGTGGGTTTGTGATATCCATTACAACGAAGACCTTATGCAATGTGTACAATGCGCACCAAGACACAAATAAATGGTTCTTTTTAACCACTAACCTTATAAAATCTTGTTACGGCTACACCTTTACAGCATATGACATAGCAGCCACTCTACAGAAGGGCATTGCCATCAGCGTTACCGATGTGACGGTTTCGCCTTCAAGCCTAATGGAGAAGTAGAACATTCTCGGTTAACTACTGTTCTACACAAGTTTAACAATAAGCTTGTAAAATAAATGTAATATAAACACATAAATAGTTATTGGTAAAAAAAGCAGATGATGAAAGAGAAAATGCAGTGATTGGGTAAGTACCTTTCACTATATTTGTATTTGTTGGTACTATCCAATTAAGACTAATAAGAATTTTCTTTTTCTGTATCAGCTGTGTTCTCCATGTCTTTCATCATATTGACATAAACCATAAGTTCATTGCGGGATGAAACATTCAGCTTCATGTAGATACGCTTGTTGTGAGTTTTAATTGTGTTGATGGAAAGAAAAAGTATTTCAGTAATTTCTTTTGCGGTATGCCCCTCCATGTATAGGTCAAAAACTGTTCGTTCAGCAGGGGATAGTGTTTGAATATTTTGTAAAAATTCATCATAAAGCCGGAAGGATGCATGAGAGCGTTCTGCCCCTTTCACCCCTTGTGATTCTTTTTCCGAATCCTGCCTTGCCAAATATTCAATCAAATCGTCAATTTCTTGGATATAAGTCGGTGTCCCCACATCTCGACTTTTCATCTGACTGAGGCCTGAAAGAATGGGCTTTACATAAAGTCGGCTCATCTGCATGCTTCCAAAGACTGAGGATGTGATAAGTAAAATGAAAATAATAAGATTTTCCCTTATAGAAATAAGCTTTTTAATGTCAAAATCCTTTTTGGGAACCATGACCGCTAAAGTCCACGTATCTCCTATAGGGGACAGGCGAACCTTTTTTTCCTGCCCGATAAATTGTCTACTTTTTGTAGAGGTATAGATCTGAAATCTAGAAGTACTTTTCGTGGATAGCTCATCCGATAAGCCCACAAAATAACCATTTGCCGAGCCACTTTCCAGTCCTACATTTGTTAAAAGTTTATCGCCTTGGCGCTTTGTGAGTAGCCCTGTAAGATGAGGCTCAGTGCCCGGCTGCATATAAAAGAGCTTGTAAAAAACCTTGCTTATTTCAAAGCCGCATATGCCGTAAACATCTCCATTTTCACCGATAATCGGCACACACATTAGCATAACGTTTTCCCATGTTCCAGGGAGTTTTGTTGTATCGCTTAAGTAATAACACGCGTTTAGATCAGGCAATGCATTTTTCACTATCCTATCGTAATCCGGAAAATGTTCTGCTACACTTTCTAATGCCCACATGTTGTGATATTCCAGTCCATAATATTTTCCTACATAGGTGCTGCCCCAGTACTGTAATATCTTCATGTCAACAGGGCGGCCAACATTTAAATTGCAGATTTTTAAATAAAGTCCGCTTTTCGACTTATCAGAAGCAAAATCATCCATGCTTGCACTTGTGTCCAGTATAAAAAATGCGCCGGAACAATCCGTCGTTTCAATCCCATGGCGAAGGGGTTCATAAAGCCTTAGCTGTGCGTTTACAATAGCATCAGCATTTCCCTCTAACTCAGAAAAATGTATGTTTTTTTCATCAAGCCATTCTTTAAGAACTAAAGAAAGCTCTTTTGATAGGCGAATGCTGCGAGCCGCTAGTTGATCAAAATGGATTGTTAGGTCATGCTCATAAATAGAAAGTTGGGTGTTTAGCATGGACTGTGTTTCTCTTTCTACAACGGAGAATTTGCCCAGCAGCATAACACAGCCTGTAAAAAGCGTCGCAATAAGCAATATAAGAATCAGTGTATAGAAAAGCAGGCGGTGGCGCATTGTTTTACCTCGAAATCCGGCAAGTACAAGCACTTTATTTGTAAATTCCGATATGCGCATTTTATCCTCCCTCTCAGTGCCGCAATTTTTTAGGGCTGCATTTTTTGTTCCATCATATTAAAGCTGCGCTCTACAAGTTCATCCAAGTTGCCTTCTCCACGCTCATAGCTTAGACGGCATTCATCTAACACCTCAATGCTGCCCTCATAAAATGTCCAAAGAATATTATAGTAGCCATCTACAAGAGGGGGGAGGTAAAAGGAATATTCAGAGTGCATAATGTCCATTGATTCATAAAGGCTTCGGTAAGATTCATTTTCAAATTCGTAATCTTTAATTGCTTCAAAGCCGCTATTTTGCACAGGCATGTAGCCAGATTGTGTGGCAAAGTCAAGGTTTACATCTCCCTGTGTAATCCATTTAGCAAAGAAGAGTGTAGCTGCTTGTTTTTCTTCATCCCCACGGGTGGCACTTAGGCCAACTCCTTGCTGCATAGCCATTTTCACACCGTTTTCAGTTACAGGACAGGGAAGGGCTTTTATAACAAGGGGCTCCTTTGTGTTATCGGGATAGGTGACAACATCCTGAAAATACATAATGCTTGCGGTAGAACCAATCCCCGCCACAATATCCCCCGTCATCATACAAACTGTTTCGTAATTATCTTCTACACGCAAGATACCCAAAATTGCTGCTCTTGCTATTTGCTCCCACTGTGCTTTGAAAATAGGGTTTTCGAAATCCAGTTTTTCATTTGCAAAGGCACTACTGCCAAGGGCAGCCGTGTTAATTTGTAGAAAATTAAGAAGCTCGTCATGCATGATAAAAGTTTTTCCGTCTGACCATTCGTAATATTTTTGGGCGCTTTCAAAAAGCCCTTCCCATGTTAGCAAATCCTCATAAGAGACTTCAGTGTCTGCCGCAAACCGTTGAAAGATAGTATCATTGACAAAAAGTGCCTCAGAGGATTTTGCCACAGGCAGAACAAGCAAGTCCCCATTTACCCTTCCTTCATCCAGAAAAGAAGGCACATACTGTGAGAGCTCTTCATCGTCAAAGAGTTCGCTCCATAGGACTAATTTATCACTACCGATACTCCCTGCCGTCTCCGGGTAGCAGAAAAAAATATCAGGAAGATTCCCTGCCCCGGCCTCACCTTTTGCCGCAGATAATAGCGCACTATGTATATCACTGGAATTTGATACAGAGGTAATGTTAATTGTAATACCTTCTTCCTTGCCAACCGTATGATTAAACTTATCCACCATATCATTCATGGGGGACTCCGTTTGGCTGCCAAAGACGTGCCACATAGTAAGGGTTACCGGATTTTTTGGATCAAGTTTGCTAGAGCCTCCAGTACAGCCGCTAAAAAAAAGTAATATCAAAGATATGAATAAAAGTATTGTCATTGATTTTCTTTTCATAAAAAAACCCCCTTTTTTCTTTAATCACCCCTAAAATGACCCCTATTTTCATGAAAATCACCCTAGGGGTGATTACAAATCTATCTAAAAAACGTATACTCAAAACACATTATAACATATTTTGAGAATTGGGTTAGGATTTTAGAGGTGATTTCTCTATTGAAGAGTTGTTGGAGCAAATAAAAAAACTATCATATTTCAACTGCAAAACCTACTTCATATTTTTAAAAGTAAATCTATTACAATAACAGAAAATAGTAGAATGAGGTGGTTATATTGAAAAGATTCTTATCATTATTAGTTATTTTTGCATTGGTATTTACTTTAGTAGCTTGTGGGGGCGGAGCAAAGCCCAAAACTGATCCTGTAGTTAATGGTGGCAATGAAACAGTAGAAGAAAGAGAAAAGGAAAGTGAAGTTTCAGCGGAGCCAGAGGGCGATATACTTTATGCCGGCATAGATTTGTCAAAAGACGATACTGGTGAAGGCCCAGTCACCTTAGGTCATGACCTAGGATCCTTTTTTGTCCCTGAGGGAATTACTTATGAAGTAAGCAATTTACCTGAGGATAATAGGGGCTTATTCGAAGTGTTTTATGGCTACGGCGAAGCTTTTGGATCCCGAATAGGTATTTTCACAACTGTACCGGTATATTCTTTGGAAGATGCTATTGACGAATGTATCAGGATGAATGGTATAGAAAACGAAACAATAGGTGAAGAGATTGTGGTTAATGGCGTTAATTATATTTATATGATGGAATCAGAAGAAGACGGTGACCCGGAGTATTATTTTTTAGTCGGCCATGTAAAGCTTGACGATGGTGAAGATTTGTATATTGAGTTTATGAACAGTGCCAGTGCCTATGCAGAAGGTACCATACATTTTGATGATCCGAACTTTACGAAGATAATAGAAGAATTAAAGTTTAGATAAGAAGTTGTCAGTAAAGCTAGCATGCTTTACCTAGCTTAAAGTATGCTAGCTTTTTTAATAAGGGCATTTTGCTAAATCAGAAAGGACATTCCAATACAGGCTTTTTTGGGGAAGGGGAAAATTATTATAACATATATAGTGAAAAATGTTAGAGGGGTCAAAATGGATATTAAGATAAGTTTTAGAGATGGAATCAAGTTAAAAGCACTTGTTTTGTTCTTATGTATTCTTTTAACCATAGTTACAGGATATGCTAAAGCTGATTTCAAGGACAATATTATTTATTGTGTAGAGGACTTTACACCCATCTATTCAATGGTTATTGCACGGCTATTACCAAACTATCAGGTGTTAACGGATAAAAGCAGGGCTCTTACACATGTATCGAAGGGTCATATTAGTGAGGCTACAGATGTGCAGGCTTATTTTATGTTGAAAGAAGGTTTGGTTAAGTATTGGTATCCCCAATATGAAGCTACAGTTGTAATTACAGTAGATAGAGATATGACAGATGTAGAGATATCAGGCTGGCAAGATTTAATGGAGATAGAGGTACCGGTATCGGTGTTTTTAGACGCCTTTGATGGAGATTATATATTATCAGCTATTTCCTATGGGTTAGAAGGAAAGAACTATAAAGTAGATAGTGCAGTAGAACTCCTTTCGTCTCTGCGTAAAAAGAATTTATTGGAGACAAAAAACTTTCATTCATCTATACTCATATGTTATGACTACCAGGCAATAGCTTTAATTAAGGAAAATCGTAATTTGGAAATAATTATCCCAGCAGAAGGGACTTTGAGCTATGTAAAAGGCTTGCTTTCAAATAGTGAAATTACCTTAGCAGAGAACATAGATTCTAAACTTATTTCCGCTGGCTTGCGCTTGCCTGATGGCAGAAGCGATTTATCTTTATATCCAAAGCCAATTGCTTATGAGAAAGCATCTTTAATAGATGATTATGAATATTTCGGCCGCCAAGCCCTTAATATGGACAGAGCTATAAGAAGAAAGATACTTGGTCTCCATAGAACCTCTGACAGTCGGGAACACTTATTTTTCACTATTATGTTTACCATAGTGGTCCTTATTTGGGTGGCAACAGTTATAAATAGAGCAATACAAAAGAGTGTACGCCGGGGAGCTATTATGGCGTCTTTATTTCTAATAGGATGGATTGTCTTAAGGCTTCTTAAGTGGCAGGCCACATTAGAAGGCACCATGGTTCGTTATTTATGGTTCACTTATGTGCCCTTCCAACTCCTTATATCGCTTTTACTACTATGGATTTCATGGAAAATTGATAAGCCAGATGATATGAAACTGCCCACGATTTTTATGTATCCTGCAATAATTACTAATCTTCTTCTTACAGTAATGGTCTTTACCAATGATATTCACAATCTTGTATATAGCTATGATTTATCCGTACCTGGCTGGTCACGATACGCCTATAGTTATGGTATAGGCTACTATATTGCGTTAATTGTCCAAGGGCTTCAGCTTCTAGCTGCTATTACAATATTGGTGGGGAATTGTATTCGCAATCCTCGTAAAAGGAAGCTATTCTACCCACTTATTTTATTTAGTTTAGCTGTGGCCTATGGTTACGGCTATATTTCACGCATACCTATAGTCAGAGAAAGTGATTTCGTTATGGTATTCGGTATATTGGCTATTTTATTTTTTCAGGGCGCTATTAGCTCCGGTATGATACCCACTAATATAAAATATAGAGATTTCTTTATTCATTCACCACTTTCCATGCAGATTTTAGATGATAAGGGGGAAGTCCTTATTGCATCAAAAACTGCAAAAATATTAGATGATAGCTCTATATCTTATATCTTATCGGGTTTGACATTACCTTTGCAAATAGACGAGGATACTTTACTCTTTTTTGAAAAAATTATAGGTGGTTATGCCGTTTGGCATGAAGATATAAGTATGCTAAACAAATTGCATAGACTTATTCAAAATTCTATAAAAAATTTGATATCAGCAAACGCTATTTTAGAAAAAAAAGCTAAATTGATGCAGCAAATGGAAGAGGAAAAGGCAAGAAGTCGCCTAATGGAAGATCTAGAAAAAGAAGTCTATGAAATAATTAAAAAATTGCAAGCGAAGATAAGAAGATTACCAAATGCTAAAAATAATAATAAAGAAAGAGCCGTTATTGCAATGATGTTTTGCTATATCAAAAGGCGCTCAGACCTTTTTTTCAGCGAGCAGGAAACCAGATCCATAAGTGCCTCGGAATTGATAATATATACTGATGAGTTTTCTGAATATGCCTCTATGGCAGGGACCAATATACAGACAATAAATGAAATCAAAGATAGATTGTTTACTTGCCAATTGACTTTATTTTATGATTTCTTTGTAGAAGTGGTCTTGTGGGCTACAGCCATGGGATATTCTAATATTTTAGCAAGATTTTATACAGAGGAAAATTATGCAGCTATGGGCATAATGCTACCTGATAAAGACAATATATTTAAACCGGAAAAGAAGTTAAAAAGCAAAATCCAAGAACATAATGGAATATTTGCAGTCAAGGATTTAGATGATGTTATTGGCATTAGTCTATCTCTTCCATTGGATGCCAACGAAAGAGGTGACTGTATTGCCTGAATTTCTTAAGTATTCGGAGCCTTTAATTTTAATGACTACAGCTCTTATAATCTTTAGCATTTTGGTACAAAGCCTTGTTTTTATCATTAGTCTTTATTGGAAGCCAAAGAAAGCCTTGCATAGGACAGGAAATATATTAGAGTTTTTTATACTTATGGAGCTACTGGCTTTTTCACTGATGCAAGGTCATATGGTATATATTAGATTTATGACTATATTTCCGGCTGTAGGATATAAGATTTTTCGAATAGCCATTTTTATAGCTTTACTATGTTCTGCTATGGCCAACTATATTTTTATAAGAAAAAATGAAATATTTATTATAATTATGGCATCCATGGCGACTTTACCGGTCATGGAAAGGATTTTAGGACGAGGATTTCCAGTAGTTTTTATACTTTCTTTAATAATAATTTTATGTAGAGGCTTATACATAGGGTCTTCAAGGTTTAAAGATATAAAAACGGAATTTTCCTCATTTACCCTAAAAAGCGCCATAGATACTTTGGATTCAGGCATATTGTTTTGTGAGCCTGATGGCTACATACTTCTTCTAAACGAAAAGATGCAAAATCTTATGCAAATGCTTACAGGTGCAATATATAGGAATGGTATTGAATTTTATGAGTTTTTACTGGAAGTCTTTAAAAATACTGAAGAGACAAATAATGAAAGTGAAGTTTTTTGTAGAATTCAAGATGGTAGCACATGGATGGTATCCAAAACTCCAATAAAAATAAAAGAAAAAAAATATATACAAATTTCCTCTATGGATGTAACTGAAAGATGGAGACTAACGGAAGAACTTAAGGAACAGAAAAACAAGCTCAGTAAAAAGAGTAATGAATTGCAAACTACTCTTGCGAATTTGCAGCGCCTAAGCCACGAAAAAGAGATACAAGGAGCAAGAATGCGGGCTCACGATGTATTAGGTAATAGACTCTCCTTTGTTCTTCGCTCTTTGAGCCATGGGGATTTTTCAGATTATAAAACCCTTTATTCCATAACGGAAGGTCTTTTTGAAGAAATGAAAAGCAGCAGCATAAGGCCAACTCCCGTTAATGAACTATTAAGTTTACAAGAAACATTTCAAGCAGTTGGCATTGAGATTAAATTTCAGGGAGACTTACCTGAGGATATTTATATAAGTACTATTTTTACAGAAATAATCAGGGAGGCAGTAACAAATGCAGTGCGCCATGGATTTGCTACAGAAATAATTATCGTAATGGAAACCAAGGATGATGCATATCATCTAAAAATAAAAGACAACGGTCAAACTTTGGAAGAGACCATCGCAGAAGGAAGCGGAATAAAGGGCATGCGTAAAAGAATTGCTTTATATAATGGTAGCCTTGACATTATTGGGTCTCCGAGTTTTACCATATCAATAGAAGTACCAAGGGGGTAATTTTATGTACAAAGTTCTTATTGTGGATGATCATAAATCCATGTATGATTCTCTAAAACTCGCCTTAGAAGAAAGCGGGGATTATTCAATAATAGGCTACCTGGAAAATGCAGATTTGGCAGTGGCATATTGTTACGCAGCCAAGCCGGATTTAGTATTTATGGATGTTTGCACACAAAAAGGTGCTTCTGGACTTGAAGCTACAAAAATTATAAGGGAAAGCATGCCAGAAATAAAAATCATAGTTATGTCCGGATTTAGTGAGCTTACATACAGCTCCAGAGCCAAAGAGGCTGGTGCTCATGGATTTGTCTATAAGAATAAAAGCCTTAAGTTTTTTATTGAAGCTGCTAACACTGTGATGAGCGGTCAAACGATTTTTTCTGAGTCGGGGGAAATTCCAGTGCCGGAAGGTCAAGCGCCTTTGACAGGGAGAGAGATGGAAGTATTGCGACTTATATGTAAATGTATGACAGCCAAAGAGATAGCGGAAGAATTATTTATCAGCGAGCGTACCGTTAAATTTCATAAGACAAATATGCTAGCCAAGACGGGATTCACAAAATCCATTGATTTAGCCTATCACATGGTTTCTCAAGGATGGATAAATCCAAATTTTTAAAACCTGTACCTTGGGGGTAGGGTGAAAAATTATTTTAACATATATAATATTAGCAGATTTACAATTATTCTAATATAAAAATGAAGAAAGGCGGAACTTTGGCTTGCCCAAAATACCCCAAAATGGGAGAGTGAAAAGAATGACAAAAATACTTATTGTAGAAGACCATAAATATATGTTAGAATCCCTTACAAATGTATTTAACAAAACCGGAGAATTCCAGGTTGTAGGGGGAATTCCTGATGCCAATCTAACTGATATTTTCTGTGAAAAATTAGAGCCAGATTTAATCCTTATGGATATATGTACTGAAGGCGGTGCTTCGGGCTTAGAAGCTACAAAGAGAATCCGGGAAAAGCTTCCTGACATCAAAATCATTTTGATGACGGCTTTTGATGAAATATCATATATGCCACGGGCAAAAGAAGCGGGAGCTCATGGTTTCATTTTTAAAAGTAAAAGCCTTGATTATTTTATCGAAACTGCAAAGGATGTCATAGGGGGAGAGGTGGTTTTTCCGGGAGCCAAGCTTATACCAATGCCCATGGGAGAGGCGCCCCTTACGGAAAGAGAGATGGCGGTTTTGCGGCTTATGTGCAAACATATGTCCAATAAAGAGATTGCCGACGAGCTTTTAATAAGCGAAAACACAGTAAAATATCACAAAACAAATATGTTGGGAAAAACCGGATTTACAAAAACAGTAGATTTAGCATTTTATATGATATCGAAGGGTTGGATAAATCCAAACTTTTAAAATAAAAGGGAAATAATAAAGGAGGAGATATCACTATGGAAAAGAAAAAATTTAAGGTTTATTTCTGCACTATATTAGCTTTACTTATAGTTTTAACTTTTAGTCAGCCATTAACTACGACAGTTTATGCTAATTCATATGGGAATCAAACTATGAAATCACTATTTGGGACAACAAAAGATGACATGATAGATTCACCTAGCAGTAAATATCCAGTATACTTGGATTATACGACCCGCAATAGCATTAAGATTAGCTGGGATAAGTATAAACCTATGCAAATATCTGATGATTCTAGATATATTATAGGGGTATATGACCCTAAAACCAAGGAAATATTAAAATTATATAGTACTAATAATACCTATATTGAAATTAAAGATCTTGAACCTGATACTGAATATGATTTTATTGTAGGATATAAATACTTTTTTAGAGAGCCCGGCTGGGTGAATATACCAGGTGCTCCGCCAGAAACTTGTTATGTTGTTGGAGTTTATCAAATTACCGGATATAAAACCGGTCCTGATGAGAGTGTGCCACCCAAAAAACCAATGATATACCTAAATATAGGAGATGATTATGTAGAAGTTCATTGGGCAAGTAGTAACGATAACTATAGTGCTAAGGAAAACTTAACTTATGAGCCAGTATTAATAGGTGAAGGGAAGACGACTGTTATACCGCGCAAACGTAGCAAGATTCCTTCTCCTGGCAGCTATGTTTTTAAAGACCTTAAGGAAGATGTAGTATATCAAGCATACGTCAATGTTTATGATGAAGCTGGCAATGTGACGAAATCTGATGTCCTTAATGCTCGTGTAGGACCAAGATATATTGTAACAATAGTTGATGGTTATATAATAGGAGATAATTATAAAACGCAGAAAGAAAAGCATCCTAAAAATGAAACTATCAAGATAAAAGCTGATGACCCCACTTCTAAGAATTTTGTGTTTGGAGGATGGGAAATAGAAGGAATAAACAACTCTCAAGATTACTTTGATAACTATAAGTTGCAAGAAACGACTATGCGTACTTTAAATCGGGATATCACTATTATTGCAAAATATATATATGCAGGGCCTCCTGTTACCATTATAAAACAACCTCAGAGCCAAGGGGTGAAAAAAGGGGAAAAATATACATTTTCTATAGAAGCAAAAAATGCTGAAAAATATCAATGGGAAATGAAAGAACCAAATAGCAGTAAATGGACAAATATAAACCAAAATACTGCTGAACTTTTATCTCGCGGAGGGGCAATAAAATCTCTTGACGGAGCTCAATTTAGATGTATCGTCAGCAATGGAGGTGGTTCAGTAACCAGTAATATAGCTACATTAACAATAGATAAGAACTTTGATGTAAATATAGAAGAAATTGCTCCCCCTATAAAGGGTGAAAAACTTACTGCAAGTCTTCCAGATGCAGGAAAGAAGATTTATAAATTTTATGATATAAAATGGGGCGTCATGGAAAAGAACAAATTTAAGGAAGTAGATATATCCAAAGCCTATGATGGTAAAGGCATTACACTGATGCTAAAACTTGGAGATGGGCGGGATCTACCTGAAGGGAAAGAATATTATAAAATAGGAAGCCTTTCAGCAGAAAAAATCGAAGACGATACAATCACAGTTAAGCCAGAGATTGGAGATAAAGAAAGAGGAATTACCGTTACTGAATACGATGTGGCAGTAAAAAATCTTTACTTTACCTTTAGAGGAGAAGATGGAAAACCCAAAATAGATGAAAAAGAAGATGATAAAAAAACAGTAGAAGAAGGGTTAGAAGAAGGCGAAAAAGAGGGAATAGAAGACGCAGTTCCTATGGGGGATTCAATTATCAGTGAACCAACTATCGGTGGTAGAAGTGAAAAAATAGAAGAAGGATCAAAAGCTAATGAAAACAAAAAAGGACCTGTGGCATTTATTGATGTGCCAGTGACAGCTTGGTACTATCAAGATGTTAAAAGAGCCTATGAAACAGGATTGATAGATGGGAAAACTTTAATGGAATATAAGCCTAATGATAATATGAGCTTTTCCGAAGCTATAAAGCTTGCAGCCTGTATGCACCAGCTATATCATAATGGAAAGATCACCTTAGGAAATGGTAAAGATGTATGGTATAGCACCTATATAGACTATGCAGCTAAGAATAGGATAATAGATAATAAGGAAGTAAAAGGGAAAGAAAGAGAAACAATAAAAAGAAAAGAATTCGTAGATATATTTTATAATGCTTTACCGAAGGAAGAGTATGTGGAAATTAACAAAGTAAAAGATAATGCTATTCCTGACGTGAAAATTAAAGATAATTATGCAGACAAAATATATATTTTTTACAAATCAGGCATATTGACGGGTAGTGATGCTAAAGGTACATTCAAACCAGAAAGCAATATTCAAAGAAGCGAAGTGGCGGCAATACTGACCCGAATGTTTGAAGGCAAAGCTCGAAAGAATATTGAGCTCTAGGAGAAGGAGTTTACAGCCTAGGGATAGGTAAATAAACCTTCCCATATAAAGTTAGGAATAATAGGGGTAATCTAGTGCCTCTATAGTTGGGGGTGAAATATTTTGAGAATTATCAGTTTCATAATAATATTTTTAATTTGTATAAGTTTTACTATGGGCTGTGGCAATAACAAAATAGAGGATATACGCGTGTTTGACGGGGATGGTATGGAGCAAACTTTTCCGGAATCAAAGGCAGCAGATATTTATAATAACGGTGGGCACTATGTGAAACATGGTGATTACGTATATTTCAGACAATACGATATAGTTGATATTAAAAAAAGGGACAAAGAAGACATGAGACCTCTTATAGAAGGTGCAAAATCAAATATGGTAAGGATAGGGCCAAATGGTGACCCGGAGCATTTATTTGCCGATAGGGGCTATGGAGGAATTTTTATTTATGAAAATAAAAACGGCGAACCAATTTTTATTCTAAATAAAGAAGACAATAGTGAAAATGCCATAGGGTCCGAAATATATTTAAGAAGCTATACAGGTGGCCAAAGGGAAGTGTTGGGAAATGGAAGTATCCTTGCAGTTGACCAAGATAGAGATTTAATAATAGCCTTGGGGTATTATGGTTCTATTTCAATAATAGGAATAGAAGAAAAGTCCTCTCATAATATTGTTGAGGCCGATGCAATATTTACTTATTATGACCATGAAAGAGGAGTTGTTTATGCTCGCATGAACGCTTATGGCAGCCCTACAGGGGAGCTTGATTATTCGGGCTTTGATGTAGTGACGGGGAAAGAAGTTTTCAAAACGGCAATTAGTGAGAAAGTTATAGATGGACTTATGGGCTTTGATGAGGATAGCTATTTGTATTATAGCTTTAACAAGGGCTACGCTGATGAAGATTATGCCTATGTTTGGTTATATGGAATAGATGGGGTTTCAGAGCCTTTCTATGATAGGCTCTGGCTCAAAATTGATAAAAAAGATGGCAAATATACTGTAGTAGAAGACGATTTATGGCTTAGAAAAGGACTTATTTTTAAAAGCTATGAAGAAAAGGAACGCATACTATTATCAGATGAAGAATTTGATTCCGGCGATTACTATATGATTGCAGAGGATTTGACTGTAAAAAAAGTCCTGGCACAAGAGGAATTATACTTATCCGGTGAGTTTTGGGATGAAGACTATCATGCTGAGATTACAACGCTGGAATATGTAGATGGCGCAATTTTTTATTCAGAAACAATGGGGCCTCGAAATGTTGAAAAGGATAAGAATTGTTATGGTTATGACCACGGGGGTACATATGTCTATTATAAAGATTCTATTGACGGGGAAAAACATTGGCTTTATGAATATTAAAAATAGGGGGTGGCTATATGAAAAACAAATATTTTTTTAAGGCTGTAATTATGACAATTATTCTAATTCTCCTTACGGCTTGTGGTCAAGGAGGAGGTGGGGAAAAAGCTGTGGACATAGAGGCAAATATTGACTTAAAAAAGACTGAAGGTGAAAGCTCAGTAGAGGAAAAGGGACAGTCCATACCTATCATAAGAGAGGATAAAGAGAAGCTGGTAAAGGTAGCCATAAATGATGGGGAAGCTACCATATCTTTTGATTTTGACCGCTGGGAGCAGCTCCATCAACTAAAAGAAAATGCCTTTGATTTTATAGATACAGATGCCATGGAAGAAGGCCCTTTTCCTATGAAAGTAGAATCAGGCAAAGTAGTTGATGCATATATAGGCAAGATCCAATCCATTAGCTTTGCTGAATACGAATTTATTATGCCTACTGTAGTTCTTCTTATGGAGGACGGCAGCCTGGAATGGTTTTTTGCAGACCCTTATAACACCATAGATCTAAAGGATATAGGCGGAGAATATGAGGATTACGAGAACTTTACCAGCATGGGCAAGCTATCTCATAAGGATGATTATGTGTCTTTTTCCTACGAGTCTGACGGTGAAGGCTATGGAAATGATACAATTTATATAAGAAACAGTGTAGGAGAAAAGTTTGATTTTCGTTATTTACTATATGAAACTAATTTGACTTTTGGCACTTGGGTTTGCTCATTACCTCCCGGAGATTATATGCATGGGTTTATTACCTTTTCAGAAGATGGCACTGTTAAATGGGAAATAGGTGATATGGATGAGGATGATATTAATAAAATTGGTCAAGCCTACGAAATATGGGAAGGGATTTATGAGTTTATAAAAACTGATGATAGGGAATATCCCATAGGCACTTTGCTCCTTGATATGGGTGGATGGTGGATATATGAAGGGGAAGGAGATTTAGGCTATGAGGGACAAATAAAAAGCAGCTATCGAACTGACTTTTCGCCAAGTGGAGATTTAGTCTTGTATTATAATGATGGAGTAGATTTATATCAATTTAAGAAAAATCATAAGAGATTCGATTTTTGGAATCATTATGATTATGAGGAAGATTACGATTTTTGATGATTACAGAAAATATAAGCTTATATAGAATAAGGCATACTGAATAAGGATAAATGATAAAGCCGTAACTAATAAATATTAGTTACGGCTTTATTAAATATTTTGCAGTTTTTAGTAAGTAACTTTGCCGGTCTTTACGACACCTTCCAAAACCTTTAAGTCTATGGGGCTTAGAGTTCGAGCTAAGTCAGTTGTTTTTACCTTGCCCCCTATTACCAGTTCAGCCAGCATTCCTATGGTTAAATTATTACCGGTGGTCTTGCCTGCAGTTTTATAAGTAACTTTGCCTAAGGCTTCTCTTGTTAGGCCGGTGGTCTTTACTAATTGGTCTACAGTCATAACTGTTTTCCCTAAATCAAGTCCTTTTTTTATCATGTTTAATGCCCCCTTATACATTTTTTTAGTAAAAATTTTTACTAATTCTAATATTATTATAGAGTATCTATTCCACTTTTACCCTACCCCTAGGGTACAGGTTTACCAAAAACCTGTACCCTGGGGGTAGGGCGGGAAAAAGATTTATTTTATATAATATAGTAAAAAGATAAATAGGAGGAGAAAAGAATGACAAGAAAAACCATTGTTTTTACACTGATTCTCAGCATGCTAATCAGTATATTGCCCCTAAGTACCATTACAGTACATGCAGGGATGAATGAGAATGCAAAAGCACACTGTTATATTGATGGAACCACTTACACATTGGATAAAACTTATCCTTATTTAGTGAAGACCTCCGGAAAATATGGGGTCGCCAAGACAAAGCCGACAAATAATGCAGATTGTCTTGCAGAGCTAAATACGTATTTTAGTCAATTAATTTTAAATAATTACAACGGTGGACCTATTAGTTTTTCCAATGATGCAGGGGATGTTAAGTTATATCTTAATGGGAGCAATAAAATTACAACTACAGGTTTTGGTTTAGCCGGACCTTATGGCGGCAATGGTTCTCTCGAAATCACAGGTTTTGGCACATTAAGTATTACTACTAGTGCTAATAACAGCGCCTCTATAGGAATATTTGCACCTAAAGGAGACCTGAAAATATCAGCTAACGTAAATGTTAGTTCAACCCTAAATGGATCTTATAGCATTTGTTATGGAATAGCTCAAAATGACAGTTCTAAAAGCCTAATTATAAGCGGTGGCAATATTAATACTACGGCAACAGGAGTCAGTGCAACCGCTATAAAGGCTTCAGGCACTTTAAATATTAGCGGCAATGCAAATGTAGTAGCCAAAACAAATTGTAATACCATAGATACAAATTATAACATTAAAGGAATTCATGGTGATAAAAATATAAAGATTTTTGGTAATAGCCGCGTAGAAGTACTAACTAATATGAATGCCGGAAAAACACAAGGCAGTAAAGATGATTATGGTATCTATTGCAATCAAAATATTGAAATTGATACAAAGGATAATGTTTATATACAGATGAAAGGCAATAAAGCCTATAGCGAATTTACAAATAAAACTCCGATTTACGATGTAAATAGTTATGAGGTAGGCCCCGTGAAACCCGGTACAGGTCTTATGGATATTGCCTACATTATGATACTTCAGGCAAAAGCATTACTTTAAGCAGCGGTGGCAATGGCAAAGTATCCGGCAAAAGCAGTGCAAAAGCCGGAACGTTAATTGAACTAACGGCTAAGCCTGATAAGGGTTATGAATTTGATAGATGGGAAGTTAAAAAAGGAAATGTTACAATAAAAAACAATGCATTTACTATGCCTAACGAAAGCATTTCCATACTAGGCCATTTCAAAGAAACGAAAAAATATAAGTTAACGGTAGAAGAAGGTACAGGAAGCGGAGAATACGAGGCCGGTGAAAAAGTTTCAATAAGAGCCGAATCAAAAAAAGGCTCTACCTTTGAATATTGGGAAGTAAAACCGACATCCTTATCTGTAAAATTTGACGACAGTAAAAAATCAAGCACTAAAATAGAAATGCCAAGTAGGGATGTTACAATTGCACCTTATTATACATTTACAGGGGATACTGTTACTATTACGAAACAACCCCAGAGCCAAGCGGTGAAATTAGGGGAAAAATATACATTTTCTATAGGGGCAAAAAATGCTGAAAAATATCAATGGGAAATGAAAGAAGCGGGAGGAAGTAGATGGATAAATTTAAACCAAAATACTGCTGAACTTTTATCTCGCGGAGGGTTAATGAAATCTCAAGACGGAGCTCAATTTAGATGTATTGTCAGCAATGGAGGTGGTTCAGTAACCAGCGATATAGCTATATTGACAGTGAATGCGATGGGGATACCGGATCCGGATACACCTAAGGCACCTGAAACAGGAACACCTGAAACGGGAACGCCTGAAACAGGAGAGCCTGAAACAGGAACACCTGAAACAGGAGAGCCTGAAACGGGAACACCTGAAACAGGAGAGCCTAAAATTCCGGAAATAGAAGAAGAAGTAGCACCGCTTATAGATACAGAAAAGCTTCGTGACGGAATAAAAGGAGAGAGGTATAGTTCTTATTTATACCTAAAGAATGCAGCAACAGGAATTAAATGGAGTACAATCGGCAAATTACCTCCGGGAATAACTTTAGACAAGGATACGGGGCAGATATTAGGAACACCGACAAAAGTGGGGGAATATAGCTTTACCATAAAAGTAAAGAATAAATTAGGTGAAGATGAAAAATCCGTGTCTATTAAAATAATAGATAAAGAAGAAATTGAAATGCCAGGCGGAATAGAAGAAGGTGAAGAAATAGAAGAATTAGAGAGAATAGAAGGTTATGAGCCAAGAAAAGAAACTATGTCCTTTGTAGATGTAGCAAAAACATCCTGGTATTATGGAGATGTAAAAACAGCCTATGAAAGCAGATTAGTAGATGGTAAAACTTCAACAGAATATAAACCCAATGACAGTATAAGCTTCTCCGAAGCCATAAAACTGGCAGCTTGCATGCACCAGCTCTATCATAGGGGAGGTATAAACTTGGTAAACGGCAAAGAAGTATGGTATAGTACCTATGTGGACTATGCAGATGAAAATAAAATCATAGACAAAAAGGCCATAGCAGGCAAGGAAAAAGAAATAATAAAAAGAAAAGAATTTGTTGACATATTTTATAATGCTTTACCAGGCAGTGGATATATGGGTATAAACAGAGTAAATAACAATAAGATTCCTGACGTAAAGATAAAAGATGATTATGCAGATAAAATATATGCTTTTTATAGAGCAGGTATACTTACGGGCAGTGATGAAAAAGGAACATTCAAGCCGGAAAGCAATATCCAAAGAAGCGAAGTGGCAGCAATTCTGACTCGAATGTTTAACGAAGATGCTCGAAAGAATATTGAATTGCAATGAGTGAGCTCTTGTTGTAAGGAACAATTCGGGCGGGTTCTGCTCGCCCGAATTACCACTTAGAATCTAATTATAAAGACTGTAAAATATAAAAATTTAATATGGAGGTGAAGCATTTGAAAAAAAAGAGTCCTTGGCTTGTCTTAGCTATAATGACAATGCTAATTCTTACTACAAGCTGTGGCAGTAGTGGAAAGCCCGTTGATATAGAAGTGAATTTGGATATAAAAAATGCTAGTAATGATGAAACAAATGAAAACAAGGATTTAGCTATAAAAATAAGGGAAGATGAAGATAAATTAGTTAAAATAACTATAGAAGATGGTGAAGCTACTATATCCTTTGATCTTAATCGTTGGGAAGAAGTATTTAATATAAGTGAGACGGCTCCTGCTTATGTGGAACTGGATGAAATCTCTGAAGGGCCTTTTCCTATAATAGTAGATTCCGGTAAAATAGTTGATGCCTATATCGGTGCTATAAGGACCTTCCCTTACAACCGCGACGATTTTGACGGTATTCTTATGGCAGCAGTGCTTCTTATGGAGGATGGCAGCTTGAGATGGTTTGAAGCTATTCCTTACTGGACTATGTATATTAATGAGGCCTATGGGGAAGAAGGCTTCATAGCTTCAGATGAATTACCCCATAAAGATGATTATGTATCCTTTTCCTATGAATCAGATGGTGAAGGGATAGGAAATAAAACTGTCTACATTATAAATAGTGCCGGTGATAAATTCGATTTATACTATCTGATTATGGAAAGCAGGTTTTTCTTCTGTTCATGGATTTGTAACTTTCCTGATGCAAATAGTGGAAAGTTGACTTTCTCTGAAAATGGTGGTGTTCTATGGGAAATAGGGCGAGGTGGAGAAAAATACGAAATATGGGAAGGCAGCTATGAGTATATAAAGACAAACGGAAGAGAGTACCCCATTGGAACATTGCTATTTGACATGGGTGGCTGGTGGATATATGAAGGTGATGGAGATATAGGCTACGAGACAAGGATTGTAGGAAGCTACCGTATGGATTATGAATATATGGAAGATATGAAATTATATCATAATGATGGAACCCTGCTATATCAATTTGATAAGAACACTACCATTTATGAGTTCTGGAGTGACAATATTTATGAAGATGATATATATGAGGATTGATGCTTTAAATTTCAAAAAGATTATAGACTAGCTATAGTAAAATGCTGAATAAATATTAAAAGTAATAGACCGACAATAACAATATCGTAGCTATATATATCTTAAATTAAAATAAAAATTAGGAGGTAAGAATATGGCTTTATTTGGGAAGAAAAATTGTGATGTGTGTGGTGGAAAAATAGGACTTTTGGGTAATCGTAAGCTGGATGATGGGAATCTATGCAAGGACTGTGCAAAACAGCTATCGCCTTTTTTTAGTGATCGTAGGAGAAGCACTGTGGCTGATATAAAAGAACAGCTGGATTATCGTGAAGCAAACAAAAATGCAGTTGCAGCATTTAATGTGACTCGCACTTTAGGTATAGGAACTAAAGTAATGTTGGATGAAGATGCAAGAAAGTTTATGGTTACATCATCTAGGCGATGGCAGGAAGAAAACCCTGATGTGATGGATTATTCCATGGTTACAGGGGCTCACTTAAATATTGAGGAAAGCCAAGAGGAGCTTAAACAAAAAGGACCTGATGGAAAACAGATTAGTTACAATCCTCCACGAAGGGTTTATCATTATAACTTTAATATGACTATCAATGTAAATCACCCTTATTTTGATGAAATAAAATTTAGGATAAACAATAGAAATATAGATGTAGAACCCCGAAGTGGTCGTTTATTTATGGGTGGTGGCGCCGATGTAGGTAGTTTAAGTGCCGAATATAGGCAATGTGAAGATATAGCTAATGAAATAAAAGAAGCCTTAACCCAAGTAAGAGAAGGAGTAAGAGAAGATATAGAAGCTGCTAACGCTCCAAAAATCGCCCAGAATTGTCCTTATTGTGGGGCCTCTACTACACCAGATGCTCAAGGTAGATGTGAGTTTTGTGGTGGTGCAATTAATTCCTAAAAAGGAGGTAGACATCATGTCACTATTTAATAAAGGAATTAGTAAATTTACATCAGTTTCAAATAAGTTAAATGCAGAAGCTAATAAAATAAGTTTGGGGGTCAGTAAAATGAATATTAGCTCCAATAAAAGTTGGAAAGTAACCTTTAATAATATGCCTAAAACTTTAGCAAAGCTAAAAGCTTTACCTGAGGCAGGCATGAGGGAACCTCATTATACTGCGGCACTTCTTATACCAGCCTTATGCCTATGGCCTGAAAATAAAGAGGAAGCTCTTAATATGATAAATTTCTTAAAAGGTCCACAGCCTTTATCAACTTATGAAGTTCAGTTTATTACAAACCAGCTTAAAGGCAATGAATACTTACCGTTTTCATATTTTGAAGGAGCTACGCCAGAAAACGGCTATGAACCGGCAGCACCTTATACAATTACAGTTTCTACAGTACCTACGAGTTTTGCAGAAGAAGGATATGCACAACTATACTTACGCAGTGGTGGTGCTGATAGTCCAAGACCTGTTAAAATGAGGCATAAGCCTTCTACTAGTGAATGGTTCTTATGGGAGCAGATGCTTCTTTCTGGGATAAGAAAGCCTGTTTCTCAGGATCCATGGGCTTAAAGGAACTATTATGAAAAAGCCGATTTTTATACTCAATATCCTATTGATTTGTTTTATTTTAGTGTCTTGCGGCCCGGTAAAAGAAACAGAAAAAAAATTTGGTGAAAAGGAAGACTTTGAGGAAATTATAGAAGAGACTATAGAAGAAAAAATAATACGAACTGATAAGGATAAAATGCTAGAAGTTCATATAGAAAATGGAGAAGCCCAAGTTTACTTTGATTTGGAAAAATGGGATGAAGAGTATAATTTAAGTGAATATACATCAATTGATGAACTATTTGAAGGTCCTTATCCAATAATAGGGCTCTCAGGCAAAATAAAAGATGCCCTTATTGCAAAGATAGGTAAATTTCATTATTTGAATGCAGGATTTGAAGAAGTACCCGCCATATTTTTACTTATAGAAGATGGAGGTGTAGAGTGGACCCCGGCAGATTTTTACCTTATGAGACATCACCCTAGCTGGCCTTCACTTATGGTCATGGACCCTTTGTCTAATATTAGCGATATAGTCACATTGACAGCAATAGAAAACAAAGAAAAAAAAGGGGAAATGATAGTTTTTGCTATAGATTCAAAAGGAGTCGAGTATGATCTTAATACGGCTCTAAAACAGGATATAAACTATGAAGCTGCCGAGGACGACAAATCAGACGAGCCAAAGAATGGTGCAGGGGAACAAAAAGACAATATGCAATATCTCTTGGAGAAAGTTCCTAAGGCGCGAGAGATGGTAGAAGTATACGGAATGAAAATGATTTCCTATGGTGAATTTTCAGAGATAAGCGGCGAAATTTGCGAGGATATCTGGTTAGGAACAGATCATCCGGATCATTTTGTAAATGAAATATTATATTCCATATCCCCATCGGGAATCATCTATGAATTAGATATTGTAAACAATGAATGGATAATAGTATGGAAATGAAAGGAGAAAAAAAAAGAAAATAAATAAAAGAACTTTAAAACAAATATTAAGTTATATTTTTATAATCACCATTATAATGTCTATGTTTCCAATAACGGAATCTGTTTATGCAGGCTATGAAGATGGACAGGAATGCACATATTGTGGCAAATATGTTTGGGACGATCATCTTTGTGATGATTGCGGAGGTTGCGGCGAAGCTGAAGCTGGCAACGGGTGTTATGAAGAGCATCATTGCCCCAACTGCGGTAATTGTACCGAAAATTATATCCATTGCGAAAATTGCAAGCAATGTGAACTTTGTGCAGGATATATATGTACTGATTGTGGAAATTGTGGAGGCTGTATCGGCGATGAGACTTTTTGCGAGTCTTGCGGAAGATGTGCTTATTGTATGGATGCCCCTTATTGTTTTAGCTGCCATAATTGTGCCTCTTGTTATAGTGGTGAAAGGTGCCCGGAATGTGGTAAATGTGAGGATTGCACAGGAGTTCAACATTGTAGTAATTGCCATCATTGTGCCGACTGTATTGGCGATGAGGTTTTTTGTGAATCCTGTGGGGAATGTGTCTATTGTATGGATGCCCCTTTTTGCTTTTATTGTAACAATTGTGCCTCTTGTAACGGAGGAGATCGTTGCGATGAATGTGGCCGTTGCGTTGACTGTTATGATTACCAATGTCCTGAATGTGGCTTATGTAATTACTGCGTAAACGATGAGATATGCCCTAATTGTGAAGTATGCTATGAATGTAGGGGTGGTGAATATTGCGGTGGCTGCGGATATTGCGTAGATTGTGCGGATATCTGTCCTGGCTGCGGAGATGCTTGTAGTGAATGCGGAACAGTATGCGAAAATTGTGGCTATTGCGAAAATTGCGCAGAGATCTGCCCCGGTTGTGGAGAAGCCTGTTCTGAGTGTGCAGAGGTCTGCGGCAACTGTGGTCTGTGCGAAGATTGTACGGACATTTGTCCCGGATGCGAAGATTCCTGTTCCGACTGTGCAAATGTCTGCGAAAATTGCGGCTATTGTGAAGACTGTGCATATATATGTATAGATTGTGGAGAAGTGTGTTCCGAATGTGGAGAGATATGTCAAAATTGTCAAGAGTATTGCTCAGACTGTAAGAAATTTTGCTTAGATTGCGGTAGCTGTGAGGAGTGCGTCCAATTATGTCCAATTTGTGAAGAATATTGTGCTGATTGTGTAACTGCTTGTGAGACTTGCGGTGCTTGTGAGCATTGTGAAACTGTCTGCCCAACATGCAATAGTGTTTGTTCCAATTGCGGTGATGTTTGTCCCAAGTGTGGTGAATGTAGTTATTGCAGCGGCATATACGATAATTACGAGCTAATTAACGGTGAATATTGGCATGTATGCTCCTGCGGTTATAAAATAGAATCGGATATAATACCTTTGGATTATGAAATAGAAGAAGAAACAGCCAAGTTGAAAATAGACAGTAAAAAGGTGGAGGAGATTGCAAATAAAAGTAAAGACGGCGAAGCAATTATAGATGCATCAAAGAAGAAAGAGGTTACATCAGCGGAAGTGCCAAAGGAAACTGTTTCAGCTTTAGCTGATAAAGGGTTGGCTGTATCAGTAAAATTACCAACAGGTACTATGACTTTAGATAAAGCTGCTGCAACATCCATATTGAAACAAGGAAAAGAAGAGCTAGGAGATATAAAGATGGAACTTAAAAGGGCAGCAACAAACAATCTAACTGAAAGTCAAAAATCTGCTATAAAAGACGGGGATTTGCTAGTAGATATAAATATTTTTGTTGATAAGAAAAAGGTCACAGAATTTGATGGTCATTTGACGATGAAAATGCCTTATAACGGGCCTCAACCAGTGGTTGTTCATCGTTTAACCGATGATGGTAAGCTTGAGAAGGTAGATAGTAGTTTTAAAAATGGTATATTGAGTTTTAATATAAACCATTTGTCGTTTTATGTAATTGGTAAAGACCCCACTATTGTGAAAAAAGAAAGAGAAAAGAAGAAAGTAGCGAGAATGGTATTTACAGATGTGCCGGAAAGCGCCTGGTATTTCAAAGATGTGGAAAAAGCTTATAAAAATAAATTAGTAGATGGCAAAAGCCCTACTTTATATAAACCAAATGATAATATAAGTTTTTCTGAAGCTGTAAAATTGGCGGCTTGTATGCAACAATTATATACAGATAAGAAAGTAAGTTTAAAAAATGGTGAAGAAATATGGTATAGCACCTATATGGACTATGCAGTTAAGAATAAGATAATAGATGAAAAAGCGGTAAAAGGAAGAGAAAGAGAAATAATTAGGAGAAAGGAATTTGTAGATATATTCTACAATGCCCTGCCAAAAGAAGAATATAAGGGAATAAATACTGTTAAAGATAATGCTATCCCAGATGTAAAGATCAAGGATAAATACGCTGACAAAATATATGCATTCTACAAAGCAGGAATACTGACAGGAAGTGATGATAAAGGTAGCTTTAGGCCGGATAGCAATATTCAAAGAAGTGAAGTGGCAGCAATACTTACTAGAATGTTTGAAGAAAAAAGCCGGAAAAATATTGAATTGTAGACATTGATATATTATACAATGGCAGAGGCAGATGATATTGTCTGCCTCAGTACCATATTTATTTTTGATATTAGTATTCATTATAGGGCAGATGGTTAAGACTGACCAAAATACTGTAATGTAAGGAGGGGTGGGATGAAGAATTTAAAGAAACTTACTATAATACATTCTAATGATTTGCATGGTGATTTTATGGCCAAGGAAGAGAATAATGAGCTTCTAGGCGGTGTATCCATGCTTTCCGGCTATGTTCAAAAAGTGCGAAGAGAAGAAAAAAATGTAGTATATGCCATAGCCGGAGATATGTTTAGAGGCTCGGTTATAGATAGTGAATACAAGGGTATTTCCACCATCGAGATTATGAATATGTTGGCACCGGATGTTGTCACTCTTGGAAATCACGAGGTGGATTATGGATTGGCACACCTTTTATTTTTAGAAAAATGTGCAAACTTTCCTATAATAAATGCCAATATGTATATTACCACTAATCATGCTAGGCTTTTTGAATCTCATATAGTTATGGAGATAGATGGAATGAATGTGCTTTTTATTGGAATACTTACTGAAGATGTGATTACACAGACCAAAAGAGATAAGCTTATAGGCTCCATAGTGGATATTAAGGAAGCAGCGGAAGAAGTAGGAAAGATATGCAATAGCTATAAAAATGTAGATATTGATTTTACAGTTCTTTTGACCCATATAGGTATAGAAGCAGATAAAGAACTAGCTGCAACATTGGATCCTAGGTGGGGTGTAGATATAATAATAGGTGGCCATAGCCATACTTATCTTGAGGAACCGATTGAAATTGCAAGTATACCTATAGTACAAGCTGCATATGGTACATCCCAAATAGGCAGATTTGATATTATAGTTGATACAGATTTAAACTCCATAGACAGCTATAGGTGGGAGCTGATTCCTATAACACCAGAAAACTGTCCTAGGGATTTACAACTGGAGAAAATTGTACGTCAATATAAGGAAGAAACAGAAAAGAAGTATAATAGGGTTATCACAAGATTTGCAGATAAATATACCCATCCAGTGAGGAACACAGAAACGGAGCTAGGCAAGTTATTTGCCGATGCAATAAAGGATAGCCTGGGAGTGGATATTGTATTTTTAGGCTCTGGTAGTATCAGAGGTGAAGAATTAGGCCCTATTGTGCTTTATCAAGACTTAATACAAATATTCCCCTATAAGGAGGAAGTATATAGATTATATGTTACAGGAGAACAGCTTAGAAAAATGGTCAAATATGTATTGAGAGATGAAGCTTTTACAGGACACACCGAGTTCTATCAATTTTCAAGAGGATTTCGAATAGAGTATGATAAAGCAAGCAAAGAGTTAGTAAGTCTTTCAATGAATGGGCTGGAAATAAAAAATGATGAACGATATAAACTAGGGTTGTCGGAGTTTCATTTTAATAATATAAAAGACTTTTTAGATGTATCATTGGATGAGGTATCTGCTTATAAGAGACCAAAATTATTGACTACAAACGCAACAGACTTATTGGAAGAATATCTAGATAATCATGATCTGATAAGAGTATCAGGAGAACAAAGATTGTTTATAACAAATTCCTTAAATAAGTAGGGCAAACTATGGAAACGGTGTATTTATCCGCTAGATGTTTGTAAACAAGGAGGGGATAGTTTAATGAAATTAAGGATTTTAAAGTATAAAAGTTTACTTTTTATTATAACGATTTTTCTTCTAATGCTACTTTTAGCATCTTGCAGTAAGAATCCCTCCAGTAGCCCCGGAAGTTTTGGAGAGCAGGAATCTTCTGATGAAAACAACACTGGGGATAGCATTCCCCTGATAAAGTCCAAGGAGCCCACTATAGTGGAGGATGAGGAAAGATTGATAAAAATTAGAATAGATGACGGTGTGCCAACTATAAGTTTTAATCGCAAGGCCTGGGTTGATATTCACGATATGGAAAATTTAGCAGAAGCATATAATGGTATTGAAATGACAATAGAAGAAAAGGAGTTGTCCATCAAAACTATATCCGGTAAAGTAGCGGATGCTGCAATACTTAAAATAGATGCACTGGATGTATACAAAACCTTTGATTTTACAGAACCTACTGTTTTTCTTCTTATGGAAAATGGTACTGTAGAGTGGTTTACAGCACCTGCCAGACTGATAACAGAGGAGGGCGGTAGAAGTAGTGAATATACAGATAGTCTAAAAGTGCCCTGGCTCAAAGATATAGTGGAAATATACTGCGATAATGAATCGGAAGGCATTGGAGATATGACGGTTTTTGCAAAAGATAGCTCAGGTCTCAACTATGACTTACGAATACCTTGTGGCTTTTACTGGAACTTAGATTATATATGGGAATGTGTATTAGCTACCACTGATGATGGTGTTGATTATCTTGGTATCATGGACTTTGATGAAGAAGGAAATTTTTCTTTTAAAACCGGATTTAGAGAAAGCGAAACTGATGAATGCTATAGTGGCAGCTATGATATATCCTTGGATGAAGAGTCCAGCAAAGGATACAGGGCAGGGATGATGAAGCTTGACCTGTCGTTAGATTATTCTGACTGGGAAGGAAACAGACCGAATAAAATAAACGGAATCTTCTTTACGATTAATGTGCAAGACGAGAGCATAACTCTTATGTCAGGAGACGGGGATACTTTAGTAGCGGGTACAGATGTATATGAATTTACACCTCATGAATATAAAGGAAGGTAATGGAATAAGGGGATCTAAAAAGGAGGGATTTGATATGAACAAAGGATTTGTAACTCCGTCAGTGGTATTTTTCGTAGTACTTATAATCATTGGGATATTTATCTTTACTTTTTATAACGGCATCATATCTCTGGACGAGGCTGCTATCAGTGCTTGGAGTCAAATAGATAATCAACTCCAAAGAAGAATGGATTTGATACCCAACCTATTGGAAACAGTTAAAGGCTATGCTCACCATGAGGAAAGTGTTTTTTCTGATGTCACAAGAGCAAGAGAAAAACTGATGGGTGCGGGAACAGTGGCAGACAAAGCTTCAGCAGACCAAGAATTGACAGGCTCACTTTCTAGGCTAATAGCAATATCTGAAAGCTATCCCGAACTCAAGGCTGATGCTAATTTTAGACAATTAAGCGATGAACTTGCAGGAACAGAAAATCGCATTGCAATTGCGAGAAAAGATTATAATAAGGCAGTTCAGTCATATAATACAAAAATTAGAAAATTTCCAGGGAATATGTTTGCCCGTAGGTTTAAGTTTGGACAAAGGGAATATTTTGAAATAAACAGTGAGACAAAAGAGCTACCCGAAATAGGGTTTTAGAAAAAACTGTACTCTAGGTATAGGGCAAAAGAATTAAAAATATGTTAAAATAAAAACAAAAAGTAAAATAAGGGAGTGATCAATGTGGGTATATTTAAAGCAGGGGTCGGAGCTTTTGGCGGCGTAATGGCAGACCAATGGCGCGAGTTTTTTTATTGCGATTCTATGCCGGCAGATATATTGGTAACAAAAGGCGAGAAAAGAACAGGAGGAAGAAGTTCCAATGTTAAAGGTGAGAACAACATCATATCAAACGGGTCTATAATTGCAGTTGCAGATGGACAATGTATGATTATCGTAGAACAAGGTAAAGTAGTGGACATGTGTGCTGAATCGGGGGAATTTGTTTATGATACTTCCACAGAACCTTCACTACTATATGGTGGATTAAACAAAGAAAATATTAAGTCAGTTTTTTCTACAATAGGTAAGCGTTTTACCTTTGGCGGCGATACTGGGAAAGACCAAAGGGTTTATTATTTCAATACGAAAGAATTAGTAGGAAATAAATATGGTACTCCGAGCCCTGTGCCCTTTAGAGTTGTAGACGAAAGAGCAGGTATTGACATTGATATAGGTATTAGATGCTTTGGAGAATACAGTTATAAAATAACAAACCCAATGTTGTTTTATACTAATGTTACTGGGAATGTAGAAAAGGATTACAATAGAAGCGAGATCGACGGACAATTAAAAACTGAGCTTATGACTGCATTGCAACCGGCATTTGCAAAAATTTCAGAGATGGGAATACGCTATAGCGCCTTACCAGGGCATACAGAAGAGCTTGCTAGCGCTCTTAATCAGGTATTATCGGCAAAATGGAGTGAATTAAGAGGACTGGAGATTGTATCCTTTGGAGTATCATCTGTAAAAGCACCGGAAGAAGATGAAAAGATGATAAAAGAACTGCAAAGGAATGCAGCCTTTATGGATCCAACTAGAGCAGCAGCTCATATGGTTGGTTCACAAGCAGCAGCTATGCAATCAGCGGCAAGCAATCCGACAGCAGGGCCTGCAATGGCATTTATGGGGATGGGAATGGCACAAAATGTAGGAGGCATGAATGCTCAAAATCTTTACAATGTGGGGCAGCAACAGCAACAACAGCAGCAAGCTCAAGCACCTCAACAGCAGCAGCCAACACCGCCCCCAGCAGCAGTGGCAGGTTGGATATGTGGAAATTGTGGGCATCAAGCTAATACAGGAAAATTTTGTGCCGAATGTGGCAAACCACCTGTAGAAGGCTGGACTTGTTCTTGCGGAGCTGTGAATAAAGGCAAATTCTGTGCCGAATGTGGTAAAGCAAAACCTGCTGATGCACCTTTATACAAATGTGATAAATGTGGTTGGGAACCAAAGGATCCTAAGAATCCACCTAAGTTCTGTCCGGAATGCGGGGATATATTTGACGAAAAGGATCAGCAATAATTTTTCATCAACATATATTAGAATAAATGCACCGTAGAGGCGGTCTTTGACCGCCCTAGGGATAATAATATTTTTTTATAAAGGGGGAGATAAAAATAAGTGAGCAAGTAACCAATTATAAATGCCCGTCTTGTACGGGTCCCCTGAAGTTTTCTTCCGAAAGTGGTAAGCTCCAATGTGAGTATTGCGAAAATGTTTACGATGTAGCAAGCATAGAAGCTTTATATGAAGATAAAAATAAGGCAGCAGCAGAGGCTAAGGGGCCTCAATGGGATATTGAAGCCGCTGGCTCCCCCTGGAGTGAGATGGAAGCCCAGGGACTAAAAGTTTATAATTGTCCGTCCTGCGGAGCGGAAATAATAACTGATGAGACTACGGCAGCCACCAGTTGTGTTTACTGTGGAAATCCTACTGTGGTACCAGGACAATTGGGAGGAAATCTTAAGCCGGACTATGTAATACCCTTTAAGCTTAACAAGGAAGCGGCTATAAAGGCTCTTAAAAACCACTATAACAAAAAGCCTCTTTTACCAAAAGAGTTTAAAGATCAGAATCATATTGAAGAGATAAAAGGTGTATATGTACCTTTTTGGTTATTTGATTGTGATGCAGATGCTTATATGGAATATAATGGGCAAAAAATCCGGACTTGGAGGTCAGGTAATTATGATGTTACGGAAACCTCCCATTACCATGTTGTCCGAGAGGGAGAAATATGCTTTGCAAAGATTCCTGTAGATGGCTCTACAAAGATGCCTGATGCCCATATGGATGCTATTGAGCCTTATAATTACAATGAGATGGTAGCTTTTTCTACAGCCTATTTACCGGGATTCTTTGCAGATAAATACGATGTAGATGCTGAAGAAAGTGTAGAAAGAGCAAATACTAGAATAAAGAATAGTACTACAAGTTCCTTTGGCTCAACTTTAAAAGAATATACTACATGGAATGTTAAAAATGCAGATATAAAGATAAAACAAGGTGAAATAAAATATGCTTTGCTTCCTGTATGGCTTTTGACAACGAAATGGAAGAATGAAAATTATTTATTTGCCATGAATGGTCAGACAGGCAAGCTTATAGGTGATTTACCTATTTCCAAGAGCAAGCTTTTTGGCTGGTTTTTTGGTGTTTGGGGTCTTGCAGCTGCTCTAATGGGTGTAGCAATGTTCTTTATGGGCTTGATTTAGGAGGTGGATGGAATGAAAAAAAGATTACTTAATATTAGTATAGTATTGCTATTAATTCTATCCATGTTCAATCCACTATATGTTTCAGCCTCAGGGGATCTAGACTATGTAACTGATGCGGCAGGACTCTTAACAGAGGATGAGCGGATAGAATTAAATATAAAAGCGGAAGAAGCTAGTTTTAGATATGAATGTGATGTTTTAATAGTAACTGTTAATGATATAGGGGATGCACATATTGAAGATTATGCCCAAGCTGTATATGATGAGTATAACTTAGGTTATGGAGAGGATAAAAGCGGTATAATGCTTATTATAAGTATGGCGGAGCGGGATTACGATATCATGGCCCATGGCTATGGCAATGTGGCTTTTACCGATTACGGAAAAGAAAGATTGGCAGATAAGTTTTTACCCGATTTATCTGCAGCTAACTATTTTAAAAGCTTTTCTATATTTATAGATTCTTCTGAAAGATATTTGGAACTAGCCAGAGACGGGCAAGCCATAGATATAGCCACATCAGATCCTAAAGATAAAAAGAAAGTAGGCAGGATAGTATTAGCCATTGTGCCTTTTCTTATAGCTCTTTTTACAGCACTTATGCAAAAAGGAAAGATGAAAACTGCTAAGATGCAAACCATGGCAAATGCTTATATTACAGGTAGTGGGTTGAAACTTACGGGAAGAGAAGATAGGTTTCTCCATAAAAATGTGGTGCGAACTAAAAGAGAGTCAAGTAGTGGCTCATCAAGAGGTACGACTGTGAATTCTCATGGTTCTTCACATAAATCGGGGAAATTTTAAAAAATATTTATCTAATGTGAAATATTACGAGGGGTTCAATTTTGAACCCCTTTAAATTATGCAATATCAATCATGACCTTTGTCCACTTTTCTGCATTAGCTTTAATATTCTCTTTCGGACAATCCTTACCCCATACTTTTCCAGTATATGCTTTACCAACATTATTACCTCAATATGGTTTATATGGCCCTATTTTTACTAAGACTGTTGCCACTATTATGTTAAAGGTCATATCTGTTTTCTTATAAGCGTCAATTATAATTCTAGTTAAGTGAATATCATAATTTCTACTTTTTTATTAAAATGACGGGGAATACCAGCCGATAATATTCGGTGCCAAATTCCTCTGCATTAACATATGATAATT
Source organism: uncultured Clostridiaceae bacterium (assembly GCA_964394355.1). Lineage (GTDB taxonomy): Bacteria > Bacillota > Clostridia > Lutisporales > Lutisporaceae > JAAYKT01. The sequence continues at coordinate 40,598 of CAYMVQ010000010.1, forward strand.
TGATAGTAAATTTTTGACGGAGGTTAGTTTGATGAGCCAAGAAACGATAGAAAACCTAACATTTGATTTTATAATTATAGGTACGGGGCCTGCTGGTTCCGTAATAGCCAATAAGCTTACGGAAGATAAAAGAACTTCGGCACTTGTATTGGAGGCTGGTGATAATAACAGCCAGGAACAGCCTATTAGAGATTCCCTTTTTGCACCACCTTTTATTCTTACGGATGAATTCCTAGCTCAATATTTTTGGCAGGGGAAAGGTATCCCCCAAAAAGGGGCCAATAAGGAAATCTTTGATTGGACAGGTGGGCGGACCTTGGGCGGAAGTTCTTCTGTCAATAACGAACAATATGTAAGACCATCTCAAGCAAATATGAGTCAATGGGAGAGATACCTAGGACCCCTCTGGTCACCGGAGAGGGAAACGCAACAATTTGTAAGTCTAGAAAATTATAATGGGCAAACATTTAACCCTAAAGCACGAGGCAAAAAGGGAAGGTTGAATATTAGGCAAACGCCTATTAATCCAACAATTATGGCAAAAAAATTGGCTTTTTCCATATCCCGTGCTACAGGATTTCCTGGTATTTTAGACTATAATGATCCTAAAACACCCTTAGGTTCTTTTACAAGATGGCAATTATATCAAATACCTAATGGACAAAGGGAAAGTGGGGATACAGCATTTCTATCTTCTGATGTAATGACAGCTGGGGGAATAGGGGTAAATGGAAGAAAATTAAGAGTCCTATATAAATCTACGGCACTAAAAATTATATTTAATAATGAAAAGCAAGCGATAGGTGTTAGATATCTAGATGAAGGAAAGTGTGTAGAAGCCCGGGCAAATAAAAAAGTTATTGTATCTGCAGGCATTAACAGTCCCCAATTATTGATGCTTTCGGGTATCGGTCCTACAGATGACCTGCAAAAAGCAGGAATAGCCACCGTTTTCCACAATCCCAATGTAGGTAAGAATCTGACAACCCACCCGGCTTTTACAGCTACTTTTACAACAAATCCCAACGATGAAGCCTTGCCTGCCAATGACTTAAATGCCCTTTATACCGGGGGAGCGTTTTTACCGGATCCTACTCCTGGTTCCGATATAAATCGTCGTGGTGTGCAGCTTATCGGTCAAAAGGGACCCAATAAAACACTGAACATTATATCATTTTTACTGGAACCAAAAGGCAGAGGATCCGTTAAAATTCAAAATAATGATCCATTAAAAATTGTTTTGGCAGATGAAGGCTTTTTAAATAATTCATCAGATATGGATACAGTAAAGAATATTTATAGAATTTATATAAAAAATATTGCTGCAATAATGTCAAAGGTTGATTCCAAATATAAGTTGATAACACCAACAACGGAAGTTATAGATGATGATAAAAAACTTGAAGCATATTTGAGAGGAAATGTCAGTGCAACCCACCATATCCAAGGGACCTTGAGGATGGCGCCAAATGCTAAAAGTGGTGTAGTTGATGCCAGCGGCCAGGTATATGGTGTCAAAAACTTAGTGGTTGCAGATGATTCTATTGCACCTTTTGCTTCTGATGGCAATACCTCAGCCCCGGCATTTTTTATCGGCGCAAATATTGGGGAGCAGCTATTGAGGGAAATATAATGCAAAGCAAGGGCATTTACGGTCTCACTTTAAGCGGCGGAGGAGTCAAAGGGTTTTCTTATATAGGGGTATTTAGGGCAAATGAAGAATATAATATTAGCTGGGGTAATATGGCCGGGGTTTCTGTAGGAGCCCTGGCAATAGCTATCAATGCATCCGGATATAATTCACTGGAATTTCAAAATCTTATAGATACTTTAAATCTTGAAGACTTACAGATAAATAAGTTTTCAAATTTGCCTGTTGTCAAAAGATATAAAGAATTTATGGCAAAGCTGGAGAAATCCGAGGAAAACAGAGCTTTGGGCCTGCTTGCTAATATAGCCGCGGGGGTTAACACAAAGAAAGAAGCAAATAGGAAGAACATTTTAAGTGATATAATAGCTTTCTCTAAAGATAAGGCACTTTTTGATGGTGACTATCTTGAAGAATGGATATATGATATTTTGATTAAAAAAGGTGTAAGAACTTTTGGCGATTTAAAAGACGGTATAATTGATAAGAAGAATCCAAAGGCTTATAAAATAAGAATGACTTGTGTTGATTGCACAAGAGCGAAAACCGTGGTTCTTCCTGACGACCTCACATATTACGGTATAAACCCCGATGATTTTGAAGTAGCAAAGGCAGTACGCATCAGCACTTGTATTCCCTTTGCTTTTAAACCTGTAATAATAAAAAAAGATGGAATAAGCCACTTTTTAATTGATGGAGGCGTTTTCGACAATTTTCCCTATTGGTTAATTGATAATTCAGTTTACCCTGCCATAGGTTTTCGTCTAAAAAATGAAAAGCAGAATAATAACTTTCAGTCCTCCATTAATATAATAAAAAACATTATTTCATCCCTTTATAATATTGGAATTCCAAAGCATTCAAAATCCGATATAAATTATATGGAAACAATTATAACACCTGATGTGTCTACTTTGGACTTTAACCTAAGCGAGGAAATGAAAAATCAACTTATAGAATCAGGCTATAATACTGCCGCCAATTTATTTGATAGAATAGATCTTAATCCCATTGCAAGCATTTTAAGAAGATTTTTTAATTAGTACTTTAAATTTATTCAAAGTATGTAACGAATTGAATTCGCTACTACGATTTCATATTAAATATTTCCTTTCTCATAAGTGACATTTTATCAGAATAATTTCAATATGACATTATCATAGAATAATAATAATTTCCAAAAATTTAATTTGACAAAACATTTTATTTGTATTATTATATTTTCTAATGAGTTCAAAATTGAATAATTAGAATTTGCTTATCCAGAGAGGTGGAGGGACTGGCCCAATGAAACCCGACAACCGACATTCTCATTCGAATGCACGGTGTCAATTCCTGCAGGATTCATTAATCCTGAGAGATAAGGAAATAGCACAGGCTTATTATAATGTATTTTATAGCAAACAGCTGCTTTTCTTTATCGAAGAGCAGTTTTTTTTATATAAACAATGTATCGTCTTGAGAGAAAGAAATATATAAGTTTCTTCTTAAGCCTCAAAGAGATATTTAACAACAATATAGAAAGTTTAGAAAAAATAGGAGGGAAATTTATGAAGACATTTGAAGAAATCAACGAAAAAATCCAAAAGGGAATAGCAGTGGTTGCTACAGCAGAGGAAATCCTCGATATAATGGAGGAAAAGGGTATGCGGGAGACCGCAGATTATGTAGATGTAGTAACAACCGGAACTTTTGGGCCTATGTGCTCTACAGGAGCTTTTCTAAATTTTGGCCACTCCAATCCCCCAATAAGGATGGAAAAAATAGAACTGAATAATGTAAATGCCTATGGAGGGCTGGCAGCAGTGGATTCCTATATAGGTGCTACGGAAGAATCTTCAGATAAAGGCTATGAATACGGTGGTGCCCATGTAATATGTGATTTGATAGACGGTAAAAAAGTTAAACTAAAGGCTCGGGGCAAGGGTACCCATTGTTATCCGAGAAAAGAGATTGAGACTTATATAAGTTTGGATTCCATAAATGAAGCCTATATGTACAACCCGAGAAATTGTTATCAAAATTACGCTGCAGCCATTAATACGTCAAATAAAGCTTTATACACATATATGGGTGTTTTGCATCCTAATATGGAAAATATAAATTATTCCACCACAGGAGAGCTTAGCCCCTTACTAAATGATCCTTACTTGAGAACCATAGGAATGGGGACAAAGATTTTTCTAGGAGGAGCAGTAGCTTATATATCTTGGCAGGGAACCCAATTCGTAACGGAAAAGCCAAGGGGAGAAAATGGAGTACCTTTATCAGGAGCAGCTACTTTGGCTTTAATAGGGGATTTAAAAGAAATGTCTACGGAATATATACAACCAGCCGTATTTGAAGGTTATGGTACATCTATGTATGTGGGCATAGGGATACCCATTCCTGTATTGGATGAGGAGCTATTGGAAAATCTACTAATCAGGAATAAAGATATTTTTCAAAACATTCTTGATTACGGCAAGGATGGGAAGCCTTCTTTAGGAAGATGTTCTTATGAGGAATTAAGAAGTGGGCAAGTAGTGATAAACGGGAAAAGTATAAAAACAGCTCCACTTTCCAGTTTATATAAGGCTAGATTGATTGCGGAAAGCTTGAAATCCTGGATTAGAAAAGGGGAGTTTACCTTGCAGGAACCCATTAAGCCTTTTCCTAAGGTAAAAGAACTAAAGAGTATAAAGTAATCTATGCTACTTACATTGATAAAAACTACTTTAAAGGAGACGATAAAATGAATAAAATTTATATAGATGATAATAAATGTGTTCATTGCGGAGCCTGCACGGCGGTTTGCAAAAGCAATGCACTGAAGATAAACAAAGAAAGTTATTTGCTTAACTTCGATGAAAAAAAATGTGTTGGCTGTGAATTATGTTTAAGCGCATGCCCCTTAAGAGCTATAAATGTAAGGGTAGAATTGAGGTGGTTATGTGTTTGAAGCAAGAAAATACAGAGATTATATGAAATCAGAAGAACTCCAAAGCTTTAATGTTACTGTAGAAGAATCGGACCTTCAAATTTCGGCGGAATACGATTTAGTTATAGAAAGTAAAATTTTACTTGCTAAATACAGAAACGAAATCACCGATTATATAAAAAAACATGCTGAATTTCTTACTTCCTTGAAACCTATAAATGCAAGAAACAATGCACCGGATATTGTAAAGGAAATGTGTAATGCAGCAAAACTAGCGGATGTGGGGCCTATGGCGGCAGTTGCCGGGGCTATTTCGAAATATATAGGCCAGGGACTTTTGAAATACTCAGAAGAAGTCATTGTGGAAAATGGCGGAGATGTTTTTATAAAACCGAAAAAGAAAAGGAAAGTTGCTATATATGCTGGAGATTCTATCTTTTCAAATAGAATCGGTATATCAGTGCCATATGATATAGGCAAATATGGTATCTGTACCTCCAGCGGTACTGTAGGTCATTCCCTAAGTTTTGGCAAAGCCGATGCGGCAGTAGTGCTGGCAAAAGATCCTGTCATAGCTGATGCGGCTGCTACGGCAACAGCCAATATAGTTAAAAGTGAAAAAGATATAGAAAAAGGCTTGGAAAGAGCCATGACTATTCCCGGTGTTGACGGTGCGGTAATAATAATTGGGGATAGAATAGGAGCTTACGGCCTAGTGAATATCGTTAAAATATAATTAAAAAGGAGAATTAACAAAATGAAAATAAAAGAATTATTTAAGAATAAACCGGTTTTATCCCTGGAGATTTTTCCTCCAAAGCCTGAATCCCCTGTGGATACAATATACAAAACCATAGATGCCTTATCGGATTTACAGCCTGATTATATCAGTGTTACCTATGGAGCAGGAGGCGGCAGTAAATCCCATACTTTGAAAATAGCAGATATTATTAAAAACAAATACAATATTGAAGCTTTGGCACATTTGACCGGTATTAGTTCTACTAAAGAAGATATTACAGGAATTCTTAAAGAGCTAAAGAGCTATGGTGTGGAAAATGTTTTGGCTTTAAGGGGGGATTTGCCCCAGGATGAGGATTTTGATATAGATGCTAAAAGGGATTTTGAATATGCCAAAAACTTGGTTGATTATATAGGAGAATCTCATGATTTTTGTATAGCAGGAGCCTGCTATCCAGAAACTCATATAGAATGTTCCAATAGTGCTGCGGATTTAGTCCATTTAAAGGATAAAGTAGATGCAGGGGTAGATTTTTTAATAACCCAACTATTCTTTGATAATAATTTGTTTTATGACTTTTTAGAAAAAACGAAGGCCATCGGTATAAAGATACCTATATCTGCAGGGATTATGCCAGTAATAAATACCAGGCAAATAGAAAGAATAACCGGACTTTGTGGTACATCTATACCATTAAAATTCAGACGAATACTTGATAAATATGAACATAATAGCGAGGCTTTAAAAGAAGCCGGTATAGCTTATGCAACGGAACAAATAATAGATTTGTTGTCTTATGGTGTTGATGGAATACATCTATATACTATGAATCGTCCGGAAATAGCAAGGGGAATATTTAAGCAAATAGAAAATATAAGGGCCTGTTTTAAGAAGGATAAGGATGAAAATATAGCAAAAGCTGTTGGGTCCTAGGGTGGTGAAAATATTGGGCAAAAACCTGGATTTTAATAAAATATTATTATTTGACGGGGCTATGGGCAGTCTCTTGCAAGCAGAAGGTATGAAGGCAGGAGAACTGCCAGAATCCTATAATATAAAAGCCCCCAGTGTAATATCAAAAATTCACAAGGCATACATAGATGCCGGTGCAGATATAATACTTACAAATACTTTTGGAGCCAGCAAATATAAGCTGAGGGATTCGGAGCTGGAAGTAAAGGAAGTAGTTAAGCAAGCTGTAGAAATTGCAAGAAGCGCAGCTGGCAATAAACTTGTAGCATTGGATATAGGACCTTTAGGGCAATTATTGGAGCCTAACGGGGAATTAAGTTTTGAGAATGCCTATAATGCATTTAAAGAGCAAATTATTATAGGCTCAAAAGCAGGAGCGGACTTAATACTTATAGAAACCATGTCGGATATTTATGAGGCTAAAGCTGCTGTCCTTGCAGCAAAAGAGAACAGCAAATTACCTATATTTTGCACCATGACTATTCAAGACGATGGCAGAACACTGACAGGAACGGATCCTCTTACCATGGTAAATATATTGCAAAGCTTGGGTGTTGATGTTTTAGGCATTAATTGCTCCCTAGGGCCCAAGGAAATGTTGGAGCCTGTTAAAGAAATCCTAAAGTACTCTCGGTTGCCAGTTATGGTGCAGCCTAATGCAGGGTTGCCTAAAATAGTCCATGGCCGTACAATATATGATGTTGGGGCGGAGGAATTTGGTGAGTATATACTAAAAATGGTGGAAGCAGGTGTCTGCATTGTAGGTGGTTGTTGCGGTACTGGTCCTGAGCATATAAAAAAACTAAGGCAGCTGCTGGAAGGGATTAAGCCCAAAAAAAGAGAAGTAAAAAAAATTACGGCAGCAAGCTCCTCTAGCACAACGGTAATAATGGGAGAAGAGCCCATAATAATTGGAGAAAGGATAAATCCTACGGGGAAAAAGCGATTTAAAGAGGCTTTAATAAATAAGGATTTTGATTATATATTAAAAGAAGCATTAAATCAAAAAGAAGCTGGGGCTCATATTTTAGATATAAATGTAGGCCTGCCTGAAATTGATGAAAAAGCTGTTATGGAAAAGGCTATAAAGACAATCCAAGATACAGTAAACCTTCCTATTGTAATCGATAGCAGCAGAGTAGATGTACTGGAAGAGGCTGCAAGAATTTGTAGTGGTAGACCTATATTTAATTCCGTAAATGGTGAAGAAGAAAGCATGAAAGCCATTTTTCCCATCGCAAAAAAGTATGGATGTCTTGTAATTGCTTTAACATTGGATGAAAAAGGAATACCCAAAACTGCTGAAGGAAGGCTTGAAATTGCAGAAAAAATAATTAAAAGGGCAGCAGAATACGGCATTGATAAGGAAGATATAATAGTGGATTGCCTAGTACTTACAGCTTCAGCCCAACAATCCCAAGTAAAGGAAACTGTAAAAGCTGTTAGACTGGTAAAAGATAAACTGGGCGTTAAAACTACTTTAGGTGTCAGTAATGTATCTTTTGGCTTGCCGGCAAGGGGCATATTAAATAGGACTTTTCTTGCATTGACCTTGAGTTCCGGCCTTCATGCAGCAATTATAGATCCAATGGAAGAAGATATGATAAACACCATAAAATCTTTTAATGTGCTTAATAATTTCGATAAAGGTGGAAAGAATTATATAAATTATTTTACTGATTATAAAGAAGAAGCCTTTAAGGATAAAAAGTCAGAAAACAAGGATTTAAAAAAGATTATAATTAATGGAATAAAAGAAGAAGCGGCCAAATTAACAAAGGAATTATTGACAGAAAGCAAGCCACTGGAGATTGTAGATAATTACCTGATTCCTGCCCTTGATATAGTAGGGGAAAAGTATGAAAAAGGAGATATATTTTTACCCCAATTAATACAATCTGCGGAAACCGTAAAAAGAGCTTTTGAAGTGATAAAGGAAAGAATAAGTAGTGAAGATGATGGCGGCGGAAATATAGGAAAAGGAAAGATAGTTATTGCAACAGTAAAAGGCGATATTCATGATATAGGAAAAAATATTGTAAAAATCCTTTTAGAGAATTACGGATTCCAAGTATACGATTTAGGCAAGGATGTGCCAATAGAAAAAGTAGTGGAGAAGGCCATAGAGCTAAAGGCCCCCCTTGTGGGCCTAAGCGCCCTTATGACCACTACTGTAAGGAGTATGGAAGAGACTATAAAGACACTAAGGCGAGATTATCCCGGCTGCAAAGTCATGGTAGGGGGAGCCGTTCTTAATAAGGATTATGCAAAGATGATAGATGCAGATTATTATGCCAAAGATGCTAGGGAAGCGGTTAAACTAGCCCAAAATTTTTTTGGATAAATTTAAAAAAATGCTTCCATTTTCATAAAAAACATGATACAATTAAATCAAGAAAGGTGTGACTCATCTTTCCCACAGGCTCTAATTCAACTAACTTTTAACTTAGTCGTTTGTATCTCAAGTATAGTTTAAGTAAGTATGTTAATCAGTAGGTTAGTAAACATTGGTTTAGGGTTTGTCCGTAAAGTACGTGAAGTAAGTGAATTTCCCGATTTTGAAAGGAATGTGATTCGTTAGGTTTGGTAGACTCGAATATATCTGTTGAATTAGGGTCTGTTTCTTAACCGGCTGAGTTTGAAAATCAAATTTAGCCGGTTTGTGTTATTATTATTGAAATTAAATATTTTTTAAATTAAAATAAATTTTCAAAGGAGGTAATACAATGGATTTTGAAAACAATAATGATGAAAGGGTAGAAGAGCTTTCCAGCGATTATACTTCTAAAAATACAGATGAAGTTTATGATAATAAAGCCGGAAAGAAAATTAAAAGATGGGGTAAAACTGCATTAGCGATAATGTTGATAATTGGGCTTTCTTTAGGTAGCACTTTGGGCTATATAGCAGATAGCATTATTAATAATATGCAGAAGAAAAATCATGTTTTTGCAGTAGAAGAAGCTAAAGGACAAGAAGTTAACTATATAATAGACAAAACAGTATCTCCCGTGGTGCCTATAGCAAAAAAAGTATCACCATCCATTGTAGCAATAAGGATAAAACATACTTATAGAGATTTTTTTGGCCAATTATACGACAGCGAAGGAACAGGCTCCGGGATAATAATTGACGGAGAAGGACATATAGTGACAAATAATCATGTGGTTGATAACTCCAATGATATAATAGTAGTGCTAAATGATGGTAAAGAAATGCCTGCAAAAGTCATTGGAAAGGACGCAGCCACGGATCTGGCAGTTATAAAAGTTAATGAAAAGAAATTACCATACGCTGAGCTGGGAGACTCATCAAAACTAGAAGTAGGTGAGTTGGCTGTAGCTATAGGAAGTCCCATGGGCACGGATTTTGCCGGTTCCGTTACTGCCGGAATAATATCCGGTCTTAATAGAAAAGTTCCCGTAGGAGATAAATCTATGACATTGATACAAACAGATGCCGCTATAAATCCGGGAAATAGTGGTGGTGCCCTAGTAAACTCCGAAGGTAAAATAATTGGAATAAACACGATAAAATTTGTGGAAAATCGTGTAGAAGGTATGGGATTTGCAATTCCCATAAATGAAGCTAAGCCCATTATAAAACAATTGATAGAAAGCAAGAAAGTTATAAGACCTTTTTTGGGTATCCAAGGGGAGACTATTAGCAAAGAAATCGCCAAGCAATACGAAGTACCTGAGGGTATTTTAATTAGGGCAGTTTATAAAGATAGTGGAGCCCATAATGCAGGCTTGGTAAAAGGGGATATAATCACAAAGATAGATAATAAAAAAGTATATACCATAGAAGAAGTTATAGAAATAATAAGTAAGCATAAGGTAGGGGATACATTGGAGGTAGAAATCTATGGCAGCTATTTAAATAGATATACTAGCGTAGAAATTAAACTTACGGAAAGCCAAGATTAGGAAAAATAAAATTTGACTATAAATTTTATTAGTAATATAATTGATATCAGTAGAAAATAATAAGAAAACGGGGAGCTGGATTAATCCGGCTGAGAATAAGCTGTTCATGCTTTGACCCATTACCTGAACTAGATAATGCTAGCGGAGGGAAATATAGAGTTTAAGAGGTATTTAAACCCTTTATCCGGTTCAGGAACAATCTGGACTAGATAAAGGGTTTTATTTTAGAAAATTTTAAAAGGAGGAAATCAAATGTCAAGTATCAATGTTGGTTTACAAGTAATACCTAGGGTTCCGGATGATCGTATCTATCATGTTGTAGATAAAGTTATAGAACATATAGATAAATCAGGAGTGAAGTATGAAGTAGGGCCTTTAGAAACCACAATGGAGGGTGAACTAAACACACTGCTAGATATTGTAAAAAAGGCTCAAGAAATCTGCGTTGAAGAAGGGGCAACAAGAGTAATATCAGTTGTAAAAATTGACTATAAACCGGAAGGTGTGACAATGGATGAAAAGGTGGGGAAATATAGGAGATAAGATATTACCAATGGGCTTTATAGCTGCCTTGTTATTAATTTGGGAGATAAGTTCAAGGATACAAGTAGTACCCACATACATATTACCGGCGCCAACAACAATTATAATTACTTTGATAACAAATTTGCCGACAATGAAAGAACATATACTTGTTACTTTAATGGAAGCCCTAGTGGGATTTATGGTATCAGTTGTTTTAGCCGTATTTATTGCAATTACCATGGACGGTATACCCATGGTGAAAAAGGCAATATACCCATTGATTATAACATCGCAAACCGTTCCCATCATAACTATAGCCCCCCTATTTGCTATTTGGTTTGGCTTTGGATATTTGCCCAAGATAGTTATAGTTGCTTTGGTTTGCTTTTTCCCTATAACAATCAGCATGCTAGAGGGGCTGGCCTCAGTAGAAGATGATCTATTAAACCTTATAAAATCTATGGGTGCTGGAAAAGTGCAACTGTATACAACAGTAAAATTACCGGCGGCAATGCCAAGCTTTTTTTCCGGATTAAAAATATCCGGCACCTATAGTATTACGGGGGCAACCATAGGCGAATGGGTTGGTGGAAAAAATGGCCTTGGTGTTTATATGCTAAGAGTCAAAAGCTCCTTTGCCACAGATAAAGTTTTTGCATCTATAATACTGATTACTTTATTGAGCATAGGCATGTTAAAAATTATAAGTTACACGGAAAGAAAATGCATGCCTTGGGTTTATGATAAAAACAAAAATGATTGGGAGGAAGAATAGTGTTAAGTAGAAGGTTTAGCGTATACATGATTTTACTTATAATAATAGCGCTTATTGTTGGGTGTAGCGGTGGCCAAATAGGTAAAAACGCAGATAGCTCGGAACATGAGCAGGGAATACCGCAAAAAATAACTGTAGTATTGGAATGGGTGCCAAACACCAATCACACTGGAATGTATGTAGCTATAGAAAATGGATATTACGAAGAGGAAGGCCTAGAAGTAGAAATAATTCAGCCTTCGGCAGGGGGAAGTGCAGATTTGATTGCAGCGGGGCAAGGGGATTTTGGTCTTAGCCATCAAGAACAAATGGTTTATGCAAAGACAGCCAGAGAGCCCCTGCCGATTAAGTCTATAGCGGCTATTATACAGCATAATACATCAGGAATGGCATCTCCGGCTTCAAAGAATATTAAAAGTCCCAAGGATTTTGAAGGAAAGAAATACGGTGGTTGGGGGTCTCCTATTGAAGAAGCCATATTGAAAGGTTTAATGGAAAAGGAAGGTGGAGATTATAGCAAACTGGAGATTATAGATATAGGCACATCAGATTTCTTTACTAGCGTTGAAAACTATGTTGATTTCTCTTGGATCTACTATGGTTGGGACGGAATAGCGGCAGAACTCAAAGACTACGATATAAACTTTATAAAACTGCAGGATATTGAGCCAGCCTTGGAGTTTTATACACCAGTTATAATTGCCCACGAAAGATTCCTTAATGAAAACCCTGAGTTAGCAAAAAGATTTTTAAAAGCTACTAGGCAAGGTTATGAATTTGCTATAGACAAGCCAGAAGAAGCAGGAAGAATATTTTTAAAGTATGTACCTGAACTGGACGAAGAAATGGTAATAGCCAGTCAGAAATATTTGGCTAAGGAGTATAAAGCCGATGCAAAAAGATGGGGCAAGATGAAAGAAGAAGTATGGCAAACTTATAGCGATTGGATGTATGAAAACAATTTATTGGAAAACAAACTAGAAGCAGAAAGTGCATTTACCAATGAATTTTTACCACAGGAGTAAGTATGGAAAAAATTAAGGCAATAAATATAAAAAAAAGCTTTGGACAATTACATACAATAGATGATATTTCTTTGACCCTGGAAGAAAACCAGTTTATATCTATACTGGGCCCCAGCGGTTGTGGAAAAAGTACATTATTTAGTATTATTGCAGGTTTGATAGAAGCGGATCAGGGTAATATTTTTATAGATGGCGAAAACTTTAACAAAAAAACCGGAAGAGTAAGCTATATGCATCAAAAAGATCTGCTTTTGCCATGGAAAAACATACTTGAGAATGTATCTTTGCCCTTGCTATTAAAGGGGGATTCAAAGGTAAATGCTGAGAGAAAGGCTATAGAATATTTTCATTTATTTGGCTTGGAAGGATTTGAAGAAAACTATCCAAGCCAGCTCTCCGGGGGCATGAGACAAAGAGCTGCACTGCTTCGGGCATATTTGTTTTCCAACGATATAATGCTTTTAGATGAGCCTTTTGGCGGTCTGGATGCTATTACAAAGCGTAAAATGCAGCAATGGCTTTTGGAAATATTTAATAATCTAAATTCATCTATATTGTTTATAACTCATGATATAGATGAAGCTATATTTCTATCAGATGAAATATATGTTTTGACAAAAAGGCCTGCCAGAGTAAAAAAGGTTTTTACTGTCAACATAGATAGGCCAAGAGATGACAATACCTTTACAAGTACGGAATTTAACAAAATGAAAAAGGAAATTTTAAATATACTATAGGAAGCTAAGCTATAAGTTTTAGCAGATACATTAAATTATACTAAAAAAGGAGGTAAAAGAATTGGCTATTTTTGATAAAGAAGCAATGGATTATGATGAATGGTATAAATGTAAAATGGGAGCTTTTGTCGATAAAGTAGAAACCCAATTGGCTTTTTCTTTATTTAAGCCGAAAGTCGCTTCAAAAATTTTAGATGTAGGTTGTGGTACGGGAAATTTTAGCATAAAACTAGCGGAAATGGGCTGCAAAGTAGTGGGCATAGATGTATCTGAGGAAATGCTTAGTGTAGCAAAAAAGAAAGCTGAGGAAAAAGGCCTGGATATAGAATTTCACAAAATGGATGTTTATAATTTGAAATTTCCTAATAAAGAATTTGATGAAGTGTTTTCAATGGCAGCCTTTGAGTTTATCATAAAGGCAGATAAAGCCTACGCAGAGATGTATAGAGTGCTAAAAGACAAAGGACATTTGCTAATTGGCACTATAAATAAAGACAGTAAATGGGGAGAACTTTATTTATCTAGGTCAGTTCGGGAAAATAGTGTTTTCAAGCATGCGGATTTTAAAACCATGGAAGATTTAAAATCTTTAAATGCCAATGAAATAATCGGGGAAGGTGAATGTCTGTTTATACCGCCGGACACTAGAGAAGAAGATATTAATATGGAATTTGAGGAAAAATTAAAACTTAATGAAAGAGGAGGCTTTATATGTGTGCTATGGCAAAAGGGCAAATAGTGAGCTGTCAGATTGCCTACTATCCTATTGGCAGCGTAGAATACGATGATGAAGTAAAGACGGTTTTGCAGCTTATTGAAGAATCTGGCCTTGACTGCAATATTGGCCAGATGTCTACAACAATTAAAGGTCCGGGGGATAAAGTAATGGATTTAATTGCTTTGATAAATAAGGAAATGTCATTAAAAGGTTTTAAGTATACTATGAATATTTTACTATCAAATATATGTGGCTGCTATGAATAAGGGATAGATAGGCTTCTTGCCTCTGGCTACTGGACTCCTGTATTAAATTAGAGGGGATACTTGGCTCCTTCCTAGTTTTGTAGCAGCTAATTCATTTGCTGTATGCTTTGGATGAATTGGAAGCTAAGACCATGTCTAACTATAAGGGTCACTTAATAAATATTTAGGCTTGTTTATATTTGATTTGGATTATGGGTAAAATTATAGTATAATATAAAGAGAAAGCATAGTCCAGAGTAAATTTTAATATAAAAGCCTTAAATTTGCTGCCTTAAAAAAATTTATTAATAATTAATTAATGAATTAAAAAAGAAGGAGCAGATTAAGGCTAATTCTATGTTTTAAAGGGAGCAAAATAAGCTATTATTATATATTAGGAGGCCATAAAAGTGTTTTTAGAACCGATATTTTCAATACAACAAAAGTACAACAGAGGAGTTTTACCTAAGATTTTAAATAAGAGTAAAAAAAGAGAACATATTATAAGCAGGATTCAAGAAAGAGCTACTGATGAGGATTTCTTGGCATTATATATTATTGCTTTAAATAGAAAAGTTTTTGATCCGGATTTAGTTTCCGTAAATGATTTTAAATTAAATGCAGTAAGTGAAATAATAAATATTATGAATAAAGGTGAAGGCGATACAAGTTTTCAAAATGAAGTAATAAATTATCTAATGCAAGTAAAAGATAAGGATTTCCTAATCTATGTTTTGGATAATATTCTTAAAAAACATGATAGTTTTCCTATAAAGAACATTCAAGTATTTATTTCCACACTATCAATGAGTTTTAAATCTTCCAAATTGGACAATAGGCAGAAAAGAAAACTTATGAATGTTATTTACAAACATTTCCCAAGCACAGCAATAGAAGTACAAGAGACACTGATTAGAATGATGGAAATATTAAAAATAGTGGAAATATATAAAACAGCAGAACTATTTGCCGATGCTGAAGCAACGGTAAAAAAGAGGTTGATAGATGCAATCAAAGCTAGCATAACTATTAAAAAGGCCTCTGAAATAATAAATGATATTAATACCATACAACCTGATGGCAATATAGACGATAAATATGCACTGCTGTTTATTATAGCAATAGAAAAATACAAACTACATGAATCAATTACCACTATTATGGAATTAAAAGAAAGAAAGGTTGCCTGGGAGGATATTTTAAGGAAGCTAAATGAACTAATGGGAGCCAATTTAATTGATCAAAACAAATTCTTAGAGCTTTTGGAAATCTCACAATAAACTTACCATTGATATTATCAGAAAAACACTGTATAATGTTTTTTGTACGGAAAGGTGGCTGAGCTGGTCTAAGGCGCACGACTGGAAATCGTGTGTACCCTGATACGGTACCGTGGGTTCGAATCCCACCCTTTCCGCCATTTTTGCAAATAAGTGCCAGGCCAAGATACCTGGCGTTTTGTTTTCCAAAAGGAGTATAGTGGGGTGGGATGAGAACGGGCGGAAATAGGAAACGCGACTTTAGGGAGCGTTTACCCGCCCCGGCCTGAGAGAGAGCCTAGGGCTCTCGGCGGGAATCCCACCCTTTCCGCCATTTTT
>CAYMVQ010000011.1:0-1357 GCA_964394355.1 uncultured Clostridiaceae bacterium
GGTAGTCGGCTTTGATTTCTTTTTGTAGATAGCTGATAAGGCGATTTATTAAATTAGCGGCTTCGCCACGGGATAGTTCTTTATTTGGCTCTATCATTTTGTCTTCATTGGCATCTATCATTTTTAAGTCTTCCGCTACATATATTGATTTTCTCGCCCAGTCAGGGATTTCCATTTCATCAATAAATGTTTTTCCTAGATTAAAAATTGATATATCTTCAAGGCCCAAGGCTCTTATAATAATGGTTAGGGCTTGGGCTTTTGTAATTAGTTCTTCGGGGCCGAAGGTGTTGTAGCCTGTACCATTCACTATTCCCGTTTCTACTGCTTTTTTTATATAGGGATAATAAGGGTTATTGGCATCTACATCTGCAAATATTATATCATCTTGAACATCTTTACGGTTTCTTGGTCTTTTTGTTTCCACTTCCGGCTCTATGCCGCAGGCTTTTATCAAGGCTCTTGCGAATTCAGCGCGGTTTATGGGGGTTCTCGGGTTGAAATATTTGCTGTCACCGGCCATTACTCCAAGGCTAAATAGCCTATTTATATCTTCTTCCGCCCAATAACCTGCAATATCCGTGTATGCGGAAATGGGCAAGGGATAGAGCTTGGGCATGGTTGTAAGCTTATGGCTGCCTTCTCCAGTTTTTCTTCTAAGGGTCCTTGTGCCGGAAATAAGAGGCATGTCATAATTGTATGTAAGGGTATTTTCTTCCTTTTCACTGATAATATAATTTTCTTTAAAACTTATTTGATTGGGAAGGCTTTTTTGGGATATGGTTTCTTTTTCCCTTATATTTGTAACACCATACTCGACAGTTCCGGTGCTTTGGCTATCATGGTATTCAATAATATGCCGTATTAAAGCAGTTTCTACGGTACTCCATTCATTGTCATACTTATAGCTTTCCCCATGAATATTGATAGTTACTTTATTGCCGCCCTCATCATAGATTTTTTGAGCATTCCATGTTCCGCTAGTATATTCTATTATGGTTTTATCTTGGCTTATTGATGATTTATTAAAAACATAATCTTGGAGGACATAGCTTTTACCATCTATAGTCACACTTTCATTTATTTTGGTCTTGGGATCATAGGTCATGGATGTTAGTGTTTGATTTAGGTCGCTATCTATTTTTTCCTCCACTGTATATGCAATTTTTCTTGTTAGTCGTGCATTGTCTGCACCAATTAGGTCATAGTCATAGCTTATTTTACGGGAGGCGCCTTTGCCGGAATCAGTGATTTTTACCTTTCCTGTCAGTTCTACAGGCTGGCCTGAAAGGAATATGATTTCTTTGTGTTCAAATTCGTTGGATATTCCGGGCTCGATTATATCTGCATTTACTAT
>CAYMVQ010000011.1:1457-26615 GCA_964394355.1 uncultured Clostridiaceae bacterium
CTTTGTGTTCAAATTCGTTGGATATTCCGGGCTCGATTATATCTGCATTTACTATACCCATGATAGCTATTGTTATTATTATAGTTATTATTATTTTTTTCATTAATTTTACTCCTTTCGATAGCAGGCATGGGGTCACATCTATGGGGTCCGCCACTGGCTCCTGGCTCCTGGCTCCTGGCTTTGCTGGGGTATTCCTCTGGGGTCATGTCTGTGGGGTCTGGCGCTGGCCTCTTGCTTCTGGCCACTGGCTTTACTGGGGTATTCCTCTGGGGTCATTGTGGGCACGGGTTTTAATTTATTATTCCGCAAATATCATTATACCTTTGGCTTCTCGGTCTATTATGGCGTAGATCTTATCGCCGGCTGTTAAGTCACCTAGGGTTACTACTCTATCATTTTTGATTATTATGGCCTTTTCCGTATTTATGCTTTCTCTTACACTGCTAGGCTCCCACTGATTATGGAAGCTATTGTATCTTTTTGTATCCGATAAGGTCAATTGAGTAAATAGTTCATTAGCTGATACTACTTCTCCGGATACATAGCTTTCCGTAAAGTTTATATTTTCTTTACCTAAGTTGGGGTCTCTTTTATATATATTTATAGCTATTGCTTCACCGTCTTCGTTTATCATAGCATAGGCCAGCATATGTTGACTCTTGATTTTACATTTTTCATAGTGGGGGCCTTTGTCCGCGTATTGATCCGGGTGATGGATTGTGTATTTATTATAATTTGGCGGCGGGAAACCTTTTTCTTTCCATTCCCAATATCTGCTTTCCAAGAATTTATCCCTTGAGATAAAGGCTTTTTCCACAACGTTATCCAGGATTTTGGTATCTTTGCTCACATAATAGTATTCTTCACCGTCATAGAGATAGTCCCAATCGTTGTTTATCAGGTAAGCTATAGATTCAAGTGAGAAATTGTCTTCCCCCATATCGTGGATATAACCTCTTACTACATTTCTATAGTCAAAGCCGTTGGCATTTTCTAAAGAAATCAAAGCTGCGAAGTTTTGGCCGCCAGGAAGTTTATTTTTTACCAAAAAAGCTTCCTTATTATATGTCAGGTCGGAGGTATCCAGAAGCCTTCTGTCTTTTATAACTATGGTGCCTTCGTCAAAGGCCAGTTTTTCACCACTTGAAAGTTTCAAAGTATTGCTAGTCCATTCGGTAGCGATGGAGCCGCTGTATACGGAGTCTTCGCTTACACTTTTTAGGGTGATTTTTGCTATAGTTTCTCTGCCAAAATCATTTACCGTTGCAATATAGGCTTCTACATTTTTTTGCTTATCCAAATCGCTGGGTTTTAGTTTCTTACCGTCTTTATATATTTCAACATCCCTTTTTAAGGGAAAGGTTTTTTCGCTGTTTATTTGTTCCCAATCCGGGTATTTATAGCTTTGTACATCTATTAGTGCCAACCTGTCTTCTGTTGGCAGGGTATTTAGTATTCTCGCTTTATATATTTTTTCTATACGATATCTTTTTGTCATAAGCTCCACTGTTTCGGCTCTGTGGTCTTTGTCCGTCTTTATTTTTACCGTATCCCCTATTTTTATATTGTGGATTTTTATGGGGGAACCAAGGTAAGTTATAAGTGTTTGGCTATCGGTTTTAAAGACCATAGGGTTTAATCTATCCTCGGGCCGGGTGAGAGTAATTTCATCTCCATTTACTTCTCGAACTCTTAGGACGGATTTGTATTCCTGTGGCATGTCGGGAGTATAGGCAGTAAAGGCTTTTATATTTTTAACGATTCTGCCATTTATCTCGAATACGGCGTCTTGCTCTGAATGGAGCTTATCCAGGCTTTCGTAATAGTCGTTTATGCTTACTATGATCCTGTCATCCAGGCCGTAAGTTCTTAGATTGCCGTCATAGTCTTCAAATTTTATAATTTTCCCTTGGGGGTCTATGTATTTTATAAATCCATCTATATATTCCACATTATCGTAATAGTCTACGGGCTCTGTGACTTCCAGATGGCTGATAATATTGTTTTTATTATATATGGCTTTGACAGGCTGACTTACTATAAGGCTTTCATCTCTAATAGGCTGTCCTAATGAGGTAAGCACAGTATTTAGCCCAATTTCGAGCTCCGTAATGTTTTTTTGATTGTCTTCTATTGCTATTTTACCTTTTTTATCAAGATAGCTGATTTTTCCTTGGACAAAATTAAATACACCCAGGCTGGCATATAGGATTTTGTCATCTTTTGTTGCATATTCCAGAGTGTCGCCGATATTTAATATCTTATGATTATGGATCTTATCTTTTTGTATTATGGGAAAAGTATTGGAATCTTCGATAAAGAGAGAAAATTCTTCTCCATAAAAGTCTTCCATTATATATAATAGGCCTTTTTCTACGCCTGTTATTTTCGTATCATAATTTTGCTTTATTTCTGTAAGGCGAGCAATGCCTGCTTCTATCTGAAAAATCTCTGGGTATTCTTTTATTAATTTAATCAATATATCCGCTGCTGCTGTACGGCTTATACTGCCATTGGGCTTGTAGCTGCTTTGGCTGGCCGGAGCTAGGATGTTTTTTTGCAATAAAGTTTCTACGGCTGGAAGATTCCGAGATTTTATATTCTGCCAGTCGTTATAGGCATATATGGCGTTTATTTCACTTGCCGCTAAGTTTTCAAGTTTTAATGCTCTTAATATCCATAAGGCAAGGTCTTGGCGGGGAATGGCTTTTCTCATATTTTTCTTTTGAAGCTTGGCATTAGTGATTTTTTCTGCTCTGAGGGCTTCTCTTCTTGCTATGGTCATCCAATCTTTTTTTGCTTCTGCAGTTACTTGAGCATCTATGGCATTTTCTTCGGCTGGGCTTAGACTTTCCATTTCCCTTAAATCATTTCTTGTGAGGATGCCCTTTGCTAGGGCTTCTTCCATGTAGCCTAGGGCCCAGCTATCGGATAAATAGTCCGTCGTGCCTTGACGGGCTATTATAGCCTGGCCTTTTTCGACGGCAGACTCATCTTGGCCTATGGCCCTTACTAGATATGTGGCTGCTTCTTGGTAGCTTAGGGCTGCCGTAGGATTATATTTGGAGCCTGCGTTGCCTTGGATTATGCCCATTAATCGGAGCTTTAGTATGTTTTCCGGGTTTTGGACTTGTCCTATATCGGTAAATAGGGCTTTTGCCGTCAAGGATTTGCCATAGGATGGGAGGGTCAATATTGTTTGTGCCATTGCTATGGTTATTAGTTGGCTAAGGATTAGTATTATTAGTAGTATTGTTTTTATTTTTTCTTTCATTTGAAAGCTCCTTTCGATAGCAAGCATGGGGTTACGGTAACCACGGATTTACACGGTTAACTTTTTACCACGGATTTATAGGGGCTTCTGGCTCCTGGCTCCTGGCCCCTGGCTTCTGGCTTTGGCGGAAATCAGTGGTTATCCGTTCTTACCCTAAAATAATGTATTCTCCCGGGTTTATGATGTTTGCTTTTAGGGTGCGTTGGCCGGGAATTTTTATATAGGGCATTGGTTCTAAAGTTCTTTTTATGGCATTATAATAGTAGAGTTTAAGATTTTCCGTATTTGTATATTTTTCATCCAATATTATTGTTATTTCCATAGGCTCCTTAAAGCTTTTTATTGAGTCGATTTTAATTTGCTTTTGTAGTTTATAGCTTATTCCAATGGTTTTGATTATTGTTGTTCTTCGTCCTGAAGCCATGACTATATCATCAAATCTTTGTCCCCTTGGACTATAGATTTCCAATATTCCTACGGAATCATTTCTGGCTGTACCTTGTATATCCGTTATTTCTGATGTATTTAAAACTTTATTATCAAATTTTAGGGCCGCGTCTTTATCCCAAATATTATAATTCTTATTATACTCCTGTATTACTTTTACGGGAATCTTTATTTGCCTTGGCAGGCCTTCTTTTATATCCTTATTTCTCAGTTCTATTTGAAATAAACTGCCGCTTGCTTTTACTGATTTTTCTCCTATATTGTATATAAAATTATCTTTCGTGCTTTCTATATAATCCATTCTGCTTGACGGGTCTATGTATTCATCGTTAAATTTGTACTCGGATCTGATGGTTTCGGGAGTTTGCACTTTATTAGTATCCGCATGCCCCTTGGAAACACCAAATTCATTTATAGCCACTATTCTAAATCTGTACCAAGTATCAGGCATCAAGTCTTTTATATAGTAGAAAAAACTGCCGTCATCTGCTATTTCCGGCTCCACCGTCAGCATATAGTTAAAGGTGTTTAGTTCCTTTGAGTTTTGTTTTTCTCCAAAGGATCCGAATATTTGATAGGAAGGAGCACTGCCTTTCCATACCAGTTTTACCGTATCACCATCTACGGCGTAGGCTCTGGCATTCGTTGGCTTATCAGGTATTGGCCTTGTGGATTCAAATTCAATATATTCTTGGGAAACCCCTCCATCTCTATTCAGTACTATAATGGAGATCCTCCCCTCCGCCATTTGGGGGGTAGAGACATTTAGGTATATACCATCCTCCACTTGCCCCGCCGATATTACGGAGCCGCCTACTATATGGACTTCCCTATCATTAATATCCCATGCTGCAAGTCCTGTTTCTCCGTCTTCCAATTGGATTTTTATCTTTCCGCCGAATATCACTTGGGCCCCGTCCGTAAATCCTTTACCTTTTATCTTTATATTTTGCCCACCCAGCATATTCAGCAGCTTTGAGTCTATTGAAAAACCATCTTCATCCAATACATCTTCAATATGAGGGGAGCTTATTATGGTGAGTATGTCCTTCTTTTCATCTGCACCGAAATCCGGGTTTTGTACCATAATGGATACTCTGCCAGGTAAAAGACCAGCGGGTACTTTTACTCTTATTCTATCAGTATCAATAATCTCTTGGACTTCGCCTTCTATGCCGCCTATAAGGACTTTGGCTCCGGCTCTGAAGTCACTGCCGATTATAGTTATGATATTTCCTCCGGCAGCAGAAGTTCTGTCTGGCACTACTCTTTCTATATTAGGATAGCTTAGACCTTTTTGATAGATTATAAAATAAGGAGCTTTCATCTTGTTATATTCATTTAGTTCTCTGGTAGCAGCTACTCCACCGTCACCATTATCCACAAAGATGGGCTTTTTGATGCCCTCTTGGCTTTCATCGGCGGGAGGAACAGCCGCTATAATTCTGGTACCGTCAGTGCTTCTATCTATTATTTGCAATTCTTTATCATCAAGATAAACCTTTGCCGTACGCTTAAAATTATTTCCTCGAATAGTAAGAAGCACTCCACCGGTTAGTGATATATAGGTATAGTATTCCTTATCATCATCAGTGGGTTCATCGTTGTATTCTTCCACCAAACCTGTAGATTCCTTTAAAACTCTATTTATAGGCTGGATGGAAGAGATAACGGGGTAGTCATAAGGATTCAAGTATTCAAAGTTTATTGAGGCAATACCTTTATCTGGATTAATAAGCTCAACGGAAATATTTTTACCTATAGTATGGTAGGTGGGCACCTCTGCAAATACTTGGGATTCTCCTTCATATTCCACAGCACCGGAATAACCGGTATCTATGAGAATCCTCCTATCATCTACTTCTACTTTTATTAAACCTTTTGCGTCATATTCTTGCCCTTCCGCATTTTTTAATAAATTTAAGGGAATATATTTAACACCGTCATCATAGCCTGTTATTTCTGTTGTATATAATATATCTCCCACTATTTTTTCCAGTACCAGCTTGGTATTGGGGCCTGTGGAATCGTATTTTATAGTAAAATTTGCTGCGGAAAATCTTACTGTCGCCCTTTTGTTATCTATTCTCCCGGAGTTTTCTGCCGTCCTGTCTATTCTCCTATTTGTAAGGCTGCCAAATCGCACTGCGGTCATTTGTTTCGTTTCGTACTTGTTATTACCTTCACTGTCTTTCTCGCCAGTGTAGATATCCATGAAGCTTAAAGAAAAATTGTTTCCCAAGAGTTCTACTTTATCGCCGCCCTGCATTTTTCCAAAGCCGGGATATATCCGCATAATCCTGGGATTTGAGGATTCATAGGTAAAGCTTATTTTATTGGATACTCCTGAGTCATTATTTACAACATATATATCTGCTCTGCCCGGGTCGCCGTCGGGGGTCAATACTTTTAAATAACCCCTGCCAAACTCCACAATTTTTGCTTGCTTTTCACCAAAATAAACCTTGGGTAATATAGGTGATACATAATATATATCGTATCTGGGATGTGCCAAAGGCTTTGCTTCCGGGTCTCCGGAATTTGCCGGGTCCATTAAGTCATCCCATTTTTCATTTCTATTTATATCATTGTACCATTCCTCATGGTCCCGCACACCGTTTCTATTGTCATCTTCATAAGGCTCAAAGAATCGAAAATCACTTCCTGCTATTTCTATTATATCTCCCCCAGCTGCCGTGCCTTTTAGGGGAACTACTTTTATTATATTGGGATGGCTAGTAGGCACCAAATAGGTAAAGCCATCATCCTTGGAAGCGCTGCCTCCATCGGGGTTTACTACAACTACCGGTACCGTATAGCGATTTGTACCCTTTTCTTTAAATAAATCCCCAGGATATTTAGGCACTTTTAATACGGTTATAATTTTACCGTCAGGGCTGATTATAATATCTGCCGGATCTACTTCTATGGCATTTATAAAAACTTTGGCTTTTTCCGTGCCAAAATCGTCAAATTCTTTTCCTATGATATCTATGGAATAGCCTCCGCCGGTGGAGCCTTCATTGGGCTCTACAGCAGTTATATCTGGTTTGCTCTGAGGTTGTTTATAGTAGAGAAAGCCTTCGGTACCTCTTTTATCGGCTCTCTTTGTATCCGGATTCAATACCGTTACATCATAATAGCCATCGGCAGGAAGGTTGGGCACAGTAAAGTAAATCGTATTTTTGTCCACTACTTTTACTCGATTACCGATAATTTTATAACCGTCGTCATCTATAGTAGTTTTATAGGGGGTTATCATTTTTAGTTCCAATACAGTGTTATTGCTATTATCTTTTATAATAATACCCTCGTTATCCGATTCTAAATTATATATGGATCCTCCTGCCTTATTGGCCTTGATTTGTTCCCCTTCAATTTCAAGGAGATAATTATTATTTATGCCATCACTTAGAGTAATTCTATTTGCACCGTCAATATTCAATGTATAATATTTTGCAGGTTCTTTGTCCTTTTCTTGCAAAATTATGGAATTATAATAGTCAGCGGCTTTTATATATTTTAAACTGCCTTGTGTTTGTATTCTTAGTAAAGGGTTTTCGGTATTTGCGGTAAAGTCTGCAAATTTGATTCTATTTGTTGTTTCATCCACTAGATAGTCGTTTACATCTTCTTCGCCCAGTAAAATTCTTGTTCCCAATAGTCTATATATCATGTCCGATGATGCGGCAGGGTCCGGCTGTAAAAAGTTGTCTCCTTTTACTATTACCAAAGTCCCTGTATTACCGGATTTGGGTGCAAAGCTTGTTAGCTTTGGATTGGTATAGGTTTTCACATAGGAAAAAGGCCAAGTGGCGGTGCCGCCCTCCGGATTCATGACCATTAGCTGGGTCGTGCCCTCTCTGCCTTTTGGCACTGTAAAGGAGATTTCTTTACCATCTTCACTTCTTCTTATATTTGTTATCTCCATGCCATCAAGAAAAAGCTTTATACCGTCAAGGAAATTGGAGCCTATTACTTTTACCTCCACTCCTCCGTCAACAGCTACGGTATCAGGTTTTACGGCACTTATAATGGGATTTTTGTTCTCATCCACCAGCACAAATTCGATAAAGTCTTCTTTTATATCATAAAGACCCATTTCCTTGGAGTTTTTAATAGGGTTTATTACCTTTAGATAGGTTTTACCAATCTCCCTTACCGATGTTTCCGGTGGTATATAAATAAGTATTTTACTCCCCAATTCATTTCCTACTGAGCCGTCTAGCTCATGGCCTTGGGAGTTTAATACTTTTAAATCTATTTCGGGATTTTCGTTTTTATTCAGTATTATATCAGTGCCAAACTCTATAACAGGATAACGTACAATATCCGCGCTCGTATCAGGATCCGTGTATTTGTGTATCATAAAGCTTTTACCATGGATGGCAATAAGCCTGCCTTTATCTTCCTCAAAGGCAGTTCCCGGAGTTGAAAAGTTATTACCGTCTCTCACTACTTGAATCTTTTCCGGGGTAACACTATCAATAGCAGGTTCGATTTTGCTGGCTATATAGGTGTAGCCATTTTTTAATACTGCTCTTTCCGTTATAGTTTGGATTCTCTCACCATGGGAATCTCTAATTATTGTCTCAATTTCCATTACTACATCCTGCATAGGCTGTATATCCGCATCGGTGACTTGGGGTGTCCTTATATTTATGGTATCCAGGTCCTTGGTAAAAATAGCATCTGGTTCGCCGCCCTGCTTTTTTAAGAAAGTTACTTTATCTCCGATTATTATTTTTATCTTTCTTGATGCGGAGCAATTGTCCTGGTCTTTGTATTTTCCGGATATATAATTTATCACTAATTCCTTATCATTATCGAAAAATTCATAAGCTTTTTCATCAGATGCTGTAACGAAATCCGGTATATTCAAGGTTCCGGCAAATACAGCAGAGATAGTAGCCCTAGAGCCAGTATCGGGGCCGGATTTGGGGTTTATACTTTCGATTTTGGATTTTAATCCGGAGCTTATTACTGTGTATTTCTCCAACAAAATTTTTTCCTGGGTTACTTCCAGCATAGGATCTCTACCAGATGATACGGCATTTGTAAATACTAGATAGTATTCTCCTACTTCAATATCAGGTACTTCTACAGTCAATATATCTTTGCCGCTTACATTTTGTTGAAAGGTTTTATTTTTTCCCTTATTTCTATCGGCATATGAGTCGGTACCGTCAGTTTCTTTTAGGAAGAATACATCATAGTTATCCAGTGTTCCCGTGGGAGCTTCAAAATAAACCCTGTCCCCTTTTTGACCTCGATTGGGATATATTGTGAGTAAATCATCATCTATTTCTATTTCTCTATATAGACGGAATTGATTCTTATAGGTATAGGTAATGGTTACTTTAACGTCATGATCTGCGTCGCTGGGAAAATCATATTTAACGGTTTCTTCTTTTTCAAAAACAATATGCTGTAATCCGGGGGTACCCGTTGGTTTTTCTATAGTAGCTTGATATTCATCATCAAAGGAATCCTTATCCATAGGAGTGTAGGCTCCTTTATGTTCGTAGCCAGCTTTTATAGTGTCTATATCTTTGATATTATTTAAATTTGTTCCTTGTATGATTAAATTGCCTTGGCCAAGCTCTACCCTACGATTGACGCCGGTCAGTACCGGCATTTCCTCTTCATTTAATATTATTTCCGTTTCGCCGACTATTAAAGAGTTTCCGAGCTGGTCTTCGGTCAGTTCGAATTGTAATATAGTCTCCGTATTATCTGTTCTTCCTGCAAGCTTTTTATAACCGCTGCTGGTGACTATACCTACATCGGCATCCTTTAGATATCGTCCTCTTATAAGTAGAGTGAGCTGTTCCAAATTTCTGCTTGTATCATATACTTTAAATATTGTTACGGAATCCACTTTGTATAATTCGGGTTCGAAAGCATAGACTGTTAGAAGTTGCAGGGGTAAAGTGTTTATAAGCATTATAAGAATGAGTAATAATGCTATTTTATTTTTAAGTTTTTTTGTAAACATAGTTTGTTCTCCTTTATATCTGCCTCTTGCCTCTTGCTGCTGGCCTCTTGATTCTGCCTCTTGCTGCTGGCCTCTTGCTTTTCCACCACAGGGTAAGAGGCAAAAGTGGGTCTGGGTTTCCAAGCATTCCTCAATTATATTTATCGGCATGTTATGATAAGTTTTTAATGATATTACAAAATTGTAATATAAATTACCGATTTAATTTATTATACGCACACTTAATGCGTATATCAATGGATTCCTTGTTTTTTTATATTGAAGTTAGTCAGAATAACAAATAGAATAGATATATGAAATATTTGCAAGAGGTAGTTTTTATGAAAAGATTTAGTTTGATATGGAAGTTAATATTAGTCTATATAGGGGCAAATCTTTTAATTTTTGTTCCTCTTAATAAATATATCTACAATAATATTAATAGCTTTAATACTATTTTTAAAGATAATGATAGGCTATATATGTATGATAAAATGCCGGACTTGGATTTAAAGGGGCATATGATCAATAAATATTATAAGAATAATCATAAGAATATTATTATTGTAGGAGATTCCACTGTTAGGGATTTTTATGTGGATTATGAGGATTCCATAGGGAGGCAATTGGATAAAATGCTTTTTGGAGAAGGTGAACCAAGGGTTTTTAATTTTGGCAGCGGAGGGACAAAATCTGTTTATATCTTTGAAAGAATAAAAAAAGCTATGGAATACAAACCGGATTTGCTTATTTGGCAAATGGGGGCGGGAAGCTTTACACCTATAGAGTGGTTTTTGCCGCCAAAGGCTGAAAGCTATGATATTAGCCTAGGTGGCGGGTTGACAGGTGCTTATGAAAATATAATTAAACTAAATAATGAAAATGGTTTTTTTGTATCAAGGGAATTGCGAGATAATCTGGTGCCGCTTCATAAATATATAGAGTTTTATGATGAGTTTTTAAAAGGCAAAAAAGCTGAAAAGGAAGGGAAACCTCTCCCATATCCCAATGATTGGCATAAAACCGTGCCTATCGGTGGTATTAAAATAACGGAAGAATTCTATAGTATACCTTTTGATAAATCGGATAAATATTTTGAAGTAATTGGCGAGGTATGCAAATATGCCGAGGATGAGGGGATAAAGCTTATGATTTATATTGCGCCAATAAATCAAAGTATTATGGAGAAAAAATATGAATCCGGCTATTATGATAAATTGCATGATGTTGTTAAGCGTGAGGCTTCCAGCTATAATGTGCCGGTTTTAAATCTATATAATGTGGTGCCGGATGAGCTTTTTATAGATGGGGGGCATTTAAAAGAAGAAGGAGATGCCATAGTTGCAGCAAAGCTTTATGAGTTTTTAAATAGCATCTTGCCTTAAAGTCCTTTTTATGCTTCTTATGGATGCATCATGTTCTCCCAGCATTTCATATATTGAAGCATTAGAATCAATCAATTTATC
The DNA here is from genome assembly GCA_964394355.1 of uncultured Clostridiaceae bacterium. GTDB lineage: Bacteria > Bacillota > Clostridia > Lutisporales > Lutisporaceae > JAAYKT01. The sequence continues at coordinate 12,625 of CAYMVQ010000011.1, forward strand.
AACTTTTTCATTTATTTCCGTTCTAAATTCTGTCAACGTAGCTGTTTGCTCATATACAACATCTAATTTTGTCTCCATGGATGCAACACGAGTATCCAATGCATCTACTTTGGTTTCAAGTGAAGTTATTCGGGTATCCAATGCATCTACTTTGGTTTCAAGTGAAGTTATTCGGGTATCCAATGAATCTACTTTGGTTTCAAGTGAAGTCATTCGAGTATCCAGTGAATCTATTTTGGTTTCTATACTCCCTAATTTTTCAACTACAAGTTTTTGGAATTCTTCATTACTCACATTTTAGCCCCCCTCAATTTCTGTTTCCAATTTTAATCTTATTTTAATTATAGAATAGTTTTGTTAATTTAACAAATGAATTTATTAAAATATTTACAATATTAACCTTCATAAAGTTACTGTTCACACGATAGCGAAATAACTAATATAATTATTTACTATAATCAAATTATTATATTTGCTACGATTACAGAGTTAAATTAGGGCTTCTGGCTACGGGCCAAAAGCAAGTTTTAAAAATTCTCCGCGCAAATCCGTGATATAAATCCGTGCTAATCTGTGGTTTGCGTTTTTCCTACACTTCGCTAACAGACTCTAAGACCCTTCACAACGTAATCTATATCAGATAATAATAATCTTAAAAAAGAAATACAAAACTGTACAATGAGTGAACTGCAACTCCACAATATGTAAATTATAATTTTTACTTTACGCTATAAATAATTTCCATTATACTAAACACAAAGATTAGAATATTCCTTCTAAGGAGAAAAACATTGATAATAAACAGTATTAGATTATTTATGAAGTTTCTTCCAATACATGCTATAGTAATTTTTACATTGTCCGGAGTCTTTTTATATCATATTTTTAAAAGCCAAAAGCTTAAGACTTTTGTTTTGATTATTTGGGGGCTTGCCTTTGCATGCCTATACGGAAGTTTTAAGTTTACTGTTCTAACTATAGTTATTGCTATCCTTGTATATTCTTTTTCTATTTTACTTATAAAAGCTAAAAATAGTTTATTTAAAAAGATATTGCTGATTCTTGGAATTATTATTTCTTTGGGCACTTTATTCCTATACAAATATCCGGTCTTAAAGTCTCAATTACCTTTATCTATGCAGGTAAAGGCTCTAGGTATTTCTTATTTTACTTTTAAATTTTTGCATGTTTTGATTGATACATATAGAGGGAGAATTAAAGATTTGGATTTTTCCGTTTTTATAGCTTTTATATTTTTCTTTCCCACATTTTCTGCGGGGCCCATTGATAGATATTCCAGGTTTAAAAGGGGTTTTGGTGAAAGTAGCATAAAAAAAGAAAATATAGATATAGGTATAAGCCGAATTATATACGGTTTGTTTAAAAAGTTTATTATTGCGGATAAAACGGGAGTTTTGATTGCCAAGCTGGCGCCGGATGTTTTAAAAGCTCCGGTTTTGATTCTATGGGCCATAGTTTTTCTTTATTCTATTAGAATTTATTATGATTTTTCAGGTTATACTGATATTGCTATTGGCCTAGGAAGATTCTTCGGATTTATAGTGCCGGAGAACTTTAATCGACCTTATCTTAAAGCTAATATTACAGCATTTTGGCAAAACTGGCATATGACACTTACTTCCTGGCTTAGAGAATATTTATTTATGCCTTTGGGGAAAACCCTAATGTTCTCTATTGGTACCGGGCATACTTGGCTTATTAACGGAATTTGTCAGTTAATAACCATGGCTGCGGTAGGAATATGGCATGGGTCTACTTTAAGTTTTTTTATATGGGGGATTTATCATGGGGTGGGACTTAGCTTATATAAAATTTATTCGGATTTATTAAAAAAATATGCTTCAGAAAGATTTGTGGATTTTCTAAACGAATCAAAATTTGTGCATTATGGGAATATATTTTTGACCTTTGTATTTGTAAGCATTGGTTGGGTGTTTTTTAGCTTTCAATGGCCTATGGCAATTCAGCTTGTTAAAAAGCTTTGGTTTGTTTTTTAAAGCCGGCTACGAGAACCACGGATTACACGGAGGGATTTTATGAAAAATGAGTGGATAAGGGCAATTATTTTATTTATAATGTTATATATGGTTTTGGTTTTTGGGGATTTTGGCACCGGATTTCAATATGTGGGATTTTGAAGCCTTATCAAGGCGTGCATATGTTAAATAGGAGGCGTAGCATTGGATAAGAAATTGATGATAAAGGAATTTCTACTGGAAAATATTATTAAAGGAAAAAGGGATATTAGCTATGATGATTCTTTAATAAATAGCGGTTTAGTTGATTCCTTTGGTATTTTAGAATTAGTTTTTTTCATAGATAGCACTTTTGATATTAGAGTTGAAGATTATGAGGTTATTGATGCGGAAGCAGATACGATAAATAAAATTGTAGCACTAGTGGAATCGAAAACCGCGGATTAAAAAGCCATATACATTCTGTAGCCTAATATTCAATGAATTTTATATTTTGCACAGTACTCTCAAGGAGGAGCTTTTATGCTGGATTTTTTAAAAGTATATAAAGATGAACCGGCCCTTTTATATGTTTCAAAGGAAGGTAAAGAAGAAAAGTATACTTACAATGATTTGGAGATTGCCTCTAACAAGGTGGCTAATCTTTTAGCCAGCCTGGGGATAAAAAAAGCTGATAGAATCTTTTTGTATTTGGAGCGCTCACCTATGACTTATTTTTTTGCCTTAGGTATTTTAAAGCTAGGGGCGGTTTTTTGCCCTTTATTTTCGTCTTTTGGACCTTCTGCAGTTGTTGATAGGTTTAAGGATTGCAAAGGTAGTTTGATTATTACGGAAAGCAAATTGGCGGATAATGTTGATAATTTACCCCATTTAATTGTTGATAAGGATGACTTTGATAAAAAGCTTTTATCTATGGATTCTTTTTTTACTCCTCCTGAAATTGATAATAATGATATAGCAATTATTCATTATACTTCGGGAACTACGGGAAAGCCTAAGGGAGCTGTCCATAGATTTGCTGCTCTTTTAGGGCATAAGAAAACTTCCAAGAGCATTTTAGGGCTTAAAAAGGGGACTAGATATTGGTGCACTGCTGATCCGGCTTGGGTAACGGGAAGCAGTTATGGCATATTCGGGCCCTTATCCCTAGGAGCTGAAATTCTTGTCCGAGATCCGGCTTTTAGAGCCCAACAAATTATGGAGACCTTGGAAAAATACCAAGTGTCCATATGGTATACTGCTCCAACCTTGCTTAGAATGCTGGCTAGGCAGGATAAAAATATTTTTAAAGCTTATGATCTTGGAAATTTAGATAAAATATTTAGTGTAGGTGAAGTTTTAAGCAAGGATGTTTTTAAATGGGGAAAAGAAGTATTGGGGCTTTCAATATTCGATACTTGGTTTCAGACTGAAACCGGCTCCATTATGATTGCTCAAGATGGTAGCTTTCCAACAATGGCCGGTTCTATGGGCAAGCCGGCCGCAGACATAGTAGCGGAAATTTTGGATGATAATTTTAGCCCATCACCTGCAAACACAAAAGGTCATTTAGCTATAAAAAGCCCTTGGCCCTCAATGTTCATAGATTATTGGGAAGACAACGACAGATATAGAAGTCGCTTTGTTAATGATTGGTATATCACCGGTGATTTGGCCTATAAGGATGGGGATAATTACTTTTATTTTGTCAGTAGGGAGGATGATATTATAAATACTGCCGGTCATTTGCTAAGCCCTTATGAGGTGGAAAATGTACTGCGAACTCATCCTTCGGTTTTGGAAACCGCAGTTGTAGGCGTTGAGGATAAAGTATTAGGTGAAGCGGTAAAGGCTTATGTTGTCTTAAATGAAGGCTTTCAGCCTTCTACAAAGCTCCAATTGGAATATAGGTTATTGGTAAGAAATAAACTTTCCCCTTTTGCTTCTCCACAGGCTGTGGATTTTGTGGATAATATAGCAAGAACGGAAAGCGGGAAGATTATAAGGCGTTAAAGATTATATTAAATAATTATATCAGCTAACTTGATTAGGTATGAACTGTAGGGTGCATAAGGGAAATTAGATATTGAATTTGGCTATTCAACATACAAATGTATAGCCTTTGTATGTACTCATTGTAAGAGGTGATTATATTTATGCAAAAAATATATCATTTCGCGAGGAAGTTATGGATATTTTAATAGGATTTATAGAATTTAGTGAAATAGCTTATTTCCTATCAAAGGAATTGTCTTCTTTATCATCGAAATCCCCTGAGTGCTCCGGCTTTTCCAGTACGCTTATGCTATGGCTATAGGGCTTGCTGTTGACCCCTCTTGAATCTTGGGCAATCAAGGATATTCTATACTCCCCCACATCATTAAAATTATAGACTATAGTATCCTCGTTTGAATTCATTATAACATTCCCGTCCTTTTCAATAGTCCATAATCTATTTTTTATCTCATCACCGGGATTTGAAGCTATAGATTTATCAATAAATTTTACTTCATCGTCTACATAAATTTTATTAATACTGATAGTAAAGTCTGCTATAGGCGGATTTTTTTTGTTATCAAAAATACTGATAGAGCCGGAGGGCCCTACTATATGAGTTTTGTTTTTAATAAACCAATATCCGCCTCCCAATAAAACAGCCAATAATAATAGCCAAGCTAAAATTGGGGGGAAAACAACTTTTTGCCTTTTCTTGGCTTGTACGGCTTTTGTCCTTATTTTATTATCCAAAGAACCAGTGTCGACAAATGTAGCATATAGTAGAGTGTTTTTAAAGTCCTCATATATTTTATTGATGGAGTCATAATTGCCTTCTATACAATTGCTTACTATAGGCAATATAGCCGGAGGCAAATTGCTTTTATCCGTTGCCATATTAACATTCTCTTTATTCGCAAAAACACACAGTAGCAAATGGCCTAATTTTTTTATTATATCTTTGGAGCCAACATTTAATTTATCTCTTGAAAAAATATATATATTGTTGAAGTGCAAGAATCTCCTGCTTTGGACAGATATATTGTTTAAATTGCAAAGGACATATTGGATTGAATAATTTAGCCTATCTATTTCTATGAATTTTTTTAAAATTCCATCAGTAAAGTACATTTTATCCGCTATTGTAAGGTTATGCTTTTCTATATATTCATCCAGGGCTGTTCCCTTGGGTAATGGAAATGCGGCATAAAACTTATCTTCTATTTCAAAGGCATCTTCGAGCTTTATAATATCTTTGTTATAGATAAAACCGTCTTTTACCTCTGCTATTATGTCAGCTTGCCTGATTTCATTGACGATAAATCGTTTATCTTCAGATTCTAAAAGTTTACAAACAAATACAGATTGGAATTCATCTGTATGCAAGCTTTCCAATATTTCGTATTTGCCGCCCAAAACCGACATTTATCGTCACCTCGATTTGCCTTATTAGATACCTTATTCTACATAAAACAAATTTTTCCTCTAAGGTTTTGCAAACTTCTTTTTTAGCACTTCCTCAATATTATCTTTTGTCACGTATATACCAAAATCCTCAGGGACTTCAATGTCTGTGTCCTGAAACATTCTTGCCATCATGAGCTCCCCCACTCCGTTGCTGTAATGGGATACGTCATAGAAATTTCTTGAGTCCATGCTAATGGAATTATACCCACTAAAATCCCAGAACTCCACAATATCAGCAAGCATCCTCCAATATTTCGTAAATTCTTCCCTATCAAAGGCATCCATTTCCAAGTAATGTGTGGGTGCCGCTATCACATAAAAGTCTACATTATTTTTGTCGCAGTATTCTTTTATTTCCCTTAATGCTTCAATGTTTTTATATAAGCCTATATTTCCGATTTTATAGTGTTTTTTGTGGAATGTAGGCTCGTTGGCTACGAATTCTTCCGGGTTTTCCCTAAGCCTTTTATCGACTTTTGTTTTCTCAAATACCCCATCTTCCGACCTTATTACCGAATATTGATCTTTTATATCTTTTTTAAACCATGCCTCTATCTTTTCCCTGCTATAGTTTAGATTCAGTGTAAGAAATTTAAAATAAAACATAGGCAAGGATTCACCGGCAACCTTTGCATGGGGCTGGTTTTGTATGCCTTCACCTCTGCCGTAACGTTTTATCTCAAATACGCTCATGTGGAGCAGCAAATTTTTTACTTCATAATTATCAATTAAATACTTTGCAATCAGTTCGTAATCATAAAAATCACCGCCATACATAAGCAGGCTATAAAATTTTGCGTCGGGAAAATATTGCTCCATTTTTCCCGGTATTAAGGCTCCGGATTTGGAGCCGCCAATTATATAGGAGTTAAACTTATCATGGTTTTTATCAAGGTAATCAATTTTACCTATGCGTTGATTATTGACGATATTATATGTAGGCCATTTAAAAAGCTTATCACCAAATACTCCGAAAGGGTCCACAATATAATTTATTGAGCAAAAAAATATTAATGAAACAATAATTGCACATGTAAATATCAATAGAAATTTTTCTTGCTTTATCATAAATACCTCCTGATGTAGTAGACCTTGACCTATGTTTTCTAATTTTAAGCTGTAGCCCTATCTTGCATTTTTATAAGGGATTTTCCCAATCTAAAACTGAAAATATAGAAATTTCGTTACTTGCCCCATTTGCAGTATTGATAGACCTAGTAAGGCCCCTGCCATTGCTGCATATTTTAATTTGGGTTTAAAATCCTTCATTAAATCGTTGGTGTTCTTTCCAAAGAAAACAATAGCCATAGCGAGTGCCAATATTATTAAGCTATAATAGTTTTCCCCTAAAAAGGCCCTTAGCTCGAGGGCCACAAGTGTAATATGATTTCCTTTGAACTCTCCTATATCCATTAATTGCTTAAATACTTTAATTGAATTTCCAACACTGGCGGAAACAAAAATAATTCTAGTGGCTACAACTCCGATAAAGGTCAAAAGCCAGGCAAAGCCGCCGGGTAATTTTATTTCCTTTCTATTCATGTAACTAGAAATACATACAAATATTCCATTGATAATCCCCCAAATAACAAAGCTCCAGCCGGCACCATGCCATATGCCCGATACTAAAAAAGTTATCATAATTGCAAGGTAATATTTAAATGCTCTATCTCCCTTTTTAAAAATACTTCTAAATATGTATTGGGATAAAAAATTAGATAATGTTATATGCCATCTTCTCCAATATTCCTGAAAGTCTTTTGCTTTATAGGGAGAGTTAAAATTTTGAGGTAGTTTTATATTAAATAAAAGTCCCAGGCCAATTGCCATATCAGCGTAACCGGATAAATCGAAATAATAGGATATTGTATAGGCCAGTGCCGAGAACCATCCAAGCCAAAATCCCCCAGATGGGTCATTAAAATAGGGCTGGGCAAAGTTAGTCAGCGGATCGGCAAGAAGTATTTTTTTGCTGCAGCCTAAGGAAAAAATAAAAACCCCCAGGATAAAATTATCTATGTTAAAGAACCTTCGCTCTTTATCTTCAAATTGGGGTACTACATCCTTATGATGGACTATCGGCCCCACAATGAGTTGAGGGAAAAATGTAATAAAAAGAAGGTAATTTAAAAAGGAGTAATCCTTGGTATGGCCTCTATAGGAGTCAATTAAATAGGCAATAAGCTGAAAAGTAAAAAAGGATATACCGATGGGAAGGATTATTGTCTTCATAGCTATTTCAGATTTTGTCAGATAATTATAATTGGCAATAAGAAAATTTCTATATTTAAAATAGCCCAAAAGTGCAATATTTTCAGCTAGGCCTATTGCTAGTAGGGATTTTTGCATAAGTTTGCTATACTTCCCCTTTTGCTTGCCAATTAGATAGCCTATTATAAAATTAAAGCCTACGGAGCCGGCAAAAAAGGGAAAAAAACTTCTTGAGCCCTGGGCATAGAAATAAAAAGATACCCCGACCAACCAAGCCTTTGCATATAGGCTAGATTTTAATTGATTTAGTATTGAGTAAACTATGTATACAATAGGTAAAAATACAAAAAGAAATTTATAAGAAGAAAATATCATTGTCTGAACCTCTATATTTTATTTATTTCAAAACTTTCTTTAGGTCTGTCTTTTGATATACAGCTATTCTAGGAAATAGATATAGACTTTCCTTGCTATTGCCTACTCTTGTTTCCGTAGTAAAGGAAGCCTTATATCCCGCTTCCTTTAATACTTCCTCGGAAATTTCCGTATACTTACCGTATGGGTAGGCAAAAACCTCCGGCCTATATCCTATATATTTATCAAATCTATTATTCATTATTTCTATATCCTTTAAAATCCTACTCCTGTATTCTTCTTCCGTCTCATTTTCGAGAAGTTCCATGGCTACTCTTCCATCTCCATTTTCATAGTGCAAATCATAGGTGTGGGATTGAATATCCATTATTCCTGATTTGGCCAAGTATCCAGCTTCCTCCCAGGATAGTTTGTGGGACATTTCTTCATCAAGAGTATAGGCTAGTATAAATATAGTAGCCTTGAAATCATGTTTTTTTAATAGGGGGTAAGCGTAGATATAATTGTCCTTATATCCGTCATCAAAGGTTATAAGCACGGGTTTTTTGGGCAGGTCTTTATCTATGTCCTTTGCAAAGATACTTGTATAGCCTTTATCTTTTAAATATTTTATGTCACTTTCAAACTTTTCCACTGTAACATATAGAGAATTGGAATTAGCTAAATCCTCATCTTCAGTAATACAATGGTACATGAATACGGGAATTTTTTTAGCTAAGGCTCTATTTGCCAAGTTTTCACCAAATATAACACCTATAAGTAATATAAAAATTATAGGTGTTATTATCATGGTATATTTCTTTCGATTTTTCATGCCAATTCAGCTCTTCCCTTGATTTTGTGCGTTATCAGCATTATATATTTATTTTGAAATGAAGTCAATGAGAGTTGAAATGGCGCCTAGCCATGTTTTTTCCATTAGCTTTACCATAGCCACTTCCAAAGCCTATTGCATTTCTTTGCCCAATATTGCCACATTGTCCTTTCTGCCCTGTTCCATCACAATTTTCATAATTTTTTTCCATTGTTGCAATAATCTCATCTGCTTTTTCTTGTGTAATTATGCCGGCCTTAACTCTTTCTTTTAGGATGGCTTTCTTTATTTCCAGCATTTCTTTTCTAAATTCTTCTAGTGAGCCGGCTTCCTTTGCCATTGTGCCATATCTTATATTCTTTTCTTTTCTTTCAGCTATTACTGTTTCTAAATCTTTTCCGCTTATGCCTGCCAGTGCCTGGGCTGGAGTATCATATGCCGCTGCAAATGCAATAATTGATGTTGCGCTTATTATCAGCAGCATTATGCTTATCACTGCAAGTGTCTTAAGTTTTTTCATTATATCACCTTCTACTTTTATTTTTTTTATGCTATGTTTATAATAAAGTATAATTGTGACAAAATTATGTTTTTTATAAAAAAGTTTTTGTTTATGTGGCTTGGCGCAAAGATAAGCCTAAGATCATTTTGGGCAAAGAATAGAATTAAACTTAAATTCAGCATTAGAAAAATTATAAGTAGGCGGTAGTTTTATGGTAAAAATATTGATTGCTGACGATAATAAGCAAATAATTTCACTTTTAGTGGAGTATGCAAAAAAAGAAGGCTATATGCCAATAGTCGCTTATGACGGTGAAGAAGCTTTGAAGCTTTTTAGAGAAAAGGATCCGGATATAATCCTCCTTGATCTTATGATGCCAAAAATAGATGGTTTTGAAGTCTGCCGTACAATAAGAAAGACTTCAAATATTCCTATTATTATGGTCACTGCAAAGGGTGAAGATTTTGAAAAAATTATGGGCTTAGATATTGGTGCTGATGATTATATAGTAAAACCTTTTTCCCCCGGAGAATTAATGGCAAGGCTTAGGGCAATTTTACGAAGGTTAGGCGAGGGCAAATCCCAAGAAACGATACAAATTGATAATTTAAAAGTAAGCTTGGACAATTATACTGCAAGTATAAATGATGTGGATTTATCATTAACAAAAAAAGAGTTTGAACTTTTATGGACTCTAGCCTTTAATAAAAACAAGGTTTTTACTAGGGATAATTTACTTGATAGTATCTGGGGATATGATTATTTTGGTGATAGTAGAACCGTGGATTCACATATAAAACGCTTGCGAAGCAAATTAGATAAATTTGAACATAATAAGTGGCAGATTAAAACTATTTGGGGCCTTGGATATAAATTTGAGGTGAATTAAGTGAAAAATAAAATTGCATTTAAACTTATTGCTTATTTTTCAGCCGCTTTACTGCTTTTTTCTTTTATAATAGGGGCTTTATTTATTACGCTTTTTAAAAAGCATACTATAGAATTGCATAAGGATGACATGGATAATAGGGCGACAGCCATTGCTACTACATTGTCGGGCTTTTATAATAATAAAGGCATGGGTCCGGGCATGGGCCATGGCCAATATGGTGCTTATTTTCGTTTTATTGATGAAATTGCTATGGCAGATATTTGGCTTGTAGATGAAGAATTAAAGCTTATTACCTTGGGTAAAATGTCCCATAGGAATTATAATTATGCAGACTTGCCTGAAGATGCAGAAGTCGTTGTTAAGGAAGTTTTTAAAGGTAATACTACCTATAGCCAAGGCTTTAGCAAGTTACTGGATGCGCCTACTCTTACTTTAGGAAAACCCATAATTTCTGCTAATGCCGTAGTGGGAGCTGTTCTTCTTCACTCTTCCATAGAAGGCATGGATGGAGCAATATCCCAGGGAATTAAGATTTTACTTATTAGCCTGATCTTTGCCCTTATTCTATCACTTATATTATCAATTTTACTCGCGATAGCTTTCACTAAACCTTTAAATAAAATGAAAGACTCTGCCGCATTGCTTGCTATTGGTGATTATTCAGCAAAAACCGGAGTATGGCAGAATGATGAAATCGGTGATTTAGCCAAGGCTATTGATGTTTTATCTGAAAAGCTAGATGAGGCAAGTCGCGAAAGTGATAAATTACAAAGGCTTCGTAATGATTTTATATCAAATATTTCTCATGAGTTAAGAACTCCCGTTACTGTAATCCGTGGTTCTATTGAAGCCCTTCGGGATGAAGTTATTACTGATAAGAAAAAAATAAAAGAATACTATGGGCAGATGCTAGAAGAAAGCATTTTTCTTCAAAGATTGATAAATGATTTATTGGATTTATCTCGCCTGCAGAATACGGATTTTCAAATTGATATAAAGGAAGTAAATATATGCGATTTACTAAAAGATGTAGCCCGTAGTACACAAAATTTAGCTAAAAAGAAGGATATTAAAATACTCAAGGAATTTGATAAAGATGTGTTTATTATAAGTGGCGATTATGGTCGCCTACGCCAAATGTTTTTAATAATCCTGGATAATGCTTTGAAATTTTCCCCTAATAACAGTCAAGTGAAAATTATATTAAAGGGGAAAATAGTAAGTATTATTGATAAGGGGCCCGGCATCCCGCCGGAAGATTTGCCATATATATTTGAGCGCTTTTATAAGGTAAAGTCAGTGGATAATAAAGAAGGTACAGGGTTAGGATTGGCAATCTCAAAAGAAATTGCCAATAGACATAATATTAAACTTTCGGTAAAAAGTGAAGAAAAGAAAGAGACTGAATTTATATTTGAGTTTTAGATTGCAAAGCTGCCTCATCTTTCAATTCTTTTAAAACCCCGTAGACTAATATTATATTAAGAAAGAATGTAAATACATCAGCTATTGCTTGTGATACCTCTACCCCTGCTAGACCAAATAATTTTGGTAGAATTAAAATAAGGGGAATAAAAAATATACCCTGCCTTGCAGATGAGCCAATAGTTGCTTTAGTTCCATAGCCTAAAGATTGGAAGGTCATATTTATAACTACGGAAAAGGCATGCAAGGGTAAGGTCAGGCATTGGTACCTCATGGTCCGTGATGCTATTTCTATAACATGTAAATCATTTCCTCTAAAAATTGCAATAACTTTTGGTGCCATTATATAAAAGAAAAGGGCTAAAACTGACAAGAATTTTACAGCAATCTTTGCACTAAACCAAAAGGATTCCAATACTCTATCATGTTTTTCCGCTCCTAGATTAAAGCCAGCTACAGGCATATAGCCTTGGCCAAATCCTATAAGAGCTGAGTATATAAACATTATAATTCGTGTTACAATTGAAACCGCTGCAATGGCAGCATCACCGTAGGGAGAAGCTGCTACGTTTAGAAATACCGCTGCAGCTGATGCCAGGCCTTGCCTATAGAATGTGGGAAGCCCGGTACGCAGTATTTCTTTGTACATTTTAAAGGAAAAATTAATATTAGAAAATTTGATTTTAATGCTTCCTTCTATATAGTTTGTTTGTATAAATAATATTACAAAACTGATAAATTGACTGATGATGGTGGCTATAGCTGCACCGGATATGCCCATATTAAATCCAAAGATAAGTATTGGGTCCAATATAATATTAAGTACCCCTCCTACTGTAATACCCAGCATAGATCTTACAGCATTACCTTGGGAGCGCAATACTACATTTAAAACAAAAGAGCCGCACATATACGGGGCACCAATCAATATATAACGCCCGTAATCCTTGGCATAGGGGGCAATTGTCTCCGTAGCGCCTAAAAATACTACTAATTCATCTATATATATTAAACCAAAAATTGCAAGGAGCAGCCCTAAAAACAAGGCCGTAAAAAACCCTGTTGCGGCGGCTTGCTCTGCAATTTTTTTGTCTTTTCTGCCCAGGCTACGAGATATAAAATTCCCGCTACCCATACCTATGGTAAAACCGATGGCTTGTATCATTGCCATTAAAGAAAAGTCCACACCTACAGCTCCCGCTGCAGATGTGCCTATTTGACTTACAAAAAATGTGTCCGCCATATTGTATATGGAGGTTATAAGCATACTTATTATAGTGGGTATGGCAAGTTTGGGAATTAGCTTATTTATGGGCGTTTCCGTCATCATGATATATCTATCGTCTTTTTCCATAGCAGTCTCCTTGCGTGTAAGCCGTCTCTTACTCTTCAGATTCAGCTTCCTCTTCAGCTGATTCTCCTTCTTCGCCTTCTTCTTCTACTTCTTCACCGTCTAGAAGTTCTTCGTCTTCTTCCTCTTCCTCTTCTTCGTCAATTCTTGGAATTCTTGCGCCGAGAATTAGAGCATCTAGTTCCTCTAGGCATTCTACGCCTTCAGGGAATTCAATTTCTTCAATGGTCTTTGTATCTCCATCTTCAAAATCGCTTACATCTATTTCTATTCTATCAGGTATTAAGTCAAGCCGACCGGATAATTGTATTTCCATTAGGTTTTGTTGCAAAACCAATTTTTTGGCTGATAATGCTTCTATTCCATGGACTATAATTGGAACAGTTAATGTAAGCTTTTCTTCTAAGTCAACGACTTGCACATCTAAATGGAATATTTCTCTACTTATAACGTCTCTAGCGACTTCTTTAAAAATCCCTAAGTTCTCTTTATCATTAAAGATTACTTTTATTCTAGCTCTATCTCCATATTTTCTAATTATTTTGCTTAAGTCATTTTTGTTAAATTGAACGGATACCGTATCTATACTTTTACCGTATAAAACACCGGGCACGTTGTCGCCTCTTCTAACCTTGTATCCTTTCTCGCTTCTTGGCATAGCAATAAGCTTATTTTCGCTCATGTGAATCCTTCCTTTCTTCAGTCCAACACACAATTTAGTGATTTGTTTTAATATATATAGTATTATACCAGTTTGCTTGGATTTACACCAGAATTTTTATTTCTTATGTTTAATAATCCTTTTTTCTTCCTGGCTGCGAATTTATTCAAAGCATGTTGCAAATGAATTCGTAGCCACAAGACTGGGGGAGGGCGGGGGCAAGAAGCAAGAAGCAAGAGGCTAAAGGCCAGAGGCAAGAGCCCAGAAGCCAGAGGCCAGAAGCAAGGGGCAAGAAGCCAGAAGCAGAAACAATACTTACAAC
>CAYMVQ010000011.1:26715-46963 GCA_964394355.1 uncultured Clostridiaceae bacterium
GCCAGAGGCCAGAAGCAAGGGGCAAGAAGCCAGAAGCAGAAACAATACTTACAACATAAAAACAGAGCAGGCATAGTGGCCTGCTCTGTTTTAGGAAAGGTGTATATAGTAATTAGCTGTAATTATCAACTATTAATCATTTGCGTTTTACTATTTCCTCCACTATAAAGGAAGCTACGTCATCAGCATAGGAACCGGAGCCAAAGCCTGCATCATATCCCAGCTCCTTGGCTAGTTCATGAGATATTCTGGGACCACCGCAGCATACTATAAATTTATCTCTTAGGCCTTCCGCTTCTAATAGTTCTATAAGGTTTGTCATATTTTGCACGTGAACATTTTTTTGAGTAACGGTTTGGGATACTAAGAGGGCATCGGCCTTTAGCTCAACGGCTTTTTTTATAAATTCTTCATTGCTTACCTGGCTGCCAAGATTATAGGCATCTATCATTTCATACCTTTCTAGGCCAAAATGCCCGGCATAACCTTTCATATTCATAATGGCATCAATACCCACAGTATGGGCATCGGTACCTGTACTGGCCCCTATTATTACTATCCTCCTGCCTATGTTTTCCTTAATATATTTATCCGTTTCCTCCATGGTCATGGTGGTAGTTTCTACCTTGGTTACTGTAATATTAGTAATATCTACATTGTGAGAGCAGCTTCCAAAGATAACAAAGAATGAAAATCCTTGGCCCATTTCTTCCATATGAACTACGCTAGGCTCATCTATTCCCATTTTCATTGCATAAATCTTTGCGGCTTCCTTTGCTCTTTCATCGGCTTTTATAGGCAATGTAAAGCTAAGCTGTACTTTGCCGTCATTCATAGTATCTCCATAGGGCTTGACTCTGGCAGGGTCAAACGCAACTATATTACCGTCTTTATCTTTAAAACTTAAACTTGTATCCATAATTAACCTCCTCCCACCATTATTTATTATGCATTAAGGAAATAAAGGGATTTTGATATTTTTCGTCCTTTTTGACAACACCGTCTAGTCCCTTGCCTCCGCTTCTGCTTCTTTTTACTCCGCCAAATTTGCCTTGCTCAATAATAGCGAAGAGGCCTTCTTCTTCTATTTCAAGAAGCATATCTGCAGCTTTTTTAAGGACCTCAGCAGCTCTTTTTTGTATTATTCCGTCTTCTTTAAATTCCACTTCATCACCGATATTTCTCATATTATTAAATATATATTTGGCATTTTCTATTGCTAATGCCCTATCGCTCATAAAGGGGGTATGGATTGCCTCCGTCATCATTCCAAGAAGCTGTAAGCCCTGTTTAGTCCATATGGATATCACATTAAATAAAGCGTCTTGCAAATGGCCTTTAAATATATTTCCTGTCATAAATTTTGTGGGAGGCATATATTTTAGAGGGGCTTTGGGAAAAATCTCCCTAGCCATTTGTGCTTGGGCTAATTCTAAAAGAAAACCATTTTCTATATTGGGATCCATTTCAAAAGCATGACCCAGGCCCATTTGCTCCTCTGGTATCCCCGCTTTTAATGCAAATTGCTCGTTCATAAATTGGGAAGCCAATACGGTGTGGGCTTCTTCGTAAGCATCCGCCGTTGTAAGATAGTTGTCTTCTCCCGTATTAATTATTACTCCTGCAAAGCCATTAATAGTTCTAGAGAAAAATTGATCTACAAAGGTTCTTTGCATATTTATATCCCTGAATAATATTCCATAGAGGGCATCATTGAGCATTACATCCAAACGCTCCAAAGCTCCCATGGCAGCTATTTCGGGCATACATAGTCCTGAGCAATAATTGCAAAGTCTTATATATTTTCCTACTTCTTCCCCCACTTCGTCTAGGGCTTTTCTCATTAGTTTAAAGTTTTCCTGGGTTGCATAAGTACCGCCAAAGCCTTCCGTTGTTGGACCATAAGGCACATAATCTAATAGACTTTGACCGGTGGTTCTTATTACGGCTATAATATCGGCACCTTGTCTAGCAGCAGCCTGGGCTTGGATTATATCTTCATAAATATTGCCTGTGGCAACAATTACGTATATATAAGGCTTGGGGCCTTGGCCTAGTGTAGATAGATATTCATCTCTTTTTGCCCTATTGGCTTTGATTCTTTCTATGGCTTCCTTTGCCATCTCCATGGCTTTTTCTTTAATTTCTCCATCCGGCTTAAAAGGAAGTTTACTTATATCTATTTCCCCAGAAGCTTCCTTTTCCGCTAAAGCCTGAGCTGTAAGGCCTGTATTTAGCACTGCATTTGCCATAAAGTACATAATTCCCGTAGATAAAGCTCCAGCTTTTTTTAGATTATCTATAAGGATATTTGGTAAAGGCGTACCGATTTCATCAGTACCATCAACACCGAATAGTCTAAGTATTGTTCTTTCCACTGAAACCGTGGTATGCTCATCTATAAAACTTTGCACATTGTCTGCTATATTTTTAGCAGAGGATCTGGCCTTATCTATAAGTTCTTTGTTTAGGTTTAGTTTAGATTTCATATTTAACCTCCTTTGAAAATTTGCAAGCCTTGGGTATTCCTTGGGGGTCATGACTCGAGCTTCGGGCCTCGGGCTTCGGGCTTCTGGCTTCCTTCGAGCTTCTAGCTTAAGGATTCTAGCTTCAGGGCCCTTTTTTAATTTTCTTCTATAACTCTTTCCGCTTCTTCCAAAATCTCTTCAGGGATTCCTATAAGCCTTGAAATATTTATGGCATCCTTTGGCACTTGGGATTCTTCTTCTATTTCAATTAATGTATAATCCATATATTCGGATATTATTTCCGGCTGTCCTATTTTATCATAGTCCACATTTCTTAAGCCCTTAACTTGCAGATGCTTTATTCCTTCTTCTACAAGACCATCAAAATGCGTGGTAATCAGGCTTATACACGGTTTTTTAAGTAAATATTTTATAATTCCCTTAGATATGGCGAAGCCCTCTTTTGGATTGGTACCTCTTGCCAGCTCATCTATCAAAACCAGGCCTTCCATATCCGTCATATATAGGGCTTCTTTCATAGATTGCATTTCCGAACCAAATGTGGATAAGCCCGAGTCCAGGGATTGTTCATCTCCCGCGGATATAAAAATAAAATCCAATAAAGCTCCTTCCATATACTCTGCCGGAACAAAAAGCCCATATTGCATTATGGCCATTAAAAGTCCCACCATTTTTAGAGAAACGGTTTTGCCCCCCATATTGGCCCCTGTTATTATTGCCACCCCTTTATTTAAGCTAAGGCTTATGGGGGTAAAAGATTTACCTTTTTTTCTAAGACTCCCCTCCACTATAGGGTGTCTACCTTCCTTTATTACACATTTTAAATCATTGGAGATTACGGGCTTAACGCCTTTTAAGGCATTTGCCAAATAGGCTTTTGAGATTAGTAAATCAAAGTGCCCAATTGCATCCATGTTATCCAATATATCTTTTCCGTATAGTGCCAGTTGTTTTGATAAGTCCACCAAAACCTTGCTTTCTTCCAAAACTTCCAGTTCTTTTATTTTTTCTATTTCCTTTAGAAATTCCGCCATTTCTTTATCAGGTCTTATTTTAAAAGTAATATTAATATAGGTCTCTGAAGCTACTTGTAGTTTTGGATAAGCTATAAGTGCCTTTATTTTCTTTGTTTCTTTTCTACTGATGGTAATTTCTCCGGATGTCCTTAATTCAAGGCCTATTTCTTCATTTATTTCTTTTCTTTTTTTGTTTTTTAAAAGTTCTAGTTTTCTTTCTATTCTTTGTTTTTTTTGCCGTATTTCCTTTAATTCTTTTGAGTAAGAATCGTATATATAAAAGGTTTTTACTTGTGTATTATCAGGATCCAGCAGCCTTTCTACTTCATGTAATATATTTATTTTATATTTTTTTTCTATATCCCAGTGTAAGGCAGCTTGGCTGATGGACATGGATTTCATTATTGCCACAAGGTTTTTTATCTCAAAGAATTCTACTGTATTTAAAACAGCTCCCCCAATAGAGCGTTCTATGGATTTCTTTAAATCCTTTACACTTCTCATATTTGTTCTTATTTCTACAAATAAAACTCTTTGCCTATCTACCAGCTCAATTATTTTTTCTATTCTATCGAATTCTTTTTGCAATTCGTTTTTTTGAGACTTTTTATAGGGGAGCATAGCATTTTTTAGTTTTATACCATAGGGAGTTATAGGGTTTAGGCCTTCAAAAACCTTTTCTATATCCAGCAATATTTTGCTTCTTTCATTTATTATCATTTATAGTCCCCCCTGCATAACGTCAAATACAGGTATATGCGGTATTGCTCTTTTCATACTTTCAAGAAATGTTTTGGCTTCAAAAAAGTAGCCATCCGGGGAATAGGGGTTTACTGTAATTGCAATGATATTTATATTATTAATGACTCTTAGTTCCATCCCCATTTTCTTTAGCAAATGCATTTCTCTTTCCGATAAAAATATGCGTGTGCCGTCTTTTATAATTATTTTTATTTTTCCTTTGGCATTTTGCATTATATCTTTTAGGGTACATACAGTGGCAGAGCCGGATAAGACAATATATTTTGTTTTGTCATTTATATATTGAGATATGGCAGTGCCACTTTGTAGGGATGTTTGGGTCTCTATATATTTAATTGATAAATCTTCATCAATTACTCCCGTTATACCCTGCTCTATAATGTTTTGGGCTATATCCCCAATTTCTTCCTCTTCGATTTTCGCTATTGAATAGTTGTTAATTATATGAATTGTTTTATCTATAACCATATCTTGAGACCTGGCTAGGGATGCTCCTGTTGCCAAAACCGTACCGTCTGATATATAGGGTGCCGCAGATGCCCGGCGATCAAGGGAGCCATCAATTAAAACAAGCTCCGCACCAAAGCCCAACATATCCTCGCACATTTTTCTAATGGTCCGTGCAGAATAAGGGCCGGATATTTCTACATGCCCGTTTTCCATTACTCGACCTATTACTACCCTGCCCATAGGAGTGTTGTAGTCTGTTACGTATAAAATTTCGATTCCCGCATATTCGGCTTTTATGGCCTTTTCAACGGTAGCAATTATAGTGCCTTTATTTACGTATACCGCTGGTTTTTCCGTTTCCGTAAGAACATCTCGCTTTTCCCCATCCCTCCCGGTGGAAATCAAAGCCAAGGGAATGGACTTCTCGCCGGCTTGGCTTATTATTTCATTTAATGTAACGGTTTTACCGGCGTTTTTAAAGCTGCCAACTATAGATATTATTTTATTTGCTGGGTAGATTAGGTCTATTAGTCTCATAGCATTGATCCTTTCATTGCACAGGGGTGCACAGGGGGACGGTTCTTCTGTGTTATTTCTTGCGCAGTTTTGCCCTGTCTTTTCTAAGCATTTCTGTTGGTTCCAAATTCATGGCATTACCTTCTAAGAGTCCTGCTACTCCGCTTAACTTATCTTCTCTTTCTTTTCTGCATACAGGACAGTTGCATGGTTCTTCAATATATTCAGGCTCGGTATAGGTTGTGATTACCCCTTCAAAGTTTCTTAAAATTACCTTATTCTTATTTTGTGAAATCACATATTGGGGCCCTACAGGGGTCTTGCCACCGCCACCTGGTGCATCCACAACAAATACAGGTACACAAAATCCGGATGTATGTCCTCTTAAGCCTTCTATAATTTCTATCCCCTTTGATACTGTAGTTCTAAAGTGTTCTATACCAAAGGATAAATCGCATTGATAGACATAGTAGGGTCTAACTCTGATTTTGACAAGCTCATGTACTAAGTCTCTCATTATGTGGACACAGTCATTTACTTCTCTTAACAGTACAGATTGATTACCTAGAGGTATTCCCGCATCAGCCAGTCTTTCGCAGGCTTCAGAGGATTCAGGCGTGACTTCTTTTGGATGGTTAAAATGGGTGTTAAGCCAAATGGGTTGATATTTTTTAAGCATATTTACCAGTTCCGGTGTGATCCTTTGGGGCATAACTACCGGAGCCCTGGAGCCTAGCCTTACTATTTCTACATGGGGTATTTCCGTAAGCTTTTTTATAATATATTCAAGTACATCGTCCTTTACTAGCAAACAGTCACCACCGGATAATAGCACGTCCCTTACTACAGGGGTATTCCTTATATATTCGATAGCTTTTTCTATTTTGTCCATAGGTACTGCCTTATCCTGTTGGCCGGCGAATCTTCTTCTTGTACAGTGCCTGCAATACATAGAGCATTGGTCAGTAATAAGGAATAAAACTCTGTCAGGATACCTATGAGTCAAACCCGGTGTAGGCGAATCTTCGTCTTCGCTTAAGGGGTCCAATTGGTCTGCTTCCGCTCTGTGGAGCTCATGGCTTGTAGGCACCGCTTGCTTTCTGACGGGGCAATGTATATCCAGTGGATCCATAAGTGAAGCATAATACGGGGTGATAGCCATTCTTAGGGTTTTTAGGCATTCATGTATGCCTTCTTCTTCTTCTTTTGTAATATTTATAACTTTTTTCAGTTGTTCTACTGTTGTAATTCTATTGCTAACTTGCCATTTCCAGTCCTTCCATTGTTCCGCTGTTACGTCTTTCCATATTTCGACATCAGTATAATGTCTCATTTAATAAAACCTCCTTATATATTTTTCATAGCTAAGGTCATATTTAACTGGATACCCAACTTTTAATTCCTGTTTTTATGCGTACATCTTTGTGAAAATATCCCTTAATTTTTCTGATTCTCTAAATAATTGCAAGGTGATTTCTGCATGGCCTTTTGTGTATCCGTTTCCAATTATCATATTTACATCGCTGCCTACGCCTTCTGCGCCTAAAGCCGCTTTTGTAAAGCTTGTTGCCATACTGAAGAAATATACTGTTCCTGTGTTTTTTGTACATAATATGCTGGTCATTTCTGTATCTGGTATATTAACATTATTTATGGTTACATCAGCCATTTCACCATTTGTTAATTCAGCAACTTTATTCATGGTTTCTACAGGTTTTTGGGCGTTTGCCGGAAATACATAATCGGCAAATCCAAGATCCTTCAGCCTGTTAGTACTTTTTTCACTATGGGTTATACCTATTACCTTACCGGTTACACCTGCTCTTTTTTTCGCTTCATAGGTACATAGCATGCCGGATTTTCCTCCAGCGCCTATTATTACTACTGTATCTCCCGGCTTTACGAGCCTGGCTACTTGAGCCGGTGCCCCAGCTACGTCCAACGCCGATAGCACAAGATTCTCTGGCATGTCTGTAGGTATTTTTGCATAGATACCGCTTTCGAATAAAATAGCTTTTCCTACTATATCAACTTGATCTATATCTTTTCTGATTTCTTTTATCTCATCAATGCGAAGTGGTGTAAGTGATAGGGATACTAAAGTAGCAACTTTGTCGCCTACTTTTAGGTCGATTTTCCCTTCCAAGGCCGGGCCAATCTTTTCTACTGTTCCTATAAGCATTCCTCCGGAGCCTGTCACCGGGTTTTGGTGTTTTCCTTTATCGGCTACAATGCCTTTCATTATTTCAGCTATTTTTTCTTCTTGGCCCTTGGCTTCTTCTTTGATTTGGGTAAAACTTGCTGAATCAATATTTAAAGTTTGCACATCCAATAGTATTTCATTATCATAAAGTATATCCATATTATTATCGATTTTTCTTGCTGGTTGTGGTAAAACCCCCTTAGGTTCGATTACCCTGTGTGTGCCATATTTGCATCCGTTTACCATAAAACTCCTCCTTTTTTCATTTTACTTTCATCTTACAATCTTATCCTTTAATATATATGCAAAATGTATGCCAGAAATGGGGGATGGGAAAAGGGGTAAATAGGTAAGTGGGTAAACAGGGGATGGATAGAGGGGCGCGTAGGGGATAGCAATAGGTAAGGGATAAGGGGATGGAGATGGGTATAGATAAAGGGGTGCGTAAGGGATAGCAATAGGTAAGGGATAAGGGGATGGAGATAGGTAAAGGGGCGCATATTTTTTCTTTATAAAATAAAAAAAGACGGGGCATATAACAACCGTCTTTTATATTGCCGAATATTGGGCTTATATTCTTATTTTGTATTTTCCTATTTTGTATTGTAAGGTTTGGCGGGGAATTTTTAGTATTTTAGCGGCTTTTGTTATATTTCCGCCTGTTTGTTGTAGGGCTCTTGTAAGCATTATAGTTTCAACTTTATTAAGTGTTTCCATCAAAGGATTTATTTTAGCCCTTTTCATTCTCCCTTTATATTTTTTATATACTTCCTGTAAATAGTACGGAAGTGAACTAGGGTTTATCTCTTTGCCCTCAGCGATATTCATTGAGCCTTCGATGGCATGCTCCAACTCTCTTATATTTCCCGGCCAAGAATAAGACATAAAGAAATCCGATACGCTTTCAGATATTCCCGTAATCTTTTTATTTAGAATTCTATTATACTTTTTTATGAAATACTTGCTAAGAAGGGGCATATCTCCGTATCTTTCTTTGAGGGGAGGCATTCGTAATGATATTACACTAAGCCTATAAAAAAGGTCATCCCTTATGGTTTTCTTTTCTAGTGCTTCTCGGGGATCCGTGCTTATTGCTGTCATAATTCTAACATCTACATATGTAACTTTGGTATCTCCAACCCTTCTAACCATGTTATCTTGAATAACTCTAAGAAGTTTTGCCTGCAAATTGGGGGACATGGAGTTAATTTCATCAAGGAATAAGGTACCCCCATCTGCCAATTCAAATAGGCCAAGGCGGTTCTCCGCACCGGTAAAACTTCCTTTTACCGTACCGAATAATATGCTTTCCAAAAGGGTCTCAGGTATAGCTGCACAATTTTGCGCTATAAAGGGCTTGTCTCTTCTTGGGCTGGCATTATGTATGGCATGTATAAGCAATTCCTTGCCTGTACCTGTTTCTCCGTAAGCCATTACGGGAGAAGGAGAATGGGATACATTTAGGGCATCCTTTTTTAGTTTCAGCATTATATCCGTGGTACCGATAATATCTGCAAAATTGTAAATAGCCCGGCTGCCTTCTTTTCTTCTTTTCTTTATTTTTTCATCAAATAAAAGTTCCGCCTGCAAATCTACGACCTTTTGGCTTAGATTTTTGACTTCCGTAATATCCTTTGAAATCTCTACGGCCCCTATTATTTTTTTATTAAGCTTTATGGGTATTGTGGAGTTTATAGTAGTTATGACTTTGCCTTTGTAATTGCGAAAAGATTGTTCGTAGTTTAATATGGATTCGCCGGTTCTTATTACGCTTAGAATTGTACTGGTCTCGGGTGTTAAGGAAGGATATATTTCCAGTATATGCCGGCCTATGGCTTCTTCTGGGTTTATGTTGTCAAGACGTGCTGCAAAATTATTATAGTAAATAATTTTACCATTGCTATCAACAATATGTATGCCATCTTCTATATGATCCAAGATTTCCTCTATATTTTCTTTAAATAAGGAATCTATCATATTTTCACCCGACCCCCCGTACTTTTTAGCTCTTGCCGATTATTCGGCAATTTAATTATAGCACTAATATTAAAACTTTTAAAGGGTAAAACATATATTGTTCAAATCATAAATTCCTTTAGAAGTTCGTCATATGCTGGCTGCACATTTAAAAAGATATACTCATCTTTGCCCGGCATTTTATACTTTACTGCAATTTCTTCTTCATCCTTGCCTTTGCTGTATCTGGCTGTTATTGAGGCAGCTATATATATTTCTTCTTCCAAGGGCAGGCCATTTTTTGTTTTTAAGATTATGGTAGAGCCCTTATGTTCGGCGGTATTAAAAATCCACATATCTTCAGTTATTAGCTCCTTTAATGCCTTGTATTCTTCTTCGGTCCTTGTGCTTATTGCTTTTGTATTCTTTGACAGCCTGAAATGCCTTCCTATGCTTAATAGTTTTACATCATTTTCATCGGCTTCTTCCTTATTGTACTTATATAGATCCTTAAGCCTTCTTCCAAAATTCGGTTCTGTTAGAAAACACCCCCCTGCCGGTGATGGATAATCAATTATCCCCATTTTTTTTGCCAACTCCATTTGGGGTTTGCGGCTTCTGCCGCTAAAACCTAATAGCTTCGACCTATCTACAAGGCCATCTAGTTCCATTTGTGTTGGGGGCAGTTTTAGGGCGCTTAGGGGCCTTAAGATTTTATCTTCATAGCCAGACTCTTTTTTTACTATATTCAATGATCTTATATTTTGGGACATGGGTCTTTGATTCAATACTTCTCCTGTTAGCATAAAATCATAATTATGCTCTTCCATATATTTACCGGCGTAATTTAGCATCATAGCGTGACAATCTATACATGGATTCATATTTTTCCCATAACCATGCTTTGGATCCTTTGTCATTTCCAAATGTTCTTTTGTAAAATCTATAACTATAAGTGGGATTTTTATTTGCTGCGCCATTTCCTCTGCGTTACGGCTGCCAAAAAATGCGGATGCAAAACATATTCCCGTCACTTCTATGCCTTGGTCTGCAATGAGCTTCGCTGCCAATATGCTATCCAAGCCTCCTGATGTTAATGCCAATGCCTTCGTCAAATATATCACTCCTTTATGCTTTTACCCATTTTAAATTGTTTTCTAAGATTTTTGTTTCCAGTGTTCCCTCATCAGTTAGATAAGATAAGTAAGCGGAAATTGTAGATGATGTCAAATAGTATTGTTGTATATTCAATTTGATTTCATAGGCTTCAACTATATGGGCCAAAATTTCTTCCCTTGATTTAGGCCTAATACAGAACTCAATTATATTATTCCCTATTTCTTTTATTTGTCTTAGACCGGCGTCTATAGTAGATAAAGGACTTTTCAAAAGCTCCCCATGAGACGGAAGAAAGTAGTCATATTTCAAAGTCTTTAGATATAAAAGAGTCTTAATAGTGTTTTTTATATCAGTATAGTAGCTTAGCGGGTATTTATCCAAAATCTTTGTAGAAAAAAATGCATCACCGCTAAATATAATATTATCCGGAGTTGCTATGCCTATCATAGCCGGGGAATGGCCCTTAAGTGATAAGATATTTAAAATAATGCCAGCTATTTCTATTTCCCCTTCTTCTATTGTAAATTCTACCCTGCTTTCTTTTGCCATTAAAAATTTATTTTCCAAGGCGGTCAAAGGCTTTGCTGAGTAAAGATAAAAGGGCTCTAGTAAGGGATTTTCTATAATGGCTTTTTCAAAAGCCGATGCATAAGTTGGAATATCAAAACGTTTTTTGATAAAATTATTGCCTCCGCAGTGATCTGCATGGGAGTGTGTATTTATAATTGCCAGGGGAGTCAGTCCCTCTTCTTTTAGGATTCTCAAAATTTTTCTCCCCATATTATCATCCAGTCCTGTGTCTACAATAATAGCTTTTTTTTTGCTATTTACAATGACTCCAATATTTACCGCACTATCTATATAGTATGTATTTCCTTTTATTTTTTTAAGAGCATTTGCCACTTTTATCATCCTTATTCTTTATTTATTGCTAATATTATAGCATTTTTACTCTTAAAAAGGCAAAGAGGCAGGATAACCCTGCCCCTATGCCTTCTCGTGTTGATTAAGTGCTAGTGTGTTTTAGCTACTGCCGTAATTCCTGTTGGCAATTTCTATCGCCTTTGCAACGATATTACCACAGTCTCTCGAAGAGACTTCTCCCCAGCCTTTGGAATTAACTATTTGGTCAACGCCTAATTCTTTGGCTATTTCAGTTTTTAAAGCTTCCGACATCAAACCTCTTCTACTAGCCATTTGGGCGCACCTCCTATTTCATCTTTAGGCTGTATTATTATTTTAACCGAGAAAGAGATTTTTAATCATGTAAATTCTGCTTTTTTATTGGGTTAGTATTCCGTTTTCTTCCTTTATTATCCTAAGTATATTTTCTTCTTCACCATTTTCAGCATTTATATATACAAAATAATCATTGTTATTACATGTTCCCTTAAATTCGTAGCATAATTCTTCCCTGTCGCCGGGTAAGGGGATGATAGTCAATCTTTCTCTGTTTATTTTCAAATTTGGGGAAACTTTTGCCCTGGCAGCATCGGCTGTTATTGCAGGCTGGCTTACATTTCTTTGCCTATGCGCCATCAAGTATTGATAAGCATCAAAACCCACTATTTTTCCATCATCCAAGGCTACTTTAACTTTCATTTGATCAGGATATACTAATACATTGTTATCCAATAATCCTACAAAAGTTACTGTAATTGAATTGTCATTTTTATAATAAAAAGTTTCCTCCAAGTTTCCAAAATCCTGTTTTTTTAGAAATTCTTTTGCCCTTTCCGTAGCCTCTTGGTCTGATAGCTTCTTTTCGGGAATATCTCTAGAGTCCAACATCCATAATACATGGCCGCCTTTTTTTGTAATATCAATAAAAATGGATTTGCTTTTATCTCCATCCGGCGCTTCTACTTCTAGGCCAAAGGTATTTATAGAGCCTTTACCTGAGCTTATTTCAGTTACTTTACCCACCTTATCAGGACCGATGAATTTTTTTACTTTTTCCTCTGCAGTTTTGAAATCTACTTCCTTTTCATTTTCCAAGGCCTTTGGCTTTCCCTCTATTACATTATCAGAAAAAGGCCCGTCATATATCATTGTAGGATATTCGGTAAATTGTTTTTCTATGCCTTCAAAATTTGTATCCGATATATTTGCCGATGCTTTTCCCATATGGAACATTCCTTGTTTTGCAAGCTCACCAAATTTAATACCATCATTATTAATATCTTGGGACATGCTACGCAGTTCATTAAGCAGATTAGCTGAGAAACCTGCCAATTGAGTTAATTGTTTCTTTTGATCCTCGTTCATAAGCTTATTCCCTGCATTTAGTTTAGACATTGAAAAACTGAAATCTGATAATTGGTTTAAAAATTTCTCTGTGTTGCTTAGAACTCCTTGAGTTATGGGTATTAAACCTAAGCTTTGGCTAGCTGAGTAGCCATTTTGCCATAATTGGGTCATCAAAGTATTGCTTTGCACTGTAGATGCTGTTACTTCGGCTTTGTCCAGTAGTATTTTTAGGTTTTCTACATCTGCTACTAAATCTTTAAAAGCTCTTTGATATTGATTTTGTAAAAGTGTAGCATATTGATTTTTTTCATTGTATAAGTTATATGTGTAAATGCCAATGCCAGCGAGGGCTATAATAAGTGCTATAGCCGTTATGCGCCAGAAGTTCAGTGTTTTTTTTAAATCCCTTTCATCCAAATTCTTTTCCTCCTATTTCGCAAAATAGTGCTTACCGATTACCTTGATAACAGGCCTTGACCATATCCACTTATTAGTAGTCTTTGCAGGGTTATAGTAGTATATTGCACCTCCTGATGGATCCCAGCCATTTAGGGCATCTTGGGCTGCCTTTGTTGCAGTATCGCCAGGAGGTTGAAACATCTGGCCGTCATCAACAGCGGTAAAGGCTCCAGGTTGGAAAATAACACCCGCAATCGTATTGGGAAAAAGAGGGCTTCTTACCCTGTTCATAATTACTCCACCT
The DNA here is from genome assembly GCA_964394355.1 of uncultured Clostridiaceae bacterium. GTDB lineage: Bacteria > Bacillota > Clostridia > Lutisporales > Lutisporaceae > JAAYKT01. Next base: position 40,180 of record CAYMVQ010000011.1, read on the forward strand.
ACAGCTACTTGACCTATATAAGGTTCACCCCTAGCTTCCCCGTGTATACACTGGGCCAGTGTATACACTTCATTTGACCTAGCACTGCCGCCTCCACCACCGCCGCTACTCGAGGCCGGTAAATTCATTCCTAAGGCTTTTGCCGTTTGATCTCCCACTATACCATCTGCTTTAAGCCCATATTTTCTTTGAAACCTTATAACGGCTTGCATGGTTTTTGTTCCGTAAATTCCATCAATATTACCGTCATAAAATCCCCATCTTTTTAATTTATCCTGCACTACAAAAACATAATCCCCTCTCGAACCCCATTTTAGTACAAGGGCTTGCAAATCACTGTTATATAGATTTTGGTGATAACCTATAAACACCAAGCCCATAAGGATTATAACGGAAATAAGGGGAACTATAATGAATTTATACTTTTTCAAAAAATAAACACCTCCTGTTGATTATTTTTTGCAACGGAAGGTTATTTATTCACTAACTTGGTATTTAGATGTTTTTTCTTAAAGTTTTTGCTATTTTCATATTAAGGTTTTCATAAATTTCTGCTATTTTAAACTTGAGCTTGACGGAACTTCTTCCCCTGTTTTCTGATTTAAGAATTTCTATTTCTTCTTCAGTAAAAATCTTTTTCAGACCCTCTATGGAATCATTCGGCCCATGGTTTTGAGCAATATCTACAAAGCATAGGGGGGGAAACATTACACACCACCAATTCTTTCCTTCACCATGACCTATTTTTATATTTAACGCTTGATATTCTCCCTGGGGAAATGTGAAATCCCCGTAAACTTTTGTGGGAAATTCGTATTTGCCTAGTTTTACTTCCACTGGGAATCCTTTATTTAGCTTCTTTAATTCATTTTCAGCTATAGCTTTTATTTTCTCCAAATTATTCTTTATATAGCTATTAGTTGTTTCCGCATCCGGTAGTTTTTTGATTTCTGGACTTAATTCAGTTAATATAGCCTCTTTGATTCTAAGTTTTATATTTTGGTCTTCCAAAGAATCGCTATTTGCAAGAATATGAAGCCTTACTACTTTATTTTTGAGTCCGGCCATCTGATTATCCATATTTATGTATATATTCATTAGGAAGCCAAATATAAATAAGGCTATTAGTATAAAGGCTATAATTTTATATTTCATATCTTCCTCCCTTTAAGTTAGAGCTAAGAACTAAGAACTAAGAACTAAGAACTAAGAACTAAGAGCTTAGAACTAAGAGCTAAGAGCTAAGAGCATTATATTTAGTCTTGCCCAATTTACTGCCATTTTATACAATTAGCTAAAGGTCAGCACTTTAGCTTATACGGTTTTACCGATTCTTCTTATCTTTATGCTGACTTCTACTTTTATTTCCAAACGATTTTGGAAGAAATCCTCGAAATCCTCAGAAACGCTATTATATAGTTTGGGATGGAATTTACTTAAATAATCCCTCACTCCTATTAAGTCAACTTTATAATCCTCTTGAAGTTTTTTGATTAGATCATAACATTGGGCTTCCATATATTCTTCCATGTTCTTTTCTAAATCCTTAATTTTTTCACCATTCATAAGCTTTTTTCCTAAAATATATTCCTCTATAGCTCCTTCAGTTTTCATCTTATATTTCAAAGTAACAATATCATCTTCCATACTTTCCAGCTTTATACTTCTTTTGAAATTCCTATATATAAGGGGTGCATTTATACCATCAGCTGTGGGAGGATCTATTACCCCACCCTTAGCCCTATTATCGCACCATCTATATGCTATGGTTTCTTCTTCATCTAATTTTCCAATAAGTTTATAATTTTTAATAATACCCATTCCTTCTACCCTTACATCGTCCCCTTTGGCTATAATAATAGGTATAACCACGCAGCCCTTGGTGGCAGCTAATAATCTTGTGAAATCTAAAAATGTAATTTTACCTATACGGGAAGACTCTAATTCATGATCGGCTATTCCCGTCACATAAAAAGCTAAAAGGGATTTCATTTTTGGCCTTACTTTAAAAATATCCTCGGCTTTGCCCGGGTCTGGCACCATAAACACAAGCATACTACTGTGGAACTGGCGATCCCTGCTAAAGGTATCAAAAATGCTTTTTACTAAAAACTCATCCTTGAGTAAATCTTCACCAAAAAATATAGCCTTAGTATGCTCGTAATTAAAATTTTTTGAGAATTCTTGCAATAGTTTAACAATGCTGGAGTTATATGACTGGCCTTCTGCACTTAAAACAGCGAAGTCCAATACTTTACCCTCTTCGGATTTGGCTGTATCTGGGCTGACTATGGTAACCTTATATTTCGCTTTATCTTCTCCTTCTCCGTCATTGGCCTTATCTACACCAATTGATAGTACAAAAGCTTTTTCCTCTATTTCCTGCATACCCCAACAGCCTGATAAAAATAAAATACAAAGAAATATTATCAGTATTTTTAGTCTTTTCAAGATTTTGCCCCTCCCTTTTTTCTAATTAAGGCGATTAACAATAAAATACCGGGTACAATATATATTAATATGCCACCAAGAAATTGATTTAAACACGCAGGCACTTCCGCAATTTCTGCAAGGTTTTGAGGCAGAAGTGCAGCAAAATATATGATTGGTACCATATAAAGTGCAAATTGTTTTTGTTCTTTTGTGTTAAATAAGCTCTTTAATGAATATGTAAGGGCAAAGTATAATGATATCATGGTGGTATATACCGTAAGAACCCATATACTTAGCATTACTCCATCCAGCCTTTCAATAAAAAGTCCGGGTAAATTTATCCCTCTTACATATGCCAGGGCCGGCCATAGTATTTGCTTTGTTAGTTCCGTACCAAATCTCCCCATGCACAAAGCCACGATTATTAAATATGTAAGAGTAACAATTATAATCCCCGCTGAGCTATAGATATAGGCCTTTTTAGGCTCCTTTACAAAGCCTAAATAAATAAGCAGTAATTCAAAACCGGCAAAGCTTAAGACAGTACCCGGTAAGGACCTTACTATTTTTGATGGTAAGCCATAGAAAACTGGCAGTAAATTGCTAAAGTCTATATCTGTTAGACCAGGTAGAAGTATAAGGAATAAGGGGATAAAAAGCAAAGGAAAAAAAAGCTCCATGGTTCTACCTATACATTCAACACCGCCCCTGACTGCATAGATGCTAACCAATATTATGCTTAGCATTATTATTTCCGGTGGTGTTTCCGAAAGTAAAAAAAGCTTTACAACCTCTCCAATAATTCTGACTTCCAATGCAATAAAAAAAATGAAATAAACTATATATATAAAAGTAAGGATCTTTGCAGCTATGGTTCCTATTATTTCTTTAGAATAATCCGGCATAGTTTTTCCGGGAAATCTACAGTTTAATGTTACAATTATACTAGCAGCTGCAAGATTGATAAGGCCTGCAATTAATAATATCATTAAAGAATTACTGCCCGCTTTTTCAACCAAAATACGAGGCAAAGGAAATACACCTACACCCAATAGTGTCATTATTACTATCATTGTGATTTGATAAGGAGATATTATATCATCATTTTTTATTATTTCCTTTACCCCCTTTATCCTTTTTATTAAAATGGCTTCTATTATCTTTCATTCTTATTTTATCTCTTGAAATTCTTGCTGGCCTTTTAATCATATTAAATAAGGGCACCCTATATATTGTGTCTTTAAAATCTGATGCCACTACGGCCACATAGGGTGTTAAATAGGGTTCATTGAAACTTTTTAATTTGACTAAATGCACAAATATCAAAATAAGTCCTAATATAAGGCCATAAAGTCCCAAAATCCCTGAAGCTACTATAAGGGCAAATCTTAATAGCCTAAAGCCTACAGATAGGTTGTAGCTGGGATTTGCAAAGGATGCAATGGCAGTAATGGCCACTATAATTACCATTATGGGACTTACTATGCCGGCCCTTACTGCAGCCTCACCAATAATCAAACCGCCCACTATGCCCACTGTATTTCCAATAGCTGAAGGTAGCCTGAGCCCTGCTTCTCTTAGTAATTCTAATGTAAATTCCATTATAAGAGCCTCAACAACAGCAGGAAAGGGAACTCCCTCCCTAGAAGCAGCAATGGATAGTACTAGCTTTGTAGGCAATATCCCCGTGTGATAAGTCGTAAAAACAATATATAGAGAAGGCATAACCATAGCCAAAAAACTTGCAATATATCTTATAGCCCTTAGAAATGATGATATAATCCACCTGTCATAATAATCCTCCGGTGATTGGTATAGACTATTAAGTGTGGTAGGGACTATTAAGGCAAAAGGGGAATTATCTACCAGTATAACAACTCTCCCTTCGTACAGCTCTCCTGCTACTTCATCAGGCCTTTCTGTAGCTGCTATTTGCGGAAAAGGCGAATAAGGATTGTCTTCTATAAATTGCTCTATATAACCACTATCCAATACAGCATCTATATCTATGGCCTTAAGCCTTTTTAAAACTTCCTCTAGTAGCTCCTGCTTTACTATACCTTCAATATAAAAAATACCTATATCAGTATTGCTTCTTTTTCCTATACGCATTTGCTTTAGCTTTAGCCTAGGGTCTCTAATCCTTCTTCTTACCAATGCTGTATTCATCCTAAAAGTTTCTACAAATCCATCCCTAGGGCCTCTTATTACAGGTTCCGTAGTTGGCTCGGAAACACTACGTACAGGCCAACCTTTTGTACTGATTATAATGATCTTATCGCTGCCATCAATAAAAAGTGCTGTATCACCAATAAGTATTGATAAAATCGCTTCATTTATATTGCTGCTTTCCTCCAATTCCAAGGCGGAAATGGTGCCGTATTTGACTAGATCATATAATTTACCTATCATTTTAGGGGCTTCTGGGGGAACATCTCTTGCATATATCATCAAAGGTGTTAGCACCCCATCTATAAGTGCATTGTTATCCACCATACCATCAATAAATACTGCAATAAAGGGGAGCTTCTGCTCCTTGCCCACCATAAATTCTTTATATATTACATCTTCTGAACCTTTTAAAATACTTTTTACCTTGCCAATATTATCATCTATGGACTTTGAGGATTCCAATACTTCGATTTCCTGCTCTTTTGAAATGCTGTCCTTTTTTATAAAGCTTCTCATTTATATACCCCTTATATGTTTTACTTTAATATTTCCTTCCAATAATAAGAAATGCAAAAGTCGCAAGCACAAGCCCTATATTTAGGATTGTTGCTACCTTTGCATCTTTTTTTAGGCCAGATTTTTTTAGGCTGGGTATTTCAAAGAAAAATTCAAAAATTATAATAAAAATAATTATGGCTAAAACAAAAGAATTATTGTAACTACGAATACCCTCTAAAGCATCTATAAACAAAAAAACCACAGCCTTTATTGCAAATTTAAATTAGTTTTTGCAAGGTGTGGATTTTATATACATTTAATATAAGTTAGCTTATTATATTTGCTAGGATTACTGAATTAAATTAGGGCATCTGGTCTCTAGCTAAGAACTTAGAGCTAAGAACTTAGAACTAAGAACTTAGAACTAAGAGCTTAGAACTAAGCCTTTCCACAATGTAATCTTTATCAAATATTAATAGGCTTTAACATAAAATATCATAAAATGAGTGAGCAGTAGGGTCTATATCTTTTAGTTGTTATAGCATAGTTTTGGAAACTACTTATGAAAAATTATTTATACTTTCTACTAAAAATTTTTGTCCTTCAATATTTTTTATTGCTTCGTATGCATAGTATGCTTTTTCTTCTTCATTAAATATGCCATAAACTGTGGGGCCGCTTCCGGTCATTAAACTGCCTAAGGCACCAAGCCTCATAAGCTCTTCTTTTATAGTTGCTATTATAGGGCATTTCTTTATTGTTATACTTTCCAGGACATTAAATGATTCTTTGGATACAGCTTCCAAATCCTCTTTTTCTATTGCCCTTATTATATTTTTCATATTTGGTCTTTTGTTTATTTTTTTTAAATCAAGTTGGCTATAGATTTCCTTGGTGGAAATATTTATATTGGGTTTTATAAGGAGTATATAGCATTTAGGCAGCGGCTTAAGAAGAGTTATTTTTTCGCCAATGCCTTCTGCCAAGGCTGTTCCCCCCGCTATACAAAAAGCTATATCTGCGCCGATTTGTGCCCCTAGATTCATTAACTCAGCAATATCTAATTTAAGATCCCAAGCTTTGTTTAATAATTTTAGGGTGCATGCGGCATCCGTGCTACCTCCTCCTAAGCCAGCTGCCATAGGTATGTTTTTTTCTATATAAATCCGGGCTCCTTCTTTAATATTGTATTTATCTTTTATTAGTTTGGCGGCTTTGTAGGCTATATTTTTGGGGCCATCAGGTAGGGAGTGGGAATTTGTATTAACTATAATTTTGTCTTCATTGATAGTTTCCAAGCTGATAATATCGAACAGGGCAATACTTTGCATTATCAAGGATACATTGTGGTAGCCATCGGGTCTTTTTGATATTACATCTATAGCTAGATTTATTTTTGCTGGAGCCTTTCCTATAAGCTTTATTGCAATCACTTCCGTTTAAGTTGAATTTATTTAAATATATTATAGTATAAAAGTTTAGGCTAGTCATGCATTTTAGGGAAGAAGACATTAAATAGTATCCCTTGCTCTGACCTGTTACAAAATACATATAGGTCTGCTTAGAGATACTATTTAATGCCTTTTAGCAAGAAACCGTGTATATAAATAAGATTGTGGAAAATCCGTAATTCTAACGAAATACAGGAAAACCAAAATCAAAATAGCACAAAAGAACCGTC
>CAYMVQ010000012.1:0-45649 GCA_964394355.1 uncultured Clostridiaceae bacterium
GAATAGAAAAATATATCTTGCTAATATTTTTTTGGGGTAATTATTTTTAATAAAAAAACTGCAAACAGTTAGAGCCTATTGTCTGCAGTCATATAGCTTTTAGTGCTTTTCCATTATGCTTTAATACAGTTTTAGAAAAAAAGTTGTAATTAAGCGGACAGTAACATGAACCTTTTAACCTACCGGCAAGTGTATAGCTTTATCAAATACATCTCCTGCTGCCTCATATATCGCCTCTCCCACAGTGGGGTGGGCATAAATAGTTGTTAAAATCTCGTCTACTGTTGCCTCCAGCCTTAAAGCCAAAGCCCCTATTCCTATAAGCTCAGTGGCATTATTCCCTGCTATATGAAATCCTAAAATTTCGTCATTTACCCTATTTACTACAAATTTTACTAGGCCATTAACATCTCCCAATATTATGGATTTGCCATTAGCATATAGGGGAAATTTCCCTATCTTTATATTATAGCCTTTTTCTAATGCTGCTTCTTCTGTTAGACCAACTGATGCTATTTCTGGCTTTGTATATACACAGTATGGAGTTGTATTAAAATCAATAGTCTTTGCTTTTCCCATTATTATTTCTGCCGCCATAGTACCACTGGCAGAAGCAACATGAGCAAGTTGTATCTCTCCGGTGCAGTCACCTATGGCGTAAATATTATCCAAATTTGTCTTAAATAATTTATCAACCTCTATTGCATTGTTATTTGTTTTTATTCCTATATTCTCTATGCCAAGCCCTTTTGTGTTTGGAACTCTACCAGTTGCCATCAATACTATTTCTGAAATTATTTCATCGCTTTTACTTGTTTTTACTTTTAAGTCTTTGTTTTGTTTTTCAATTGCAGTAACTCCGGTATTTTTATAGATTTTAATATCTTTGCTTTCCAATGTATTTTCCAAATGCTCAACTATTTCATTATCCATATTTGCTAGCAATCTTGGTAACATCTCTATTATGGTTACTTTACATCCTAAATTTGAAAAAATATTTGCAAATTCCACACCTATAACTCCACCACCTATGATAGTTATACTTTTAGGCACTTTTTGCAACTTTAATGCTTCAGTACTTGTTATAACTCCCTCAAGGTCTTTCCCAGGAATAGGAATAATACTTGCTACAGAGCCACTTGCCACTATTGCTTTTTGAAAGTCAACTGTTTCTTTTTTTCCATTTTGTAAAGTTACTTCTATTTTATTCTTTGATAAAAACTTTCCTTTACCCATTAAGACTTTTACTTTATTTGATTCCAATAAAACTTTAACTCCCTCTACTAATTGAGTTACAACTAGTTCCTTTCTTTCTTGTATCTTTTCCCAATCAAATTCCATACTGCTAAGTTTTAAACCTAACTCTCTGGATTCTAATTTTAATAAATCATATAGACCTGTTGATTGAAGCAATACTTTTGTAGGTATACAACCGGTATTTAGACAAGTTCCCCCTATTGCTTTATCTTCTATCAAAGTTACTCTGCCACTCAGTTGCGCTGCTCTTATAGCAGCTACATAACCTCCTGGTCCTCCACCGATTATCACTATCTTCATCCTAAACCTCCTAAATCAGCACTGCTAATGGATTTTCCATTGATTTCTTCAATTCTGATAAAAATAAGGCAGCTACCGCTCCATCCACATTTCTATGGTCTGCAGTAAGGGATAGTTTCATTATTGGTTTTACGCACACTTTACCATTTTCTACTATAGGCTTGTCTACTATTGCATTTACACCAAGTATAGCTGATTCTGGTTGATTTATTATAGGTGTAAATGATTCTATACCAAGTGTTCCTAGGTTTGTAATGGTAAAGGTTCCACCGCTTATTTCATCGGAATTTAGTTGATTAGTCTTTGCTCTATAGGATAAGTCTTTTAATTCATGGGAAATTTCCTGCAGCTTTTTTATATGGGTATTTTTAATTACCGGCACTATAAGACCGTCTTCTAAGGCTACTGCTACTCCCATATTGACGAAGTTTCTGATAATTATTTCTTCACCATCTACGGAACTATTTAATAGAGGATGTTTAATCAATAAAAGGGATACTATCTTTATTATTAAGTCTGTGTAAGTTAAGTTTATTTCTTCTTTTATTTCTTTTCTCAAAGATATCAGTTTTTCCATGTTGACTGAAATTGTAAAGTTCACGCTAGGTGCAATTTGCTGACTATAACTCATTCTTTCAGCAATGATTTTTCTCATAGTAGACATTTCTATCCTTTTTTCTTCTGCCTCTGCTAAAAGATTATAGTAGTTTTCTCTATCTTTTCTTAGCACGTCCTCTTTCATTATTCTGTTAGTTTTTTCTATACTGCTTAAATCAACATTTATTTGTCCAGCTAGTTTCTCTGCTGCAGGGCTTACTTTTATTCTTTCTTTATTTTCTATTGCCTTTTCTATATCCCCTAGGACTATCCTTCCTCCGGGTCCTGTGCCAATAATATTTTCGAAATCTAAATTATTTTCAATAGCAAGTTTTTTTGCCACTGGTGAGATTCTAATCTTTTTACCAGTGCTAGGTGCTTTCTCTACTTTGCTTTCTTTTATTTCCTCTTCTTTTCTCTCTTCTTCTTCTACTTTTACGCCTACAAGCAATTCGCTAATATCCTCGTCTGCATTTGCAATTATGGCTACAGGCTCTAGACAGGGTACTAGGCCACCTTCCTCTACAATTATTTTCCTAAGAATTCCCCCATCATTTGCTTCCACATCATTAGTAAGTTTGTCAGTTTCTATGCTATAGAGTTTATCACCTTCTGCTATTTCATCTCCTTCTTTTTTATACCATTTTACAATCCTTCCTTCTTTCATTGTTAGGCCGAGCTTTGGCATAACTAAAACTTTTGCCATTAGATTACCCCCTTGAAAAAATTCTCTTTTTGGGCTTGTTCTATAATTTCCTTTATTTTAACTCTATTTGGACCATTTCTCGTGATTTTAAAGGAAAATACTTCATTCTTTTTAAATAGTATCTCTCTTTCACCATCTAAAGCCATTATGCCATTATCATCCATTTTTATAAAAAATTCTTCATTTATTTTATGTTTTATAGGTCTATCTGTTCTTATTGTCTCCATAGTTCCTGCTGCTATAGGTGCTAGTATAGAGTTACTTCCTGTATTGACTAAGATGGATGCACCGAAATCATCATTTTCATCAATTATTTTATTTACACCTACTATAGTGGAAAAGCCAATGGCAGATGGGCTTGCCCTAGAAACTATAACTTTTTTTATATCATTAGAGTTCCATATAGCCTTTGAGCCCACATAGGTTTTTCTGGATATTACACAATCTATAAGAGCTATATCTATTAATACATTGTCTTTGTATACCTCTATCCTCTTGTCTTTAAAATATATGTTTTTTCCATCTTTATTTGCGACTACTGCTGCTGCAATTCCTGCAACAGTCCCCTCTATCATTTCTGGATAAACATTATTAGTGCCAGTAGATATACTTATTAGCGGAGTGTCTGTAATAGATTTTGCTACAGCCCTGCTAGTACCATCTCCTCCCATAACTAATATACATTTCACTTCCATTTGTTCCATCAATAATCCAGCTTTAATACTATCTCTAAGGTCGCCTTTTACTTTCATATTTATGATTTCTACTGGAATCTTTAATTCTTTTGATAGAGTCAAGCCGTCTACGGCTTTATAACCAATTAGAAAAGTATCCGGCATTATATATATTTTATCTACTCCTAATCCTTGAGCAGCTAAAATTATTCTTTTTACTATATTTACCTTCTCATTATTATCCACCACTGTAGCATGGGAAACCAGCCTTCTTATATCTTTTCCTGAGGCGGGATTTGCTATAATACCAATTGTTTTCATCTGTTCCCTCCCAAAAGAGGCAACTTTGTTGCCTCTTTTTAAAATATCTTTTTCACTGCTTTAACTATATCTTCTGCATTAGGTGTGAAATAATCTTCCAATACTGGTGAAAATGGGATTGGAGTATCAAGTCCACATACTCTTATTACAGGAGCATCTAAATAGTCAAAGCCTTCTTCAGCCACTATTGCAGCTATTTCCCCGGCATAGCTCCCTCTCTTTGTTTCCTCTGTCACTATGGCTATTTTATTTGTTTTTTCTAATGATTTCATTATAGTTTCTTTATCAAAGGGATATAGGGTTCTTGGGTCTATTATTTCTACATCTATCCCCTCTTTAGCTAGTATATCAGCAGCTTCTAAAGCATTACCTATCATCCTGCCTGTGGCAACAATAGTCAAATCACTGCCTTCTCTTTTTATATCAGCAACTCCAAACTTTATGGGTTTCATATTTGTGTCTACTTCACCAGATTCCCCATATAGTAGTTTATGTTCCACAAAAATAACCGGATTTTCATCATCTATTGCTTCTAACATTAAGCCATAAGCATCTGCTGGGTTTGATGGATAGGCGACTTTTAATCCCGGTACATGAGTTAACCAAGCTTCTAAGGATTGTGAGTGCTGAGCTGCTGCTCTTGTTCCTGCTCCAGCCGGTAAACGTACTACCATAGGTAAATTTATTTTCCCACCGAACATATATCTCATTTTTGCAGCTTGGTTTACTAATTGATCCATACCAACTGTCAAGAAGTCAATAAACATTAACTCTGCTATGGGCCTTAGCCCTGTAGCAGCTGCTCCTACGGCAGTTCCAATAATTGCTCCTTCAGATATAGGAGTGTCTCTGACTCTATCGTCTCCAAATTCACTATGCATACCTGCACTAACTCCAAAACATCCGCCAAAAGCACCTACATCTTCTCCGAACAACAACACATTGGGGTCCTCTCTCATTCTTTTGCTCATTGCTTCCCTAATAGCTTCCATATAGGTCATAGTCTTCATCTATCTTACCTCCTCTACAATATCTGTGTAAATATCTTCAACTATAGAATCCAAAGTTGGTAAAGGACTTTCATCAGCAAATTCAATGGCTTCTTTTATTTCTTCTTTTACTTCTTCATCTATCTTTTCTATTTCCTCTTTTGTTAATATATCATTATCTATTAAATATTCTATAGCCCTTGGAATGGGGTCTTTAGCCAACCATTCTTCCTCTTCTTCTGAAGGCTTATAATTAGCAGGATCACCCTCAAAATGACCTCTATGTCTATAGGTTTTACACTCAATTAAAGTAGGTCCTTGTCCACTTCTAGCCCTGCTTACAGCTTCATTTACTGCCTCATATACTGCCAATACATCATTACCATCTACAACTACACCTGGGATATTATAAGCAACAGCTCTATCAGCTACATCTTGAATAGCTTGGTGTCTAGCTTGGTGCATAGATATGCCATAAAGATTATTTTCACATAGAAAAACTACTGGTAATCTCCATATGCTAGCTAAATTAAGAGATTCATGAAAAGTCCCTTGGTTTGTAGAACCATCACCAAAGAAGCATACACACACTTGATCAGTACCTCTGTACTTTGCGCTTAAACCTGCTCCCACTGCAATATTGTGGCCTGCACCAACAATACCATTAGCACCTAAAATGCCTTTAGTTGCGTCAGCTATGTGCATAGAACCACCTTTGCCCTTGCAATATCCAGTAGCCTTGCCAAAAAGCTCTGCCATCATAAATTTCAAGTCTCCGCCCTTTGCAATTATATGGCCGTGCCCCCTGTGAGTACTTGTGATATAATCATCATCTCTTAAGCTACTGCACGATCCTGTGGCCACAGCTTCTTCCCCTAAATATAGATGGACAAAACCTGGTATCTTTCCTTCTGCAAAAAGATTCATAGCTTCTGTCTCAAATTCTCTAATGCGTCTCATGTTTTTGTACATTTCGACTATCTTAGTATTGTTTAGTTCCAAATTAAACCCTCCTTTTTATCAATGCCTTTTATGGTGTTTGCCTCCTTTCAAAATATTAAGGCTTGTTAATAGTATATAGAAGCAATAAATATGCCAGTTTTTACTTTGGCTTTTTTATAATATGCCTTGGCCTAAGTATTTTCTCTGCAAAATAGGCTTTAACCCCATCAAGTACAAGCAAACAAATTTCTTATTCCATATGTTTTTGTTTTTTAAAAATAGAAATAGCGGAAAAATCGCTTTTTAAAGGTGTGTTATTTCTTCATAAAATGATAAAATATTGAATCAATACATAAATAATTCCTGACTATGGGAATATCTTTCTCATAAGCAGGAATTATTTATAGTCTTTTAAGTTTATTCTATAATCCTTAATTTTTCTATACATTTTTGATTTACTGTAAGATATTATTTGACTGGCCATTATCACGTGTCCCCCAGCCTTGTCTAAGGCATTTTTTATTAGCATTTTTTCTTGTGCTTTTAAATCACTATAAATAGAGTCCATATTAATAATATCTTTATTGAGTATCTCATCTGGTAAATATTCTTTTCTTATCTTGATGCCTTCACATAAATAATAAGCTCTTTCTATAATATTTTCTAATTCTCTAACATTACCATCCCATTGATAATCACCGAAGCTATCAATAAAATCTGCTGTAAGAACTTTTTTATTTCTATTTCCTTTATTTAATTTTTGTAAAAAATAATTAAATAAAAGTATTACATCACCTTTTCTTTCCCTTAAAGGTGGAATTGTAACCTTAAACACATTCAATCTATAATATAAATCTTCTCTAAAGTTTTTCTTTTTAACTTCATTATGCAGGTTTCTATTGGTCGCTACTATAAATCTAACATTTAACTTTTTTGGAGTTTTACCGCCTATTCTGGTAATAACATAATCATCTAATACTCTTAAAAGCTTTGCTTGAAGGTCAAGGGGCATCTCACCTATTTCATCCAAAAATATAGTACCTTCATTTGCTAATTCAAATTTTCCTATCTTTCCTTGATTTAAAGCCCCGGTAAATGCACCTTTTTCGTAACCAAATAGTTCAGACTCAACTAATTCTTTAGGAAGTGAAGCGCAATTTATGGTTACAAAAGGTCCTTTACTATAGTTTGAAAAATTATGTATAGAGTGAGCAAATAACTCTTTACCTGTTCCTGATTCGCCTTCTATCAGTATAGTTCCCTTAGATCTGGAAAATTTTTGTGCTTCCTTTATAGATTTAGACATTTTTTCGTCCTGAGTAACAATATCCTGAAAGGTATATATAGCATTATTTCCTGTGATTATATTTACAGTGTCTTGAATACTCCTTAATTCTCTGAATAAAATTAAGTTGCCTATATTATTTTCTAAACTGATAGGTATTACTCTTACTATACAAGTAATATTGGCATTTCCAAGTGAAAAGTCCCATATAATGCTCTTCCTGCCATCAGTTTCCTGAGTAAATAAATCTTGTCCTGTAAAAGCTCTTGCGTCAGTTGAAATCATTTCCTCTTTGCTTAGCCCCAGGATTTTTTCTGCTGATTTATTTACTGCAGTAATACTATAGTTATTGTCAATTATAATAGAACCATCCATAATATTTTCTACTGTTGCATCTATTAGTGCATACAACTGAATTAAGTTTAATTGGCTTTCTATGGAGTAGGCTGCAGCTAGAACTATCCCTAGGGTATGCTTATGGGCTGAAAGCGATTCCCCAGACATATCAATAACTCCAATGATATTTTTATGGCTATCAAATATAGGAGCAGCAGAACAGGTCCATAAATGATGGGTTTCACAATAATGCTCAGCTCCTACTGTTTGTATAGGCTTCCTTTCCATTATGCAAGTGCCTATTGCATTTGTGCCTACTTTCTCTTCAGACCAAAGAGAGCCCGGCTGAAATAATAGTTTTTTCCCTTTTTCCTTTATTTCCTTCTCACCAATTAAATGAAGTATGACCCCGTTTTTATCTGTCAAAACCAAAATAAAACCGCTGCCCAAAATAAGACTATCTAGATTATCCATTATTGGTTTTGCAATCCTTAGAAGTTCTTTGTTATTACTAGCAATTTTATCCATTTCCTTTTGAGGAATCCTATAACCATTGCCTCCATAAGGGTCTACATTTAATTTTTTGCACCTTTTCCAAGATTCAGCCACCAGAGGATTAATGTTTTTATCTAATTTGTCTTCTTTTATAAATCTGCACCAAGAGTCTTTGATTTGTTTTAAAAGTTCCTCATTAACTATCGTCAAAACCTCCTAAGCTATGCCACCATAAAAAAGGTTCTTCATCAAAGATATCTACAAGAACAATTTTTTTTGATGGGTTTTGATAATAATGGCTTATAAGCTTTGATATTCCGGGCATATGCATCTTGTTTCCTATATCACTTTTTGCTATCCAAAATAGCTCACCTTCGTCATTGGCTTTTACTTTATCCGTTCTGAGTTTACCAAAAAACATATGGTCGATTATGATTTCTTTTGGTAATTTATTAAATGCAATGTATTTGAGATATAATTCTTCAATGTGTTCTTTGCTTAGATTTGTCTCTTCTTTGATTTCTCTGTAGCAGGCTGTGTAGGGTTTGTTTATTTCTTCAGCTTCTATGTGACCAGCTATGGCAGACCATTTCCCTGGGGCTATTTTTTTATGCAAGCCCCTTTTCATTAACAATACTTTTTCGTCATACTCTAAAAAGGCAGAAATTATATTCCTATAGGTAATCATAATTTCAGCTCCCTTTTCACTTTATAATTTCATTTTATCAAAATCTAGCAATAAAGCAAATTATACTCTTAAAAGAAAATCTGCTATAGATATACTTTCGTTACAGTTATATGATTGTTGAAAGGCTTAGGATCTGCTGCTAGCAGCCCTGACGAGTAAACTTTTTTATCTGTCTATAAATTCTAAGTTTTCGCTCTATTGTATTAAGAATATTCTGAATGCAGCTTTTCCTATAAGTGTAGTAAAATCAATATGTTCACTATTATTTGTATATCATATTTTACTGCAAATTCGGGAGGTTTTAGCACGAAGAATTTTTACTTTTATTACAATATATTACTTCTACAACAAGACTTGATTATCTTTTTTTACAGGATAACATAATTAATGGTCATATTATGGAGAAACAGAAAAAGTTTTTTCTCTTTTTTTGATATGTTAAATTATAGTCCTAGCAAAATACATATCCTATCTTCTACTTCAGACATTGTTTTAGAAAGCACTCTCCCATAGCATACCAACAACCGCTCTTTGGATATAGAACGAATATCTTCGCATTTTGCAAAACTTGTTTCTTTCAAGCCCCCTTCAGGGGGGGTTATTTTAATATGCAATGGAATCTCTTTATTCTTTGTTGTAATAGGAATAACAACTACTAAATCAGCGGGACCTTTATTAAATATATCAACTGAAACTATTAATGCTGGTCTTTTACCGGATTGTTCATGACCTTTTGTCGGGTTTAAGTCTACTAACCATATTTCTCCTTTTAATGGCTTCATTGGTTATCACCTAGAGTAGCTTCCCATTCTTTCCTTTCAATTTCTTCTTCCTGCCATGCCTTAGTATCACCCTTTAATTTCATAAACGCAGTATTTGTTTCTTCTAAAATCCTGTTTCTTCTGTAGTCTTCAACGGCCTTTTGTACTATATCCTGCATGGATGTGTTCGCTTTTTTAGATAATTCTTTTAAATATATCATTGTTTCTTCGCTTACACGAATATTCTTGCTTGCCATAACATCACCTCTTAATGTTATTATACATTTATGTATTCTATATATGCAACCTTTTTGTATGCTTCAATATAACATACATTTGTTTTGTTATAGTTCACACTTAACTATCCTATCAATGCAGATTATGGTTATAATAATAAACGCTATAAGTATGGATATTATAAAGATATTTATGGTATCATAGAATTTAGTAATAGTTTACCCATATTTTAAACGAGAGGATTTATTATGGAAAAAAAAGATATAAAAAGAAGTATCTATGGTTTTTATGATGAAATAGCAAAGGAGGATAAAAAAGTATCTGTAGATATAGATGATTTAAACAAATCTTTGGGTTATACCAAAAAAGATTTGAAAAACATCCCAAAAGAAGCCCAAATGGGACTGGGTTGTGGAAACCCCGGTGAAGTAGGGAAGCCTCAACCAGGTGAGATTGTGGCTGACCTTGGTTGTGGCAGAGGTATGGATGTTTTTTTGGCTTCCAAAATAGTGGGCAATACTGGCCGTGTAATAGGAGTTGACAGTAATTACAAAATGATTGAAAGAGCAAGAGAAATTGCTTCCAATAAAGGCTTTGACAACACCGAATTTAGATTAGGTGAGATTGAGCATCTCCCTATAGGTGATAACACTTTAGATTTATTAATATCTAATTGTGTAATCAACCTGTCTACGGATAAAAAACAAGTATATAAAGAAATATATAGAGTTCTAAAACCTTTGGGGCGAATAAGTATTTCAGATATAATATTAAAAAAAGATTTGCCGAAAGAAATAAAAAAGGACCCGAATATGTACGGAACCTGAGTGGGTGGAGCAGTATCTTTGGAAAAGATAAATGAAATTTTGACAAAAATCGGTTTTAAAAATATAGAAATCGATTTAAAAGAAGTAACGGATGAATATGCAAGAAAATGGGGCCATGGTTTAGGGATTAAAGAATATATCGGAAGTGGCAATATCTTGGCTTACAAATAATCAATATCTATATTGCTGTCTAAACAATTCTTACCCCTAGCATATGAACCAAATAAAATAATTTTTTCACATATTTCACCGTCCTTTAAAAATATCAATTTTCTCTAATATAAATATTCTCTAAATTTACCCAATAATTTATTTTATCTCTTTCTATATCCACATTAATACTGATACTGTTAAATACTAGCATTAAACTTATTTCTTTATCTTCAAATTTTAATATCATATCGTCAAGGGTGGCATCTACATTTTTATATTCCCCCGGGGGATACCTTTCAGTAATTTTATCAAGATATTCCTTGATGTCTTTTTCCACAATTATTTTATCTTCCAGATCTATTTTTAATTTCGGTACTGCATCTACTCTGTCAGTATCCCAATATATTTGATAAACTCCTTTTTCGCCAACTATAGTTATTGGTGATTCATCTTTGTCTTGCATATTGGCCACCCATTGATAATTGCTGATATCAATGGCTTGGGCTGGCAATGTAAGATATACCCCTTTATATAACCCTGCATCAGGCTCAAAATCCGGCCAAGTCTTTTCAAAACCAAGTTTCTCTTTAAAGGTATTGCTGTTTCTTAAATCTCTATCAAACCATAATGGCAATTTCGCATTTTGGTTATAAGCAAGATAATCTATACTGTCGGTAATTTTTTCTTTTATCGTTTTATGAATTTCATTTGTCGGGGGAATTAATGATCCGTCTACGAGAATACCTTCTTTTATTAGAATTTTCTCCAAACGGTTAATTTGTGATTTCACCGGCAAAGTATGATAGCCTGTTATAGGCATAATGGCAACAATGGCAGTTAATATAGTAATTAAGGCTATTCTTTCATGGTTTTTATCTTTATTTCTAATTAAAAGAAGCGCTGCAGCAACATTGACAATCCATATTATAATAAATATATATTCCGTTGTTTTTAATCCCCAATTATTTAACTGTATCAAGAGTGCCCTTGCCTCAAATGCCAAGATAATAAGGGCGGTATAGGGATAAACTTTTCGATAGAATACGGCTATCTGAGATACACTATGTGTGACCATTAGGTGAAGCCATATTCCTATTATTGCATAAGATGTCGCTATAGATGAAAGCCTTACAAAGGAAATTTCTTCCCTCACTATTAAAGTTTTTATTGACCATAATAAAAGTACTACAGTCAATGCTAGTGTTATAGGTACCATGATATATTGGAAAAGTATTTCTATGAATTTAGCTTGTTTCTGAGCTATATCTCTCTTTTCATCTTTGCTTCCTTTTCTAAAATCAGGAAAATAGCCTACAAAAATAGCATAAGCTAAAAAGCCTCCAATGGTGGATATATACATATAGACATCATAGCTCATATTTCTATATAGCAATGCCTGTATGGCAGCTGCTACACCAGAGGCACCGGCTATCATAGCAATCCCATATATAAACGCTATAATAAATGCCTTATGGGTCATAAATAAAGAACGGGAAAAATCGGATTTGTCTTTTGGGTGTCCTCCGATAATAATAAATATTATCATGCTTATAAATATAGCAACACTGACCCGCGCTGCTGCAATATCCGTAACTCTTATAATTCTTGGCGGATCAAGATAATGATTGCTGCCTCCAAAAAAATAAAGCAGTAAAAAGCTCAGGACTACAATTATGGCCCCCAATATATTTGCCAAATTGAAAGCTTTTTTATCATTGTATTTGCTATTAGCAATGGCAACGGCAGCTAAGCTAAATATAGCACCTAAGGCCAGTGACAAATGTAAGGAATTAAATAAAAAATTATATTTCTCTTGGCTAGGCCAATCAATATGAATCCTTACTATTGTGACCAAGGCAAAGCCCAATGCACTTGCCATTGATGCGGGATAGATTTTAAATGTTTTTAAAGCATCTTTTAATACTTGAGATATAGATTTTTTTATTGTGCTCATATTTTACACCACATTTCAATTATAAATTTTTTAATAAGATTCAGCATTTTTATATTAATATTTTATAAGATTATACCTTTTCTATTCTTTATAAAGATATTAACTAAGAATCTTTTCCTATACTAAATAATTTTGAAAGAATAATTAATCCTGTTTGTGTTAAGAAAATTCTTATATTAAAAGGTAAGTATATTTTATACTTACCTTGATTAGTTATTCTATTGTTTTTGTAACTTTATTTCGCAAAAGCTTGTTTCCCCATAAAGAGGATTTCATTGTTCTCTTCATCATAAATAAAGTAAGTAAAAGGCTTATCAGCCTTAAAGATTACTGGCTCTTCCATAATTGGCAAGGAAGTCAATTTTATTCCAACAGCTGTAACTGCCGCCGCTTCAGTACCATTTTCATCAACTTCTATAAAAGTCTTATGAATAACATCAGAGATAAAGGGGTTTTCATTTATATCTATAAACATAGGCTTTAAATTAGCTTTATCAGGATTAAAAGCTTCTCTTATGCCTAAATCTTTTAAAACACTATTTAATCCAATGCTTAATTCTGTTTTAAATTTAGGAAAGCTAAGCGCTACTTTTCTTCTTTCCATCTTGTTGATATAATTAGTAAAATCTAAATCATTTAAGTCTGATAATGCTATATACATACTGGTTTTTCCATCCTTATATGGCAGCTTTATAATTTGCAAGCTATCATCGCCATAGTAACTATAGTAATCTTCTATGTTCATAAAGTCAATTTCGGTAATTATCCCATTTTTATCAGTAAAATCATCCGGCTTTGTTGCTTCCTCTTTAAATTGTATGGCCCATTCCCCTTTAAAATATATAGCATTAACCAGGTAAGCTAAAAAGTCACTATCTTCAATAATCTCTTTGATTTTCCCCTTGCTTTTCTCGTCTACCCAAGAATTTATCTTTTCCACGGCATCTTTATTATTTACTTTATTACTTGTCCCATCAAAATACTCTTTTATAGCCTTTTCATAACTTTCTGCAAAGTTTGCCCCCGGATAATAATCATCGTTTAACCAAATTGAGTTGGCAATACTTAGAGAAACTCTATCATTTTCACTATAGTCTTTTATTAGTTTTTGAGAAAGCTCCATGTAATCATTTAAATCATCAATGTTCAAAGTTTTTAGTATTTCCTCTTTTGTTTTGCCATCAGCCCCGACCGCCGCCATGGAAAGAGCCATCTTAATACTTAAGGGTGAAAACATGTAATTCTTATCCTTAGGCATTAATTTATTTAGCTCCCAGGCAAAACTTTTTTTATTTTTGTTTAATATTGATCCATAAGATATATCTATCATTCTCCCTCTTAGAAACTCCTTCTCATTCTTAGCTTCTGCTAACTTTTTTGTTATTACTCCTAGTTCTATAGCTTTATTATAAACATTCTCCAGTGTAATATCTTTATGTCCCATAGCAGAAAGCAAAATTTTTATAAACTCTTTTTCTTTAATTTCTCTATCAGGACTAAATTTTGATTCTCCCGTTCCTTCAATATATCCTTTTTTTGCTCCATAATTAATATTATTATATGCCCAATGCTTAATAGCAACATCTATAAATATGGGTTCATCTTCTGTTTTTATTGTAGCAGTCTCTTCTTCACCAACAAGGCGGAGTACCATGGTCAATGCTTCTGCCCTAGTAGATAACTTATCAAGGGCGAATCCATATCCTGTTCCTTTAAGCAAGCCTAATTCCTTTAACTTCTCTGCCTTTTTTAAGGACTCTAAATCCGCCATGCCGCCTACCTCATTATCCCCTAGAACATTTGATGGCACAACTAAAGCACCTACTAATAATATTAATACAAGTATAATAGATGTTTTTTTCCGCATAATAATCCCTCCATAATTTTTCCAATCTACTTATTAGACTGAGTAAAACTATATAAGTTCCTATTTTAGCTATTTTGGCTAAGATCATATATTTGTTTTATTTATAAAATATGAATTTCAACTATTCTAAGTAATATTCCAGTATTGCCTGTGCAAAATTCTTTACTAAAATATCCTGCTCTTCTTCATCAATCAACCATTGAAATTCAACGGGATTTGGTACAAAACCGCTTTCTATAAGTATAGAAGGACACCAGGTACCTCTAAATACATAGAATTTTTCCTTTCGAATGCCTTTGTCTTTTCTATTTAGTATATTTACTATTTGATTATGAATTTTATCAGCTATATTATATGCATACCCATCCCTATAGAATATGCTGAATCCATCTACTTTCGTAATATCCACATTGCTTTCCATACTATTTGCATGGATAGAAACAAATAAATCGGGTTTTGCCTTTTTTGACATGGCTAGCCTATCTTCTAAGGATACATCTATATCTTCTGTTCTTGTCATCAAAACTTTTGCCCCTAAAGACTCCAATTCATTTTTTAATTTTATAGAACTATTTAGATTAATGACTTTTTCAGACCATTGGGCGCCTAGGGGACCAACTGCACCTAAGCTGTTACCACCATGACCCGGGTCTAGCATTATTGTGATGCCATCTAAGGGATATTCCCCTTCTTTTGCCTTTGCCTTTTTTCTTATATTTAATACTATCCCATTTTTTGTTTTTTCTATATAATAGCCTGCTAAACTATCATTATCTTTTAATTTTAAAATATATTCACCCTTATTGCCTTCGGGTTTTATCCGGATTTCCGATATTATGCTATCCCTTGGCAATCTCGGCAATGGGCCTTTCTTTAAGCCAGTAACGATAAGTTTTAACTCATTGTCTTCAAAATCTGCCACTGCCAGCGGTGATTCATTAGTATAAAGTGTTAGCCTTTCCCAGGGATCAGTAATAGTGTATTCGGCTTTATTTATTTTTACATTATATTTACTTTTTGTGGTAAATACATTTACACTGGATCTGTTTACCCAATGTCCATTTGAAAGCCTGACGTAATTTCCCTTTATTTCAGTAATATAATCAATCATTCCCTTTTGCAACTCATGGATTCCGCCGCTTCCGCTATTGGGGGAGGAATAGGTGTAGGTATTTTCTTCCTTTATCTCCACATAATACGGCAATTTCCCCAATATAACATTTTCTTGGGTGGGAGCAGTAGTTTTTATGGGTGTAGATGAAGAGGAATCTTTGTTAATAGCAATACTAGTGCTGGTTTTTTCCTGGGTAAATGTAAAAATATTCTCCCCATCTTTTAGTTTCACCAAAACTCCATAATATCCATTACTTGACCTAGCCTTTACACTTTTACCATTTAGCCATAAAGGTTTTTGAGGGTCCGATGAACCACATATATAATATTCGCTGAATTTTGTCTTTATACCGGGTTCTGGCACACCTACGCCAATAGGGGTATACTCCTTTTCTTTATCAATCCTTTTATTATATTCTTCTATCATGGAAAAAAGTTCAGGCATCTTCGCTATGGAGCTGTAATTATATAATATGGATCCTTTTATCTCAGGTATATTGGCATTAAGATTAAACTGTCTCTTCATTTCTATATCCACATACCATGGACTTTTACTATCTTCTTTTTGCACCTTATAGGCGGCTTGCCCTATATATAAGTCCACATCTGTATCCTTTACAACATCGGCCCACCAATATGCCAATTTTTCATAGTCAGCTACTTTAAAGCCCATGTTCCAATAAATTTGCGGTGCTATATAGTCTATAATTCCTTCTTTTACCCATTTTCTTGTATCTGCATAATGTTCATAATAGCTTTGAGCCCCATTGGTTTCACTCCCCAAGGAATTAGACTTTTTATTTGCCCAAATACCAAAGGGACTTATGCCGAAACTGATTTCTTTTGAATGAGACTTTATGGATTCGTATAAATCCTTAACTAGAATATTCACATTTTCTCTACGCCAATCGTCTATATTATTAAAATCTTTGCCATACTTCTTATAAGTATCAATATCATTAAAATTTTTGCCGGGATAAAAATAATCATCCATATGTATGCCATCTATATCGTAATTTTCTATAATCTCATTAACACTGTCTATTATATATTTTCTAACTTCTGCTAGGCCTGGGTTAAAGTATAAATTACCGTCACTATGTTTAACAAGCCAGTCAGGATGTTTTACGGCAGGATTTTCGGGATCCAATGAGGAAAGATCATGTTTTGCTTCATTATAAGTCTTCTTGGTAACCCTATAAGGATTTATCCAAGCATGTAATTCAAGGCCTCTTTTATGGGCCTCATTAAGCCAGAACTCTAATGGATCAAAATCTTCATCAGGTGCCTGTCCCTGCTTACCAGTCAAGTATTTAGACCAAGGGAAAAACTCGGATTTATATAAAGCATCCCCGGACGGGCGCACCTGCAAAAACACAGCTGTCATACCTAGCTCTTGTGAATGATCTAGTATTTTTATTGCTTCTTCTTTTAGCGTTTCCGACTTTATGCTAGCTTTTGATGGATAATCAATATTTAAAACCGTAGCTACCCAAATACCTCTAAAATCGTCTTTATCAATAGGTTCTGCCTTCACATGACCAACCTCCATAGGGAGCATTAGTGCTAAGATTGTTAGTAAAATAATAGATCTGAACATGGTTTTCATTGATATAACGCCCCTTTCAGTGATTATTATATATCATCATTATAACCTTTTAGCCTAGCTATGTCATTAAAAAAACCGACAGGACCATAGCCACTGCCGGTTTTTATTTTTTCTTTTAATCATCCACATATGAATCCATTAACTTCCAAGTTATATTATCATCTTTTATTTCATAAGACAAAAAAGCGTAACCGCTGACATGGCCATCCTCAAAATAAGCAAATACTCTTCTATCAGATAGGACATGTATTTTATCTTTAAAATAGAAACCCATTTTACCGCCTAAAACGCCCTTATGCGGGATTATGCCACTTTGCTTTATTAAGTCGTCAATAATATCATCCATATTCCCATTAAAGCCTTGTCTTTTAAGGCTTTTTAAAATATCTTCATCATTGTCCGGAAAACTGTTTATAGTCTCTAAATGCTTGTCTATTTCGGCCTTTAATTCACCAATTTGTTTATTTAAGTCATCTTCCTTTTTTAGCAAATCCTTTTTTTCATCTTCACTTTGTTTTACTTGTTCTTCTAACTTGTAAAAGCTTTGTTTTTGTCTTGCAAAAATAGCAATGAGTACCGCCAGCAATCCTATTATTATTAAAATCCATACAATTCTTTCCTTTTTGCTAATACTTTTGCCCATGTTGCCTCCTTTTTTTCACAATGACCTCTTTGATATAGATCAACCTTGGATTCTATTATAAAGGCTTATCTATCATTAGTAAACCCGCAACCTTTATAGGCAACGGGTTAATTAAACTAAAAAATGTTTTATTTTTTAAGTAAGACTTTATAATCTAATCATCTACTTTCAATAATTCTTCCGTTTCTATATTATAGGTATATTCTATTCCTTTTCGCCCTTGCCTATCTACTTCTACTTCTAATTCGGGTATATTATTTTTCATTTTTAAAGTCCATTCGGATAATACGGCTCCTTCACCTATTTCCGTTAGGACCTTATCCAGGAATCCCTCAATCTTTTCAATGTTTTCTTTTGCCAATTCATTTCTTTTACTATTAACGGCTTTAATTTCTTCTTTTATTATACTTCCGGAGCTTGGATCAATTTTTAGTTCGTATTCCTTTTTATCATCAAATCCTTCAATTTCGTAAACATATTTGTTATTTTCTCTATCCAATTCTATTTTATATACTTTTGTTTTTGGAAACTTCTCCATATAAATATTATACGCATCCATAGGTGTTAGACTTTGTTTTATCACAAAATTATCTTCCGACTCCTCAATGGCTGTACCATCATGTATTGAAATATCAGGCTCTTCATTACTTTCTTTTTGGGAAATATCGTCTTCAAGAATCCCCGTTTTATTACCCAAAAGACTGCAAGAAACTAAGGAAAAAACCAGTATAGGCAATAATAATATCAATATTTTTCTATCCATTATAATTTCCTTTCTATAATATAAATTTTCTGTTTCAATATAAATTTTGTGCAAAAATTTACAAATTATACATTGAGGATAATAAAAAATATTTATATTGGAAATAATTAGCCAAGTGCAACATCCAAGACCATCATTAATGCAAATCCCAAGGCGAATCCTATAACCCCCAAATTTGAATGTTCCCCGCAAGCTGTTTCTGGTATTAACTCTTCTATTACAACATAAATCATAGCCCCTGCTGCAAAGGATAATAAATAAGGTAGTATAGGTTCTACAAATCCCGTTGCCATTATTGTTATGGCTGCAGCCACCGGTTCTACTACTCCACTCAAGATGCCGTAAATAAAGGATCTGTTGCTTGAAAGCCCTTCATTTTTTAAAGGCATTGAAATAATCGCCCCTTCGGGAAAGTTTTGTAAAGCTATTCCAATCGAAAGGGTTAAAGCTGCAGAAAAGGTGATAGAGGAATTACCAGCTAAATACCCTGCAAATAAAACTCCAACTGCCATACCTTCTGGTATATTGTGCAAAGTCACGGCTAACATAAGCATGGTAGTATTTCTTAAGCTGCATTTTGGCCCTTCGGGCTCATCTTCTCCAATATGTAAATGAGGTATACTTTCATCAAGTAACAATAAAAATCCCATGCCCAATAAAAAACCTACAACTGCAGGTATAAAGGAAAAGCTTTGGGAAAAACCCGATAGCTCCATAGAGGGTATTAATAGTGACCATACGGAAGCAGCTACCATTACACCACCGGCAAAGCCTAATAGCCATTTTTGCAAATTTTCGTTCATTTTGTCTTTTATAAAGTAGACTCCTGCCGAACCTAAAGATGTACCTATAAGCGGAATAATAAGTATGGAAAATAATCTCATAATATCGCCCTTCCTTAGCAAGTATATATGGACTAGTTTATCATTTTACTAAAAACTTGTCACCTTCACTTTACTTTCTCATAATATAAAACTAGCAGTAGAAATGAGGTTTTTATATGGCTGAATATTTATCTCAATTTAATATAGTATGGCTTGGTATTATAGCCAGCACGTTGGCTGGCTTGGCAACTGGTGTAGGTGCTCTTCCCATTTTCTTCAAAAAAAACATAAGTAGAAAATTCTTAGATGCACTTTTAGGTGCGGCAGCTGGTGTAATGTTGGCGGCTACATCTTTTAGTTTAATAATTCCCGCCCTTGAAAAAGGCGGAGGTGGCGTAAAAAGCGCAACTATTACTTTGATTGGGATACTTTGCGGAGGTTTTTTTATAGACTCCGTAGATAAGTTTTTCCCAAATACAAATCTACTTTATAATGCAATAAACAATAGAAAAACAAAGGATGTAGATGGGATACAAGTGGCCACGGAAAGATTTCATATGAGCCCGGAAATGCGTAAAATTTGGCTTTTCATAATTGCTATAACTGTTCATAATTTTCCGGAAGGTTTGGCTGTAGGTGTGGGATTTGGCGATGGAGATATTGCAAACGGAATAAGCCTGGCCATAGGAATAGGCCTGCAGAATCTACCAGAGGGCTTGGCAGTGGCTTTGCCCTTATTAAGAGAAAAGTACTCAAAGAGCAAAGCTTTTCTAATTACTCTGGCAACAGGCCTTGTAGAACCTATAGGTGGGCTCATCGGAGTAGCCTTAGTGCAAGTAGCAAAACCCATTCTACCCTTCGCATTGGCCTTTGCAGCTGGAGCCATGCTCTTTGTAATTAGTCATGAAATCATACCAGAAAGCCAAACTCATGACGGGAGTTCAAAGTTAGCCACCCATGCTCTTATGGTAGGCTTTGTAATTATGATGTTTCTGGATTACACCCTGGGTTAGGACTATAATAACATTTGTATTTAATTTAAAAGGCTACTCAAGTTAAACTTCAAAGATTCCGATTAATATAATAATAATATACAAAGGATGGCATATAGGATGGCTAATAGAGTTCTATTACAAATCGAAGACAAACTAATAAAAGCAATAACAATTAAATGTCTTATTGAACCGGGTTATGAAATTATTGAAATTTCAGGACATGATGACTTATTATTTAAGTTAAATATATATCCTGATGATTTTCGATTATTTATTATTGAAATAAATAATAACTTGCTACCATCAATATTTGAAAGAGTATGGGGCATCAAAGAAAAGGGTTTTCTAAAAAACACAGCTGTCCTAGGACTAATTCAAAAAGATACCCATAATATAAAAAAGTCAGCACTAAAATCC
Organism: uncultured Clostridiaceae bacterium; assembly: GCA_964394355.1. Lineage (GTDB taxonomy): Bacteria > Bacillota > Clostridia > Lutisporales > Lutisporaceae > JAAYKT01. The sequence continues at coordinate 20,754 of CAYMVQ010000012.1, forward strand.
GGTTTTAATGACCTTATGCTAATCCCCAGTAATCAAAAGGATTTTAAAAAACAATTGTGCTTTAAATTGGACTCATTGATAAAAGGATCTAATCTTCAAATATCGCTTATAGACTATATGAATTCAGAAAAATTAAATATTAAAAAAATAAAAGAAATGATTAATAATGAAATTTCACTTGCAAAACGCGGCAAATATCCATTTTCCATATTATTGATTAGATTTAGTAATTTAAAAGTTGAGCTAATATGGAAAGCTTGCGATAAATTATCCACTATTCTCCGTAAAACTGACAGGGTTTATCAGTTCAATGATTACGAATGGATAATAACTTGCCCTTACACTGAAAAAAAACATATTGTCAATGTAGAGCACAAAATATACGAAGTTTTAAGGGAAAAACTTAGCATTGATTCTACGGTAAAATATGTAAGCCTTGGGATGGCCACTTATCCACAAGATAGTGAAAGCTTCGATGGGATTTTTGAAATACTGGAGGCAGGAGTAAAAGCCGATATGGCTATTAATAGGCTTAAAGGTACCTTAAAAAACATTCCTAGAAATGAATTAGATAATTATCAAAGGATTATGAATCAATATAAATATTTAAACGCCAATAGAAAAAAAGACCCATAAAAACTATGATATACGATAAAAAAATCTAGCCTTTTGGTATGATAAAACTACCAAAAGGCTAAGCTTTTGTGAATATCAATTAATATTATAACTTAAACTTTGCTACGCTTTCTTGCATTTCTTCAGCTAGTAGTGCTAATACTTCACTGGATTTTGAAATTTCCGCTATTGATGCCACTTGTTCTTCAACGGAAGCTGATGCTTCTTCTGTACTCGCTGCGTTTTCTTGGGCTATAGCAGATAGGTTTTGCAATATATCCATTATTTCTGCTTTTTTAATATCCATGCTTTCACTAGATTCATTAATGCTTATTACAATATCTTTTATATTTTCTATCGCCTTTTCTATACCGGTAAATTTTTCACTGGTATTCTTTACGCTTTGGGTCTGCTCCCCTACTATAGAACCTACATTTTTCATTGTTACAACTGCAGTCTCTGTTTTAATCGTTAATTCACTTATTATATCCAATATATCCTTTGTAAAATTATTAGATTGTTCAGCCAGCTTTCTTATTTCATCTGCTACTACAGCAAAACCCCTTCCATGCTCCCCAGCCCTTGCTGCCTCTATTGCTGCATTAAGTGCCAATAAATTCGTTTGCTCAGCTATGGAAGAAATCATTTGGCTGGCGTTTTCAATTTTACTTGCACTTTCATTAGTTTCTATTATTATATTTTGTATATCTAACGCTGCATCATTGCTTTCCTTTGTTTTTTCTGATAGAACCTTTATAATTTCAATACCTTCCATCTTTAGCTTTTCAATGACTTCGACTGCCATAGATAAAACTTTTACATTGCTTACATTTTCATCTATAATTTCACCTAAGTGTGCAACATTATTGGCCCCAGCTGCTGTATCATTGGCCTGATCTCCTGCACCGTTAGCTATTTCCTCAATAACTTTGGCAATTTCCTCCGATGCAATTTCTGTTTGTTCCGAAATAGCTGTCAACTCTTCCGAAGAAGATGCCAATTGTTCTGAATTTAAGGAAATATTGTTAATAAGTTTTGCAAAATTATTTCTCATAGTATTTAGTCCATTGGTTATTTCCCCTACTTCGTCCCTATAATTAAGATATTTATTTATTCTACTATTTTTATCGGTAGTTAAGTTATATTCAGATAGCTTTATTATTTCTTCAGACAAATCTTTTATAGGATTCGATATATTATTACTAAGGTAAACGCCAACAATTAAAGAAATAACTAAAACTACAAGTGTAGCCAATAACATTCTTTGCTTTATATTGTTTAATTCTTTCAAGATTTCATTTTCGCTAGCTGCTACCGCCAAAATCAAGGAGGTTTTATTAATAGGACTAAATCCTAAGATCATTTTTCTGCCTTGAAAATCATACCTAGTAATACCTGATTCTCCCTCATTATTTATCATTTCCCTCATCGAATCTACAACAGGCCTTAATTCAGGCTTTTCTTCAGCTTGCATTATAACATTTTCCCTAGTCAGTACTCTTTCCATATCTCTATGGGCAACAGTTGTTCCCTCGCTATCTACCATATAAGCATAACCTGCTTCACCGAAATTTATATCAGATATTATATCTGTCAAAAATTCTATGCCTATTCTTCCTACAAGAGCACCGACAATTTTATTATCTACTTCTATAGGTGTGGCGGTCATTATAACTAAATGGTTTGTCCTTTCATCTACCATAGGCTCAGACATGCTGCTAACACCTTGGAAAGCCCTCTTTATGTAGTCACTATCAGCGAACTTAGCCTTTTCTCCACTGCTATAATATGCATTGCCATCTAATGTCACAACACCCATAGCCTCAAAGTCCGTATTGCTTATTTGTTTATTAAGTGCTTTTCTTTGTCGCTCTATATCCATGCTGATTATTTCTTCACTATTTGCCATAGCACCAAGGATAGCGAATTGGTTTTGTACACGGCTTTCTACTAGATCCACACCGCTTTCCGCTAATTCAACCAGACCGATTCGTACCTGATCCATAATTCCTTTTTCAATAGCTGTTAGAGAATAAAATGAATAAGCAATTCCTATCAAAACAATTAAGGGAATAAAATATATGAGTATTCTATCCCTTATTCTCTTAAATCCCTTACCCTTTGTTACTTCGCTTCTCACATTCATTAACACCGCCCCTTTTGTATTTTACAATAATCCTTTATTAACATACTTTGCACTTTATTTAACATGATTTTACCATGCATTATACAAGCTTTTCATTTAAAAGTATATATAATAAAACTACTTAATAAGATTATCGGCATTTTTTCAGGCTTTGTTTAAAACAAGGGTGTGATTTTTCCGCTCCCTAGAGACTATTCCTTCTTATATATTTTCTTGATTTTGCCTATAGCTGCGATTCTCTCTTCCGCCATTATATCGGATGCCTTATATGTTGGAATGCCATCTCTTTTAGCAATATTAAATACATTTTTGCAGGCATCATAGATTTTTGCAGTATTTTTTAAAGCATTTTCTCTGCTATATTCACAAGCAGATATGTCATCTATAATATTGATGACGCCCCCGCTGTTTATTACATAATCTGGCACATAGAGTATTCCTTTTTCATGTAGAATATCACCATGCCTTGATTCAGCTAATTGGTTATTGGCAGGGCCAGCTATGATTTTACAATTTAATTTTTTAATTGTTTCATCATTTATTATTGCACCTCTTGCGCAGGGTGAAAATACATCACATTCCACGCTATATATTTCATCCAGTCCGACTGCTATTGCTCCTAGTTCCTCTACGGCTTTATCAACTTTTCTTTGATCCCTTGAGGTGACATATAATTTTGCATCTGCTTCATAAAGCAGCTGGGCTAAATTTCTTCCCACTGCTCCCAAGCCTTGGATTGCTATTTTTATGCCTTTTAAAACATCGCTACCATATATCTCATTAACAGCTGCCTGTATTCCTTTAAATACCCCGTAAGCCGTTACTGGAGAGGGGTTGCCACTTCCAGTCTCCAAGCCCACTATATAATTAGTTTCATAATTAATGTAGGCAGCATCTTTTTGAGTCATATTCATATCTTCCCCAGTTATATATCTGCCATTTAACCCTTCTACAAATCTACCAAAGGCCCTAAACAATGCCTCGTTCTTTATCCTCTTTGGATCTCCTATTATAACTGCCTTTCCGCCGCCAAGGTTTAGACCGGCAGCTGCATTTTTATAGGTCATGCCCCTTGCTAGCCTTAGTGCATCCTCAATTGCCTCTTCATCATTTTCATAATTATAAATTCTTGTACCGCCTAATGCAGGCCCTAAGGTAGTATCATGAATAGCAATAATAGCTTTTAAGCCCGAGTCCTTATCCTGGCAAAATATCAATTGTTCATAATCATGTTCTTTAAGCATATTAAATATATCCATAAAATGCTCCTCCTTGCAAAAATATTTTTTTAAATATATAGCATAAATTGTTTCGATTAAAATTTTAATAGCCCAATGCGTTATCTCCTCTCTTATTATAGCAAATCAATATAAGAAGTTATACTTAATATGAATACTTCTTAACAATAGCCTTAAAGACTTGCAATTCTCACCTAGTCAAATTAACTAATATAATTATTTATTCTAATCAGATTATTAAATTTTCCAGAGCTAAGAGCCAAGATGCCAGGGTATTGCCTTGGGGTCATTTTGAAATATGCTGTGTTATTCTGTGGTTAATTCTTTTCCTGCATTTCGCTAACAGGTTCTAAACTTTTTAATATGCTAACCTTTATTAAATACTAATAATCTTAAAAAAGAAATATAAAAGAATTTATGCTTTAGATAGTTTTTTTGTATATATTTTTTAATCTAACTTTAATTTTTTGTAGATAAGTGAGATAATAAATTTATTCTTAAAATATTTATGCTTTTTCAACTAAGGAGAATATCTGTATGAAATCTTATAGATTTAATTTTAAAAAAATAAAATTTGACAAAAAGATAGCTGCTTGGGTTCTTCTAGGCTTCATTTTAGGAGTTATAATTTTTTCTACTGTTTTTGCCACAATTAATAAAAAAAAGTTCCATGATTATGATAAAGAAGTATTAATGAATTATGCAGATGAAGGCTTGTCTGCAGAGGAATATGATTTAACTGAGTTTACTTTAGTTGATAAATCAATATTAAACAAAGATGCTGCCCTAAGTGAAGAATATACAAAAGACCTAACCACCCCAAATTCTAAAAACATACTTTTTTTAGGTGAGGATAAGGAAAGCAGTCTTTTAGATACCATCGGTATAATCAGCATTGATAAAGATAATAAAAAGTTAACTATAATTATGCTTCCAAGGGATATGTATGTGGACTATAGCCAATCTGTAATAGATACCCTTAATGCTGCCGGAAAATCAAAAGTTGCCGGTATATATAAGCTTAATGCCGCCCATTATATTGGAGCTTTGATGGAATATGAAGGTAAATTTAAAGCCAATTCTATTAGTTTCTTGGCAGAACTTATTAAAGAAAAGTTCGATATCAGTGTAGATGATTATATAAAAATAAACCTAGCAGGCTTTAGAAAAATTGTAAATTTATTTGGCGGTGTAAATATATATGTACCTTATGATATGAATTATGAGGATCCTAGCCAAGACCTTTATATACATTTGGAAAAAGGCCAGCAACACCTAGACGGCATCAAATCAGAAGGTTTTGTCAGATTTCGCCAAGGATATAATGAAGATGGATCTAGGTTTGATGTAGACCGTAAAAAGAATCAGTTAGCTTTTTTAAATGCCTTTATAAAACAACACGGTACTATTACAAATATAAACAAAATACCAGATTTACTAAAAACATTAAGCAATAATATAATGAATAGCATAGGTTTTGGCGATATGCTAGCCTCATATATAGCTATAGCAAAAGATATAGTCAATGATAAATACGAAATAGAAAATAAAAACATAAAAGGAACAGAAAAAATGATTAAAGGAATATCCTATACTGTGGTAGATGAGGTGTGGGAATAAGTAGAAGGTGCTATTCTGTGTGTCTGTAATAATATGGGCATAGAAAGATTAACTTATAGTATTGAGTAGAGAAAGATTTAAAATAGCTTATCAATTAAAAATATCTATAAAAGAAATAAAGCCTTGTGGGTCTTTACTTTCTTGTCATATTGTGGAAATGATGGTTGCGTAATATGTTATAATATGGGGTATTGGAGGGTTGTTTATGAGACTATCATTTTCTAAATCTAAAAATTCCTTGTCTATTTATATTATTAAAAATATTACTGTTAAAGGTAAAAGAACAACAAAAGTTTATGAAGATTTAGGTACATATAAGGAATTACAGGAAAAATTAAATGGTGAAGATCCCATCAAGTGGGCGGAGGAAGGGGAGCACCTTTCTTTTACAAGGGATTAAGTCTAATTCTATTCGTTTAATAATATACTTGCGATACATCTTTGTAAAATACTTATATCAATATTTCTTTTGCAATTCTTCTTTAATCCTTTGCGCTGCTGGAGTTATGGAAAGTCCCCCGAGACCTGTGCAACGAAGCTCCATAGGCAATGACTTCCCAACGGCATCCATTGCCTTAATAGTCTCATCCAAAGGTATGACTTGATCGAAGCAGGCAGCTGCCATATTTGCACTTGATAAGGCATTCATGGCTCCCATTGTATTTTTACCTAGACAGGGCACCTCTACCCGATTTGCTACCGGGTCGCACACCATTCCAAAAACATTCTGCAATGCCATGGAAGCCGCAGCAATACTTTTATCGGCATCTAAACCAAGTACATGAGCACAAGCGGCGGCGCACATCCCTGATGCAGCCCCACATTCTGCCTGGCAACCGCATACTTCTGCGGAAAAAGTACTGAGATGGGCTATAAAGACACCGATCAAACCTGCCGCCAGCATACTTTTAGCCATATCTACTTTACTTAGCTCATATACTTTTGCAAGAGCAAACACTGTACCCACCACGCATCCGCAGGAACCGGCCGTAGGTGCGGCTACAAAAACACCGTTTGCACTTTTAATCTCCATAAAACGTGTAACATAGTAAATGATATATTTAATAAGATTCCCACCGAGTAATTCCTTGTCTGTGATATTATGTGACTGGCTTTGCAAAATCCTACCCGCTATATTATCGTCCTTGTGTTTATCCATGGATTCGATAAGCAAGTCTACTATATCAACCATCCTGTCTAAGACTTCTTCTTTAGTTAAACCACTTCTTATACTTTCATAAATACATGCCAATTCCCAAAGCCCTAAATTTTCTATATTATACCTGGCAGTTTCCTCTGCTGTGACAAAGGGTACATTAGGGCTTAGCTGAGATGCTATAGGTAGTACAGGTGAAAGAGTATACATTTCGTCAAAATCTATAACAGGGATTTCCTTAAATGGTGTTTGTGATTTTATATTATATAGTATGCCACTCTTACCAAAAATCTCTGTGACTTCCCCTAACTTTTCCAATCGTTGTTTAAACTTTGGCCTTATAGGCGCTGAGGTGATAATTAAAATTTCAAAAAACCCGCCTGTAATTAAGACAGGAAAATCCTGAAGCTTTGTAATTTCAAACATACCTCCACCGGTTGAAAGAGCCTTTAAACGGATGTCTTCTTTTCCTTTTCTCTGAACTGAAACATGATAGGCGTTAGGGTGATCGGGTCCGATATTTTTAACATTAAAAGAAATTTTTAAACCTGCCTGTTTGGACAGTTCCAACCCTTGCATTATCTCCTTTTGATGAGGCTGAAGGCCGATAAGCCCCGCTGCAAGTCCCTGATCTACTCCTTGTGTACTATATGTTAAAGCCAAGGAGCTGTTTAAATCAAAATCAAAATTTACAGCCAAAGTTCTTTCAGCTTTAGTAAGCTGACGTATAACATTTCCTATTCGAACAGAGGCTGCCGTATGAGAACTGGAGGGTCCTACCATGACGGGCCCCATAACATCATTGAATATGGAAGGATACTGTTTCATTCTATCACACCTTTACCCTATGTTTATCTGCTAACACCACATAATCCATTGCCCTTTTTATATGTTTTTCTATTTCTTCTTTTTCCAATTCTCTGACTACCTTTGCAGGAGTGCCCATAACAACAACATTGGAGGGAATTATTTTCCCCGGAGCTATAACCGAGCCCGCGCCTATTATTACATTGTCACCTATTACGGCACCGTTTAATATGATTGCCCCCATGCCTATCAAAACATAATTGCCGACGGTGCAGGCATGAATTATTACATTATGCCCTGCAGTGACATAGTCCCCAACAATAGTTGGATAGTCGTTGGCTATATGGATTGTGCTGTTATCCTGAATGTTTGTATTCTTACCTATGGTTACATAATTATCATCACCCCGGACAACTGTTCCATACCATATATTTGCATTTTCTTTTAATTCGACCCTTCCAATAATCGAAGCACTGTCCGCTACAAAACAGCTTTCGTGTATTGTTGGTTTATGACCTTCATAGTTTATAATCAAATGTAACATCGCCTTTCTCATTTAGTCTTATGTAAACTTTTATAAACCCGTAGCCCTTCCTGTCGATTGAAAGGGTACCATATTTACTATACAATAATATTACTATATTATGTGAAATCTTAAAAGAAAATTTGAAATTTCTGGTACAGATATATGTTTAAGGGGCGGATTTTATGGCAAATAAAGCTTACAATGCCTATATGGTAGCCTAAATAAAGGCAAGGCCAATTTTATTAGGCTGCCCCATGGCCAGTATCCATGTAGGCGGTGGGTCAATGTAAATGGCAAATCTAAAAGAATTACTTGTATGAGAAACGTCAGGAATTTTTCAGTCAGTTTACTTTACAGCTAGGGCATATCCACATAATAGCACTAGTTGACAAGTTGAAAGGCTCTCGTTAGAATATATTAAGACGTTATATTTTTCAGTTGATAAAAATATATACAAAGACCACATTTTCTGTACAATATGTTTTTAAATGGGAAATCCTTTGGTATTCCCAATTACCATTTTAGAGGTGATTTATTTGCTAAAAGTTTTGGGGCTTGGCGATAATGTATGTGATAAATATCTTAATTCAGGCTATATGTATCCCGGGGGACAGGCATTAAATTTTGCTGTATATTCAAAGTTGTTGGGAGCTGATGCATCTTATTTGGGTGTTTTTGGTACAGACCACGTGGCAAAACACATTATATCAACACTGGATGAACTGGGGATTGAGCGTTCACGTTGCCGTCAGTATGAAGGCGAGAACGGTTATGCGGTAGTGAACCTTATCGACGGTGATCGGGTTTTTGTCACTAGCAACAAGGGTGGTGTGGCAAAAGAACATCCTATAGTGCTTAACTCTGAAGATAAACTCTATCTTAGTGGCTTTGACTTAATTCACACCAGCAATAACAGCCATTTCGATTCACAGCTTGCTTTTGCATCCCAGCTTGGAATCCCTATTTCCTATGATTTTTCCTACCAGTGGAAAGATGCTGAAAGGACCGCAGATATCTGCAAGTATATTGACTTTGCTTTCATATCTTGTGCTACCCTTTCCTTAGAGGACATACAGGCTGTCTGCCAAAGATTATATAAGCAAGGTTGTGATACTGTGATTGCCACATGTGGTTCTCGTGGCGCAATTTTATATGATGGTATTCTTTTCTTTTCCCAGCCACCAAAGCTGGTAAAGGCTATTGATACTTTAGGCGCGGGTGATTCCTTTGCAACAGCCTTTTTACTTTCTTTCATGGAAGCCAAAAAGTCCCACCCCAAACGAATAGTGTCTGATAAGGACTTTTACAATGAAGTAATAAAAACGGCTTTACAAAAAGCTGCGTCATTTGCGGCAAAAACCTGCATGGAAAATGGTGCCTTTGGCAAAGGCAAAAAGTTTTCATAAACAATAATAAAAAGGCTTCGAGAAATATTTTAAATTTCTCGAACCTTTTTATTAATTAATATTCAAACTTCCACATATATCTTCGTTCATCCATAGACCTATTACGAAGTTTTGCCATAACAGAAACAAAATATCTTTCAATAGGAATTAAGATGGGGGAGGCAAAATATTCAACCACCTTCTCATCTATTGCACCAATATCAAGATCCTTCATATCTAAAACCAGACGCCGCGGTGCATATTTTTCGAGAAACCTTTCTACACGTTCATCAAGCGGACGAGTTTTTCCTACTGACTTAATCAAAATTACTGGCACTGTTTCATCTGTGGTTTCAAATGGGCCATGAAAATATTCCCCGGAATGCATATACACAGCATGTTTATGTTGCATCTCCATTAAGTGACAACATGCCATTGTATAGGCTGTAGCATAAGCAGAACCACTTCCTAGAACATAGAATACATTATCATCTTTAAAATCTCTGGCAAATTTTTCAGCAGCTGTAGATAGTGCTAGTTTTCCTTTAGTAATAATATCATCAAGGTGGTTGTATGCTTTAATAGCTTGCTCGTAATACGGATAATTTTCAAATTTATTTAGTAGCTCAAAACAAAATCTAAGGGCTAAAGCCTGATTTGCTTTAGAGTAAATCTGCTTATCACCGCTAGAGTAGACAATTACATATTGGCCGTTTTTTGCCATATCGGTATCTGGAAATCCTGTCATTGCAACAGTAGTAGCACCATAGCTATTTGCAACCCTAACCGCTTCCACTGTTTCTGGAGTTGCTTTCAATGAGCAGATAACACAAATACACTGCTCATTTAACATTTTTGGCGTTGCATGAACAAACTCATTGCTATTAAATATTTCAGTGGCAATACCTTTGGCTTCACACTGAATCAAGTACTTGGCCGGGTAAATAGCAGCCTGGGAACCACCACAGGCAACAAAGTAGATTGCCTTTAATCCACTAGTAGAGTCCATTTTTATTTTTATTTCATTAACTATTTGCTCAATCTTCATGTTAAACCTCCTGTAAACTTTATTAAAGATAGCAATATTCAAGCTACCTAATACATATCAAAACTTTTGCTGTGGGCACCTCTAGGCTAGCATTATTAAAGGATTTTAAGATCTTAATCTTTTTGTTTCCTCCATATCTATAAGGTAATTTCCATCTTCGTCCAAAAGGATTGCAACTTTGTAGTTATTTCTAGCACTTACAATAGAAACCTTATTTTCACATACATCACGAAGAACCTTATCAATAGGCCGCTTAAGCGGATCTCCGTACCCTCCAGAACCTGGGGTTAATACACGGATAATATCTCCCTTATTAACAGCATGATCGCTACATTTATTGGAAAGTCGAATTTCTTTTCCACTAGATAGCACTTGGTAGAATGCGCCACCTGCGCCATCCTTACCGCCATTTAACCCCCATGGAGCGAATCTATGCCTATCCCCTAGGCAAGTGGTAGAAACTCCTTCACCAATAATTTCAAATTCACGATTGATTCCTAAGCCACCACGAAATTGGCCTGCACCGCCTGAGTCTCTCCTTAGCTCATACTTTTTAATTAATATAATGGGAAACTCTATTTCTAAGGCCTCAACAGGCATGTTAGATGTGTTGGTCATATGAACTTGCACACCACTTAAACCATCTGCATACATACTAGCGCCAGACCCACCTGCAATAGCCTCGTGGTAAATATAAAAGTGTTCTGGATTATTCTCGAGCATACCTGTGAATACCACTGATGTACATGCACTGTTGCATCCTGCTACTATTCGCTCCGGTACAACGGAAGCAAGTGCGCCAAAGATAACATCAGGTAAGCGTTGGCAAGTATCAATCATAACACCTACAGGTGCTGGATGCGCTGGACACACAAGGCATCCGGGTGGGGCATAGACCCGAAACGCCCTATAAATGCCAGCATTTGAAGGAATATCTGGCCCAATAAGTGCCTTCAAAGAATAAAATACTGTGGCCAATAGTGAATTATAGGGCACGTTTATTGGTGCTTCAACTTGGTCACAAGTGCCCGTAAAATCAAAATCCATAAAATCATCTTTAATAGTAACCGTTACAGATATAGGTAATGGATCCGGGTATTTTTCCCCTGCATTATCCATATAATCAGTAAATTTATATACGCCGTCTTTTAAACCCTGGATTGCTGCTCGTAGCCTTCTTTCTGCATAGTTCTGTAGTTCCCCCATACAATCAACAAGAACACAATCATAGCGTTTAAATGCATCCTTTAATCTTTGTATACCAACGCGATTTGCCGATATCTGAGCGATAAGATCACCATAGCGTTCTTTAGGAACCCGGGTATTTGCGAGAATAAGGTCCATTACATTGGTAAGCACTTTATTGTTTTCACATATTTTAATTATAGGTAATTTTAGCCCTTCTTGATAAATGCTTACAGCATCCCCAGATGTGCTTCCAGGAATCTTTCCACCTATATCAGAATGGTGTGCCATATTAACAATCCAACCTATAAGCAATTCACCCTCAAAGGCGGGGGCTGCCACAACGATATCAGGTAAATGATTTCCACCACCATTGTAAGGGTCATTCCCTATAAACATGTCACCAGGTCTAATAGTTTCCTTTGGATGTCTTTTATAAAGTTCTTTTACAAATGTTAATAAGGAGCCTAAGTGAATTGCAAGATTTTCAGCTTGTGCAACCATATTACCATTAGAATCAAGGACCCCAGTAGAAACATCACGGCGTTCCTTTATATTTGTGGAATAGGCGCTTTTTATAATTATTGTTGTGACTTCTTCAGCTACAGATAGAAGGAGGTTCCCAATAATCTCCAAAGTAACAGCATCAACTTTTTTACTTCTTAAGCCACTCATTATTCCTCACCTCCATTATATGTTAGCACTAGATTTGAAAAACCGTCCGTCTCAGCCGTCCAATTAGGTGGTATAACAATGGTAGAGTCCATTTGTTCTAGAATAGCAGGCCCCGCAAAGGTGCAACCTGGTGCTAATTCTTCACGTTGATAAACATTAGTCTTAATAAAGTCCGGCTCTCCTTGGAATAAAACCTTTCGACTTTCAATAGGCAGCGGCAGTTTTGCAAAAGGATCTAAAGGCAGCTCAGTTAAACATGGTTTGTCTATATCGCCTATAGCAGAAATACGATAGTTAACAATCTGGACACGATTTTTATCGTTATAATAACCATAATTTTTTTCGTGTTCTTTGTGAAAATCCTTAACAGCTTTAAGTAGAACTTCCTCAGTCATTGGACAATCAGGTAGTTCAATGGAAATCTCATAGTTTTGGAATTCATAACGTGCATCAATAAAGCGCTGATAGTTCCTTCTATTCTCGGCAACACCTTCTTTATCAAGTGCTTCCTTGCCTTCATTTTTTATTGAGTCAAAAATTTCATTAATCATGTCTATGTTCTGACTTTTCGCTATCATAATATTAGAACGGCTTAAATCAAATTTTACATCCGCCATTAAAAGGCCAAGCGAACATAAAGTCCCAGGTGATGATGGAATAATAACCCTTCTAATACCTAATTCTTTTGCAATTTCACAGGCATGGAGGGGTCCTGCACCACCAAATGCCATAAGGGTAAATTCACGAATATCGTGACCTCTTTCAACAGAGACAAGACGCACTGCACGCATCATGCTAGAATTTATCACTGAAATAATCCCATTAGCAGCCTCTACCATATCAAGGTCCGTTTTATTACAGATATTTTTCTGAATTGCTTCCTTGGCTAAATCCGGATACACGGCAAAGCGGCCGCCTAGAATCTTTTCTTGATTAAGTTTACCAAGTATTATGTTTGCATCAGTAACAGTTGGCCTAGACCCTCCAACTCCATAACAAGCAGGTCCTGGTCTCGCTCCGGCACTTTTCGGTCCCACCTTAAGTGCGCCACCATCGTCTATATACGCGATACTTCCTCCCCCCGCGCCAATAGTGATTATATCTATCATAGGTATACGCGCAGGATATCCCTCTACAAGGCGCTCCGAAGAAAGTTGGGGCTTTCCATCTTCGACAAGACTAATATCTGCACTAGTACCGCCCATATCAAAGGTAATAATTTTATCAGATTGACATTGTTGTCCGATATACGTTGCGCTTATTACGCCAGCACTCGGCCCAGAAACAGCTGTTTTTATAGGAAAATCTACAGTCTCTGAAATGGATATGATACTACCATTGGACTGTGTAACATATGGGTTAACCGTAATTCCAGTATTTTTAACAGAGCGTTCAAAGTTGTGAACATACTTTTTCATAACTGGCCCAAGATAAGCATTAAGGACAGTTGTACTCATGCGAGAATATTCGCGAAATTCTGGGACTAGCTTGCTTGAAATAGAAACATATACCTCTGGATAAATTTCTTTTATAATTTCTTCAATGCGAATCTCATGTGCCGGGTTGATAAAAGAAAAAATAGTACATACTGCTATAGCATCAACTTTTTTAGTCTTTAAATATTTTGCAGCTACACGAACATCTTCTTCATTTAAAGGCACTCTAACACTACCATCGTATAAAATTCGCTCCTTCACCTCGCAAATTAACCCCTCCGGCATAAGTGATTGTGGCTTTGGTTTTAGCAAATCATATAAGGCGGGCCTCTTCTGCCAGCCGATTTCCATCAAGTCCTTAAATCCTTGTGTGGTAATTAAACCAATCCTAGAACCTTTCCTCTCAATTAGGGCATTTGTTGCTACAGTCGTACCGTGCGCCAAATACACTATCTCCTCGGGTTTAATACCATAGTTTTTCATTATTATTTCGACACCTGATACAATTGCGATTGAAGGGTCCTCAGGCGTAGATGGGTGCTTATAATGAGCTAGTTCCCCCGTTTTGTTGTTTGATAATGATAAATCTGTAAAGGTGCCACCCACATCAACGCCAATCATATAAGCCATATTTTCTCAACCTTTCATACAAAATTATAAGCTGTACTCCACATTGCTTTCTAGCAGCTGGTACTTAGATCCAACCCAAGTAAAAATTAAATCGCATAGATTTAACTATTCGCAACGAAATAATCTAATTATGTATTATAACGTTATAATACCATTGTTATTGAGCTTTGTAAATACAAGCAAGCCTGGAGTTTTCTCCGAACTTAAAATAAAATGCAGCATAAAAACTTGCCTAAAAAAATTTATCATATTATATTTCAAATTTAAACCGGTCACCTCTAATAAGTATTTTTACGTATTCAATAGGTCTATTGTGCTGAGATCTTACAGTTGCACTTAATAAAAACAAAGGTTGACCTACACGGATATTGAGCAAGGTAGACTCATATTTATCGCTTAAAACAATTTCAAGGCTTCTTTCTGACCTTGTTGGAATCGTGTTATATTTTTCCTCCAAAAACTTGTATAATGAGCCAATACCAATGTCTGCTTCCATAACAAGCGGGTAATCTTTATATGGCATAAAAACCTTTTCGATCATAACTGGTTCACTATCTGCAAGACGTAGTCTTTCAATTGCTATTACTTGTTCATTTGTATTTAATTCCAAATACTTGTTAATCGTAGACGTAGAATCTAAAAGTTTTTTGCTTAGCACCTTAGAGCTTGGGGTTAGACCAGCTTCAAGCATTCTATGGGTAAAGCTACTTACCGATATAAGCTCACGCTTAATTTTGGGCATGGATACAAAGGTGCCCTTCCCTTGCTTTTTAACCAGCAAACCCTCTTTAACAAGGTCACTTATTGCACTTCTAATAGTTATACGGCTTGCATTATATTTTTCTATGAGCTCTTGCTCTGTGGGGATTTGTTCATTGGGCTTTAAATTACCCCTTTCAATTTCTGCTCGTATTATTTCTCTTATTTGATGATATAAAGGGATAGCAATATCATTTTTTAAAATTTTTAACACTCCAATCCTATTTTATATACATTAATAATCATGATCTCCTTAGCAAATTATTTCCCGCTAAAGCCGCTGGCAATTTCTACTGCATTACATAAAGCTTAAATCCATTAAAAACTGTTATCGCTATGCCGGGTAAGAACAAGAGGGTGCCTTGTTAAACACCCCATAGTTACTACAATGCATGGAAAAGAGTATTATCCACAGATTAAAGCGTCAAGTTCACGCGGATAGTAGGTAAGAAGCTCTATACCTTTTTCAGTGACTAGAATTGTATCAGAATGACGGAATCCACCGACATCTGGAACATAAATCCCTGGTTCAACACTAAATACCATGCCAGGTTCAATGACCGTGTCATCTGCAACATCGAAAAATGGAGGTTCATGCCTTTCCATACCCAAGGCATGGCCTGTATGATGCATCCAAAAATCCATAAGCTTATGCTCCTTGTAATAATCCATTACAGCCTTGTCCACATCGCTACATTTCTTCCCTACTTTGATATTATTAAAGGCGTGTTGCTGTAGATTGTACATTAAATCAAAATAGTATCTTTGTGTTTTATCCGGCTCACCTAGAAATAGGGTTCGCTCAAGCTCACTTACATAACCTAAAACCGGATATGTTGTACCACTCCCATTCAAAATATCTCCTGTCTTGAACATTGCATTGCTGATTAAAGCATGTGGTAAGCAACTGTTCTTGCCAATCTGTCCCCTATAATTTCCATGCGCACCAACCCAAAACACACCGCCAGGAATGAAATCAGGACCAAGTGTTTTAAGCATAGCATTAGTGGCATCCTCACAAGCCCGATTGACAACGTCTAGCTCACGTAAGCCGGGTTTGGTATATTCTTGAAGAAGGGCCAATGCTAAATTACCCCAGCGTGCACTTTCCTTAATCATCGAAATCTCAAAGTCTGATTTTATTTTACGCATTTCTTCTATCATTTTTGGCATTAGCACAAGCTCACATTGCGGGCATATCTCGCTAATTTTTGGACCTACATAACCTTGATATTCCGGGCTCCCACTATTATCAGCGCCTATTTTAACTTTTCCCCTGGCCAATAGAATATTAGCCAAATACTTCATCGGGTGTTTATATCCGGGATAATCTGCATAATTCACTATATTATCTATTCCCTTGGCAACCATTTGTACATGCTCAAGTTCGAGACGTGGAACAAGCATATCGGTTTTTGAATCTGCCCAAAGTACCATAGCGACAGTACGCTCAGTTACAAAGAACTCCCAACCTGTTAGATAATATATGGATTGTGGTGAAAAGAACACCATACAATCAAGTTCTTTCTCATTAAGAATATCTATAATCTTTTTACGTCTTAGTTCAAACTCGCTCCATGGTATTTCAAAAATGTGCGAAAATTCAATGTGGTTATTTTGCAACACAATCTTCCTCCTTTTTTTGAATCAACTTGTTAATTATTTGTGAAATATAGAATGTCCTCTGTTTTCCATGCTACTATAATTTCATCTCCGCGTTTTAAATTCATAGTCCTAAATTCTGCTGAAGGTAGCTCAGCTATCACTTTATCCTTATCATTAATAACAGCTATAATCTCGGTTATGTTCCCGATATATGTGGCAATTTTTAACGTGGCCTTAAATTGATTTGCATATTTTTTGTTTACTGGTGGATTAATACATATTTTATTAGGTCTTATGCCAATCATTTGATCGCTTTTAATATTATTACTTTCACATAAAATATCTAGTCCTGTATCAGTTCGATAAATATTATCTTTGAACTTTCCAGTAAAGAAATTGCGCACAGCTGTGAAATCGGCAACAAACTTTGTTTTTGGTTTTTCAAATACCTGGCTGGGTGTCCCGTTTTGACATATATTACCCTGATTTAAAATGATAATTCTATCCGACATAGTAAGAGCTTCTTCCTGATCATGTGTGACAAAAATAGTTGTTAAACCTAGCTTTTCGTGTAACAATCGGATTTCCACCCTCATTTCATTGCGTAACTTTGCATCAAGGTTGCTTAAAGGCTCATCCAGGAGTAAAACACTTGGCCTCATAACTAGCGCACGTGCTAATGCAACACGTTGTTGTTGACCACCTGATAGTTGCCTCGGATAACGTTCTCCCATTGTTTCAAGCTGCGTAGCCCTTAGCATCTCATTAATTCTTATCTTTGCCTCATCCTTAGGGACATTGTGCATTTTAAGACCAAAGCCAATGTTGTTGCTCACTGTCATGTGTGGGAATAAAGCATAGCTCTGAAATACCATAGAAGTATTACGTTTATTTGGCGGCACATTAGTAACATCCTTACCACCAATTACTATACGGCCATTATCTGGACTCAGAAAGCCTGCAACTAGGCGCAAAACAGTTGTTTTCCCACATCCACTAGGGCCCAGTAAAGTAATTAACTCGCCTTTTTTAATAGTTAAGTCGATTTTATTTAATATTTTTTGGTTTCCATAAGATTTACTTATACTTTCTAGAACGATTTGACTAGGCAAAATTTATACCTCCTTTAAAAACCTGAAGTCCTTTACTGCAGCGCCTTAAAATACGTTGCCCAGCCCCACAAGCTTATTAACGATCAAAAGAAGTGCTAGCACCATAACAACTTGCAGTGATGAAAGTGCTGCAATCGTTGGATCCATATTCCATAGTACATAATTAAGCGTTTCAATGGGCAGCAAAGACTGACCGGGGCCCACTAGCATTAGACTTATTTCTAAATTACTAAAAGATACAATGAATGTAAATATTGCTGCAGCCAACATTGATGCCCTAATTTGCGGAAATACAATATATAAAAACGCTTTTAACCGACTAGCGCCCAGATTCATCGCCGCTTCCTCAAGGCTTTTATCTACACTGGTTAAACCCGAACTGATAAGGCGAATGGCCCAGGGAATGGTAATCAAAACATGACCCAAAATTAACACAGGCGAAGACGGAACCAACCTAAAACTAGTCAATCGTCCTACGCTAGCAAAGGTCGTATATATGGCTATTCCCGTAACAATAGAAGGTACCACAAGTGGGGAAATATAAAATGACTGCAAAAACCCTTTGCCCCGGGATTTGTATTCATTTAAACCTATAGAAGTCATGGTACCTACTACAACAGAAATTGTGGTCGAAATTAATGCAATCTGCAAACTTAGCCCAGTAGCTTTTACAAAATTTTTTTTATTAAAAAGGCTTAAGTACCACTTAAGGGAGTATCCTGGTGGTGGAAAAACAATTAACTCCGAAGAAAAAAATGAAATCCAAAGAACTAGAATAACAGGTAGAAGTAAAAAACACATAATCAGGAGTATAGGTAACAATGATATATATTTACTAACTTTTTGTTTTAACAAACGATCCCCTCCCCTATGATTTCATAGTACGAATATATCTTTCTTCAAGAACATGGGAATAAAAATAGGTAACAGATAGGGTCAAAAACAGCAAAATAAAAGCCATTGCAGATCCTCCAGGCCAATTTGCTAGTTCTGTTATCTCCGAGTAAATTGCAGGGGACATCATAAGCATGCGTGGTCCTCCCACAAGCCTTGGCGTACTGTATGCATTCATTGACTGAACAAATACTAGTAATGTACCAGCTAAAATCCCTGGTATAGCAAGTGGAAAAATCACATTTTTAAGCACTTGAAATTTAGTAGCACCCAAGTTATACGCAGCGGCCTCAATTTCCGGGTTAATGCTTTCTAACACTGCCTCAATTGTCAAAGTCATTAAGGGCAGTTCAATAGACGCAATAGCAAATATTACCGCTGTTTCGGTATAAAGAAGTTTTAAAGAAGTACTAATTATCCCAAAGTTTAACAATGTATTATTAATAAAACCATTTTCGCTAAGAAGTGCTATCCAGCCCATACCTCTTATAACGCTACCTAACATAAGTGGAAAGGTTAAGCATATAACAAAAAAGGATTTCACACGCGAACTTGCATGGGCCATAAAATTTGCTAAAGGAAAAGCTAAAATAAGAGTTAATAAAGTAGATTTAAGAGCTATTTTTAAAGTACGGCCCAATATTTTTAGATAAAATTTATCCGAAAAGAAACGAATATAATTTTCTAGGGACCAAGCTGATTCCATAAACTTGCCTGGTATATAAGTATTAAAGCTAAATCTAAAAAAAACTAACAATGGGATAATGAAAATAGTTGTAGTTACCAAGGTTGCAGGTATCAAAAGTGGAGCTACTGGAATCCCTTCAGGTTTATTTTTTCTGTTTATTTTTTTCTCAAAGTATTTTGAAAACATATGCTGCATTCACCCCTTTCTAGAATACATACCTGTACATACCAAAGTTGGCAAGCTTAGTTAAAACCTATATCCTATTTTGCCTTGCTGCTAGGCCTTGCAATATTAGCTGGCAAGACCTAGTAGCAATATAATCAAGTAAGCAGAACCTAAATTATTCCGCGATAAATTCCCTGTCCCATTTATTTTTCCAAGAAGCATCATTCTCTGCAATATAGTTTGGATCTACTGCCTTAACCCTGTTTATTTCATTATCATCAAATCCAATAGTTTCAGATAAATCTGAAGGCAATTCACAGTTGGTAACCGTCGGAGCGTATCCCATATTTCTTGCAAAACCTTCTTGAGCACGGGGATCTAATAAAGCATTCAAAAAAGCGCTTGCTGCATCTGGATTAGGAGCATTTTTTAACATACAGGCACCTGATAAATAAGGATATGTTCCTTCTTTAGGCACTATGTTTCCTACGGGTTCCCCCTCTGGAGTATTCCATTTTGATGCTCTAGCACGCCAACCAAATGTCATCCAAATTTCGCCATTCATCATTGCATTACCTAATTGTTCCTGTGTTGCATAGATCTTGGGCTCCATTGTCTCTTTCAACTCCATAAGTCCATCCCATCCTGCTTCCCAGTCATTTCCATATGCGTGTTCTTCACCTTTTAGTATTGATGACATAAATAATGAGAAATGTCTGCCTGTTTCAATTATTCCTATCTTACCTTTATACTTTGGATCCCACATTGCACTCCAGGAGTCAGGTGCTGGTGTAACATGGTTTTCGTTATAAGCAAGAACACCACCACTAAAAATCTGCGGAATGAAATATTCATTTTTAAATTCAGGAATTATAAAATTAATATTTGGTATACTGGTTTCATTTAGAGGCATTGCAAGATCGTTGTTAGTCATTTTAGGTACATCAATTTCACCAATCATAACCAAATCAAAGGATCCTGGGCCATCTTTTTCCGCTAATGCCTTGGCTATATGCTCATAATCCTGGCCGGTAATATAAAGGACTTCTACATCTGGCGCCATTTCAGCTAGAACCGGCTCAACATATTCCTGAAGAAGTTCTTGGAAAGTTCCACCCCAAGTAGCTACTACAACTTGACCGGACGGTTCTGTTGTACCAGGCACCTCGGGAGGGTCAGCGGGCCCTGCCCCCTGCTGGCAAGCCGTCATAGCAATTACTAATACTAGCACCATTATGATACAAATAAATTTTTTTCTCTTCATTATATCTCCTCCATTTTCATACCTATAATTTTGATTTAGTTAAAGTGTACGTCGCCTTACCCAGATGTTAGTTGAAATACTCTATAAGTTATAAAGAGAAATTAATTGAATTATCTTAATCGGCATCCCTCCATCATCCAAAAATTTATGCAATAGAATAATATATATTGCCGCTCTTACATAATTTTTAATCATTATGTAATGTTATATAACATTATATATTATATTCTACATTAAAAGAAGGAATCCTGCAATATGAAAATTATTGTATGTTTAATTACTCGGTTGCTAAGCGAATAATGTATAGAAGGTACAACAAAACATATATTAGCTTATAATTAAAAACCAAACAAATAGCAGACGAAGCTCGTAAAATGATTCTTCTGTTACTATGCGCAGAAATTCCATTCTCTACAAATATATATTTTTATTTAACCTTTCATTTTAGTAATTTAACATGTAGAATGCCGGCAAAAACATAACAACAAAAGGATATCCATATGAACCTCTGCATTAGTTTGTTATATTTTGTCTTGCATGTCATTGCCAGGCCCGCCCTGCTATGGGGTAAGGTGTAGATAACTCCTTATATTGTCAATATGTAAGTATAGTGCTATTGCATAAATAGATAGACAAAATGATGTTTTGCTTTTAAAAAATATATCATTTGTTAAAATTACTGCTATCATATCCATTGTCCTAGTATGTTTTGGTTTTACCGTTACCGTCGAACAGCATAATCCTATAAGTGTAGTTATTGATAGTGAAAATGTTATATTCAATGATGATCTTGGATATCCTTTTGTAGATGGGAACAATCGTACCCTGGTACCCTTTAGAGCAACCCTTGAAAGATTTGGATGTTAAAATTGTTTATATATAAAGATTTTAATAAAGCTAAAAATGGGGAAATTTGATAGGTGGGCTAAAGAAGAATAATAGTTACTTACCTTATTTGAGCATATTCATAAACTCTATAAGAAACTTTTCTTTTAATAGTATATATTTCCTACAGTCCTGTGCAATTGCCAAGGATATTTCCTCCATATGGGCTATCTTGTTGCGAAATTCATCTTTAATATGCTGGCTACCTTTAATGAATTTTTCCAGATTACACTCCTGATCTAGGGTATTCTCCTTGCATTTTAACTTGATAGAGTTTTTAAGAATTTCCCTGGCTTTTTTATTTTGATAAATCTGAGATAGCTGGCCCAGCATAAAATATTTCTGTCTCAAGGGTCCAGGCCATTTCTTACGGTCAGGACCAATATTCTCCCTACAATAATCCTGCGAAACAGCGACCAAATTTATAAACAGCTCCCTTTCCAATGCCTTAGTCAAAGGTAGGCAGGCAGGTGAATAATCAATATATTTGTTACCCTTGATGGAATCATATACTACTTCAGTCGTTAAAAGGAACTTCTTTGATTCATCTTGAAGTTTCGTCCATGTTTCAGAAAAGAGGTCAATAAGCATTCTCTTTTTCTCATTCAGAATATCAGTCTCCGTTTCCGATAGTTTTTTCGTGGCTATTTCCGTCATCTTTTCAAGATAGTTTTGTATTTGCTCTTCCCGTTTCTGAGGATCTAGGCCATCTATAATTTCGCGAAATCGCTTCTTAATTTCAATCGTATTATCGTTGATATGGTTAATGCTATGCAAAATCCTCTCCGTATTTACTAAAATCCGCTCGCCATAATCCCTAACCATCGTTTTGATCTCCTCGGTTCCCCTCATCAGCAATTCCAATTTGTCCACAACTTTCGGCGGTTGGACATCTGAATCAGATAGCTTCAGACTTGCAAATTCTATAAATTCTTTTTCTGTTGAATTCCTAAGTACCAATCGGGCAATGCCATCTTCTATGCTCTTTCTTTTAGCCTTGTCTATCATTCTATTATAGTTTTCTATGCCACGATCCATGTCTCCCGTAGATATGATGCCACCAATGGCATATCCTACCACTAGCCTCTCAAGCTCTCCACCCGTCCAATACTGAGTTTTTGAGGCAAGGTACTCTAGATCTAGTCCCTTCCTCCTTCTGAAACCGCCTCTCCTTATGACTGCATCCAATATCCCAACTCTCTCTTTCGTCACCGGATAAAACATTGGCACGATTGAATCGAATGCCGTAATGGCCTCCTTGTCTAATATTTCGATCTCCTGAGCAGTAGCAAACCAATAATACTGTGAATTCTTTATCTCCTTTAGGAATAGTCTATAAATCTGATGCTGGTAAGGGATTCCCTTTAATTCTTTAAAAAACCTCTCTATGTCGTCCATGATGATCAGCACATGACCGTGCAGGTTCCCAAAGTGCTCAAATACTCTCCGTACCCTCCCAAATGGATCCTGTCGGGAAAGGAGTGCATCTATATTGAAATTGAAAACCTCAAAGTCCTCTCCGGCTTTGTAACACGCATCCCTTAGCTGTTTCGCCCATAACCTACACAGGGTCTTTTTGCCACTTCCCTCCGGTCCAATAATCAAAAAACTCTTTTGTTTAATACCTTCTTTAATCATCATTCCCACCCATTCGAATTTTCTTTACGCCTATAATTATATCATAATCCTCAACCGGTATAAAAACATTCACAATTCTGGTTGCCGGCGTATAAATCCCCTCAAATCTAAAACTAGGCGGGTCAAGAATAATGAAACTGGTATTACTATTTAATATAATATTAAAAAATTACGTGCTAAGAAGGTGCTGGAGGGTAAAAAAAGAAAAAGGATGGAATGGGGCTAAATAAATACTATGACTATGTAATCTTCTGTTAACTTTTTTATAGTCATTTATTCTTTCCTGCTTTTTCATTCCTTAGCTTCTCCATCTATCCACTTTTATCCTGCATATTAACAATATATTCCTTATTAATAATTGATAATATTATCAGTGTTTGGTAATATTTAATTATTATAGACTTATCCACAGACAAGCCCTATATTAGAAATAAATGGATAAGCTAAAAAGAAAGGATGAAATATGTGAATAAAAGAGTAATTATTTTATTAATTTTGACTTTAATATTAAGTTTTAATACCATTTATGCTATGCCATTCCCCGACATCCCTGAAAACGCATGGTACAAAGACTATGTGGACTTCTTATCCCCAAAAAGTATCGTACAAGGAAATGATAAGGGAGAATTTATGCCTAGTAATAAAGTAAGATATAATGAATACCTAAAAATGGTTGTAGTAGCATTAGAAAATAAAACCTATACAGCATCAGAAGGAGAGGATTGGGATAAACCCTATATAGATAAGGCATATGAATTGGGATTAATAACAAATAAGACAAAAGACTATAATACTCCTATAGATAGATATGAAATGGCAAAAATAATCGTAAAAGCTTGTAAAGAAGAATATGGGGACTATAACAAATATAAATCCTCTATAAGTGATTTCAATACTATCCCAAGTGAATACCAAGAATATGTATTAAAAGCATTTAGCAAGGGTTTCATAACAGGTAAAGACAGTAAAGGAACATTTGATGGTAGTGCAACTATGCAAAGATGTGAATCGGTAGCGGTAATAGCAAGATTATTAGATAAAGATATGCGTATACTTCCTGGCGAACCAGTAAAAGAAGAACCGGGGAAAAAAGAAGAACCAACACCAAGACCAAAACTAGAGGTAATATACGGTGGATATAATGATTTAATAGAGGTGCCTTTAATAAGTGAAGCGGATATAGCAATATATGGTCCAAAAAGTGAACAAAACTATTTGGATGTAGATTTTTCAGTATTATTACGGGTAGTTAAACCATTAGAACCTCAATACACAGATGTGGAGAATCTCTTTAGAAAGAGATTTGGTGAAGACGATAAAACGGTAACAGAAATCATGAATTATATTAAGAAAAAGAAACATAAGGATTATGATTTACCATATAGGGATTGGAAATTTAAAGGGCAAACAGTTAAAGTA
>CAYMVQ010000013.1:0-43320 GCA_964394355.1 uncultured Clostridiaceae bacterium
TATATAGGACCCCTGTGTTGTATATATATATATATATATTCAATCTAGCTCTTTCTTAGCATAAATGGTCTTCGTGGGACAAACCTCTACACAAGCCATGCAATTAGTACATTTTTCATAATCTATTTTAGCCAGATTATTATTAACGGCAATAGCATCAAATTCACAAGCCTTAACACATCTTCGACAACCAATGCAGCCCACTTTGCATACTCCCATTACATCTTTACCCTTATCCGTATTTTTACATAAAACTCTTACTTTTTTCGATATAGGCACCAATTCAATTATCCCTTTAGGGCAAACTTCTATGCATTTTTTACAGGCAGTACACTTTTCCTCATTAACAACAGCCACACCATTTATTACATGTATTGCATCAAAGGGGCAAACCATCTCACAGCTTCCCAATCCAGTGCAACCAAATTTACAAGCTTTGGAACCTCCTGCAAGCATCTCCGCTGCCTTGCAATCCTCTATACCTTGGTATTTATACTTTTCTTTGGCATTATCCATATTACCATTACATATTACCCTAGCCACCATTCTTTCGCTGCCCTTAGCCTCTACACCCATAATATCTGCCACTTTTTTGGCTAATTCCAGACCTCCTACAGGGCAAGCATTTGCTGAGGCTCTTCCTTCTACTATAGACTCTGCTAACGCATCACAACCGGCATATCCGCAGGCACCACAATTAGCGCCGGGTAATAAAAATCTTATTTCCTCAACTCTGGGATCAGTTTTAACTTCAAATTTTTTTGATGCATATGTTAGCACTATGCCAAAAAAAACCGCCAATCCTCCCAATGTGATTGTTGGCCATAAAAGTTCATTTATCATAGCTATTCACCTCTTTCTTACAGTCCGTTAAAGCAAGCCGCTAAAACCTAAAAAAGCGATGGAAAGCAAGCTTGCTGTTATAAGAGCTATTGGAAAGCCTTCGAGACTTTTAGGGTAAGGAGCTAAATCCAATCTTTCCCTGACACCGGCAAATAATACTATGGCCAATGTAAATCCTAAGGCTCCACCTATACCGTTTATTAAAGTTTCAATAATATCATAAGTTGATTCAATATTTAAAATAGCCACGCCCAAAACGGCACAGTTTGTCGTTATTAATGGCAAATAAACACCTAAAGCCTGATATAAAGTAGGACTGGTTTTCTTTATGACCATTTCTACAAACTGCACAAGTCCGGCTATAACTAATATAAAAGCAATAGTTTGCAAATATTCTATTTTAAGCGGCACTAGTATAGCATATTGAACAATCCAAGTCATCACTGAAGCCAAAGCCATAACAAAGGTTACCGCTATTCCCATACCTAAAGCCGTTTCTACTTTTTTTGAAACGCCTAGAAAAGGGCAGATACCTAAAAATCTTGAAAGTACAAAATTATTGACAAATATAGCAGATAAGGCTATAACAATTAATTTCATCTTTTTCCACTCCTCCTACGCTTTTTTTGCAGCAAGCTTATTAAATAAAGCTATCATTAAACCGTATATGAGGAAGCCGCCTGGTGGAAGTATCAGTATCAAAGCAGGCTCAAATCCCCCACTAAATATAGGCATATTTAAAAAAGTACCCGCACCCAAAATTTCTCTTACTCCGCTCATAAATACCAAGGCAAGAGTAAAACCTATACCCATTCCTAGGCCGTCCATTATAGAGTTTAACGGTGGATTTTTAGAAGCAAAAGATTCTGCTCTCGCTAATATTATGCAATTAACAACTATAAGGGGAATAAATATTCCTAAAGCACTATCAAGTGCAGGAGAAAACGCTTTAATAAGCATTTCCACAGCAGATACAAATGTTGCAATTACAACAACATATATTGGAATCCTTACTTCATTAGGTACTATTTTATTTATAAGGGAAATAATTAAATTAGAGCATACCAATACAAATATAACAGCCACACCCATTCCTAAACCGTTAAATACCGCAGTAGTAACGGCCATAGTAGGACAAGTACCTAAAACCAATCTAAAAGTAGGGTTCTCTTTTATTATACCATTTGTAAAATCTTTAAATAATTTCATTGACCTCACCTCCGCGATATTTTAATTGCTGTTATATAATTCTTTAATCAAATCCAAAGCCCTATTAACTCCATCAGTAACAGCGGTGGAGGTAATTGTGGCCCCGGCAATAGCAACTATCTCATCATCTTTCGCAAGCCCATGTTTTATTAATTCGACGCCATTATCCCAATCCTTACCAATATATTGTTCCTGGAATTTAGGACTTGCAGCATTCTTCCCCAGCCCCGGAGTTTCCGAATTCTCCCCTACCTTCACCCCTTCAACATTTCCATTAATACTGATACCTATTATTATTTCCATAGTACCGCCATATCCCTTAGGAGAAGTTTTTACAGTATAGCCTATAGTCTCTCCCTCGTTTTTGCCTTCATATATTTCACTGATTATATCATACTCACTTTTATTAATAATCTCATCAATTTCGTTTTCATTAACCTTACTAAATTCTGTTGCAGCCGATAATACTTCTCTACGAGCCTCGTCATTAGCCCTTACTATCTGTTCTTCTATTTTTTCGCTAGTTATGGC
Source organism: uncultured Clostridiaceae bacterium (assembly GCA_964394355.1). GTDB lineage: Bacteria > Bacillota > Clostridia > Lutisporales > Lutisporaceae > JAAYKT01. Next base: position 2,584 of record CAYMVQ010000013.1, read on the forward strand.
ATTAGTAACTCCCAATAAGCCTGCTGCAATAATACATACTATGAGAAGTATGCCGGTTAACCTCAAATAATCACGCATTTTTCTTCACCTCTCCAAACTTTCTTGGCATGGTAAACCTATCAATTAACGGGGTAGCAACATTCATAAGGAGTATTGAATAGGAAACCCCTTCAGGGTAAGCACCGAAAAATCTTATTAATACCGTTAAAATGCCAGCCCCAAAACCCATTATTAACTGGCCTTTCGGAGTAATCGGGCAAGAAGCATAATCTGTTGCCATAAAAATAGCACCTAGAAATAAACCACCAGCTAGCATATGGAATCCAAAGCAATAAAAATGGAATCCTCCAAGGATATAGGACAATATACCTACCGTAGCTATATATGTTAATGGTATTCTAATGCTTATTACTCCCCTGTATATGAGGTATAGGCCACCTATCAGTAAAGCTAAAGCAGATGTCTCGCCTATACAACCGCCAATATTACCTATAAACATATCCCATAAAGACGTTAATGTATCGCTTGCAGCTATGGTAGCTGAAGTAATTACAATTCTGTTACCGCATCCAGCTCCAGCCTTAAAAAGAGCTAAAGGCGTAGCAGAAGTGACGGCATTTACACCTGGCGAAACAAATGCTGCTGATGACATTCTTACCGGCCAGGAAGCCAAAAGGACTGCTCTGGCAGCTAAAGCCGGATTCATAAAGTTATGTCCTAGGCCTCCAAAGCAATGTTTTACGATGGAAATTGCAAATATCGAACCTATGGCAACCAACCACCAAGGTGCTGTGGGAGGAACATTATATGCCAATAATAATCCAGTTACAACAGCACTTAGGTCATTTATAGTTACCGGCTTTTTCGTTAGCCTTTGCATTGAATATTCAGTTGCAAGGGCAAATATTATAGAAGTTAATACAATTAATAATACCTTTGAACCAAAAAAATAAACTGAAGCAATTAAAGCCGGAATAAGTGCTATTATAACATCCAGCATTATTCTTTGTGTTGATTCTTCTGACCTTATATGAGGTGAAGAAGATACTCTAAACATCTTATTACTCAATTAAATACCCCCCATCACTTGGACTGTGCTTTTTTTCGTTTAGCTAGTATTTCTCTTTTAGCAACTCTTATAGAATCTACTAAAGGCCGCTTTGCAGGGCAAATAAAAGAACAAGCACCACATTCTATGCAGTCCAAAGCGCTAGCCGATTCTGCCTGTTCAAATCTATTATCCAAAGAATAATTGCTTATATTTACCGGCATAAGATTAATCGGGCAAACATCTATACATTTGCCACATCTAATGCAATTAGTCGGCTCCGGAAGTTTCGCCTCTTCTTCCGTTAATACCAATATTCCGGAAGTTCCCTTTATAACTGGAATATCAATAGAATACTGTGCTATACCCATCATGGGTCCTCCGGCAATTATTTTCCCGGGGATACCGGAAAAACCTCCACATTCCTCTATTACATCCTTAAAGGATGTACCGATTCTAACTAATAGATTTTGTGGATTCTTTACGCCCTTTCCAGTTATTGTAACAACCCTACTAATAAGAGGCATCCCTTTTCTTACAGCTTCCGATACTGCAGCAGCAGTTCCTACATTATTCACAACAACACCTGCGTCTGCCGGCAGCCCCCCAGATGGCACTTCCCTGCCAGTGCACGCATCAATAAGCTGTTTCTCAGCTCCTTGCGGATATTTAGTCTTTAAACCAACTACTTCTATGCCTTCGGTCCCTTTAGAAATATCGTAGATTGCCTTTAAGGCATCGGGCTTGTTGTTTTCTATGGCAATAAAACCTTTTTTAACGTTTAAAGCTTTCATTAAAACTTTGAGCCCATACACAACTTCTCCAGGTTTTTCAAGCATAAGTCTATGGTCGGCAGTCAAATAGGGTTCGCATTCCGCACCATTTAGTATTATTGTATCAACAAGCTTTCCCGGTGGCGGTGAAAGCTTTACATGAGTTGGGAATGCTGCCCCTCCCATTCCTACAATTCCCGCTTCCTTTATAATATTGATTACTTCTTCAGAAGATAGTTCCTCTATATCAGCTTTAGGAGCTATTCCTTCAAAAAGTGTATCTTGCTTATCATTTTTGATTATGATGCATGGTACTTGGGAGCCTCCCGAAGTAAGCCTAGCTTCTACTGCTATTACTTCACCTGATACACTGGAGTGCACCGGCACCGAAACAAAGCCCTTGGCTTCACCTATTTTTTGCCCTACTTTAACTTTATCAGCTACTTTGACCGTAGGCTCGCAAGGAGCACCAATATGCTGAACCATAGGAATCGTTACTGTATCAGGCTGCTTTGAAACTACAATATCTAGTTTCTCCGTAAAAGCCTTATTATGAGCCGGATGAGTCCCACCTTTAAATGTCAGGATTTTTAGATTCAATTTCCTCACCCCTTGTAAAATAAAAATATAGTTAATTAAAATTTAATTTATTAAGTATAACAAATTCGACATATATAAATAAAATCCTCTACTTTATAAACATGGCTTTATAATCTAAACTAATTAATTTATATACAAAAACAAGCCATTAATAGAATTCTCTTTCTAAATAAAAATGAAATATGCTTGTACTCTTATTAGACAAATCATGAAAAAGTCGAATTTATTTTACATAGTTATAATTATAGTACCTTTTAATTTATAAAGCAATTTTATAATAAAGAAAAAACCAGTTGAACAAAATAGCCCAACTGGTCCATCATATATAAACTCTTTATCCTCTTGTAATAGCCTTAAAGGGGCATTTTTCCATACATACTCCGCATTTTATACATTTATCCTGATCTATTACATGAGCTTCTTTCCTCTTTCCAGAAATCGCATTTGTTGGGCAATTTCTAGCGCATATGGTACAGCCTGTGCAAATATCCGGATTTATTTTGTATTGTAATAAAGCTGTGCACACTCCTGCAGGACATCTCTTTTCTTTGATATGAGCTTCGTATTCATCCCTAAAGTATCTTATCGTAGATAAAACTGGATTAGGAGCAGTTTGTCCTAAAGCGCATAAGGAAGATGCCTGAATATTCTTTGCTAAAGACTCAAGCCTATCTATATCTCCATCTTCACCTTTTCCGGCTATAATTTTTTCTAAAATTTCATACATCCTCTTAGTACCTTCTCTACAAGGAGTACATTTTCCGCAGGATTCATCCACTGTAAAATCAAGGAAGAACCTAGCAATGTCAACCATACAATTATCTTCATCCATTACTATAAGACCACCAGAACCCATCATAGAGCCAATGGCTTTTAAGTTTTCATAATCAATAGGAACGTCAAAATGTTCGGCAGGTACGCAGCCACCTGAAGGCCCGCCTGTTTGTGCTGCTTTAAATTTCTTACCTCCGGGACAACCACCACCTATTTCTTCAACAATTTCTCTCATAGTTGTTCCCATAGGTATCTCAACTAAACCTGTATTGTTAATCTTTCCACCTAAAGCAAAAATCTTTGTACCCTTTGATTTTTCGGTCCCCATGGAAGAAAACCATTCTGGACCTCTGTTGATTATATTACAAATATTTGCATAGGTTTCCACATTATTTAAAAGTGTGGGCTTACCAAACAAACCTTTGTTGGCAGGAAACGGAGGTCTAGGCCTAGGCATCCCTCTTTCTCCTTCTATAGAAGCCAATAGTGCCGTTTCTTCACCGCATACAAAAGCTCCTGCTCCAAGCCTAATTTCAATATCGAAATCAAAGTCTGTACCTAAAATATTTTTACCTAAAAGTCCATATTCTTTAGCTTGATTAATGGCTATCCCAAGCCGCCTTACAGCAATTGGATACTCGGCTCTAACATAAACATAGCCCTGATGGCCACCGATTGCGTAACCAGCTATTGTCATAGCTTCCAATACGGCATGAGGGTCTCCTTCTAATACGGACCTATCCATAAATGCACCTGGGTCACCTTCATCAGCATTACAGCATACATATTTAATATCACCTTTTGCTGCAGCAGCAAAACCCCATTTAAGTCCAGTAGGGAATCCGGCACCGCCTCTTCCCTGAAGACCTGAGGCCTTTATTATATCAATAACTTCATTAGGTTTAAGCTCTGTAAGACATTTTGTTAGAGCTTTATAACCATCAAAAGCAATATATTCATCTATACTTTCTGGGTTTATAACACCACAATTTTGCAAGGCAACTCTTTTTTGTTTTTTATAAAAATTTACATCGTTAATTGACTTGATGCCGTCCTCAGCTACGGTCTCAGCATATAATAATCTTTTTACGATTCTTCCTTTTACTAGATGCTCTTTAACGATTTCTTCTACATCTTCCGGTTTTACTTCACTATAAAAAGAGGCTTCGGGATAAACTATCACTATAGGACCTAAAGCACATAATCCAAAACATCCCGTTCTTTCTACAACAACCTCATCTTGCAATCCATGAATTTTTAACTGCTCCTCAAAATTTAATGCTATCTGCTCTGAATTTGATGATGTACAACCGGTTCCCCTGCAAATCATAATATGGGAGCGATACATTTCCATTATACAATACCTCCTAGCTGTTAAAAAAATAATTTAACATTTATTTAGTTTCCGAACCTATAGTGTATTCACTTATAACCTTATCTTTCATTATATGCTCATTTACTATCCTTTTGGCTTTTGACGGGTTAACCTTAACATAAGTTACTTTTTCTTCCCCCGGTTTATAAATTTCAACAATAGGCTCTAAAACACATAAGCCTATACACCCTGTCTGGGCTACTACAACGTCCGATAGATTATGCTTTTTAATTTCGTCCATAATTGCTAAGAGTACAGGCCTTGCGCCGGCAGCTATACCACAAGTAGCCATGCCCACTACAACCCTCGTACCCGATTGGTCTTTCCTTAAGTTAATGGTTTCCAAAGTCTTTTTTCTAATTTCCTCTAGTTCCTGAATAGTTTTCATATAACATCCGCACCTCCATTTAAACTTTTAAGGCCTTCTCTAATATAGTCTTCAATCCAAGAAAGGACATTCATATCACTAATGGATACATCGCCAAGAATTCTCTTTATTTCCCTAGTATCAAAATTAAATTCAATTCTATTTTTTTTATGATTATATAAAAAATCTACTTTAGAATCACTTGTTATAAGAATTTTCATAGTGCTAGCCATATCGCCCAAGGGGGCCCTATCTATATGGCTGTGCTTTAACCAGGCAATAACTTTGGTTCCTTTGCCTTTTTCAGATTCTATTTCCAAATCCCCCTGGCACCTCTTGCATGCTGCATAAAGTAAAGGTATTCCCAAGCCTACTTTTCTGGTTTTTCTTCTTGTAATAAAAGGATCCTTGATTTTATTGGCATAATCCTTATCCATACCACAACCATTATCAATTATTTGAATTTCAAATATATCTTTATCCAAATCTTCATTTATCTTTATATGAATAAAGTTTGAACCGGCGGCAATAGAATTTTGTACTATATCAAGAATATGAAGAGATAATTCTTTCATAATAAATCCTTCTAATCAGTTAATACTTTGCCAGAATATCCGGTATGTCTTCAGGCTTTAGTTTCCCATAAACATCCTCGTCTATAGTGATTACAGGAGCCAGTCCACAACAACCGATACATCTAGTATCAATTAATGAGAATTTTTTATCTTCGGTAGTTTCTCCCGGTTTTATTCCTAATTCTGTCTGTATCCTTTCGTATATTTTTTGAATTCCCTGAACGTAACAAGCTGTCCCTAAGCATACGCTTATTGTATGCTCTCCTTTTGGTTCCAATGTAAACCTTGAGTAAAACGTAGCAACACCATAAATTTCCGCCAATGGTACATTTAAACCTTCTGACACTTTTCTTTGAACTTCCTCGGGAAGATATCCGAAAAGTTCCTGTGCTTCGTGGAGAACAGGCATTAGTCCGCCTTGTACATTCTTATGATCTTTTATTATTGTGTCTAACTTCTCCATTTTTTCTTTAAAATCAAGCTCGCTCATTAAAGAGTTCCCTCCCTAAAATACATTATGTTAATTGATAAAAAAATATCAATTAATAACTCTTTTATAATTGTAACACAAAGTAGTTTTTTTTTTAACAATTATTTTGTTAAAATCACTATTTAATACATATATAATTTTTTATTTCTGTAAAACTTAAATAATCAATTTCAATAAAAAACTCTCTTTCACTAATATCCCATAGATAATGGGCATCTGAGGATATAATATAATTAAACTTTTTTAAAAATGGAAATTTCCTTATAATATCTTGGGGTTCATTTCTTTTTGAAAACTCTACAGTTTTAATATTTAAAGCAGGTGGAATAAAACCTAAGTTGCTTATTATACTATAGGAAGTTCTATCAACGTGAGCTGGTATACAAAAACCACCAAAGGCCCTTACTAAGTCAAATGTTTCTTCTATTGATAAGGAAGAGGAAGAAATCAATAGCTTTTCCAACTTACCTATGATTTTATCTTGTGAATCCATTATCAATTGTTTTCCAAATACTTCTTCACTATTTTTTACATCCGGTAGGCTTTCATAAATTATCTCATCAAATTTCATAGCTATGTCTAAATCTTTAAATAAACATAAAATATGAACTTCTTCCTTTGTTTGTACTTCCATTCCTGGTATAACCATCAATCCTTGCTTCTTTCCTACTTCCATTATTGCAGTTAAATTCTTACATGAGTTATGATCAGTAATTGCAATAAGGTCCAAGCCTTTTAATATAGCCATATTTACAATATTATTAGGTGTCATATCATCATCAGCACAGGGCGAAAGAGCTGAATGTATATGAAAATCAACAGCAAATTTCATATTACTTACCTAGACCCAAATCAATCAAACCTTGAGCTAGTTCGAAAGCTGATTTTTTTGATAAAAGTACTGGAATTCCCTCATCTATAGATTTTTTTATTGCATCGTCCTCTACTTCCGCATCTTCACAAATAACAATACAGGATAATTCCAACAAAGATGCTACAGCAACAATATTCGAGTGACTTTGTATGGTTATCCAAACATCTCCCTTTTTTGCATGTCCCATAACCCAACTTAATAAGTCACATATATATGCTCCGGTAATTTCTCGATCCAAGCCTATATCTCCGGTGAGAGGAACTAACTCCAAAGCTTTGCATATTTCATTTACAGTCACAAAAAACACCCCCTACATATTATTGTTTTTAAAGTTTTCCATAGTTTTCACTATACATATGGCTTTATTGTTTTCACCCTTAACAATATCTTCGGCAAAGGCCCTACAAGTTGGTGAGCCGCATACGCCGCAATCCAGGCCGGGTAGATTTTTCAGTATTTCCGTAACCATTTCCATTTTATGAATTGATTTAATTAAATCCGTATCCAAAGACATTACGTTTTTAGGCTCTATCTTTTCCGTTAATCTTAAAAAGCCTTTTTCGTACATATTTACATATTTATCTAATTCATCTTGCTCCATAATAGAATGTTCCGTAATTTTTATATAATTCATAATACGATTTTTCGCTATAAAAGGGTTTTGTATAAGTAATGGCCCTCCCACGCACCCACCGGCGCAAGCAGAGCATTCAATAAATTCAACATCATCCAGCTTACCTAATTCTACCTCTTCCAAGACTTTTATGACATTATTGATTCCATCCACTTCTAAGTAGTTTTCAACTTCAATGGCTTCTGCCTGTCCCCCGGCTATTGGCCATAAAAGTGATTCTTTTTTGCTTAAACCTGTGCTTCCATTGCTAACGGAATCAATATTTCTAACTATTTCTCCATAAATTTCTCTTATAGATATAACACCATCAATATATGATTTTTCAATTCCAAGGGGATTTCTTACACTAGTTACCCTTGCAGTACAAGGTGTTATAAAAACTACTCCTATATCTTCATAAGGAAGTCCCGTTCTTTCCATAGCCTCGGATTTCGCTATTCTTGCCGTAATTTCTATAGGAGTTTCTAAATCTATAATATTTGCTAATAAATCAGGAAATCTTACTTGAATCAGCCTAATAACTGCGGGACAAGATGAATTAATAATAGGGTGCTTCAAATTCTTCTTTTTCATTATATAATCCTTTAGTAAATGAACTGAAATTCTTGCACCTATAGCGGCCTCCGCTACTTCATCAAATCCAATCTTCTTTACTGCATTTAACATCTTGCCGATACCTATATTGGAAGGGAATTGTCCGTATAGAGTCAAGGAAGGAATAACTATATTATATTTAAACTTTTTTATAATTGAAATATCGTCAGTAGTGACACTTTTGGCATGATTGGGGCATATGCGTATACACTCACCACAGTCGATACATTTTTCAGGAATTATTTTAGCCTTGCCATTTCTGACTCTTATAGCTTCTGTGGGACAAACTTTCAGGCAGCCGGTACACCCAATACATCTGTCTTCTTTTAAAATTACCGAGTGTAGGTAATCATGTTCCATCTAATCACCATCTTTCAAGAATATTTTCATAACGATAAAAGTACCTTTTTCTAAAACACTTTCAATAAGAAATTCATCGGAACACCTCTTCATGTTAGGTAGTCCCATACCTGCTCCAAATCCCATTTCTCTGATTCTATCAGAAGCAGTTGAATAACCTTCTTTCATTGCAAGTTCCACGTCTTTAATGCCCGGACCTTTATCGTTGGCATATATGGTGACTTTTCCGGGATCAATTTCTATTCCTATAGTACCACCGTTTGAGTGTATTACCAAGTTAATTTCAGCTTCATACGCAGCGATTGAGACTCTCCTGATAATACCAGAGTTTAGCCCTAACTGTCTCAATATCTTTTTTATATTGCTAGAAGCCTCCCCAGCTCTTTCAAAATCATCTTTTTCAATCAAATAATCATATCTGATATTATCCATTTAGACAACCCCTGTATTCATCTTCTTCTATACCCCTCAGACCTTGATTATATAGAATTCCCGAGGTAGTATATAAAGTATATTTAGTGGTTAAAACTGCCATATTATTTTCCATTGCCAAATCAATTACGTCTTGCTCCGGGGTTTTGCCCCTAACAAAGAGTATAGCAACTACATCTGCCATTTCGGCAGTTCTTATTACTTGAGGATTAGTAAGCCCTGTAAGCAATAGTGTATTTCCTTTAACATAAGCTAAAACATCACTCATTAAATCGGAACCAAAAGCATACTGGACATGTGTATCTAAAAACTCTTCTCCACATAAAACTCTGGCTTTTACTCTTTCTTTTATTTCTCTTAAATTCAAATTTTCTCCCCCTTCCCGAAATAATAGACACAATACTAACAAAAAGCTAGTAGTATAAACATATATTCTTATCATGTATTAATTATAAGCTTAGTTAAAATTTTATCAACACATACGATGCAAATCCTATATTGTTTTTTTCATTATAATAAAATCCACATAATTATTATTTAAGTTCATAAACCTTTTAATGGTTCTTTGATATTTAAAACCAATACTCTTCCAAAAAGCTTGGCCTGATACATTGCTTGCTATTACACCTATAAATACGTTTTTTATATCATATGTTTCTTTCATAAATGTAGTAATTGCATTTACGCATTTTTTTCCTATGCCTCCGGATCTATACTTTTCTCTAATCAAAAACGATGATATCCAAAGTTTTTCATCATCGTCATAATCTATACGGCCCTTTATTACACCTATAATTTCTTTAATATTTTTTAGATAAATTCCAGTAAAAAACTCATGATTGTTTATTAAGGTTTCTAAATACTTCTCCTTAATATCGTTAAATGACAAGTCCTCATCTTTACCCGTTGCAAACATTGATTCGCAACTATCATTATAAAGGCTTAATACAGAATCAAGGTCTTCTTTTTTTATATTTTTAAAATAAAGATCTTCACAATTTATATTTAATGCCAGCATAGTATATGATACCACCTAAATAAAATATATAATATTTATATTCTACATGATGTATCAAAACCCTTTTTTAGAAATAAAGAAGCAAAAATGATTTAAGCAGGGATAAATCCCTGCCCTTATTTCACAATTTTAATATTAATGGCATTCGTCCTTATGCTGATGCTGATGACAGACAGAACCAGTGGACTCTAATTTCCCTTCCAAATATAGCTGTACATTGTCCCTAGCATCACCTTTGGCACCTACAATTACTTCTATATCTTTTTCATTAAAAATATCAACGGCTCCCCCGCCCATACCACCAGAAATAATCACATTTACACCTATATCATTTAAAAAATTAGGCAAAAATCCTGGTTTGTGTCCTGGGTTAGGTACAGATTCGCTTTTAATTATTTTATTATCTTCTACTTCATAAATATTAAAGTTTTCACAATGTCCGAAATGTTCAGTGACAGTTTTTCCTTCACTAGCTACTGCAATTTTCAATTTTTATCCCCACTTTCTTTTTATAATTTTCTTTAAAGTATAAGAATAGTCCTATGCAAATTGATTAAAGATAGTTTATTTATCATTATTTAATATTCCAAGAACCTTTTCATAAACATCTCTTACTGCTCTACCTGCAGTACATTCTATATCTACAATGGTTTGACCGGCATTAACAGCTGTTACGGCTTCTTTATCAAAAGGAATATTTCCAACCATAAATAGATTGTTTTCCTCACAAAAATCTTTAATGCTTTTTGTGTTATCCATATTGGTATCATATTTATTAATGCATACAGCTATTTTTATTTGAAAATTCTTGGCAGTTTTAATTATTCGCTCCAAATCACTTATACCAGACACAGAAGGCTCAGCCACTATTAAAACCATATCAACCCCACTTAAAGATGCAATTACGGGACAGCCGATCCCGGGAGAACCATCAACTATGGCAAAATCTACTTCTTTTGCAGCCCTTTTTAATTGCTTTTTTACATCAGTTACCAGTAACCCCGAATTGCCACTACCCATTTTAAGCTGAGCAGTAGAAAAGATAGCATCACCTTTATAAAGCATTAATTCTCCGGCTACCGCCGGCTGCATCCTTATTGCGTTTTCAGGACAAACAAATTCACAAACGCTACAACCTTCACAGCCATAATAATCAACTATATAATCATCATCCACATAGATTGCATTAAAACGACAATTTTGTCTGCATAAATCACATTTGCTACAAATAGCTGGATCAATTACTGCTTTATCCAAACCGTAATAATCTGTAACTACAGCTTCCGGGAGTTTGTCTATTACCAAATGCAAATTCGGGGCATCCACATCACAATCTGCATAAGCCTTTGCCTTTGCAAGTTTTATAAAAGCACTTGCTATAGTAGTCTTCCCTGTACCGCCTTTGCCACTAAGGATTAACAATTGTTTCATATTGCACCTCCTTGGTGACTTTTTCTAACAACTTTAAAAACAAATCTTTATATTCTTGGTTTTCCTCAACTGCTATAAGACCATTTGAATTAAGTGTTCCAAGTTTATTATCAAAAGGAATTTTCCCTAAAATTTTTATATTGTTCTTTATGCAAAATTCTTCGGCAGGATTTTCCCCTTCAACACATTTATTAAGCACAACACCATGGGGTTTTTTAAAAAGTTTTACAAGCTCATACACCATGTTAAGATTATGAACTCCGAATAAAGTAGGTTCTGCCACCAATACACAATAATCCGCATCTTTAATACTTTCCATAACAATACAGGCACTTCCTGGCGGGCAATCAACAATAACAGTTCCTCCATCCTTTGGAATATCATTTAAGAGACGATCAATTATTGGTACTCCGGAAGGCACACCTATATTTAATATACCACTAAGAATATTTACATTCCCCCAACGTCCCTTTTGTATTTCACCTATTATTTCGTCTTTCTCCCACAAGGCTTTTTCAGGGCAAACCAAGACACAACCACCACAAGAATGACAAATATCTTCAAAGACTAATAATCTATTATTGATATAGGCTAATGCATTAAATTTGCAAAACTCCACACATTTACGGCAGCCATTGCAAAGTTCCATATCAACAAGAGGGATCTTAACCGTCACTTTTTCTTTTATAAGATCCTCCGGTTTAAAAAAAAGATGACCATTAGGCTCCTCCACATCACAATCAATATAAGTTGAATCCCTTGCCACCGCAGCCATATTAACGGATAAAAGTGTCTTCCCCGTACCGCCTTTGCCGCTTAGTATAGCAATTTTCATACTATCTTTCTCCATTATTATGAAATCCCTCATGTATATCTAAAAGCAAAGATAATTCACCTTTAGAAAAAGCTTTTATATTATCCGAAATAGAGTCGCCTATGGTCTTATATAATTTTATATCTGCCAATTTCAAAATATCTGCTGCATTATCACCACATCTGGGTGTAAGAAGTGCATTTGCTTCCTTATCTACAATCATTTGGGCTGCCTTCACTCCAGCGCCACCTCGGCTCATTGCCGCAATATTTTCCAAGAATTTATTTTCCTTTGACTCCGTATCATATATTAAAAAATAGGGAGCCCGCCCAAAAGACTGACATATACCTCCTTCAAAAGACTTATCATTTACCGGTATTGCTATTTTCATTATAATCCTCCTTTGTTTTTTCCATGTCTGTGTCTATGGCATCTGCCATTACCGCATAACCTATCTAATCCATTGCAAAGCTCATAGTCGCCGCCTTCTATTCTTAGCATTTTGCCTTCAACTATAGATTCAGCCAATTTTTTTCTGGCATCACTATAGATACGCTGTACCGTTGTCCGGGCAACATGCATTCGCTGGGAACACTCTTCCTGAGTCATTCCTTCCAAATCTATTAAACGTATGCTTTCATATTCGTCAATGGACATAATTACAAAATGGTCTTTATTTATATGCATGTTTAAAGGACCGAAACAATTGTGCTCCGGTAAATCGCATACTCTTCTCCATTTTCTAGGCCTTGCCATATTATGCATTCACCTCACTTTTGTAGCTAAAAAATTAATAATAGGCTATAGTAGTTTTATAAGCTTCGCCCGCGCCCAAATCTGCGGCCTACGCCATTTCTTCTAAATAATCCTGGCCTATTAGAATTTTTTCTGTTGAGTCCTAAATATAATTATACACCGTTTCGGTCATATGTCAATAACTTCAATTTACTCCCATTCTAATAATTTTTTTCCCCCTCCAGGCCTTTTATTTCTATTATATCTTGACTGGCTTCAAGTGTTCCCTTATATTCTCCTTTATTGTTTCTTAATGCAAAATATTGAATCAATATAGTTCTTTTCCATTTTCTTTTCCATATAAGGAAATAAAACAATCTATCTACTCTTATACTATTTAAAGCTATGTAATCCCCCTAAAATCTTTGATATATTAATAAACTTTCGATATAATTATAACAATAGAAAGAATTAAAACAAGTATTTTACAATTTTCAGACTATGGTTCAGACATAAGATTATTATCCACACTTTGCAGAATCAACAGATAAAATTATTACTATAATCAAACTATTATATTTGCTACGATTACTGAGTTAAATCAGAGCCCCTGGCTATAGGCCAAGAACCAAGATGCCCTGTAATATATTATATAAGCAAGGCTATGGAGAAACTAGGAAACTTTTATTTCGCCCGAATAAGTAAAGAAAAAGCTTCTTACTACCATTTTACAGACTCTGTTCTCATAGTCGGAGGCGTAGTCGTAAGCAATTTTCTAGGAAAGAAAAAAGAAAAAACTTAAGATAAAAAGCGATAAACGGAAGCTTAAGTGAGAGGTGGAAAGGTGAAAAAGTTTTTTTGTGGCGTTGATTTGGGTGGTACAACATTAAAAATAGGCATAGTAGACGGCAATGGCAATATTATGGTGAAAATTAAAGAAGGGACTCTTCCCCATAAAGGGCCTGACTATATTTTAAACAGAATTAAGGATAATATTTCTTTGCTTCTTAAAAAATCAAGTCTTAATGAAAAAAATTTGTCTGGTATCGGCATAGCTGTGCCTGGTTTTATTGATGAAAAAAGAGGAAGAATTCTTTCCCTTACGAATCTTCCCTATTGGGAAGGAGTGCCACTAGGAAAACTTATGAGAGAAGGATTTTCTACCCCCATTAAAATAATTAACGATGCCACGGCGGCAGCTTACGGTGAATATCTATATGGCTCAGGCCGGGGTACAAATAATTTTATATACATGACTATCAGCACCGGAATAGGAGGAGGCATAATAATAGAAGGAAAACCTTATTTCGGCACTAGCCATGGTGCTGGAGAAATAGGTCATATGGTCATAGATATAAACGGTGAGCGATGTAATTGTGGAAACTATGGCTGCTTTGAAGTTATGGCCTCAGGTACAGCTATGGCAAAGTTCGCTCAAAAAGCCATTGAGGCAGGAGAAAATTCAACAATAAAAATATTAGCCGCGGCTAACATTATAAAGGCGGAGCATGTTTTTAGTGCTGCAAAACTAGGCGATAAACTAGCGAAGGATATAGTTGATAAAGAAGCTTTTTATCTTGGAATAGGTATATCAAATATAATAAATATATTTAATCCGGAAAAAATAGCTTTAGGTGGAGGAATCTCAAATCAATGGAATACTTTACATCCAAAAATAATGAAAATTATTAATAAAAGGGCCATAAAAGAAAACACCCAAATATGCGAAATAGTAAAAACTGAATTAAAAGATGATGCAGGTATTATCGGCGCGGCTGCGCTATGCTTTATTCCCAATAATAAATAATTTTCTTAGATTTATCATAAAGAACCAGCTTAAATTTTATCTTATCTAAAGATATACTATAATTATGAAAATTCCAACAATACTTATTTAAAAATTTAGAAGAAAACCTAAAAGAATAATTACCTTTCATACTATATCTTTTCCCATAAGTAGATTGGCGTATTTGCTACGATTGCCGTAGCTTTAAATTGTATTCAGACAGATTCCAAAACAGTAATAGCTTCTTTATATATATAAAGAAGGGACAAATGACCATTTTTTCCGCTTTTTTATGTTATAATCAATTTACCGATAATATAATAAAATATAATAGGAGGAGAATTAAATGACAAAAAGATTTGTGAAAAAACTCTTTATTGTATCCCTTGCTTTTTTACTTATCTTAAGTATGGCTCAGCCCGCTTTTGCATGCACTGCTACAGTGGTGGGCAAGGATGTATCCGCTGACGGCCATCCTATGATTGCAAGAACTGAGGATGTTAGCTCATCTCATAATAAAATGTTTATTATAGTTCCTGCAAAAACCTATGAGCCTGGTGCCATGTACGAAGACGAATATGGATTTTCTTGGCCTATGCCGGAGGAAACATACAAGTACACCGCCACTCCTGATGGCTATCAAGATGAAGGAGATATATTTGAATCCGTAGGTTGGAATGAACACGGTGTTGCCATGTCAGCTACCGTTACTGCTGAAGGCAATGATGAAGCTATGGAAGCAGACCCGCTAACGGAAGACGGCATATATGAATCATCCATCGTTACCGTTGTTCTACCAAGAATTAAGACTGCCAAAGAGGGTGTAGAACTAATCGGTGAAATTATGGATGCAAAAGGATGTCAAGAAGGTGCTGTAGTACTTTTAGCTGACAAAGATGAAATTTGGTATATGGAATTATTATCAGGACATCAATATTGTGCGGTAAAGTACCCTGATGACGCTTTTTCAGTGATAGCAAATTGCTATATGTTAGGCAAAGTTGATATAAATGATAAGGAAAACGTCTATGCTTCTGAAAATATTGTTAATCTTCCCAAGGAACATGGATTTTTAGTTGAAGAAGATGGCCTTATAAACCTTAAGAAAACTTATGGTGAGCCCTTGCAAGACTATAATAGGGATAGGCTATGGGCAGGAATCAATTTTCTTGATTCTTCAAAAAATATAGCCCATGATGCAGAGGATTTTGAGCTTTTCCAAAAAACCGCAAAGAAAATCTCTTTAGAAGATGTAATGGAATTTCAAAGATATCGCAATGAAGGCACTTCTTTAGATGCAAACTTACCGGAAAACAAAGGTAAAGTAAGGGCTATAGGTGTCTCAGAACAAGCTGAATGTCATGTAATGCAAATCCGTAAAGATTATCCTGACGGATTAGGCGGAGTTCTTTGGATGGCTATGGGAAATGCTGAGTTTACTCAATATGTACCTATTATAGGTGGAACTACCGAATCCTTTGAACCCTATACCCTTCCCGGTGGACAATTCACTCCGGATTCAGCTTATTGGACAATGAGGGGAGTCGCAGGTTTTTGTGAAATTGATAGGGAGCTTTATGGCAAGTATGTAAGGGAGTACCATAAAAAAGAAGAAGCCCGTCTTATTGAAGAATTAAAAAAAGTAGAGAAAAACTTTATAGATGCGGAGCCTGAGGAAGCAATTAAACTATCGACAAAATATACAGTAGAAAAACTGAAAAATGCCTATGAAGATGCTACTTTGATTTATAATGAAATAAATACATACTTCCTTGACCAAATTGGTGATGGGGTATATAAGGAAGATTATGAATTTGAAATACCTTTTGTGCCAAGCCTACTAGGTGAAGAAAGACTTGTAGAAATATACAAAGAACACAATATCCCATTGGATGATGAAGAAGACGAAGGTGAGGAAGACAAGACTGAAAGTTTTGCTAGCATAGTTACCATAAGTGTAGGAGAGGCAACGGTGGAAGGATATTCTATAGAGGATAAAAATTATATTAAGCTTAGAGATTTAGCTGCTACACTCGCCGATACTGAATATAAATTCTCGCTAGGGTATAATGAAGAAAAACAGGAAATAAAAATCTCCATAGGCGAGACCTATATTAAATTAGATAGTGATTTAACATCTTTAGATAAAAACGTAAAGCCAATAATAGCAAATCCCATAATCAACATAGATGGAAAAGACTTTGCTATTACAGGCTACAACATAAAGGGCAATTATTTCTTCGCTTCGGAAGATATAATTGAACTAGTCAAAGAGCTTTCCATAGACTAGACTATCATCTCAGATATACATTTTGGCTTGAATAGTGCAAAAATACTTAAGGGCAGACAAAATTGTCTGCCCTTACAGTGACTATGATTCATTTTATTCCATAAAAAGTTTTATATCATCTTCTACGCTGCCTATACCAGCAATGCCAAAGTTTTCAACTAGAACTTTTGCTACATTAGGGGATAAAAACCCGGGCAACGTAGGCCCAAGGTGGATATTCTTTATGCCAAGGTATAAAAGGGCCAAAAGTACAATTACGGCCTTTTGTTCATACCAAGCAATATTAAAGGCAATGGGTAAATTGTTTATGTCCTCAAGTTCAAACACTTCTTTCAGCTTAAGAGCAATTAATGCAAGAGAATAAGAATCATTGCACTGTCCTGCATCAAGGACCCTGGGAATCCCCCCTATATCGCCTAAAGGAAGTTTGTTATATCTATATTTTGCACAGCCAGCTGTAAGAATTACTGTGTCTTTTGGCAATGCTTTTGCAAACTCAGTATAATATTCCCTGGATTTCATTCGACCATCACATCCGGCCATAACAAAAAACTTCTTAATGGCACCAGACTTCACAGCATCCACTACTTTATCTGCAAGAGCCAGCACTTGATTATGAGCAAATCCCCCAATTATATTTCCCTCTTCAATCTGTACCGGTGGCGGTAATGTCTTAGCAAGTTCTATAATCTGTGAAAAGTCCTTTTTCCCTTCACTATTGGCTACTATATGGGTGCATTCCGGATATCCTACTGAATTAGTTGTAAAAATACGCTTTCTTACATCTTCACTTTTAGGAGGTACTATACAATTGGTGGTAAAAAGAATAGGCCCATTAAAACTTTCAAATTCTTCAATCTGCTTCCACCAAGCATTCCCATAGTTTCCTACAAAGTTTTCATATTTTTTAAATGCTGGATAAGAATGAGCTGGAAGCATCTCGCCATGAGTGTAAACATCTACACCAGTGCCTTGGGTCTGCTCTAGTAAAGACTCCAGATCACCTAAATCATGACCGGAAATCAGAATAGCAGGCTTATCTCTAACACCAATATTTACTTCCGTTATTTCTGGGTGACCATAAGCTGATGTATTTGCCTCATCAAGCAAAGCCATGGATTTTACCCCGTATTCTCCAGTTTTAAGAGTTAAAACCACTAGCTCGTCCACTGAAAGATCATCATTTAAGGTAGCTGCAAGGGCTTCATATACAAATTCATTTACTTCAATATTTTCCTTATCAAGATTCAGTGCATGCTCCATATAGGCAGCCATTCCTTTAAGACCATAAATAATCAATTCTCGAAGAGAACGTACATCCTCATTTTCCGTAGCTAACACACCAACCTTGGCAGCCTTGTCCAACATAGATTCTCTATCTCCGATTTGAAATAAAGCTGCATCATAAAGTTCAATGCTGCTGTCAAATTCCAAAGAATCTCTCATAGCAATCATTTTTTTGATTTGTTTTTCAAAAGCAAAATCATCGAAATTCGCATTTGTAATGGTCATAAACAAGCTATTTAAAACCTGATGATTGATGTCCGATAGTTCACTAACATCAATTTTGTTCTTTATTATAATATCCGAAATGCCTTTTAAAGTGTATATTAATAAGTCTTGAAGTTTTGCAACCTCTTCATTTTTTCCGCATACGCCACGGATAGTGCAGCCTGTGTTTTTTGCTGTTTCCTGACATTGATAACAAAACATACTCATAAATCTTCCTCCTTTTTAATGGAATAGCACTAGGCCATTTCCTACTTATAGATAGATCCATTTACCCTACATATCCGATATTTATCTGGCGGACAGGAGCATGCTAGTCCTTAGGGGCAGGAGCTTTTACAACAATAAGCTCCAAAGTTTCGGAATGTAAATTCCTTATATTCATTTTTGTTTTATAAGGAATTTTTAGCATAGTACCCCCATCATATTCATGAATTTCTTGATCATTTAAAGCGATGGAGAGTTTGCCTCTTATAATAGTCATATATACATTGGAATTGGAAAAATGCTCTGGTAGCCCTTCGTCTTTATTAAATACCATATGCAAATAATGAACATTTTCATCAAATAATATTCTTTCTACAGCCTTTTCATTCCCTTGAGTTAATTTGAACACCTGCTCAATCATAACCCTCACCTCCTATGGGTATATTGTATCAAATTTTATTCGTAAAATAAACTATAATTTAATTATTTTTTATAAATCAATTTTATTCCGTTACAGTTCACTCATTAATATGCTATTATATATTTTTATTAAAGGTTTTTAATATTTGATAAAAATTACGTTGTGAAGAGGCTAATTAGCTATAGCCTTCATAATTCTTGATTCTTTTACATACTTCAAATCCATCTATATCAGGAGGAAAAATCTTTTATAGTCATCTTCCTATCAAAAACGGCCACTTTATTTCTACCATGTCTTTTGGCTCTGTGCATTGTTCTATTAGCATACTCCACTAACTGTTCCGTATCAGAAAACACTTCATCTACTTGGACGATACCGGCGCTAAAAGTAATTTTAATAACCTTATCATCAATGCAAATATTTTTTTCCTCAAAACCTTTTCTTAGCCTATCTATTATAGGATATGCTATGGACATTTCTGTGTCGGGTAAGAATAAAATAAACTCTTCCCCTCCATATCTAAATAGCGCATCGTATTTCCTTATATTGTTATTCAAGTAAATTACCAGTTCCTTTAGCACCGTATCTCCAATCCTATAGCCATATTTTTCATTTATCAATCTAAAATAATCAATATCTAAAAAAGCCATGGAAAAGGTTTTACCGGTACGTTTGTATTTTTCAAATTCTTCAATAATACGATAGTTAAAATAGTGTCTTGAATATGCACCGGTAAATTCATCTCTAAGAAACTTTTCTTTATATTTATTGGCTCTTCTAAGTGCAGCTTCGATTCTAGCTAATACTTCATCTATAATAAAGGGCTTTGTAATATAGTCATCCGCTCCTAGTCTCATTCCTTTTATTCTGTCCTCGGCATTATCTATAGCACTTAGAAAAAATATTTGTATATTTGAATACTTGGGTTCTTTTCTTATTTTTTTTAATAATTCGTAGCCGCTAAGCTCCGGCATTAAGACATCTAATAGTATTATATCTGGTTTAACAGCGGTAATTATATCAAAAGCTAGAACGGAATCGTCACATATATATACTGTGTATCCCTCATTTGTAAGGGCATTTTCCAGTAGTTTTAAAATAGCAAAGTCATCATCAATCAGCAATACTTTTCCCCTGCTATGTATGCTTAAGTAACTATTTTCAGTCTCTGAGTTTATTTTCAGCATTTTATTATCATCTAAACCATTTAGCTTGTCCTTTATTTTTAGCACTTCACTATATATATCTTTAATAACATTGTCATCCAAAGTCCTATCTTGTTCCAATGTCTTTTTCAGTTTTGCCTCCCACTTACGCCCTATTGAAGCAAACTCCTGTAAACCTATTGTAGATGCGGTGCCGTTCATTGAATGGAAAAACCTAAGGAGTTCTTGTACCTTATCTTTCTTATTTGTTTCATCATATACTTTAAGTAATTTCTCTATTTCGGCCACCTTATCCCATAGTTCCATTAAAAAAATTTGTTGGGATTCCCGAACAAGGGTATCTAGTTTGTTGTACATTAAATAGCCTCCCTTCTCACCAAGAGAAAATTATTTTGTGCGTTCTTTTGTAAGCGGTAGGCTGAAATAAAAGAGGCTGCCTTGACCTAAAGTTGATTCTACCCCTATATCCCCTCCATGGGCTTCAACTATTTCTTTGCTAATTGATAGCCCTAAGCCGGTTCCGCCAATTTCTCTCCTATCATCGTTATCCACCCTATAAAACTTATCAAAAACTTTGTCTTTTACTTCTTTCGGTATACCAAGCCCCTGATCTTCAATAGTAACTTTTAAATATTCGCCTTTCCTGGTCAAATTTATTTTAATTTCGCCACCTTTTGGTGAATACTTAATAGCATTTAATATTAAATTTGAAAGAACCTGAAATACCCTATCTTTATCACAATAAATATCAGATATGTTTTCTTTACTTTTTATATAATTAATCCTATGGTTTTGGCTGGACCCCCTAAATAATTTTATAGCTTCTTCTATTATAGTGCCAATGGAGCAAAGTTCCTTATTATAATTTCTTATACCACTTTCAATTCTTTGAATATCAAGAAAATTATTAATAAGATTTGTTAACCTTTTTGCTTCGGAATTTATGATTTTGAAATATTCTTTTTGTCGTTCTTCTGGAAGTTCTCTGGTTAGTAGCAATTCAGAAAATCCATATAAACTACTCATAGGAGTTCTTAGTTCATGGCTTACAGTAGTAATTAGCTCTGATTTCATCCTGTCCACTTCTTTTTCATGTGAAATATCTCTAATAACAAAAATTCTGCCAAAAACATGGTTTTCTTGGCTAATACATGGGTTGGAATATAAATGAAGAAAACGCTTAATAGGCTCCCTTTGCTCTATATAGACTGAATGTTTGCTATTTTTATCATCAATTAGTCCTATTATATCCTGAATTAATTCTTCTTTGTTTTCCGCTCCCATTAGCATTTTATTAATAAAAAGCCTTGTATCCATTCCTGAGTGGTTATTTATATAAAAGCTGTCCTTGGAAAAGTATTTGTTATTTATATTAAGGTAAGCAAACATTTCCTTCCAAGCTTTATTTATAAATATTATATTTCCTCCCAAATCCAGCATCATTACTCCAGCTCCGAGGGATTCTATTATAGCCTGTAAGGTTTCCTTTTGCTGTAAGAAGCGTATGTTTTCTTCTTCCAATTGAGCATTGAGTTCTTCTATAAGAGCATTCTGCCCCTCTAAAGAATATTGCTTAGTTATCAGCTCCGTATTTATTTTTTCAAGTTTTATTTTATTATTATATTCTTCCGTTATATCCCTTGCATAGCCTCCTACACCCCATTGCCCATTCAATAATTTTACGGGAAATTTCATCTTTTCAAAAATTTTATTATCCCATTTTATAATATCAATTACTGTTTTCTTTTCCTTCAAGACTTTTAATTCAATATTCTTGCGCTTCTCAGCAAACTCTCTGTCAGTCAATTGAAAATCATCAAAACCAATTATTTCCGAATAATCTTTTTTGAAAAAATCTTTTACCCA
Source organism: uncultured Clostridiaceae bacterium (assembly GCA_964394355.1). Lineage (GTDB taxonomy): Bacteria > Bacillota > Clostridia > Lutisporales > Lutisporaceae > JAAYKT01. Next base: position 24,723 of record CAYMVQ010000013.1, read on the forward strand.
TTCATTTACAAAAACATATTTGAGATTTTCGTCCTTTAAATATATTTGACCATAATGAGCATTTATAAAAAGATTACGCAATTCATTTACATTATTTATTTCATGATTCTTTTCTTCCAGCTTTTTAATACTTTTAAAAAGCAAAAAACCGATTCCCAATAATAAAACTACGATACCAACAAGAATTTTAATAAATATTTTTTCCTTAGCTCTTAGCTGCATCTGTTCAGTTATATCATTAATTAATGATATAAATAATGTTTTGTTATTATATTGATATGTATATGAATTAGCGGCTACAATACGAATATCTCCATTAGCTAAGCGATGTTTAAAATTAAAATAATTTCTTTTCCCTTCTGCTGCCGCATCCATTTCCGCTTTGATTTCTTCATTTTTTAAAACATTTAAATCATCGATTTTCATTTTTTCCAATTCTTCTATACTGTAGCCATAAAAATCCGCTGCTGATTTATTTGCATAAACAATATTATTATTGTCACCATCTATTATAAGCAATATGGAGCCGTGATGCTCAAAAGCTTCACATAAATCCACATCATAGGAATAGGCATCTACGGGCAGTATAATACTAAAGGATAATAGCATGGTCAAAATTAACAGAAAAGTCGTCCTCATTACCCTTATACCCCTAAAATATCTTTTACTGCAGATAAAAGTTTAGCGGGGCTAAAAGGCTTTGACAAATAATAGTCTGCCTTTACTTTTTGAGCTATTTCTTTACTCACTTTCTGGCCCTTGGCAGTTAAGATTAAAATTTTAATATTCTTGAGTTCCTGATTTGTCTTTATTTTTTCACATACTTCATAACCGGTCATACCGGGCATCATTACATCCAGAACAATTAAATCCGGCTTTTCTTTTTTCGCCATATTCAAAGCATCAATTCCATTGTCTGTTTCAATAATATTATAATCACCAATTTCAAGGGTCCCGGCGACTAATAACCTTAGGGCACTTTCATCGTCAGCTATCAATATTTTGTGCATGACTTACCTCCTAAAAAGAAAATATCGCTTATTCTATCAAACCAAGATTTCTTATTACTTCGATAAGCTTTTCAGTATTTATGGGTTTGGATGCATAGGCTTCGCAACCTGTATCAAAAGCACTTTTCACCCTGCTTGCCTCGTTTAATGCAGTTGTCATAATTATTTTTACTCTGTCTTTATCTTCAATGGCTTTTTGCTTTTCAATGTCTCTGATCATTTTAAGGGTCTTTTCCCCATCTAAATTAGGCATCATAATATCAAGACATATAAGGTCATAAGGTTCTCCGTCATCCCAGGCTAACATAAATGCTTCCAAAGCTTCCATGCCATCTACGGTAATATCACATTGGCCATATTTAGATAATAGCTTTGATAAAAACTTCCTACTAGCAAGGTCATCTTCTACTATTAAAATTCTCATTTTTAGTCCTCCTCGTTTTTTTCATAAAATACTTTACACTACCTCTTTTTTTGTTAAATAACATCTTTCTACTACATGCTTTAAGTTTTAAATTGAATCTAATACATTATTCCAAGTATCTATCGACTCTTTATACCTCTCTTTAACGGCCTCAATATCCTCTCTTCTGGCGGCAAGTTGCAGTTTGAAAAATACGGTTTTTATTTCTTTCATACCCACTGATTCCCCAAGGTATTTTATTTCATCGGATAACTTTTCTATATTATAAAAATCCTTAGCCTCTACAATTGCTTTAAGCATCTTTATTTTTGCATCTATACTGTTAATTACTGTATCTTTAAATTCTTTAAAATTTTCCCCCATTAAATCTTTAATCTCAAAATTTTTATCTATATCCCAGTTATGTAAATTTGCTGTTTTATCCATAACCTCCCCAATAGTTTTAATCAAAATATTTAAATTCACAGGTTTTGATATATAACCGTCCATACCTGAGGATAAATACTTCTCCCTATCACCTTTTAAGGCGTAAGCAGTAAGTGCAATTATGGGAATATGGGCTCCAGTGCCTTTTTCACTTCTTCTTATTCTTCTTACTGCCTCCACGCCGTCCATCTCCGGCATTTGTATATCCATCAAAATCAAATCAAAGATTTCTTCTTCAATAATTTGAAGGGTTTCTATTCCATTATTTGCAATTTCAACAATATGGCCATTTTCCATAAGTAGGCGTTTAATTACAATTTGGCTTATCTTATCATCTTCGGCAAGCAGAATCCGCAGCGGTTTTTCTACTTTTATAGGCTGTTCCGCCTTATCTTGGTCATTTAATCTAAGTTCACCTAAGGACAACTCTATGATAAAAGAAAAAGTAGAGCCCTCGCCTATCTGGCTTTCCAGGTATATCCTTCCGCCCATCATTTCCACCAATTCCTTGGATATGGCAAGTCCAAGCCCCGTGCCTCCAAATTTCCTAGTTATCGAACTATCCGCCTGGCTGAATATATCGAATATTTTTTCTTTATCCCTATCATCTATGCCTACTCCTGTATCACTAACCTTAAATTCCAGCACTACAGAGTTTGGTTTTTTTTCCTTTAAACTTATAGAAATTTTAACTTCCCCTATTTCAGTAAATTTAATTGCATTATCAAGAAAATTATTTAGTATCTGCTTAATTCTACCGGGATCTCCGTTAAGGTTTTCAGGAATCCCCAAGTCTATATAATAGGATAGCTCTAAATTCTTTTCCCTAGCCTTTATGCCATGAGGCCTTATTATCTCCCCCACTATTTCGGATAGACTGAAATTAATATTCTCTATTTTCATTTTTTTTGCTTCCAGCTTTGAAAAATCCAAAATGTCATTTATTAAATTTAATAAATTTGATGCACAAGTTTTTGCTATAAAAAGGTTCTCTTTTTGCTCTTTAGTTAAGCCCGTCAATAAAGTTAAATCTATCATTCCCAACATACCATTTAAAGGTGTGCGTATTTCATGACTCATATTAGCCAAGAATTCAGATTTGGCATAATTTGCGGCCTCAGCTCGTTCTCTCGCTTCTTTTAATTCTCTTTCCGCCTGTTTTCTTTCTGTAATATCTCTTTGAATACTAAAAAGCACTCTTTCTTGAGAAACAATTGTGCTTTGCATAATTGATTCTACAAAAAACATTGACCCGTCTTTTCTTTTTGCAATAGCTTCATAATATATACCTTCCGTATTTACACCGCCAATTTTCGTTTTAATTGGCGTCTTATTATCAGGATTAATTAAGTCAAAAATAGACCTTTTAAGTATTTCTTCTTTTGTAAAACCATAAGATATCAATGCTGCACTATTCGCTTCAATAATCTTCCCTGTTATATCAGCAAAAATAATAATATCATTGGCATGCTCTGACAAAATGCGATATCTTCTTAATCCTTCTTCCGCTGTTTTTGCTTTTGTAATGTCATCAATAACCATTATTGCGTGTTTTTTACCATCAATTATTATGGGAACTGAATTTATTTTAAGCCAACGTTCTTCATTAGCGGTTTTATATGATGTATAACGACTCTTTATTTCCCTACCTCCACTTATTGCATCATTTAGCGCTTTTCTAAGTTCACATTTCTCACAGGAGTTCCCATTAAAGCCGCAAGTTTTCCCACTATTATTACCATAAACGCAGCCAAGCCCATCGCCTATTCCTTTATTTATAATATCTTTTTCTGCCTTTCCAAACACTTCCAATATGGCTTTATTTGCTTTTTTTATAATACGATTTTTATCTACTAATATCATTCCAATAGGTGCTTTATCAAAAATCAATAATAAATTTTGTCTTTCCATCATAATTCTTTCTTCCGCTTCTTTTATTCTCGTTATATCCCGAAAGACAATAATTGTACCAGTAATTGAATCTTTAAACATAATTGGTGAAAGGCTGGCGGATATATATTTTCTATCTTTTCCTTTTGTTATAAGTACAGTATTCTTTTTAAGCCCTGTAATTTTTCCTTCCTTTATAATTGTTTCCAATAGGTTTTCCAGTGGTTTTTCCGTATCCTTATCCACAACTTTAAAAATCTGAAATAAAGGCCTATTAATAGCAGTGCTTGAAGACCATTGGGTAATTTTTTCTGCACTATTATTCATAGAGAGAATTAGACCGGCCGTATCCGTTGTAATAACACCGTCTCCAATGCTACTAAGGGTTAGTTCCAATCTTTCTTTTTCTTTTTGCAGTGTTTCCATTTTAATCACTTCCATTTGCTGTCAAATCATACATTCTATAAATACTTTTTTTTCTCCTGATAAATCCAAAAGTTCGGTACCAGTATCTACAATGGGTTTCCAAATACATTGTAATGGTATATATGCTATATAAGCTGTTTGCCCTGTATTGAGTAAGGCTTTGCTACCTATATAATATCTTGATAAATTATATAGTAAGGCGTTAGCAACTTTTATATTTAGACGCCCCCTACATTCTATAAAAAACTCTTCAAAGGCATCAAAGGGGGTTAGAGCATCTTTATATGGCCTTTTCGAGGTCATAGCATCATATACATCTGCAACAGCGATAATCTTTGTATACATACTTAAATCGTCACCGGAGACCTGTAAGGGGTAACCGGATTTATCTTCTCTTTCATGATGCATTAAAATAACATCTTTAATTATTTCAGATATATCGTCATTATCCCTTACTATTTCGTAACCATAAATGGGATGTCTTTTAATCTCTTGAAATTCTTCCAAAGTTAATTTTTCTTTTTTGTTTAAAAGCCCATTAGGTATTTTTATTTTTCCCAAATCATGTAGCAATCCAGCTTGAACTAGCAATTTTATATCATCTCTAGCTAAGTTGAGCCAACCCCCAATTAGCATTGCATAAAAAGACACATTGATGCTATGGTAATAAGTAATATCGTCAAACTCCCTAATTTTCCCTAGGCATTTAATTATATGCTCAGGATGTTTTTGTTCCATTACAATTGATTCAGTCATGTTTTTTACTATATCATAATCAAATCTTTCACCTTTTATAAGCTTCCTTGCCATGTTCTTCATCTTGCCTACAATATTTTCATACTTTTTTTCAAATATTCTATAATTAGAATCTATAATGCTATGGCTTTCTTTTTCAGCTACCATTAAGTATTCAATGCCATAAGCCCTCAGCCTTTTAATGATATATTCGTTTATGGAAGTACCCTTACGCAATATATAGGCACCGTAATCATTTATTATATCTTCAGCAAGTATATGGTTTTCATTGCATTTTGATATATGCAGCTTTTTATTCATCGAATCAACTCCAATTTGCTTTAGCTAATTAACCCTAATTTTTTTAACACATCTTTTATTTTATTAGCATCAATAGGCTTTGTAAGATAAACTTCATTTCCAGTTCTAAAAAAATTAAATGTAACCTCTTCTTCATCCAGGGCACTAGTTATAATTACTTTGCATCTATCGGACTGCGGCACTTTCTTTTTTTCTTCGAAACTTTTTATTGTTTTTAGTGCTTTGAGGCCATCTATCTTGGGCATCATAATATCAAGGCAAATAAGGTCATAGGGTTTACCTAAATTGTAAGCTAGAACAAAGGCTTCAACAGTTTCAATTCCATCTATGGTCATATCACATTCTCCGTATTGGGAAAAAAGCTTAAACATAAACTTCCTGCTCACAAAATCATCTTCAGCAATCAAAATCTTCATTTTGTTCCTCCATTTCACAAACTCTTAATATATATTGTTCAAATAAATCATTTAGATCCTTGCATAGTTTTTCTGCTTCAATTAAATCTCCTCGCCTTGAAGAAAGCTGAATCCTAAATGCAAGGTTTTTTGTCTTCTCTGCGCTTATTGATGAAGCCAATTCTTTTATTTTATAGGCAACTTCTTCTATTTCCTCTGTATCTCCTTTTTCTATAATTAGCTTCAATTTATCTATATAATTTTTTATTTCATTGCTAATAGGCCTAATTTTATGAGCATAATTCTTTATATAGCTATTGATCTCCGAAATACCAAAGGATATATCTGTTGATAATTCACAATTATCAACAGATATTTGCTTGTGTTTCTCGAGAAGTTTTTCTATTAGAAAGAATAACTGAGTAATCTGAAAAGGCTTTGCCAAGTACTCATCCATTCCGGCTGCAAGAAAGCGCTCTTTATCTCCATAAAGGGCATGGGCCGTCAATGCTATAATTGGCATGTATTTTTCTTTAGTTTTCTGTTTTTGCCTTATTATAGCAGTTGTTCGAATACCGTCCATTCCGGGCATTTGAATATCCATTAGGCAAAGATCATAATCCCTATTATCCAACATTTTAAGAGCTGTTTTTCCATTATCAGCCGTCTCAAACTTGTATCCAAGTTCTTTAAGCATTCGGCTTATGACAGTCCTATTTATTTCATCATCTTCCACTAATAGTATTGTAGCTTCTTTTTTAGTTTTAGTAATAGGTTTAAGATCTGTATCTATGGAATCTCCATTGTTTTGTTTACTGATAGCAAATTTTAAAATAAAGGAAAAAGTGCTACCGATTTCTTTTTTACTTTTAACTTTTAATTGGCCACCCATCATTTCAATTAATTGTTTAGATATTACCAACCCTAGTCCAGTGCCCCCGTATTCTCTAGTTCGTGATCCATCGGCTTGACTAAAACTATCAAAAATCTTTTTCATATCTTGTTTAGAAATACCGATACCTGTATCTATAACTGAAAATTCCAATTCAACATATTTGTTGCTACTGCCTATTTTTTTTATAATTAAACTTACATAACCTGAATTAGTAAATTTAATAGCATTATTCAAAAGATTATTTAGTATTTGCTGCAAGCGATGGGGATCGCCAATTAAAAGAGGAGGTATACCTATGGGTAATTGGTATGTTAATTCAATTCTTTTTTCTTTTGCTGAATAATAATGGGCTTTTAATATTCTTTCCATAATTATATTAAAATCAAATTCAATATTTTCTACATCTAATTTGCCAGCTTCCATTTTGGAAAAATCCAATATATCATTAATAATCTTAAGCAAAGAATTTGCACAATTTTTTGCAATAAGCAGATTATCTCTCTGCTCATAGGATAACTTCGTTAGTGCCGTAAGATCAATCATTCCGATAATCCCATTTAAAGGTGTCCTTATTTCATGGCTCATATTTGCTAGAAATTCACTTTTTGCTTTATATGCGGCTTTAGTTTCTTCTATAGCTCTTTGCATCTTTTCTTCAATTTTTTTTCGCTCTGTAATATCCCTAATTATACTTACGATTACTGGTGTATCCCCTAGCATAGTACTTTGCACACTAGCTTCAACAGGAAAAGAACTTCCATCTTTTTTATGATGTAAACTTTGAAAAAAGATTCCTCCAGCTAAAGCCTTTTCCATCTGGGCTTTAACATGTTCATCATTCTTTCTTATATCAAATATAGTCATGTTCAGCAATTCTTTTCTACTGTAACCATAGGTTTTTACTGCTGCTTCATTTACCTCAATAAGCTTTCCATCGGTTTTAAAAACCAAGATAATGTCTCTAGCTTTTTCCAGTAATAATTCATATTTCTTAAAAATATTTATTGACTTTTTATAACCTTCTTCCATCAGCCTAAGTTCAGTTAAATCATCAATGGATATTAGTACATTTATATGGCCATTGGTATTTATAGGAATATAGTTGAATTTTAAGTTGCATGCTTTTACCTTTCCATTTTGTATAAAACTATAGTTTCTTTCCACATCTCGTATGGGAATTCTAGATTTTATAACTTTTAAAACAGACCTTTCTATATGGCATCTATTATATTGTTTATTGGAATATAAATCCTTAATGGATACAACACATCCCAAACTGTCTCTAAGAGTTTTCCCTATAATACCCCCATTACCATTGCCTCCCAGCAAGTCCATATAACTGTCATTTGCATCCACTACGATCATTTTTTTATCAATAATAATCATAGGCACAGAAGAGTATTGAAATTGGCTTCTTAAGTTTTGGCGCTCTATTATTAGCTGTTCTTCAATATTTCTATGGCAGGTAATATCCCTGAAGCTTAAAACAGCACCGGAAAATTGCCCCTCATTAGTGGAAAAAAGAGCAATATTGATGGATATATATCTTTCTGTTCCGGTTTTTGATACAAGGATAGGGCAGGATTTGAAGCTTGTTTTTTCACATGCATTTATAAGTTGAGTAAAAGGACATTGTTTCTTTATCCGGGTTTTAGGGTCAATTACATTTAGTACCAAGTCCAAAGGTTGATTAATGGCATTATTTTCATTCCACCCAGTGTACTCACAAGCAACTTTATTAATAAATATAATATTACCATCTTTATCAACGCTAATTATTCCATCGGCAATTGTTGATAGGATTTTGTAATAATTTTTATTATAATTCATAAACTAAACCGCCTTTAATTACCGGGGATTCTTTTTAATTCGTTTAAACATAACTTTCCCAGTTTTATAGTCCCCGTAGCCACGTCCGCTTCCACATTTCTACTATATGCCCCTCCGGTATCTTCTCTTTGTAAAAATATAAAATTTTGAGCCAGGAGGCTTTTAACGGCTTTAACATTCCTTTCGCCTATTTTAAAAAAGTCTTTTTGTTTTGGGGAATCAGCACCGCCGAATATATTGGCAATAAGTTCATTTTTTTTGCAATCGTGTTTATTAATCATTATATCTAAAAGATAAGGAATAGCTGTATCTACATAATATCCCGGTTTTTTTTTGCCGTTTACACTGTTAATTACTGAAGCTGGTAATGGTATATGCACCATTCCCAAAACTTTTTCTCTTAGCGAATACATGGTCAATGCTACACAGGAGCCTAATGAAAAAGTTTTTAGTATATCCTTTTCATTATTAGAAACGACACATTCCCCTATTCCTATTATTATTTCCATAATCCTGAATCTCCCTTTATTGTGATGTTCTATTTTATAGACAAAGAATAAATCATAGCAGCTATATCCCTTAAAGGTAATTGATGTTCAACAGCACCAATGTTATAAGCAACCTTTGGCATACCATATACAACAGAAGTTTTTCCATCTTGTCCTATTGTCCTTGCTCCCTTTTTTCTCATATTAAGAAGGCCTTTAGCCCCATCGGCACCCATACCCGTGAGAATAAGACCTATAGCATCCATGCCCATGTGCTTGGCTACAGAATCAAATAAAACATCAACAGAAGGACAGTGACCATTTACTTTTTCTCCTTTAAAACACTCTACCATATATTCCTTTCCTATCTTTTTTATCCTCATATGATGATCTCCGGGAGATATTAGCACCAGCCCAGCTTCTATTTTATCTCGGTTTTGTGCTTCCCTTACTTCTAAAAGACAGGTTTTATTTAATCTTTCGGCATACAGCTTAGTAAATACTGGGGGCATATGTTGTACCACTAATATGCCGGGCGTTTCCTTAGGCAATACTTTTAATATACTTTCCGTAGCATCGGTCCCCCCCGTTGATGCCCCTATGGCAATAAGGCTTTTTCCTTTGCCTTCGCACCTCCGTTCCAATACCCTTTTACTTTCCGTCTCAATTTTGATATGGTCTACTTTTACTGTTGCGGCAATCTTTATCTTTGTAATTAGTTCCAATATTAAGGATTCTATACCTTGCTTTGCCCTAAAATCCGGTTTTGCTACAAAGTCTACGGCACCGGCTTTCATAGCATCAAATACAATTCCGTCTATGGCACTTACTACTACTACCGGCATAGGATATTGCGGTATAAGTTTTTTTAGGAATTCTATGCCATTCATCTTTGGCATTTCTACATCCAAGGTCATAACATCCGGCTCTAATTCCAGAATTTTATCTCGCGCTTCATAAGGATCAGCTGCCGTACCGACCACCTGAATCATAGGATCTTTTGCTATTCCCTTTGCCAGGGTTTCTCTAAAAAGCAGGGAATCATCGACTACTAATACTTTTATTATTCTTCTTATATTCATAAAATCTACACCTTTCTATAAACGGCGGGCATAATATATTTAAATTTCGTTTCTTCCCTGTTTAGTGATTCCGAGTGCCCTATAAATAGATAGCCACCAGGTTCCATAAAATTATAAAATTTACTTACTAGATTGCGTTTTGTCTCTATATCAAAGTATATCATAACATTTCTACAAAATATTGTATGAAATTTACGTTTAAAAGGAAAGGCTTTTTCCATAAGATTAAATCTTCTATATACAATTTCATTTTTTATCCTATCTGTAAGTATAAAATTTTCTTCATCATATTTTTTAAAATAATTTAGTTTCCAAGAGGAAGGAAGATTCATTATTCTTTCATTATTATAAATACCTTTTGATGCCATCTCAAGAACTTTGCTTGAAATATCCGTGGCAAGAATTTTGCTATCCCATAAGGCCTTTTCTCTACCAAGAAATTCATCAATGAGCATTGCCAGCGTATAAGGTTCTTCGCCTGATGAACATCCTGCACTCCATATTCTTAAATCCCTGTTTTTTACTGTGTCTTTAAGGTAAGGAAGGACATTGTCCCTAAAGTAATAAAAATGATTAGTCTCTCTCATAAAATAGGTGTGGTTTGTTGTTATTTTATTAATTAGAATAGTTGCAGCTTCTCCTGTATTATCCGAAATTATATAGTTATAATAGTCGGTGAAATTATCAAAATTATTCTGCACCAGCACATTATATAATCTTCCCGTTACCAAAGCTTGTTTTTCTTCCTTTAGATTTATTCCATAATTTGTTTTTATATATGTTGCCAATTGATTAAACTCTTTATTTGTTATTGTAAGCACAATTACACCACCTTTATAATAGAGCTAAGAGCTAAGGTAATAGGGTATTTCTTTGAGGTTTTGGAACTGCGATATAATCAACATCTAATAGCATTTTGGGGTGGACAGGATTGTCCACCCCTGAATTTATTTTAATACTTTATCCTTAATACTTTCCGAACTCCTTATCACTTAATACTATTTTTGCTTTTTTATTATCTCCATTGGATTCTTTATTCTTTTTTTCTTTAGCGGCTTCTTCTATCATTTTTATTTCTTCCAAATCTAATTCTTCTTGTTTTCTATAGGACTTTCCTATGTTTTTTAATTTAAATCGCCCAACCATCTCTTGTAATAAATCGGCTTGACCTGATAATTCTTCACTAGCTGCCGCACTTTCTTCGGAGGTAGCTGAATTGCTTTGCACTACTTGTGATACTTGCATAATTCCTTGATTAATCTGTCCTATGGCTGATGCTTGCTCATTTGAAGCCAGAGCTATATCACCGATTAAATTTGCCGCTTTTGCTATATCTTCAACAATTCTGTTAAGTGCTTCTGCAGTCTCATTAGCTATATGAGTGCCGGCTTCCGCTTTTTTGATAGAGCCCTCTATCATTTCCGTTGTTTCCTTAGCAGCATCCGCTGAGCGAGCTGCAAGATTTCTTACTTCTTCCGCCACTACGGCAAAACCTTTTCCATGCTGTCCCGCCCTTGCAGCTTCCACTGCCGCGTTAAGCGCCAATATATTGGTTTGAAATGCTATTTCATCAATAACTTTAATTATTTTGGATATATTGTTTGATGACTCATTGATTTCTTCCATTGCCACAAGAGCTTCTTGCATCTTCTCATTGCCTTTTAGCGCCCCGTCTTTTGCGCCTTCTGCTAAAGCATTGGCATCATTAGCGTTTTTAGCATTGACATCTGTCTGTGAAGATACTTCTTCAAGGGATGCAGTTAATTCTTCTACGGAGCTAGCTTGCTCTGCTGCTCCTTGAGATAAGGCCATACTGGAATCGGATACTTGCTGGGAGCCTGCCGCTACCTGATCTGCTGCAATAACGATATTATTTAGTACTTCATTATTCTTATCTACCATCTCTTTAAACTTTATATTGAGTAAGTCTTTATCCGACCTTACTTCCACATCCACAGTTAAATCACCATCGGCAATGTTTTCCGCAATTCTCGCTTGATTACGTATATTAGCAATCATATTTCTAAAAGCAGCAGCCAATTCTCCTATCTCATCTTTGGTATTGGTTTTTACATCTACATTTACATCCCCTGCTGCTAAATTATCAGCTGCTGTTACCATTTCTTTTACTGGCCTTGCAATACCTTTTGAAATATATAAAGCTAATAAAATTGCTACAACAGCTCCAACTGCTAAAACTGCTATCATAATAATTATAATTCTTTTTGCATTATCCATGTTTCTGGCAATCTCGGAATGAGCAAACTCTATTTCATAATTGACTATATTCTCCATATACTCATCTACTTCCAAGGCCTTCGTCCTTAGATCTCCGTTTTTTAACTCATTATAGGCTTCCATACGATATGCTGGATCCATGGCCATTGTATCTATCAATTCCGTTCTTAGAGATACGTATTCCCCTAACCCATTAGTAAAATGATCCAAGTGATCTAAAATGTCTTTTATATCTTCTTCATTGTATATGGATAATACCTCTTTATATTCTCTTATGTTCTTGTCCAAGACATTATCAAAATTTTCTACCCGGCTAAGGTAGTACTCTTTGTCCTCTCGAGACTCTGCAAGGATAATTCCATATGTATTCATTCGTCCTCTTTGGAAGGCATTACTGGTCTCCTCCAATAGGCCTAAACTTTCTACGCTATCGCCGTATGAAACATTATAGGAATTATTGACATTAAGTAAACTAAAGATCCCAACAACACCTATGATTACTGCAATTACTATGGCTATCGTAAAGCCGAATAAAATACGAAATCCTATTTTTCTATTTGCAAACCAACTCATTTTTTACCTCCTTATTTCATGCTTTCTAATTTATTAAAACTGGACGGAATTTTTTATTGTAGGGGCAGACAACTAGATAATTCTAGTACTTTCCAAACTCCTTGTCATTTAACACTATTTTTGTTTTTTTCTTACCTTCGTTGGGTTCTTTGTCTGCTTTATCGTTAATAGATGCTTTTTCTATTGCTTTGATTTCTTCCAAATCCATTTCTTTTTGTTTTTTATAAGACTTACTTGTATTTTGTAATTTAAACTGTCCCACCATCTCTTGTAATAAATCAGCTTGGCCGGATAATTCTTCACTGGCTGCCGCACCTTCTTCAGAGGTAGCTGAATTGCTTTGCACTACTTGTGATACTTGCATAATTCCTTGATTAATCTGTCCTATGGCTGATGCTTGCTCATTTGAAGCCAGAGCTATATCACCGATTAAATTTGCCGCTTTTGCTATATCTTCAACAATTCTGTTAAGTGCTTCTGCAGTCTCATTAGCTATATGAGTGCCGGCTTCCGCTTTTTTGATAGAGCCCTCTATCATTTCCGTTGTTTCCTTAGCAGCATCCGCTGAGCGAGCTGCAAGATTTCTTACTTCTTCCGCCACTACGGCAAAACCTTTTCCATGCTGTCCCGCCCTTGCAGCTTCCACTGCCGCGTTAAGCGCCAATATATTGGTTTGAAATGCTATTTCATCAATAACTTTAATTATTTTGGATATATTGTTTGATGACTCATTGATTTCTTCCATTGCCACAAGAGCTTCTTGCATCTTCTCATTGCCTTTTAGCGCCCCGTCTTTTGCGCCTTCTGCTAAAGCATTGGCATCATTAGCGTTTTTAGCATTGACATCTGTCTGTGAAGATACTTCTTCAAGAGATGCAGTTAATTCTTCTACGGAACTGGCCTGCTCTGCTGCCCCTTGGGATAAGGCCATACTGGAATCGGAAACTTGTTGAGATCCTGCCGCTACTTGGTCAGCGGCAATAACGATATTATTCATTACTTCGTTATTCTTATCTACTATCTCCTTAAATTTCATATTAAGCAAGTCCCTATCGGATCTAACTTCTACATTTACGGTCAAATCGCCATCTGCAATACTTTCTGCAACCTTTACCTGATTATGGATGTTTGCAATCATTCCTCTAAATGCCTCTGCAAGTCGACCTACTTCGTCCTTTGCATCTGTTTTTATATCTACATTTATGTCGCCCTGTGCTAAGATATCCGCTGCTTCTACCATTTCTTTAACGGGATTGCTTATCATTCTTGAAATAAATATTCCAAGTAGAATTGCTATTATCACAGCAACAGCTATAACACTTATCATCATTATAGATGATGTTTTTGCCAATTCCATGTTGTTGTCGGCTCTAGCTTTAGCTGCATTGGTATTATACTCCATAACCGCATTAAAGCCTTCCCTGAGAGAATCTCCTACCCTTACCATGGGACCAAAATTTAATTCTTTCGCTTCTTCAACTTGCCCTAATTGTATCAGCCTTATATAGTCTTGTGCTAGGGATGCATATTCATCCCATTTTGGTCCAATTTCGTTAAATAGCGCCCTGTTTTCATCGGATATATCCAGGTTATTATATAAGTCCAAGTATTTATTTACTTCAGATGAATAATTGTTTATATTATCAACTGCATTGTTCACTTCGCTTATATCATCTACTACCATCATTTTTACTACGTTAAACCTTATTCTTTGATATAAAACCGAGGCGTTACCTGAATAGTCAAGTCCTAATGCATTCCTCCCAAATAATTGGGTATCTGCATCAGCTATTTTATTAATGTTTACCAGGCCCACTCCCCCTACAACCCCCGCAATTATTGCTACTATAAGAAAACCAAGGATTAACTTAGCTGCTATTCTCATATTATTAAACCATTTCATTTTACTAAACCTCCTATTCTACACTCTTTTATAAAGCTTCGTTTAAACCTTCTAATTCATCTTCTGTCAAGAGCTTTTCGCAATCCAATATTAGCTTAACTTCGTTTTCTACTTTTCCGATATTTTTAATATATCTATTATAAAAGCCCTTATTCATTTTAGGGGGTTCTACAATATTTTCATCGGGAATGGTAAGCACTTCCGACACAGTATCTACAATAAGGCCGATAGATACATCCTTAACGTCAATTACTATTACACAAGTCCTGTCATTATACTCTTTAGCTTCCTTTTTAAAGCGTAGTCGTACATCCATTACAGGAATTATTTCACCTCTAAGATTGATTATCCCCTTAACGTATTCCGGTAACTCTGGTATTTCCGTAATATCTTGTATACCTATGATTTCCGTAACATATTTAATTTCTATACCGTAGCTTTCATTTCCTAATGCAAAAGTTAAAAACCTGCCTTTTTGGGTGTCTTCTTCAAAGTCTAGATTGTCTTCAACATATTCTGACATTTTTTCATCCCCTTCTTTTTATTTATTTCGATGAGCCCAACTCCTTCTATGTTCCTATAACCTACGTTATATACTTATAAGCCCTGCAATATCAAGAATCAAACTGATGCTGCCATCTCCCAATAATGTACATCCTGCCAATCCTTTTATTATTTTAAAATTTTTAATATAATTGGGCAATTGCTTTACCACCACTTGTTGTTGGCCTACCAATTCATCTGCAAAAATACAAAGCGTCTTATAATCCTGCTCCACCATTATAATTATTCCGTCTGTAAAATCGGTAATATTTGTTTGCACTTTATAAGCCTGGTGGATTCTCATGATAGGATAACATTGGCCCCTTACCATAATCATTTCATTGCCATTTGGTTCGGTGATTATATCCCTTTTATGGGGCCTGAAGGATTCTTTAATTGATATGGTAGGAACTGTATAACAAGATTTGCCGACTTTTATATTCATTCCATCTATTATTGCCAAAGTGAGAGGAATTTTTAACGTTATAGTAGTTCCCTTCTCCAATTTACTATCCACTGAGACGGAACCACCGATGGTTTCGATGTTTTTTGTAACTACATCCATTCCTACTCCACGGCCGGAGTATTCGGAAACACTGTCTTTCGTTGAAAAACCGGGAAGAAAAATAAGATTATATACTTCTGTATCTGTCATATCTTCTTCGGCTTTATAAAGTAAATTATTCTTTTTTGCTTTATTTAAAATCTTTTCCCTGTCTAAGCCACGACCATCATCTTTTACCGTTATAAGCACATCGGAGCCTACATTTTTTGCTTCAAGTATAATAGTCCCACTAATCGGCTTTCCTTTTTCGACTCTTTCTTTACAAGATTCTATTCCATGATCCAAGGTATTTCGCACAAGATGCATTAAAGGATCGGAAATATGTTCAATTATATTTTTATCAACTTCTATTTCTTCACCGATAAGTTTAAGTTCTACTTCCTTATCCAGCTTTTTACTCATATCTCTCACTATTCTATGCATCCTATGAAAAGTGGCGGATAAAGGCACCATGCGTATAGCCATTACCATATCCTGTATTTCGCTTGTTATTTTATTTAATTGCCTGGCTGCTTTTTGGAAATTATCCAACTCCAAGTCCTTCAAATCCGGATTTTGTAAAACCATGGCTTCAGCTATTACCATTTCACCTACTAAGTCCATTAGCTTGTCCAACCTAGGTACACTTACGGAAATTATACTTTGACTTAAGCTATGACTCTGAGTTTCAATGTTTTGTATTTTTTTTGCCATATCGGTTTCTATTGGTGGGATATCATCCAGTTCAATTCTCTTTTTCTTTTCTATATGAATTATTTCATCTTCTATATTCGTCTCTTCTAGCTGAAGATTTCTTAGAAATGCTGTCTGCATTAATATTTCTCTTATTGTTTTTATTGAGTATTCTGTTTTAAAATATACGCAAAAACCTTGTTTTCTTATTATCTGTTCAGTATCATCATTTTCTATTATATCTTCCGGAGTGTAACTTATTACGGTAGCTATGTCTTTTAGATTATGTACTATTGCAAAGGCCCTTACGTTTTCCATTTTGCAATCATCATCAAAGAAAACTGTAGCTTTGATTGAGTTTTTTCTAGGAGCCTCGCTTGTATCACCGGAGCTTATATAGTATTTTTGCTTATCTTTTGCTTGTTCCTTCCCTCTTTTTTCACAATTCTTGTCCGTTACTGGGTTCTTATCTTTTAAATCCGATAAAAATTTTTTAATTATATCAATAAGTTTGCCGGATTCTCCATCTGATTCCTTGCCTTCTTTAATTTTGGCAAGTTCGGTTTTAATAAAATCCGCACCATTCAGTATTAAATCAGTAAGCTGAGAAAAATTTATGGAAGTAGGTTTGTTTTCCCTTATACAGTAAAATAAATCTTCCATTGTATGTGCCAATAAGGAAACATTATTATATAACATCATTGCAGCTGAACCCTTAATGGTATGCATAATTCTAAAAATTTCATTTATGCTGTGGCTTGAATAATCATTTGCTTTTTCGCTGCTTATTATAACTTGTTCAAGCTGCTCCAATAATTGAGCTGTTTCAAATATAAACATTTCCAGCATAGGATCCCTGGATAATTTCGACAATTCAAACACCTCCTTAATAAATTATTTGGAAAGTAACTGTTTAAGTTCAGTGGTCTTATAAAGAGCTTAATATTTTTAATACATGCTCTTCCTTAAAGGGTTTAACAATAAAATTTTTTGCTCCCTGCATAATCGCATCTTTTACATAAACTTCTTGCCCCATTGCGGATACCATAACTACTTTTGCATTAGCATCAATTGTTTTTATAGCTTGCAGTGCCGTTAAGCCATCCATTTCCGGCATTGTTATATCCATGGTTACTATATCTGGTCTTAGCTCATTATATTTTCTTACTGCATCTTCACCATTTACCGCCTCTCCGGCTACATCATAGCCGTTCTTTTCCAAAATCTTCTTAATAGCCATTCTCATAAATGCTGCATCATCAACAATTAGTACTCTTTTCAAAATAATCATCCCCTTAATAAACTACTTACCCCTATTAAGCCTTGTCCAAGACCTTTTCTATCACTAAAATGGCCTGCTCCTTTATTGGAAAGTTGAATTGGTTGACTTTCCAATCCATAATCATACTTCTGAAAGTGCCCATGATGACAATTGCCAATTCTTTTGGAGTAAAAAAATCGTCAAATTCTTCTGAGTTTTGTCCCATTTTAAACACGTGCTCTAAAAAACTTAGGCGTTTTTCAAAAATATTTCTTGTCATTTCTTTTGTGTGATCATAATTCATGAGAGTTTCATAATTAAGTGTAATTGAAGCTAAGGCTGGATAACTTTCATATAACTGTACTAGTGCTTTAATTGCCTCTAGAATTTTATCTTTGTTAGGAATATCACGTTTTAAAACGGTATTGATTATTGCATCGTCATATTGTGAGTAGTAATCTACAACCGCTATCAAAACATCGTCCAGGCTTTTAAAGTGCTTATATAGCACGGATTCGGAAATGCCCTGCTTAAGTGCAATCTCTTTTGTTGATAAGCCCTGGATACCCTTTTCGTCTATTATATCTATCGCTGCCAAAATTATATTATCTTTTCTTGATGGGAAATTTCTAATCATTTTAACCTCCTATTTTAATAGAGTGAATACTCACTCACCCATTAAAAACAAGTATACAAGTATATACACCTTTTAATACAATGTCAATACATTTTCTGATAATGTTTTACAAATTTTTTCGGGGGTTATTGATAAAAGAACATTAACAAATGTATTGTATAGATAATCGAATTATAGTTTTGAATTTTTTCAAAACTATAAAGCTATATTATATTTAATGTTTTATTTTTAAGTTAGAGTATAATTTTAATTGGCAAAAGAAATGGAAAAAAGAAAGAAGGAGG
>CAYMVQ010000014.1:0-18026 GCA_964394355.1 uncultured Clostridiaceae bacterium
TTTGTTGTGGATGAGGGGCTTCATGTATGGGATTATTCACATCATCCCACATTTTTTTTATTGTTTGTTTAAACATTTTCCTTTTAGGGCCCATTATTTCAATTTCATCCCCTAAAGTCATTTTATTTCTTTGTTCCACTACTGCTAAATTTGTCTTATCATCATAGTCTAAAAGCAATCCAACAAAGTCATAATTTCTTATATAGGATGAAGTTTTGTATATCTGTCCTTTATCATCAGGCTTATTAAAATAAAAGCCGGTAAAAAATTCTCTATGGCTTGCCTTCTTTACTTCTTCTAACCATTCTTCCTTTAATGTATAATTTGTAAGATCTTCAAAGTAATCATCTATGGCATTTCTATATGCTCTTACAACTGTTGCCACATAATAGGAACTTTTCATCCTACCTTCAATTTTTAAGCTTTTTAAACCGCTATTTACTAGTTGGGGTATATACTCAATCATGCATAAATCTTTTGAATTAAATATATAAGTCCCTTTTTCATCTTCTTCAATGGGCATATACTGGCCTGGTCTTTTCTCCTCTACTAAATAATACTTATACCTGCAAGGATGTGCACATTCACCCCTATTGGCATCTCTGCCTACTATATAATTGCTTAATAGGCATCTACCGGAATAGGATATGCACATGGCACCATGTATAAAAGCTTCAAATTTTAATTCTTTTGGTGCCTTTGCTATTATTTCTTCTATTTCTAAAAAGGATAATTCCCTAGCCAATATAATTCTTTTTACACCTTGTTTATACCAAAATTCTGCAGCTTTATAATTAGTATTATTTGCTTGGGTACTTAGGTGTAGTTCCATATTAGGAATAGTTTCCTTGGCCACAGTTAGGACTCCCGGATCTGAAATAATTAAAGCATCTACTTCCGCCTCTTCCAATTCCTTTAAATAAGCCGATAAGCCAACTAAATCATCATTATGGGGAATTATATTTACCGTTACATATAGTTTCCTATTCATTTTATGGGTAAAAGAAACTGCCCTCCTAATTTCATCCATGGTGAAATTACCTGCCTGAGCTCTGAGACCATATTGCTCGCCACCTATATAAACGGCATCGGCACCGTATATTAAAGCCATTTTAAGTTTTTCCATATTTCCCGCCGGAGCCAGTAGTTCCGGTTTATTCATTTGTGAATACCTCCTTAAGCTTGATGCTGATTGATAGGCCATCACCTATAGGCACAATTGAAGTTTCCAGCGATTCTAGTTTATTTATATATTCTAAGAATTTCTTAAGTCTTTTTACAATGGTAACTTTTCTTTTTGCTAAAAGACTTTTTTCCGCTACCATTCCTCGAAAAAGTACATTATCACATATAAATAATCCGCCGTCTCTTAGTTTATTTATAGATTTATTGAAAAAATCCATATATTGCCCTTTTGCCCCATCAAGAAATATTATATCAAATATACTATCAATACTATCTAGGACATCTAGGGCATCGCCTTTTACAATCTGAATATTATTAGTTAAGGCTGCTTTTTTGATATTTTCTATTGCTAAATCAGCCAATTTAGAATCTTTTTCTATGCTTATAATTTTAGAGTCCAAGCCGGCTGATTCAGCCATAGATATAGTGGAATAAGCTATAGCAGTACCTATTTCTAGTATCCTTTTAGCATTAGTTGATTTTATTATTATATTTAATAAGGCTCTTATATCTTTTGTGATTATTGGAATATTGTTTTCACTTGCATAGTATTCCATCTCTTTAAATATGCCATTTGAGGAGGGTAAGAGCTTTCCTAAATACTCTTCTATATATTCATAATTAATATTACTCATTAACTTCTCCCTTTGTACTAATTGCTATTAATCCTTCTTTGAGCCCTTAAGTGTTCTTCATAGGTTTTTGAAAAATAGTGTGTTCCATCTTTTTCTGCAACAAAATATAGAAAATCCGTTTCTTCGGGGTATAAAGCGGCTTCTATAGAAGTTTTACCCGGTGAAGCTATTGGTCCTGGCGGTAGGCCGGCATATATATAGGTATTGAAAGGAGAGTCTATTTCCAAATCCCTAGTCAGTAGATTTTCTTTTCTTTCCATTAGAATATACTGCACCGTAGCACATGAACCTAGTAGCATATTTATTTTCAACCTGTTGTGGAATACGGATGAAACAATTTTTCGCTCCTTATCCGCTTTTGCTTCCCTTTCTATAATAGATGCCAATGTTACTACTTCATGAGTTGACATATTAAGTTCTTTTGCTCTTTCCTTATAATCCTCTGTAAAAATCATATTGAATCTGTCAAGCATTTTTTTTATTATTTCTTCTTCTCTTACATTTTTAAATACTTCATAAGTATCAGGAAACAAATAACCTTCTAAGGGGTTTGCATCCTTTGGTATATAAGCTAAAAAATCATGTTCAAAAGGATAAGAGGCTACTATCTCATTATATTTCTCTTTTTCACCTAAACCTAGTTCCACCAGCTTATCTATAATCATTCTTATTTCATAGCCTTCGGGTATTGTAAATCTCACTACTTCGTTAAAACCTTTACCATGTTGTAATATTTCTGCTATTTCTTTTATATCCATTCCACTATCCAAATAATATATTCCAGATTTATAATTGCTGTTAATACCCTCTAGTTTACTAAATATCCTAAAGGCTAGAGAACTTCTGATTAGACCTTTTTGTTTTAATTGTTGGGCAATACTTTCTACATTTGTGCCCATAGGAATTTCAATTCTTATGGTTTCCTTGCCCTTTTCCTTATTTAATGGCCTTAAGTCATTATTGTATTTGAGTATTAATACTGTTATTGCTAAGGCAGCAATTATAATTATTACTTTATATTTTTTATTAATAATAGGGCTCACCGCCTTTAGTGGATTTGTTATTTTTTTGCCTTTGCTCTTTGGCTTTGACTTAAAATTTTCTTCCTCAGTCTTATGGATTTTGGTGTTATTTCTACAAGTTCGTCATCTGAGATAAATTCAAGGCATTGTTCTAGGCTCATCTGTCTAGGGGGGCTTAGCTTTAGCGCCTCATCTGAGCCGGAAGCTCTCATATTGGATACATGTTTCTTCTTGCAGACATTTACATCTAGGTCTCCGGTTTTTGAATTTTCCCCCACAATCATACCTTCATAAACAGCTAGCCCGGGCTTTATAAATAGCTCTCCTCTTTCTTCAGCATTATATAAGCCGTAGCTCGTACTTTCACCATTTTCAAAGGCTACTATGGAGCCTCTGCTTCTCCTTGGCAACTCTCCCTTATATAAGGCAAACTCCGAAAACAAATGATTCATTATACCATTGCCTTTGGTATCCGTTAAAAACTGTGATCTATATCCTACTAAACCTCGTGTGGGAATTTTAAATTGTATTTTTACATAATTATCACTATCAGTAGACATATTTATCATTTCTGCTTTCCTATTGCCCAGTTTTTCCATTACTATGCCTATATATTCTTGGGATATTTCAATATACAATAGCTCCATGGGTTCATAAACAGCACCCTTTATATCTTTTAAAATAACAGTGGGTTTGGATACTTGGAATTCATAGCCTTCCCTTCTCATTGTTTCAATTAATATGGATAGATGCAGTTCACCCCTGCCATATACCTCAAAGGAATCCGCTGATTCTGTTTCCTTTACTTTAAGGGCTACATTTGTCTCTATTTCTTTCATGAGTCTGTTCCTTAAATGTCTTGATGTTACATATGTCCCTTCCTTGCCGGCAAAAGGACTATTATTAACTATAAATTTCATTGAAATTGTAGGTTCTTCCACTTCTATTATTGGCAATGGTTCTATAAAATCTATATGGCATATTGTTTCGCCAATATTTATATTTTCTATTCCCGGCAATGCAATAATATCTCCTAGAGCTGCTTCTTCTATTTCCACTCTGTCTAAGCCTGAGAAAGCGTAAAATCTCCCTATTTTTATTGGCTGTATGCTGCCATCTGTTTTACAAAGAGCAAGGTTTTGACCATGGCTTATTTTACCGCGGTATATCTTTCCTATGGCTATCCTTCCTACATAATCATCATATTCAATGGTGGTTATTAAAAATTGAAAGGGTCCATCCAAGTAACCCTTAGGTGGCTCAACTTTTTCAATTATTGTTTCAAATAGGGGTACTAAATCTTTACTGTCATCATCAATAGAATATTTTGCAATTCCAGATTTTGCAGATGTATAAATAATGGGAAAGTCAAGCTGGTCTTCATTGGCTCCAAGTTCAAAAAATAAATCAATTATCTCGTCTATTACTTCTTCTATTCTGGAATCAGCTTTATCTGTTTTATTTATAACTACTATTGGCTTCAGCCCCAACTCCAAAGCTTTTTTCAATACAAATCTTGTTTGCGGCATGGGGCCTTCAGATGCATCGACTATTAGAAGAACACTGTCCACCATTTTTAATACTCTTTCTACTTCTCCCCCAAAATCAGCATGCCCCGGTGTATCAACAATATTAATTTTGACACCCTTATAGAGTATGGAAGTATTCTTTGCTAGGATGGTTATGCCTCTTTCTTTTTCCAGTTCATTGGAGTCCATAACTCTTTCTGCTACGTTTTCATTTGTTCTAAATATACCACTTTGCCTAAGCATGCAATCCACCAGTGTAGTTTTACCGTGGTCAACATGGGCGATTATTGCAATATTTCTAATATCTTTTCTTATATATTCTTTGCTCATTTTGCACTTCCTTTAAAATATAAGCCTTTACAAAAAAATATTATATATCTTTAAATATATAAATTCAATAATTAATTTTCCTTCTCTTACTGCTACAAAGCTATAAGATGGGCAAATATCATACTTATTTAATGGAGATACTTATATCTGAACTTTAAGGTGATATTTCCATAGTCCTAATATTAGATAGATCTTACACTAGGACACTTATGGCCTTAGGTATAATATGATACTCTGCATTCAAAGTGCCTGGTTGCTCTCCATCCAACTCAATTAATACTCTGTCTGTGCTTTTTATTACAATTTTTTTTCCCCTATATCTTTCTACTTTGGGGTGACCTATATGGCTACCCTTATATATTTTAGGAAAATTCATGATTAACTCAGACTTGCTAAAATTACCTAACACAATAATGTCAAACAATCCATCATCTATCTTTGCATCAGGTGCTATTTGCATACCACCTCCAAAGTATTTACCATTTGCAATAACTACGGTATTAAGGGTTTTATTTATAAATGTTTTGTCATCTATAACAATATGGAGTTTTTTATTTTTATATACAGCTATGGTACTTATTGTTCCAATTAAAAAAGATAAAAATCCTTTTAATGCTTTAGAGTTTCTATTTACTCTATAAGTTGTTTCTCCACCTATTCCCACATCAGAAACATTTAAAAAATATCTGTCAACCTGTTCTCCGCTGTATTCTAAAAACCTACACTTACCAATATCTAAATATCTACGCTTTTTATTTTTTAATATTTCTATTATAGCTTCAACGGAGTTATCAATAGCCATTGTTCTTGCAAAGTCACAGCCTGTCCCTCTTGAAAACACCGATAAAGAAGCATTTTTGTTAATAGGCTGATCATTTTCAAAAAAACCATTTAAAACTTCATTCATCGTTCCGTCTCCGCCTACAGAAACAATTATTTCATAAGCATTCTTTAGGGCATGTCTGGCAATTTCAGTAGCATGGCCAGGATACTCCGTGAGCTGGCTTTCAAATTCCAATCCTGCTTCTTTAATCATTTTTTCAAATGCAGGCCATTCCTTGCCAGTATTGCCATTGGATGAGCAAGGATTTACGATTGCCAATATTTTTTCTTTCATAACAATCCTTCTTTACTAAGAACTAGGGTATTCCTTTAGGGTGTTTTTAGAAGATACGTCTTAATCCATCTTATAAATCCATTGCTTAAATATTTTTCTTTATATTTCCATTATAATGGGTAATATCATTGGATTTCTTTTTGTTTTTTCGTATATAAAGCGTCTTAGACTATCCCTTATATAGGATTTTATAGTAGACCACTCTGTAGTTTTCTTTTCTTCACATTTATTCAAAGCATCTTTTATTACTAGTCTAGCTTCTTCCATAAGATCTTCAGATTCTCTTACATAAACAAAGCCTCTGGAAATAATATCGGGTCCTGCAATGACTAGACCGGATTCTTTGCTTATTGTCACTACTACAGCAATTAAACCATCAGAGGACAAGTGCTTCCTATCCCTTAATACAATATTTCCCACATCCCCAACACCTAGTCCATCGACTAAGACTTTTCCAGCCATAACTGCTCCGTTAAGGGAGGCTTTGTTTCTTGTAAATTCAATTACCGAACCATTATCTACAACAAATATGTTTTCTTTTAAAACGCCCATCTCTTCTGCCAATTTTGCATGTTGTACTAAATGCCTGTATTCACCATGTACAGGTATAAAGTACTTTGGCTTTACCAAGGCTTGCATGAGCTTCAATTCTTCTTTGCAAGCATGGCCGGATACATGTACATCTGCCAGGGCTTCGTAAATAACATTAGCACCTCTTTTAAACAATTGGTTTATAACTCTTAAAACAAGTTTTTCATTGCCAGGTATAGGAGACGCCGATATGATAACTGTATCCCCAGGTGTTATTTCTACTTTGCGATGATCGGAGTTTGCCATTCTGGTTAATGCCGACATAGCTTCTCCTTGGCTACCCGTAGTAATAATAGTTATTTTATCGGCAGGATATTTATGAATTAAATCTATATCTATGGAAACATTCTCAGGTATATTTAAATAGCCTATTTCACTTGCAACTCTAATAACATTTACCATACTTCGACCTGAAATCGCAACTTTCCTGCCACACATAATTGATGCATTTATAGCTTGTTGTATTCTATGAATATTTGATGCAAAAGTTGCAATAATTACCCTTTGCTTAGCCTCGCTGAATATCTCGTTGAAATTGTGACCTACAGTGCTTTCTGACATAGAATACCCTTCTCTTTCCACATTAGTACTATCTGAAAGCATTGCTAGAACACCTTTTTTCCCCAACTCAGCAAAACGATGCAAGTCAATTAGCTCCCCATCTATAGGCTGATAATCTACTTTATAGTCACTGGTGTGCACAATAACTCCTACGGGAGTATGAAGTGCAACGGCAACGGAATCTGCGATACTATGATTTGTCTTAATAAATTCTACTTCTATTTCGTTGAATTTTATTCTGTCTTTTGGTTTTATTGTTTCCATAACTACCTTAGATAGTAGTCCGAATTCCCTTAGTTTGTTCTCTACTAGGCCTAAGGTCAGCCTAGTCCCGTAAATAGGTGTATTTAACTGATTCAATACATAGGGTAAGGCTCCGATATGATCCTCATGCCCGTGAGTCAAAATAATTCCTTTGACTTTATCTTTATTTTTTAATAGATATGTAATATCAGGTATTACTAAATCTATGCCTAACATATCCTCATCAGGGAACATAAGGCCGCAATCTATAACAATAATTGTGTTTTTATACTCAACTACTAACATGTTTTTGCCTATTTCCTGTAGCCCCCCAAGAGGTATTAGTTTTAATTTTGCTTTACTGTTTGACAAGTTTTTACTTCCTTTCATTAGTCCCAATTTTTTTACTATTTATTTTTTTATAAATAGTTTTTCTTTATATATTTTAATAATTCTATAAAAAATTATTTATTTATCTTTATTTTTTACATCATATTTTAATTCCATTATGTTCCTTATAGCTTATGTTATCATAATATTATCAATTATAAAAATAGTCAATAAATAATTGAATAGCAAGTGAAAATCAAAAAAGTCGGGTTAATACCGACTTTTAATTTGATTCATCCCGAATTAATTCTTCATATGCCGAAATAACACCGTTTAGTTCTTCTTCGTCTTCTATGCCCACTAAAACTTCTTCACCGCTTTCATCTATTTCCATCCTTAGAATATACACTTCATCTACCTCATCTGTCTCTTGATCTTCATATAAATCAGTAGGTAGCAATATGGCATATTCTATGTCGTTTACTTCTAATGTAGCGATAACTTCAAATTCAGATTCATTACCTTCTTCATCGTAAAGAATTATGGTATCCATATCCTCACTCATTCTTTCACCTCTTTTCTATAACACAATGTTTATTCTAGCTTACGGATTATACTATGTCAAATAAAACAATTATTTCAAATTTTTTTAGTATTCCTCTCAGCATCCAAATAGTTTTGCAATATAAATACGGCTGCTATTTTATCAATATGTTTTTTTCTTTTGTTTCTTCTTATATTTGCTTCTAGTAGTATTTTTTCTGCTGATACAGTTGTTAATCTTTCATCCCATAGTGTTATTTCTATATTCTTAAAAGATTCTTTTAGTATTTCGGCAAAATCTATAGATTTTTTACCTCTTTCACCTATGGTATTATTCATATTCTTTGGCAAGCCAATTACAATTATACTTATGTTATTATCCTTTATTATCTTTGATAATTCATCCAAATCGTAAGATAAGCTTTTTCTTTTTATTGTGCAAAGTCCTTGGGCTATAAGTTTTGTTTTATCGGAAATAGAGACCCCTATTGTATTATCACCAAGATCCAAACCCATTACTCTCAAGTCTTTTTCCTCCCTATTGCCTATACTATCTTTATACAAAATTGTTTGCAATATCTGCTACAGTATCCGCACAGTATACATTTATTTGAATCTACTACAGCTTTGTTATCTTTAAGGCTTAAAGCATTTTGCCTACATACCTTTACGCATTGACCGCAGCCTTCACAATAAAAGTCTATTAAAAGTTTTCTTTTTTTGCTGCTTAATTTAGACTTAATTGCTTTCGATGGTTCAAGCCCATTAATTATATCTGCATTAAAATTAATTTCATCAGTATTTTGCATTCCTATGGCAATAGAGTGAATATTTTTATCTTCTAATACAAATTTTAAACAGTCTTCCGCATTACTCAATAAATTACCACCACCTAAGGGTTTCATTGAATATATGCCCTTACCTGCTTTGTTAGCATCTTCTATGGCCTTTTTCATCTCATCTATTGTTCCATCAATTATTCCTAGGCCGATTTTATTATAAATAGGATGTATTATTTCAATTTCATTATATCTTAAAGAGGCTTTTACCGCAGCTATATTATGTGTAGAAATACCAAAAGCCCTGATATAGCCTTTTTCTTTTGCTTTTAAAAAGTATTCTATTGCCTCCCAATGACCTTTAATGGTATATAGACTTTCTTGTTCGTGAAGAGAAAAAATATCAATATAATCTGTATTTAATTCCTTTAGGGCCTTTTTTAAACTACTTTCCGCTCCTTCTTTGTTGTAAGCATAGCATTTAGTCGATATAATATATTTTCCCCTTTGCCCTTTTATAGATTCTTTTATATAATTGTAATTCTCATAAAGTTCAGCAGTATCTATAAAATTAATACCTTTTTCAAAGGCTGCTTTTATAATACGTACACCCTCATTCAATGGGAGCTTTGCTTGTAGGGGACTTATGGTAAGACTTCCAAAACAAAGTTTTGATACTTGGATTTTTGTGTTACCCAATAGTGCATATTTCATTTTATTACTTCACCTTATCTGTATAAACTTCTAAAAGGAAATATTGGCAGACATATAATAAACCGGAAGAAGGATTCTCCCGGTTACAAAAGCTTCTATTTTACTCTTCTTCAACGTAGGCCTTTACCAATTCTTCCAATAGCTCATCTCTTTCCATCTTTCTTATAAGACTCCTGGCATTATTATAGCTAGTTATGTATGTAGGGTCTCCGGATAGTATATATCCAACTATTTGATTAATAGGATTGTATCCTTTTTCAAGTAATGCTTGATATACTGTTAAAAGAATTTCCGAAGGCTTATATACTTTATCTTTATCAACTTTAAATTGCATTGTTTCTTCATTTTTTGATAACATTTAGACACCACCCTCTCTGCTATCCCTTAGTTTAATAATAATACAATATAGTAAATATTACAATTATTTTATTTGCTTTTCCAGTATTTTTGGTATGGCTTCTATGATTTTACCTATCTTACTTAGGTCCTTTACTCCTCCTTGTGCCATGTCCTGCCTTCCTCCGCCTCTGCCCTCGGCTAGTTTTGTTATTTCTTTGATTAGATTTCCTGCATGTATACCTAGCTTTACTAGCTTTTTATCTGCCATTGCCAAAAACACTGCATTTTCATTTTCTTTGGTATAGAGTATTACTATTCCACTTTCTATTTTATCCCTTAGTCTATCACCTAATTGTCTTATATTTTGAATTCCAATATTTTCGACTTCAGCTATTAAATATTTTATCCCCTTTATTTCTCTTATCTTGGAAAGATAATCTTCAACTATGTTTCCTGAAATCTGCTTTTTTAATTCCTGTATTTCCTTTTCTAGTTCCTTTATTTGTTTTTTATTGGAATCCACTTTGTTTAAAATATCATCTTCATTTGTTTTTAGATTAATACTTATTTTCTTAATCAGATCTTCCTTTTCCAGCAAATACTCATAAACTTTTTCTCCGCTTATTGCTTCTATACGCCTTACTCCTGCTGCAATTCCATTTTCAGAAATTATTTTTAGCATACTTATTTGACCTGTATTTTTAATATGAGTTCCGCCGCATAGTTCAATACTATAATCTTCAATTTTAATAACTCTTACTTTTTCTCCATACTTTTCTCCAAATAGGGCAATAGCTCCTAATTTTTTTGCCTCTTCAATACCCATTTCCAATATAGCCACATCTTTGCTACCCCATATTGCTTTATTTACTTCATTTTCAATTCTTGATAATTCATCTTTGGACAGAGCTTTGAAGTGTGTAAAGTCAAATCTAAGTCTTTCACTGCTTACCATGGAGCCAGCTTGTTCTACATGGTTACCTAATATGTTTTTTAAGGATTTATGCAATAAATGTGTAGCAGTATGATTTTTTGCAGTTGACATTCTGTTGTCTATATTAATTATTGCAACACAGTTATCGCCTATTTCGATTTTTCCCTTCAGTATAATACATTCATGGACGTAAATAAAATCATCTGCCTTTTTGCAATCTAATACTTCCAATAGAAAATTTTCAGATTTGATAAAACCTGTATCTGCTTTCTGGCCACCACTTTCGGCATAAAAAGGCGTTTTATCCAAAATAATATTAACCTTAGTCCCTTTATATGCTTCATTTGATAATTTATTATCTGCTATAATTGCTTTTATAATACTTTCGCTTTCAAAACTATGGTATCCGACAAACTCCGTTTTTATATCTTTATCCAATTTACCATAAAGTTCTTCTTTCCAGCCTTCCATATTGTTGTCTATTCTTGCAATCCTTGCTCTTTCTTGTTGCAATTTCATTTCCTTTTCAAAAGCCCATTCGTCTACCCTATAGCTCCTTTCTTCTAATATATCTTTTGTTAGATCCAAAGGAAAGCCATAAGTATCATATAATTTAAATGCTATTTCACCATTTAATATCCCCCCGGGCTCCAGGGATTCCATATGTTTTTCTAGTATATGTAGGCCCTGTTCCAAGGTTTCTTCAAATCTGTTTTCTTCTATATCAATAATGCTAAGTATATATTCTTCCCTTTCTTTTAGTTCCGGATAGGCAGCAGAGCTAATTTCTATAACTTTATTTGTTACTTTGTTTAAAAAAGGACTGCTTATATTCAGTAATTTGCCATGACGTACCGCCCTTCTAAGAAGCCTTCTTAGTATATAGCCCCTACCTTCATTGCTAGGTAGAATGCCATCTGATATCATAAAAACAACGGATCTAACATGGTCTGTTATTACTCTTATGGAAACGTCTGTTTTTGGGTTATTGGCATATTGAATTTTTGCCAGTTCGCAAATATAAGCCAATATATATTTCATTGTATCTACTTCAAAGATACTTCCAGCTTCCTGCATTACGGCAGCCATTCTTTCAAGACCCATTCCAGTATCAATATTGGGATTTTCCAATTTGTTATAATTGCCTTCTTCATCTTTGTCAAATTGTGTAAATACAAGATTCCAAAATTCAATATATCTGTCACATTCGCAGCCTGCTTTACAATCTGGGCTATTGCATCCATATTTTTTTCCACGATCATAATATATTTCAGAGCATGGTCCGCAGGGACCCAAGCCAATTTCCCAAAAATTATCCTCTTTACCCAGTCTTACAATTTTGTCCACGGGTACACCAATGGTTTTGTTCCATATTTCAAAGGCTTCGTCGTCATCTTCATAAATAGTTACCCATAGTTTATCTTCCGATAGCTTTAGCCATTCTGTGCAGAATTCCCAGGCCCATATTATGGCTTCTTTTTTAAAATAATCTCCGAAGGAAAAATTACCAAGCATTTCAAAAAAGGTTGCATGCCTATCTGTTTTGCCTACTATCTCAATATCCGGTGTTCTAATGCATTTTTGGCAACTAGCAACTCTATTAGCTGGTGGCGTTTTCTGGCCTGTAAAGTAAGGCTTTAAAGGTGCCATGCCAGAATTAATTAAAAGCAGGCTTTTGTCGCTTTCTGGGATTAGAGAAGCTGATTTTAATCTTATGTGTTCCTTCGATTCGAAAAATTTTAAAAAGAGTTCTCTTATTTCATTTAATCCAAGTTTATTCATATTAATCCTCCTAAATTAGCTTAAAAAAAGGGCAAATACTAAAAATTCTTCATCCCATAATAGGGACGAAGAATTTTCTTCGTGGTACCACCCTAGTTGCCAAAAGGCCACTTTGTCGGTTTTAACCGTTGCAGTTTAACGGCTGCATCGTCATTTAGATACTCGGCAGTAGCTTCGACTATTTTTGGAGATTTTCACCGTTTATCTCCTCTCTGTTCAATTTAATAGTTTACTTATCTGCTTCATCGCTATTTCTGAAATTACCTCAAATTATATAGTAGCTCACTATATTTGTCAATATTACCTATCTAGTTGATACGGTAATGTGTAGTATTTTATTTGTATTTATTATACATGTCCCTTATATTACTAGCAGTTATTCCTTGTTCTTCCGCATACTTTTTAAATAACATTGATACTTCTTCATTATCTATCCTTTTTGAATACATTTCAAAATCCTTGACTAATTCCATAGTATTTATCCAGGCCCTTTGTAAGCAATCTCTACTATTCATTTTATCATCTGACATATAAGGCACCTCCAAAAGCTTTTTATTAATTTTTGCTTTTGAAGATATTTTATTCATATTTAAATTATAAAGATATTATTCCGCCGCCTACTAGTATGTCCTCAATATAAAATACTACTGATTGACCTTTTGTAATTGCTCTTTGGGGCTGTTCAAATATTATTTTTGCTTTCTTGTCATCTATAGGTATAAGAGTTGCGTTGGCTTCTTTTGCACTGTACCTTATTTTTGCTTTAACTTTTATGGGTTTTTTTAAATAATCAAATAATATAAAATTCAAATTATTAGCTATTAGTTCATTTTTAAAAATTTGATTTTCGTCGCCTAAAACGACTAAGTTTTTTTCAGTAATTATATCAACCACATATAGTGGCCTTCCTACAGCAATACCTAGGCCTTTTCTTTGACCAATAGTATAGTTTATTATCCCTTTGTGCTCTCCTAGTACCCTTCCTTCTGTGTCTATGAAATTACCCGGTTTTATAACTGAAATATTTTTATTTTTTATAAATCCTATATAATCATTATCTTCTACAAAGCATATTTCCTGACTATCCCGCTTATTTGCCACATCAAGGCCTATTGTTTTCGCTATTTCTCTTATTTCCACCTTATCATAGTAACCTAATGGCATCAGTATATGCTTTAATTGACTTTGCATAAGATTATAAAGGACATAAGTTTGATCCTTATCAGTGGATACTGATTTTTTAACTAAATATCTATCAAAATTAGGATTATACTCAATTTTAGCGTAATGGCCCGTCGCTATATAATAAGCATTCAACTCTTTAGCTTTTTTTAAAAATTCGTCAAACTTTAAATATTTATTGCAGGCAATACATGGATTTGGTGTGCGGCCAAGAGAATACTCATTTATAAAATACTTGATTACTTTTTCTTCAAAAATCTCCCTAAAGTCAAATTCATAAAATGGAATGTTCAAATATTTACAAATAGCTTCAGCCTCTTTTGTAATTTCTTTACCGTTTTTAAGTCTCATGGTAGCCCCTACTACTTCATACCCTTTTTCTTTTAGTAAAAATGCGGCTACGGAGCTATCAACACCGCCACTCATTCCTAATAGGACTCGTTTATTCAATAATACACACCTACTATTTGTTTGCTTTACTTATTATGCTTCTTTTTGTAATCTTCTATAGCAGCATTTATTGCTTCTTCAGCCAAGACAGAACAATGCACTTTTTGTGGTGGAAGACCATCCAAAGCCTCTACCACTGCTTTGTTAGTAATCCTTAATGCTTCTTCAATGGTTTTTCCCTTAATCATCACAGTTGCAATACTACTAGTTGCAATAGCAGCACCGCAGCCGTAGGTTTTAAACTTTATATCGCTAATGATATTATCTTTAACCTTTATATAAAATTTCATTATATCACCACATTTTGGATTGCCAACTTCACCTATACCGTCTGCATCTTCAATTATACCAACGTTCCTGGGTGATGTAAAATGGTCCATAACTTTTTCTGTATACATTTTATTTTCCTCCTGTTTCTTTTATATAGTCATATAGTGGAGACATGTCGCGCAGTTTCTTTACAATAATGGGTAATTCCTCTAGTACATAATCAATATCCTCTTCTGTATTTATGGCACCCAATGTTAACCTTAAAGAACCATGGGCTATTTCATGGGGCAAGCCTATAGATAATAAAACATGGGAGGGATCCAAAGAACCGGAAGTACAAGCGGAACCACTAGATGCAGCTATGCCTTTTATATCTAGATTTAAAAGTAAGGCCTCTCCCTCAATATATTTAAAACAAAAACTTGCATTTCCTGGCAATCTCTTATCAGGGTGTCCCGTTAATATAGTGTAGGGTATCTTTTCCATAACTCCTTTTATAAGCTTATCCCTTAGGTTAATAAGTTTCCTGTTATTATTTTCAATATTTTCAGTGGCTTTTTCAATTGCTTTGCCTAATCCAATAATACCGGGAACGTTTTCAGTACCAGCTCTTTTTCCTTTTTCTTGCCCTCCCCCGTATATTAGATTTTCAATTTTTACACCTTTTCTTATATATAAAGCTCCTACTCCCTTAGGGCCATAAAATTTATGAGCAGAAAGAGATAAAGAGTCGATATTCAATTTCTTTACATTTATTTTTATATTGCCGATGGCTTGAACAGCATCTGTATGAAAGTATATTTTTTTATCTTCTGCAATTTTTCCTATTTCGTCAATAGGTTGTATAGAACCTATTTCATTATTGGCGTACATTATGGATATTAAAATTGTTTCATCCCTAATCGCACTTTTTAGCTCATTTAAATCAATTATTCCAAATTCGTCTACTGATAGATAAGTAAGATCAAATCCTTCTTTTTCTAAACTTTCGCAAGTATAAAGGGCGGCATGATGTTCTATCTTCGTAGTTATTATATGCTTGCCTTTATTTTTATTGGCATAGGCAATGCCTCTTATTGCCCAATTATCAGATTCGGAGCCTCCAGCGGTGAAAAAAATTTCTTCCGGTAATGCAGCTATTGATTTGGCAACCTTGCTGCGGGCAATATCAATATGTTTTTTAACTTCCCTACCATATGTGTGTATACTGGATGGGTTGCCAAAAATATCTGAATAGAAAGGCAGCATTTCTTTTAATACTTCTTGATCTGTATAGGTTGTTGCAGCATGGTCCATATATACTTTTTTCAATATAATTACACCTCACTTTTTATTTTTTATTTAGGGTTTTAAAGTCTTCTACCATGTCCTTAAGAGTTATAGAGTCAATAACACTGTCAATACTTTCAGAAATCTTTTCCCAAATTATACGTGTAGCACAATTATCTGCTTTTACGCATTCGTAATCGTCTTCTAATAAACATTCTGCAGGTGCTAAAGGACCTTCCAATATCCGTATAATTTGGCCAACGGTTATTTCTTCCGGTTTTTTTATTAACACATAACCACCCTGAGCTCCTCTTATACCTTTTACTAGTCCATTTTTACGCAGGGGAGCTATAAGTTGTTCCAGGTATGTGGGTGATAACGATTGTTTTTCAGCAATTTTGGTTAAAGGCATAGAGCCTTGTCCATAGCCCAGTGCCAGTTCAAGCATCATTTTTAGACCATATCTACTTCTGGTAGATAGTATCAATTATTATACCTCCTTTTTAATTCATACTAATTAACTCGGATTTACATTAATAGATTATCACCTTTTCCTATTGCTGTCAATTTATTTTTTTATTAACTTTTAGCAAAATTTTAGGCACGGTTTTTAAGCCGTGCCCATCTATATTAAATTGTTGATACTTATAAGCTAAGTATCAACAATACTGAATATTTCTATATGTATTATATGCAGATTATTTAATCCTGCTTATAGTTTTAAGCAAAAGATTGGAATTATTCTAACTCTTTATTAGAAGTGATAGTATTTACGCTTTTTAAATATTTATTTATTTTTTCTTCTTGACCATTGTTAGTAGGTTTATAATATTGTTTATCAATTAAAGTATCTGGTAAATATTGTTGCTCTACAAAGTTATTAAGATAATCGTGGGGATATTTGTAATTAACAGCTGCATTCCTTATATGATGCGGGATATTTCCTATTTCAGATTCTTCTATATCTTTTAAAGCCTTTTTTATCCCTATATATGAAGCATTGCTTTTTGGTGCTGAGGCTACATATGCGGCAGCTTGTGACAAAATTATTCTACTTTCCGGCATACCTATAATTTTAATGGCATTTGCCGCAGCTACGGCTAAACATAATGCCTGGGGATCGGCATTACCAACGTCTTCTGCTGCACATATGATTATCCTTCTGGCAATAAACATTGGATCCTCGCCAGCATATAACATACGGGCAAGATAATGTAGGCTAGCATTGGGATCAGAACCTCTCATGCTTTTTATAAAAGCTGAAATGGTATCATAATGATTATCACCCTTTTTATCATATTGAACAGCTTTTTGTTGAATGCAATCTTGTGCTATTTCCAGGCTAATGTTTATGCTTCCTTCTTCGTCCTTTTCTGTTGTCAGTACCGCTAATTCTATAGCATTAAGTGCTTGTCTAGCATCTCCCTGTGAAACATTGGAAATATGCTCCATTGCTTCATCAGTAATAGAAACCCTGTATGTACCGAAACCGTTTTCTTTATCATTTATCGCCCTATGTATAATGTTTTTTATATCTGTGTCTTTTAGTGAGTTAAGTTTAATTACAGTTGATCTGGAAATTAGTGCATTATTTACTTCATAATAGGGATTTTCTGTAGTAGTTCCTATTAGTATTATTGTTCCATCCTCCACATAAGGCAGCAAGACATCTTGTTGGGCTTTATTAAATCGATGGATTTCATCAATAAAAGCTATGGTACGTATTTTTTGTAGTACTCTTGTATTTTTTGCGGATTCTATAATTTTTTTTATATCGGAAACTCCTGATGTTACTGCATTGATTTGTTCAAATGAAGCTTTAGTAGTGTTTGAAATTATCCTGGCTAAAGTTGTTTTACCGCTGCCAGGTGGTCCCCAAATTATTAATGAAGTTAATTTATCGGCTATTATTGCTCTATATAAGAATTTGCCTGGTGATATGATTTCTTTTTGGCCAATAAAATCATCAATGGTTTTAGGCCTCATCCTTAGTGCTAGGGGCCCGTCTTTTTTTAGTTCTTCTGCAAGACTTACATCAAAAATATTAATTTGTTTATTTTTCATTTTTATCATAACTCCTATTGTTAGTAGCTTTATTATATATGGAACTAATGTTCTTGTAAATATATAGTATAAAAGCTGATCTAATTTTTTACTATAATTAGATTGTTATATTGGCCACAATTGCTGAGTTGAATTTGGGCTCCTAGCCCCTGGCTAT
>CAYMVQ010000014.1:18126-41818 GCA_964394355.1 uncultured Clostridiaceae bacterium
CTATATACTTAGTATAATTTGAATTATTTACTTTATATTTTTATATACAAATTCTGAAGTGGATAGTGCTAATAATGCACCGTAATCCAGTAAGAATTCAATGTGGTCTCCAACTTTATAATCATTTTTAGAATCTGTAATATCAATTATCATATGATCACTACTGGCTCCCAGTATAGAAAGTTTTTCATCAAGGGGTGTTAAGCCATCAACTTTAACATCTTGCTTTCCAGCAGCTACAATTGCACGTTTTATAATACCCTTGTCTTCAAAAACCGGTTTTTCGCCAAAGGCATCAACACCGATTTCGCCAATGGGCAATGAAGGTTTTTCTTTTAGTTCAATTATTTCTGCAGAAAAAGTGAAACAATCATTAAATGAACCTTCTATTCTATTGCTATAAGCAGTTTCATTGCCTAAGACTATGGATTCGCCTAGTCTCAAATTATTTATACCTTTTGGTATGTCCCCATTGTCAACTAAATATATGCTGCTAGAATTTCCGCCAGATATAATATCAAGTTTGATATTGTATTTTTTTTCAATGTCTTTTGCTATATTAAGTAGTTTTGTAAGGTTATCAACTTTTGGGATCACTGCTCCGTAACAAGTAAGGTTAGTACCGATACCTTTAAGGTTAATTCCTTTTAAATCGATTAATTTACCTGCAAATTCCACAGCTTCATCCATCCAAATTCCCTCTCGAAGGTCTCCCAAATCAACCATTAGAATAATATCATGTACTTTTTCTTTCTTTATAGCTGCATCGGATAAGGCTTTAATAACTGAGTATTCAGAGTTTAGACTAATATCAACATAGTCAATAACATCATCAACTTGTGATAGCATAGGAATTCTTAAAAGCATTTTTGGCACGTCGATGTTTTTCATTCTTATAAAGTTTTCAATCCTGGAATCTGCTATATAAGAAGCACCGCCTTTTATCAACGCTTCAACCAGTTCCGGCAAACCGCAGAACACTTTAGAAACAGCTGCTACGCTTATGTTATATTTAGAAAATTTATCAGCAAGTAGTCTTGTATTATGCTCTAATTTATTTAAATCAATATTTAGAGAAGGATATTTCATCTTTCCCCTCCTAATCTATTATTATTCTTTGTAATCAATACTTTTTTTCATTAAATAAACTGCTTCTTCCGGATACTTTTTTGATAATACTCCAAGTGAGGCAAAAATGTAGTGCTTGTCTATTAGGATTTTAGCTTCTTTTTTTGGGTATAATTCCAAGCCTTTGCCATATCCGGCTGCATTTTTTAAAATATTTATATTATTTGGTAGGCGGGTTAGCGCTCCTCCAGTGCCTATAATATATTTTATGTTGGATAGGTCCTTTCCTTCCGCAATGGTTTTTTTGCCCGAAGGACCGTAGATATAGCGTAAAGTACCCGCATGTCTTTCCAAAGAAGTCAGTACTGCCTCTTTCGCTAGTCTTTCTATAAATGTTTTTTCTTCATCTGTTTGGGGTATGGCATTTGTTTTTTTAGCTAAATCTTCAACATTAGGAAATTCACTTCTCAATTCTTCTATTCCAATTCTTTCAACTATATGGTTAAGGTTTATATATACACCCAAGTCACCCTCAACGGTTCTTTTAGCATAAGGCTCTGGACTAATTAGTAAATTGTTAATTTCTTCTGAGCCTTCAGTTACGGAATGGACATCGGTTGTAGCTCCTCCAACATCAAAGACTACCAAATCACCTATATTTTCTTTCAGAAGTCTTGCTGCCTCCATTACTGCACCAGGAGTTGGAATTATAGGACCTTTGACCATTTCTCTAACCGTAGCCATACCTGGGGCGTGTATAATATGTTCTTCAAAAACTTCTTGTATAATTCTTCTTGTTGGCTCTACATTTAAAAAATCAATGCGTGGATAAACATTATCAACAAGATATAGTTTAATACCTGCTTCTTCGCAGATTAGTTTTACTTCTTCCGTATTTTCAGTGTTCCCTGCATAGATTATAGGTATGTCTAGGTTTAGTGAGACTATTTGATCTGTATTATATAGTGCTGTATCTCTTTCACCGTAGTCTACTCCACCAGCTACTAAAATTATATTGGGTTTTATGTCAATAATTTTTTTTAGATCAAGTCTTCTTAGTCTGCCGGCTGTAATCATCTTTATTATTCCACCAGCTCCCAATGCTGCTTCCTTAGCTGCTCTTACAGTCATATCATATACTAAACCGTGGACTGTCATTCTAAGTCCACCTGCGGCACTGCTTGTAGCTATCATTTCCGTGTAATCAATTTTTTCTACTTTTAAATAGTTTTTAAGGTTATCAATTGCACCTTTGAGGCCTACGGTAACATCTCCATCTAAAACTGATGTGGGGGCTTGCCCCTGCCCTACAAATTTAGGGCAGGGTGTCCCTATACCATTAAAGGCATTTATTACTGTAGTAGTGCTACCTATTTCAGCAACTAGTACATCAATTTTCATTTGCCTCTTTCATTTCCCTTCTTCTCTTAACGAGATAGCTTGCTACTTCTATACCATGTGTGCCTCTGCCAAATCCAACGTCCATACCGGAATCTCTAGCTATTTCATTTGTAACTTGGGTTCCTCCACTGGCAAGTATAACTTTATCTCTTATGCCTTTTTCAACACATAGTTCATGTATCTTTTTCATATTTTTAGTATGAACATCATCATGTGTAATAATTGTACTTGCAAGTATAGCATCTGCTTTTGTCTCTATTGCTGCATCAACAAGCTTTTCTACGGGAACGGAAGTGCCTAAATACAAGTATTTTACACCAAAGCCTTCGATACCGCCATGTTTTATATCTAAAGTTTCTTTTAAGCCCACTGAGTGCTCATCTTCACCGACAGTAGCTGCAACAACAAATAAAGGTTCCTTTTCTATTGCTTCTCTAATTTCTTCTTCAGATAGTAAAGGTACTCTTTCTGGTATTACCAGGCTATCTACATCTATATCAAATGTGACTTTTCCTTTTATCTCAACTAATGTGCCTTCAGATGGATGCATAACATTTTTATGAATTACAGTAACATCTTCCAGTCCCATTTTTTCGCCGCATTTAATTGCAGCAAATTCAGCTGTGCGCTCATCTAATGGCAAGAATAGTGTGATAGCAACAACTCCGTCAGCTCTCCATTCAACTTCAGGTTTAACCAGACTGCTGTCGTAATACTTATCTACTTCTTCCAAACGTACATTTACATTGTCAAATTCATCTAATTCATCAATGTAAATAATTTTGGATGGATCATCTAAGGTGTCTCCACCAATAGCATCTGAAGGCTTTTCAAATTCCTCAGGTACGCAATTATAACCATAATGTGCATTAACTGGCGCAAAGTAATCCTTATCTCTTTCAAAGATCATACCCACTCCTACGCCGCCTTCAACTTGACGTGGTATTCCGTCTCCGTTTCTTTCAGGATAATTACCGCTATCTATAAAGAAACCTTCTTCAACGGCCTTGAAATAGCCACCAACTTCAAGCATTTCTTCCATAAAAAGTACAGATCTTTCTTTTATTTCTCTTACATCTTTACCTAAAATGCCGTCTCTGTCAATCTTCACCATTTCCCTTAGACCGTCCATACCATTTAAGGCCTGTTTGGCTGTTCCTAGTCCTGCTATATTGTAATAGTGCCAAGGAACATTTCTACCTTCATCAGGGGTGATGGTTGATTGTATGTCAACAGAGGTTAATCTGGATATCATTAAGTTAAGAGTATGAGTTACTGTAGCTTCTCTTGTATCAGATTCCATATATTTTGTGTTTTGTTGGGCTCTCATTTTATATTCGTCAAAGAAATCCCTAAGTGCAACTGCATAGGGTAAGTCAATTCTCATGCATGGTGCTGGTGTACCTGTTGGTGGTACCGTTGATAATGCAATATTTTCCGGCTTCATCCCTACTTTTCTTGAAAAGGCAGAGTTTATTGCGTGTTGTACCATTAATTCAGGCATTACCTTCCAAGCTTTCATTGCAGTAGCATTTGCATTATGGGCTCCATCAATTTGTAACATGTCTACATGAGCCATTACCTTTTTAGCTTCACAAGCATCAACAAAACTTCTAACCATATTTACATTTCTATAAAGAACGTTATACTGGGGGTCTTGGTGGGCACCATTTATGCCTTCTTCTGCAAACATAACAGCAATATCTGGGCCAGCTACGCCAGATACGTAGGAGTGGAAGTTTATTGGTCTTCCAACTTCATCTTCTATTAAATCTAAAGCCTTTCTGCTTGCTCTTACCTGCTTTCTAGTTACCATTATTCCGCCAATACCCTGGTTTGTTCCTTCTAATAATGAGTCTATATGAGATTGGCCTGCCGTTCTGATAACCATTATATGGTCTGCACCATGCCAAGCCGCCATTCTCATTCTTCTTAAGTCATCTTCAAATCTACCTGATGCTATTTCTGTTGTTACAACGCAATCCGGTTGAGGGTCAATATAACCAAACCCCCTACTACCCGGCAAAGGAACATAATTTTCTAAGCCTTCTGATGATTCTAGATATTCAAAATCTCCAACAGTCCTTTTTTCATTTTGTCCCTTTCTCCAGGTCCATCCCTTTCTCCTTGGTCTGTAGTTTTCTAAATCTTTAAGAAGTTCCTTTATGTCCAGCTTTTTATTAGGATCCAATTTCATTAATTACTACCTCCTTCAAAAAGATCATCAATATCATCCCAATGCTTATCTTCTACTAAGGCTAAGCCAGCTTCACGTACGGAAACACCTAATTTTTTTGATAGTCTCCAAACTACGTTTCCGGCACCTTTGCCCATTAAACCTTTTTTCATAACACCTTCTACTATTGGTTTTGCTTCAAGGCTTGAAAATCCCATACGTAAAAGAACAGATCTTTCGATTGCAGGTGTAGTATTTTTATAACCTAATTCCAGCATAGGATCTACTATTTTATAAGCCAGTTCCCAAAACTTTTCTTTTAATTCTTCATCTGTAAGATTCGCCAAATGTTTTCGTCTTACTTCAAAATCATCCGGTCTCTTCAAATTAAACCCTCCAATTCTTTTATTTTACTTTTACTTCTAAGCCCTTAATTACGTCAGCTACAAATTTATCATTACTATTTGCGTCCTTAACTATAAAGTCAAAGTCTTCTTTACTGATTTCTTTTTTGTCATAATTATTAATAGCATTTTTTATATAAGAGGTCCTGGCTCTATCCAAATCAAAATCTCTTATTTTTATTCTACTTGGATCATCAGGGAATATTATATTTTTCCCCGGCATTTCCTTTTCCGTGTCTCCAAATAGTATTTCAATGCCGTTTTGTTTTGCAAAACTGATTTGCGGCATAGGGTGTTTTCCTGCACCGGTATATTCAGTTTCTTGAACTATTATTGTTTGGTCTTCATCCATTTCTTGAGCTAGAGCGAAAGCTGCCGTTAACGAAGTATTACCTGCTGGGCCTCTTTCTATTCCTTCCAGCACTGAAAGGGCTTCTGTAATATAGAATACTTCACCTTGTTTTACAAATAAATATCTATCTAAATATCTTAGAGGTCTTGCTGCATTTCTTGGTACATCTGCTCTATCGGGCCATGTGGCAAAGGGTATGCCAAATCCCGTATGGCCAGTCGTAAAGGATTTTCTATTAAAGTCGTAGTCTGATGCCATATGAAGACCTGATAAGTCAACGCTGGCGCCTACTATCTCTACATTCTCAGCTCCTGATTTAATTACACCTCGTGCTGTGCCTGTTACATTACCTCCTCCAGCATGGGTAACAAGCACCTTGTCCGGATCTTTGCCCAATCTTTCTCTGAATTGCATTACTAGCTCATAGCCTAGTGTTTCAACTCCTGCAATTCCAAAAGGTGTATATAGGGATGCATTAAAATATCCTGTTTCTTCGAGCAGGAGCAAAAAAGTGTAGAACAATTCAGGTCCCACGGATAACTGAACTACTTCAGCCCCGTATGCTTCACATACTCTTTGCTTTTCTAGAATTTCCGGTTGTCCAATCATTTTACTGTCATAACATTCTTGTATAACTATGCATTTTAGTCCTGCCATTGCAGCCTGGGACGCCACAGCTGCTCCGTAATTACCACTTGTGGCTGCTATTACGCCTTTATAACCCATTTTTTTAGCATGATAAACTGCTGTCGCAGCCCTTCTTGCTTTAAAACTTCCCGAAGGGTTTGCTGCCTCATCCTTTATAAAGATTCTTGCGCCTTTTCCCTTAGGAGCATACTTTCTTGCTAGTGCGCTTATGTTTTTCATTTCTAGTATAGGTGTATTGCCCACACCCGTACTTTCTTGTATTTCTTGAATTTCATCTAAGGAGTAGCCAGCTTCTTTCATCATTCTTTCATAATCAAAAGCTATACCACCTGATTCAAAAATACTATAATCTATTCCTATGGCATTTTTCAT
Source organism: uncultured Clostridiaceae bacterium (assembly GCA_964394355.1). GTDB lineage: Bacteria > Bacillota > Clostridia > Lutisporales > Lutisporaceae > JAAYKT01. The sequence goes on from CAYMVQ010000014.1 coordinate 24,548, forward strand.
AATTTCATTTTTTCTACTCATTACAGCTTCATATGTTATATCTTTAGCCAATATTTTCACCTCCAAAGAGGATTTCTTTTAGTTGCATATCTATTTTTGTAAGTTCAGGAACGTATTCTCCAAAATCATGGGTGTATTTTGGATTTATTGCACATAGTTTTCCTACTACTTTTCTACCTGTAACAGTTTTGATTTCAACATCTTCGCCCAATTTTGCTTCATGTTGAGCAAAGCCCTTAACCCATAATTCCAAAGGGACCTTTTTAGTATCTTCAGGTAAATGCTCTGCCCTTTCTTCGGGTTTTAGGACAACTTGATGAATCTGCACCCAATCACCAATTTTTACAACTCCCATATTTATACCTTACCTTCCTAAATTATTAATTCCTTCTTTGTATGCCCATACGAGTTATTTTGCATATTTCTCATATACTGCTGTTTAATCTATTTGCTATGTTCTAGCACACTAATTTGAAGTCAATTTAATATTAATAATAAGTTTTCTTATTCTTTTTCTATAAAATCTCTCATGTCTCCCAATATAGCTCTAGGTACCGGTAAATCAATCATAGTTTTTAAGCCTGGTCTTGCATTAATAATATGAGGTATCATATTTATTATCATAGCTATAGTTCCTATTCCACCTGGAACTTCAGGTTGGTTAGCAACATTAATATCAGGCGTACCCTTAATTATCACATAATCACCGGTATGTGTATCTTCTAATTCTGGCTCAACTTGTTGTGGGTGATCCATTTCAATTTTCAACTCACCATCAACATAACCAAAACCTTTCATTGCACAACCAGCAACATATCCAGGTTGAACTTCTGCATAAGGAGCCTTCCTATAAACTTTTGATACTATAGGCTCCATAGATTGTTTTATCTCATCGCTTAGCTTCCAACCTAAGGCATCAGCAATCATTGTAATAGATTCATGAAAACCAACATGGCCTGCAATTTTACCCGTCTTAGTTCCTTCATTAAATTCTTCAACTGTTGTTCCTATTCCTTGTTCTGCCATTACTGCAGGTCCAAATGGAGATAAGCTGTTAACTCGTCTTGCTGTTATATGATCAACATCCAAGCAAGCTCCAGTTAAACATACTACCAATAAATCCATTATTAAACCGGGATTTATACCTGTACCTAAAACAGATACACCATTTGCCTTTGCAATTTCATCCATCTTAGCTGCAAGCTCAGGTTCTTGTGCTTTTGGATAACCCATTTCTTCTGCGCTAGTAATAACATTGATTTTTTTCTCTAGGCAATAAACGATTTTATCGTAAGCACCCTTGGTAAATGAATCTGTACAAAGTAATACTACATCAGCAGCTTTTTCTTTAATAACTTCTTCTTTACTTCCGATTATTACATCTGAATCGGCCGGTTTTTCAGTTTCAAGATAATCGTAAATACTTTTACCTAGTTTTTCACCTATGTCTATCGCGCCAACAATTTCTACACCTTTTTTCTTTAAAAGAGCATCTGCTATGCCACTTCCCATAGCACCAAAGCCCCATATTATAACCTTAACGTTTTCCCTTTCCATAACCTTCCTCCTTTTTTTTGTAAATTTCACTAAATATATATTGCAAGGTTTATGCCAAAAAATAATGTATGTTTAATTAATTTATCTTTTTTTTAAAAGAAAAACCTGATCTGCTTTATCCACCCTAAACCCGCATAAAATCACGGTTTAATTGCATTATTACAAATAAATATATTATTAATTACATAAAGATCGAAGTTGAAGTATATTCTAAATGTTCATACTATGATAGTTGCAGCAATTATATTTGCACCACATGCAAATATAATTGCCATAATGCTATGCCTTTATATGTTGCAATGCCTTTGCATAGGTGATACCTAGTGCATATGCAAATATAATTGCACCTTTTTTTCTGTAATCCGTCTTATTTTTTATATTTACCTAATTTAAATCTTATATGTATCACTTTTAAGCGAATTGTTAGACATTTTTTATTTGACACTTTGTCTTTTAGACATTAGTATTTATTATAGAATAAAAAGCACAACAAAGGAGAGAAAATAATGTACGACTATCATTTACACTCAATATTCTCAACTGACTCTTATAATAATGCAACTATGACCAATATGTGCAATGGAGCAATTTCTATGGGGCTTTCGGGCATATGTTTCACTGATCATATTGATATTGATTATCCAAATTCAAATGAAGTATTTCCTTTGAATGACTATTTTGACGCCATAAAAGAAATTGCTATTGAATATAAAAATAAATTAGAAGTTTTTACAGGCATCGAATTAGGCTTACAACCCCATTTGAAAGAAGAAAACCAATCTATAGCAAAATATACCGAATTTGATTTTATATTAGGCTCAGTACATGTAGTAGATAGTAAAGAAATGTATAATGGTGATTTCTTAGAGGACAAAGCTGAGCACATTGGAATACTAAAATATTTTAACGAATTAAAACAGTGTTTATTACAAGATTTTGATTCACTAGGTCATATAGATGGCGTCAGAAGATATCTAAGATCCGGTGAAGAAGTATTTTCTTTTACTGAGTATAAAAACGAAGTATATGAAGTTTTGGACATATTAATTAAGAATAATAAAGGATTAGAGTTAAATACATCAGCTATAAGATATGGCCTATCTGATTTCCATCCTATTAAAGATATTCTAATCTTATATAAAAATATGGGTGGTAAAATAATTACTTTAGGTTCTGATGCCCATAGGCCCCAAGATATAGCTTTTGAATTTAAAAATGCCCTAGCCCTGCTAAAAAACTTGGGCTTTAAACATTATTGTATATATAAAGAAAGAAAGCCCATTTTCTTAGAAATGTAATAAATACAGGAAAAATAATAATAATTAATTCCTTTCAATTTTATATTTTTTTATCTTATGTTGAAGATTTTGCCTTTTAATACCCAAATATTTTGCTGCTTTTGTTATATTGTTTGAATTTCTTTCTAAAGAATTTGTTATAAGTTTTTTTTCAATATTATCAAGGATTTTGTTTAAATTTTTTTCAGTATTAAGCGAAAAATCTAAATATGTTAGTTCATCATTTACAGCTAGTAAGTCTTTTATTTTTGTTGTCAAATGTTTTGGCTTTATTATATGCTCACTATCAACCATATTTATGGCACTTTCTACTATATTTTCCAATTCCCTTACATTTCCTGGCCAATCATAATGCAAAAAATAGTTCTTAACTTCTTTTGAAATACTCCAAACATCCTTTTCCAATAGCAGATTGTGTTTTTTTAAAAAATGTTCGGCTAATAAAGCAATATCAGTTTTTCTCTTTCTTAAAGGCGGAATTTTTATGTTAATTACGTTTAATCTATAATATAAATCTTTTCTAAGAGCTTTTTCTTCTATAGCCTTTAAAGGATCTTCGTTAGTGGTAGCTATTATCCTAACATCACATGGTATGTCCTCGAGTCCGCCTAATCTTCTTATATAACCTTCTTGCAATACTCTAAGTAATTTTGCTTGTAATGGGAGAGCCATGGAATTGACTTCATCTAGCATCAGGGTGCCCCCACTGGCTTGTTCAAATAGTCCAGGTCTATTAACTGCCCCGGTAAAACTACCTTTTGTTGTGCCGAACAATATACCTTCTAATAAAGATTCAGGTAAAGCGGCACAATTTTGTGCAATATAAGGGCCATTTCTTCTATCACTTTCATTGTGAATACTCTGTGCAAAGAGTTCTTTGCCTGTCCCAGTTTCCCCATATATAAATACTGTAGATGATGATTTAGAAGCCGCTTTGGCAATGGATATTGCATCTAAAAAACCATCGTCTTCTCCAATAATACACTTAAAAGTAAATCCTTTTGCCGGATCTTTACCAGAGTCGTTTGTTGCTAGTTCTTGCTGTAAAATTTCTAGTTTTTTTAGCAGTTCTTTTTCCTTGGTGATATCCTTGGCGATTTCAACGGCCCCGTATTCATCTGGGGTTATCTTAAATGGTATAGTACTATTAATTGTATTAATTTGCTTACCATATCTATTTAAATAGGTTTGATTGCTTAAGTAGATTGGTTTTTTTGTTTTTAATACAGTTAAAATAGTACTTGTTTCTTCTGTTAGATAGGGGAATATTTCCAGTATGCTTTTTCCCATAACTTCGTTCTCATTTAGTCCTTCTAATTCGCTCATAAATTTGTTATAGAAAATAGTTTTTCCCTTATGATCGACTACATGTATTCCTGCATTAATGTTTTCTATAATTGTTTCTAAAATAGATTTATATATTAAATTTACTCTCATAATACACCCCGATATATGATTTTTTGAATATGCTCCTTATAATTAAAAAAATAGAAGTTGCTTTATGCTACTTCTATTATATCAATGATTATGCCTACTGTCACTTTATGTAGTGGAAAGTATTGAAATATCTAGTTGTGATGCTTATAGCGAAGGATATTTCTCTGTAAGGGCTTTAACTCTTTCTTTGCTTTTTTCTATATCTTCAGGATTTTTAATTATATTTGAAATAATTTTCCCAATTTCCATCATATCTTCTTCTTTAAAACCTCTTGTTGTAATAGCCGGTGTTCCTATTCTAATGCCACTTGTTATAAAAGGACTTAAAGTATCGTATGGAATTGTATTCTTATTTACGGTAATTCCTATTTTATCTAGCAAGTGTTCGACATCTTTTCCTGTGGTATTCTTATTTCTTAAGTCTACAAGTATAAGGTGATTATCGGTTCCTCCTGAAACTATATTAAATCCTTCTTCAGTTAGCTGTTTTGCTAAAGTTTTAGCATTGCTTAATACTTGCTGTTGATATAGCAAAAAGTCTTCTTCCATTGCTTCTTTAAAGCATATGGCTTTTGCTGCAATAACATGCATAAGGGGTCCACCTTGAGTACCGGGAAATATGGATTTATCAATTATTTTTGCATATTTTTCTTTACATAAAATAGCCCCACCCCTGGGTCCTCTCAATGTTTTGTGTGTTGTAGTAGTCACAAAGTCTGCATGTTCAATAGGATTGGGATGTAACTTTGCAGCTACAAGGCCGGCTATATGTGCCATATCAACCATAAAATATGCTCCCACTTCTTTTGCTATATTTTTAAATGCTTTAAAGTCAATTATTCTGGGATATGCGCTGGCTCCTGCTATAATCATTTTCGGCTTATTTTCTATGGCTAGTTGTCTTACGTTATCATAGTCAATTCTACCTGTGTTCTTATCTACTCCATAAGATATGAATCTATAATATTTCCCGGAAATATTTACCGGACTACCATGAGTTAGATGGCCACCTTGGGATAAATCCATGCCTAATACTGTGTCACCTGGCTCTAACATAGCAAAGTATACTGCTATATTAGCATTTGTTCCTGAGTGAGGCTGTACATTGGCATGCTCTGAATTAAATAGATTTTTAAGCCTATCTCTTGCGATGTTCTCGATGGTATCTACATATTCACAACCACCATAGTATCTATTTGACGGATAACCTTCAGCATATTTATTTGTTAAGACTGTACCCACAGCAGCTAAAACCGCAGGGCTAACAAAGTTTTCAGATGCAATCAGTTCGATGTTTCTGTTTTGCCTCTCTAGTTCTTTTTCTATTGACTCTGCTATTTCTTTGTCTGCTTGATATATTGCTTTTAAATCCATAATACACCTTCCCTTATTTACTCTTTATTAATTATTTTTATCATTTCTGATTTAAAGCTATTCATTTTATTAAAGCTATTTTCTTGCCTTTTAATTATTAAATATGATAAAAACAGTAAAACTAAACCCGATATAGAAGCTATTAATTGTACTAAATTATTTGCAAGGCCTAATGTTCTTAGAGCATAGTATGGAGCAGCAATCCCTAAAACAAGTGCAAGCAGTGGAATACCATATAATATAAGGCTGGCATATAAAAAGCTTTCTGTATTCAATTCAATTAAAACATTATCACCTATTTTTGCATCAATTTTATTTTCTAGTTTAACTATCATATTTAAACTGTCTTTACCTACTTGACATGCACCACAATCACCGCAAGCAGTACGGCGAGTTATAAGAATTTTTGCAAATTTATCTTGTATATCTATAACTTTACCTTGTTCAAGCATAGTTTTCCTCTCATTTAGTGTATTTTACTATAGTGCTTATTATATCATTAACTTTGTCGTCTGATTCTATATCCTTTAATGGTGCAATCAAGCAGTCCTTAATATAGTTTTCTAATATTATTCCGCCTACTTTATTTATTGCTGCCCTAATTGCCGATATTTGCACCATGATATCATCACAGCATTTACCGCTATCCACCATTCGCTGAATTCCTTTTACTTGTCCTTCAATCTTTTTTAACCGATTTATAATTATTTGCCTGTTTTCTTCCTTATTTCCTGTCATAATAATACCCCCCTATAGTATGAATAATACTATATTTTCTTTTATCTATCAATAGGAATAGCAATTAGCTCCCTTATAACTACGGAGGCTAATATTAATCCGGCTACAGAGGGAACAAAAGAAACACTACCGATTGGTTTTTTCTTAATTTGGTATGGTTTTTCCGTTGAGTACACCACTTTTAAAGATTTTACTCCTAGCTTGCGCAATTCTTGCCTCACTACTTTAGCTAATGGACATATACTTGTGCTATATATATCCGAGACCTTAAATTTTGTTGGATCCAATTTATTACCTGCACCCATAGAGCTTATTATTGGGATCTTAGATTTTTGGCAATTTATAATTAAATCTATTTTTTGCGGTATTATATCTATTGCATCTATGACATAGTCATAATTTTTATTTATCAGCTCCTTGCTTGTATCGGCACTATACATTTTAGTATAAGTTTTAATATTGATATTTGGATTTATTTCAATTAATCTTTTTTCCATTGCAAGGGTCTTATAATCTCCAATTGTCTTGCACATTGCATGTATTTGCCTATTAATATTTGTTTTATCTATTTTATCATAATCAATTAAAACTATATTTCCAATACCGCATCTTCCTAGAGCTTCAACTGCATATGAGCCTACACCGCCTATGCCAAAAATTGCAACGGTTGCATTTTTTAATTTATCTAAAGCTTCTTTACCTATCAATATCTCTGTTCTATATAAAAAATTCATTAAAACCCTCTAAATCTTTATTTTTAAATCATCTAGTTGTTTATCTTCTGCCACAGAAGGGGCTTCAGTCATAAGACAAGTTGCTGATTGAGTCTTGGGAAAAGCTATAACATCTCTAATATTGTCTGTATCAGTAAGTAGCATAATCAGTCTGTCTATTCCCAAAGCAATACCACCATGGGGTGGGGTGCCGTATTTAAATGCCTCAAGTAGAAAACCGAATTTATCCCAAGCTTTTTCCATTGTAAAACCCAATACTTTAAACATCTTTTCTTGTAATTGGCTATTGTGTATTCTAATACTGCCTCCCCCAAGCTCATAACCATTAAGTACAATATCATAAGCCTTTGCTCTAACATTTTGGGGAAATTTTTCGAGCAAGTGCAAATCTTCATCCATTGGAGACGTAAAAGGGTGATGTTTGGATACATATCTCCCTTCTTCGTCATCGTATTCCAAAAGAGGAAATTCAGTTACCCAAAGAAATTTAAATATGCTTTTATCTATCAGGTCAAATCTATTTGCCAACTCTAGTCTTAATTGTCCTAAGGAATCGTAAACAATCTTATTTTTGTCGGCTACTATAAATATTATGTCCCCTTGGCAAGCATTCATCTTCTTTAGTATGGAATCTAACTCTTCTTCAGATAGAAATTTTGAAATAGGTGACTTTATGCCATCTTCTGTAATGTTTATCCAAGCAAGACCTTTTGCATTATAAGTTTTTACAAATTCGCCTAATGAATCTATTTCTCTTCGGCTTAGTTTAGTGCCGCAATCCTTGGCATTAATAGCTTTTATTGAACCATTATTATTTAGAGTACTAGAAAAAATTTTAAATTTTGTATCCTTGAGAATTTCGCTTAAATCTTCTAGTTCTAGTCCAAATCTAGTATCAGGTTTATCCGTACCGTATCTTTCCATAGCCTCTTTATATTTTAATATATTAAAAGGTAATTTTAATTCTATGCCTTTAATTTCTTTAAAAATCCTAAACATGAGATCTTCAATAATTTTCATAACATCATTGATTTTTATAAAAGACATTTCAATATCCAATTGAGTGAATTCCGGCTGCCTATCTGCTCTTAAATCCTCATCTCTAAAGCATTTTACTATTTGGTAGTATTTATCAAAGCCTGATACCATAAGGATTTGCTTAAATAACTGGGGGGATTGGGGTAATGCATAAAACTTGCCCTTTTGTACTCTACTTGGCACCAGATAATCCCTAGCACCTTCCGGTGTGGTTTTTGATAAAAAGGGAGTTTCCACTTCAATAAAACCATTATCATAAAAATAATCTCTTATGATTTTATTTGTTTCATGCCTTATAAAAAGTTTATTTTGCATTACTGGCCTTCTTAAGTCTAAATATCTATATTTTAACCTAATGCTCTCAGAAACATTTAGATCGTTTTCGATATATATAGGTGGAGTTTCTGCTTTATTTAAAATTTCTATATCATCAGCCATTACTTCTACTTCACCAGTTTTCATATTTTTATTAACATCGGCTTCCCTTCTTCTTACAGTACCAGAAATTGAAATAACAAATTCGTTTCTTACCATGATAGCTTTATTAAATAATTCTTCGTTTTTATTTTTATCAAAAATTATTTGAACTAAACCAGTTCGATCCCTTAAATCCAAAAATAGTAAACCACCTAAATCTCTATTTTTTTGGACCCAGCCTATTAAGGAAACCTTATTTTCTATATTATCTGCTGTTATTTCTCCACACATATGGGTCCTTTTAAAGTTATGCATTAAAAAACCTCCCGAATATTATTTGCTATTGTAAAAAAGGGTTATTTGCTTTTTCATTTTCAACTGTAGTTGATGGGCCGTGGCCAGGGTATACCACAGTGTCATTTGGCAATGTAATTATTTTTTCTTTTATTGATTTAATAATTTCTTCGAATGAGCCGCCTTCTAAATCCGTTCTCCCAATTGAACCTTCAAATAGTGTATCACCCGTAAAAATTACTTTTCCAAATTTAATACATATACTGCCTTTAGAATGCCCCGGTGTATGTATAATTTTAAACTTTATTTTACCAATTGAAATTTCATCGTTATCTTTAAGCTTTACATCAGCATCAATTTCAATGGTTTTGTCTCCAATTAGATCTGAGTGATTAATTTTGCTGTTTCTTAGCATTTCATAATCTTCTTCATGTACTAGTACTTTTGCTTTTGTGTAATTTTTTAGCTCATATACCGCCCCAATATGATCTGCATGGGCATGAGTTAGCAGAATATAATCTACTTTTAAATTTTTATTTTCTATTAGATTTTTTATATTATCAAAATCTCCGCCAGGATCTATGACTATGGCCTTGCTTGTTTCTTTTTCCATAACTATATAGCAGTTTGCCTGGTATATGCCGGCAGGTATTCTATACATTTCCATTGAATTACCTCCATTAAATCTTTTTTTCACTATCTAATATAATTGTTACAGGACCATCATTTTCAATATTAACTATCATTTCCGCCTGAAAAACGCCTGTTTTAGTTATAATCCCTAAATCTAAGCATTTTTGTACGAAAGTATTATAATATTCTTCCGCCTTATTTGCTTTTGCAGCCTTTACAAAGCTGGGTCTTCTTCCTTTTCTACAATCACCGTATAAGGTAAATTGCGAAACCACTAATAGTTCACCTTCTACATCCAAGAGAGACAAATTCATTTTTCCATCCTTATCTTCAAATATCCTGAGTTTTGTTATTTTCTCTACTAAATAATCTATGTCTTTAAGATTATCATCTTCCCATACTCCCAATAATACCGTAAGGCCTTTATTTATTTCACTTATAATTTTATTATCAATCTTTACATTGCTACTTTTTACTCTTTGTACTACTGCTCTCATATTTTTTCCTCCTATTGTTTCGCTCTATAAACATCCACAACACCTTCTAGCTTTTTAAATCTTTTAATTAGCTTATTTAGTTGTTCAATATCATTGATTTCCAGTATAAAGCTTATATTGGCTATTTTGTCCTTTGAAGTTCTAGAATAAAAAGAAACAATATTTATTTTACTTTCGTTTATTATAGATGTTATCTCTGCTAGTAGTCCTTGCCTATCATTTGCTTTGATTTGCAAATCAGCATTATATGATACAAGGCTTTTGGTATTCCATTCCACCCCAATTAATCTTTCAGGTTCTAAAAGCAATGCTTTTGCATTAGGACAATCCCTTCTGTGAATAGAAACGCCTCGACCTTTTGTTATATAGCCTATAATGTCATCCCCAGGCACCGGATTGCAACATTTGGAGAATCTTACTAATACATTTTCGATTCCTTTTATTTTTATTCCCGTATCCGGCTTTCTTTTTCTTTGGGCAGCAGATTTTAAAATCTGCTTTTCCAGTTCTTCCTTTTCTTTAGTATCTATTTTCTGGCTTTTTCTTATTTCATCTTTTAGTTTCATCATTATTTGTGTTAGTGTTAAACCGCCATGACCAAGAGAAGCATATAAATCGTCCATAGAATGAAGTCCTAATTTTTTATAAGTTTGTTCAAACCAGTCATTTTTGATCATTTGTGATTGAGTATATCCCAGCCTCTTTATTTCTTTATCGAGAATTTCTTTACCTTTTTGTATATTTTCTTCTCTTCCTTCTTTCCTAAACCACTGTCTTATTTTATTTTTAGCCTGTGAGCTTTTTACAATCTTTAGCCAATCTCTGCTAGGACCACTGGAACTTGTAGCAGTAATTATTTCTATAATATCCCCGTTTTGTAGTTTATAATCAATGGGAACAATTTTGCCATTAATCTTAGCTCCAACGCATTTATTACCAACGGCACTGTGGATTTTATATGCAAAGTCAATAGGGGTTGAATCTACTGGCAGATCAATGACATCACCCTTTGGGGTGAAAACATATACTTCGTCAATTACTAAATCTATTCTCAGTGTTTCCATAAACTCTTTGGTATCCTTGACTTCGTTTTGCCACTCCAGCATCTGCCTCAGCCACTTAAACTTTTCATCAAATTCATTTTGTGAGTTTTTTCCTTCCTTATACTTCCAATGTGCTGCTATCCCAAATTCCGAGGTTTTATGCATTTCCCAAGTCCTGATTTGCACTTCAAAAGGCTCACCGTCTGGACCTATAACTGTAGTATGAATAGATTGGTACATATTTGGTTTTGGCATTGCAATGTAATCTTTAAATCTACCTGGAATAGGCTTCCATAGTGTGTGTACTATGCCCAAAACACCATAACAATCTTTAACGGTTTCTACTATCACCCTAACTGCTGTAATATCAAATATTTGTTCAAATGTTTTGTTTTGATGATACATTTTTTTATATATACTGTAAAAATTTTTAGGTCGGCCTACTATTTCAGATTTAATACCCATCTCTATATTTTTTTCTTCAATTGCCTTTATTACATCGTTTATATATTCTTCCCTTTCTTCCCGCTTCTTAGAAACCTTTTCTCCCAATTCTTTATATCTATCGGGCTCAAGGTATCTTAAGGATAAGTCTTCCATCTCCCATTTCATTTTTGATATCCCCAGCCTATGTGCTATAGGTGCGTAAATTTCAATAGTTTCCGTAGCTTTTTCTATTTGCTTTTCTTTTGACATGCATTTTAGTGTTCTTAAATTATGAAGCCTGTCTGCTAACTTAATTAGTATGACTCTTATATCTTTTGCCATTGCAATAAACATTTTTCTTAGGCTTTCTGCTTGTTGCTCTTCTTTTGTTCTGTAGTCTAATTTTCCAAGCTTTGTTACGCCATCAACTAAGATAGCTATTTCTTCACCAAAAATGTTTTTTATGTCATCGTAGCTATATTCTGTATCTTCTACAACATCATGAAGTATCCCAGCCACAATTGTTGTATTGTCCATGTTTAAATCAGCTAAAATCTCAGCAACCGCAGCAGGATGGGAAATGTATTCTTCGCCGGAAACTCTTTTTTGACCTAAATGTGCATTTAAGGCAAATTCATATGCTTTAATTATAAAAGAAAAGTCACTGGTAGGGTTGTACTTTTCAACTTTTTCCATTAAATCTTCTAACATAAAAACACCAACTTTTATATAAATCAATTATAATAATATCATAATGTGCAGCATTGCAAAATAAGGAAATAATGATACAAATATAATTAGTTACTTTTATCTAGAATAAACAAAAATTCCGTGCTAGATAAAAAGACTCCAAATAATTCTATATGAAGCCTTTCAATATGGAGTAATACTTGTAGTGTATTTAGTAATTAATGTTTATATTTAATAATTGAGCTTATATTATAATCACTTAAAATTGCTCTGCCTTTTAAGTCTTCTAACTCAATTAAAAAAACTATATGCACAACAATTCCACCTAGCTTTTCAATCATATTGATTGTAGATAAAATAGTACCGCCAGTTGCTAAAAGATCATCAACTATTGCAACCTTTTCACCTTTTTTTATTGCATCCGTATGCATTTCCAAAGTGTCCGTACCATATTCCAATTCATACTTATACTGGATTGATTCTGATGGAAGTTTTCCGGTTTTTCTTACAGGTATAAATCCAGCCCCTAGCTCATAGGCAACTGCCGCGCCTAGAATAAAACCCCTAGCTTCCGGTCCTACTATTAAATCAGCATTAGAGTCTTTTAATCTATGGGCCATTTCTTTAATAGTATATTTAAATGCTTCCCCATTCTTTAACAATGTAGTAATATCCTTAAAACTAATTCCTTCTTTGGGAAAATCATTAATTATCCTAATATGTTCTCCTATGTTCATGCATTTACCTCCTGTTATTTATTCTTTGATAACTTAATATCCTTTATATGTAGCTGTAAGTCCTCTATTTCATTCCAAATATTTATCTCAATACTACATATTATATCAATTATTTGATTAATCTCAATATAATTGATCATATATCCCATATTAAAAGCGATTGCCTTTAAATATAGTTTATCATTAAACAAATTCAATGATAAATGCTTATTATTTAAACCTACTGTACGAATATTTTTAACTATTAGCCCTCTATAAACAAAAATTGGTTTAGGATTCCCCTCTCCCAAGGGTTCTAGTTTTATAATTTCGTTGTATACTTCATTTAGATTATCATTTTTATCTAGTTTATAATCAACGAGTATTTCTCTATAAAAAGTTTCTTCCTTTTTCATTTCTTTAACTACATTATTAATCTTTCTTCTAAATTTATTTATGCTATCTTTCTTTACTGTTAATCCAGCAGCCAGTTCATGCCCACCGAATTTTATTAGCATGTCTTCACACTTACTTATAGCTTCAAATATATTGATTCCCGCAATACTTCTTGCAGAACCTTTTCCTATTTCATTTTCTACTGATATAATTATTGAAGGCTTGTTAAACTTTTCAGTAATACGGGAAGCTATTATTCCGATTACTCCAAGATGCCAGGAAGCAGCTTCTAGGACAATTACCCTATCTTTATCAATACTAGTATCTTTTTGAATTGCATCTATAGCTGATTTTAATATTTTATTTTCAATGCTTTGGCGCTCTACATTTAATTTGACAAGTTTTTTCGCAATATCCAAGGCTCTCTCTTTGCTTTTTATTGTTAAAAGCTCCACAACTATATGGGCATCTTCCAGTCTTCCCGCCGCATTTATTCTAGGAGCAATAATAAAACCTAAATGGTATGTATTTATTTCTGTTAAATTCACATTACAAGTCTCAATTAACGCATTTAAACCTATATTTGTTTTTTCCTTGATTACTTTTATGCCTTTTTTTACAATAAGTCTATTTTCATCTATCAAAGGAACTACATCTGCAACTGTCGCTAATGCAACTAAGCCTAAATATTCGCTCACTGGATATTGGCAGGCCAACCTATCAGATAAAGCTGAAATAAGTTTAAAGGTTACACCTGCCCCCGATAAATGTTTAAAAGGATAAGTACATTTATCTTGGTTAGGATTAATTATTGCGTATGCATCCGGCAAAGACTCCCCACACTTATGATGATCCGTTATTATTATATCCATTCCCGCTTTATTAGCTTTTTCCACTTCTTCAATGGATCTTATACCGCAATCTACTGTAATTACTAAATCTATATTGCTTTCTATTAGTTTTTCAATTGCATCATTGTTAAGACCATAACCCTCATCAATTCTATTTGGTATATAAAAAGAAATATTATCCGTATATTTTTTTAAAAAATTATATAATATAGCAACACTTGTTATACCATCTACATCATAATCACCGTATATACATATTTTTTCTTTATTATTTATCGCTGTTTCAATACGCAACAAGGCTTTATCAATGTCATTTAGTTTATAAGGACTATGAAATTCTGATTTGTCAGGGTTTAAAAATATCAAAGCGTTATCTACAGTATTTATATCCCTATTAATAAGCAATCTGGCTAAAATTTCAGAAATGTTTAATTGTTTTTTTAAAGTATTTAAGTTGGAATAATCTTTATTATAAGCTATCCATTTTTTCAAAAAATCACCTGCACAAGTACTTATTTATTTTCTTCAGCATTTTCGTTATCAATAGTTGTAAAAGGTTCCAGCATTTCTTTGTTTTCATTTAATTTTTCATTCAGTTTATTTATTTTGTTATTTAATTCTGAAATTTTTATACCAGTTTTAATTCTTCTAACTACATCAAAAGGTATCATCATTAAGATTCCTATTAAAGCTGAACCAAGGATTACAATAGCTTGTGAGAGGTTAAGCTTGTACCATAAAAAATTAATTGTAATTATAGCAGCATTTTGTAATGCAAATAAAGCAATAAAAACAGCAAAAATCATTGAAAGCACTAAGGTAAATTGCATTTTTATCACCCTTTCATACTTACTTTAAAATAAGCATAATATATTTTAAAGAAATAATAAAGAAAAAAATAAAATAAAAGTAACAGCTTTACAGCCGTTACTCAAAATTTAATGGGCGGTTTTTGGTTTTGATGTAGTTTTTAAAAACAACCATACAGGACTAGCAATGAAAATTGAAGAATAAGTCCCACTTAGTAATCCAATCATCAAAGGTAAAGCAAATTCTTTTATCGCAGGTACGCCTAATACATATAAAGTTCCTATAGTAATAAATGTAGTTAAAGAAGTATTTATTGATCTGGCTAAAGTTTGGCTAATACTTTGATCAATTATCTGTTCCGGTTTAACTTTCTTTGCAGATTTCATATTTTCTCTAATCCTATCAAAAATAACAATAGTGGCATTTATAGAATACCCTACAATAGTAAGGATTGCGGCGATAAAGGAACTATTTACAGGGATTTTCATTGCACCATAAAAAAGGGTCATTATAATTACATCATGTAATAATGCAAAAATTGAAGCTAGACCAAATCTCCACTCAAATCTTATGGATATATAAATTAGTATACCTAAGTTAGCAACTAACAAAGCCATTATAGCTTGTTTTTTTAGTTCAGAGCCAATAGCAGGTCCAATAGTTTCAAAATTTATATTACTAGCGGTTACATTTAATTTATCATTGAATTCTCCCAAAATCTCATTTCTTTTTTCATCGTCAAGTTCTAGCTTAGTCCTGACTACTACTTGATCTTTTTCATTTCCAGCATAGGTTATTACAGATTCTTTATCATATTTATCTATAATATCTTTTACCTCTTTTACTTCAAAACCTCTTCCAATCCTTGCTTCTATAGTTGTTCCACCAGTAAAATCTATACCGAAATTTAAACCCCCATTGATAAAAGAAAGTATTAAACCAATAAGTAAAACGATTCCGGATATAGCAAACCAGGTTTTTTTGTGTTTCATAAAATTATATGTTTTCATAACACTTTCCCTCCTATGCTCCGTAAAACTTTTTGTCTTTAAGTAATCCAGTGCCTTCGAATAACTTCATTAAAAGCTTTGTAACTACTATTGCAGTAAACATACTTGCCAATATACCTATAGATAATGTGACAGCAAATCCCTTAATGGGCCCCGCACCAAGGTAAAAAAGGACTATTGCCGCAATCAAAGTTGTAATATTAGAATCAAATATTGCTAAAAATGCTCTTCTAAAACCTGAATCAATTGCCGCTCTAATAGTTTTGCCCATTTTCAATTCTTCTTTTATTCTTTCAAAAATAATTACATTTGCGTCTACGGCCATTCCTATAGATAGTATAAGTCCTGCGATTCCTGGTAATGTTAATGTTGCATTAATGGCTGCCAAAGCAAGTAAAACAATACTTATATATAAGGCCAATGATATGCTGGCAATAAACCCTGGCAATCTATAGTAGACAATCATAAATAAGAAAACTAATAACACACCAATTTTTCCGGCTGTTAAGCTTTTTTCAAAAGAATTTGCTCCCAACTCTGGACCTATGCTTGTTACTTGTAAAGTTTTTAACTCCACAGGTAGGGCACCGGCCCTAATAAGCATAGCTAAATCCCCTGCTTCTTCTATAGTCATCCTACCTGATATTTGACATTTTCCGTCTGTAATAGGCTCATTGACTCTTGGGGCAGAAATAACATTATCATCTAATAAAATGGCAATAATCTTATCAACATTCTCCTTTGTTGAAATTGCAAATTTTTTCGCTCCCTCCGGATTTAACTCTAAGGAAACTACAGCTGTTTGCATTTTTGTTGCAGGATCAGGTGAATAGGCTGCCTTCGCATCTTTTATATCATTTCCAGTTATTACAACATTTTCAGCTTCATCTACAAATTTTAACTGAGCAGTTTTTCCTATTATTTCTAAAGCTCTTTGTGTATCTTGTATTTCCGGCAGCCCAACTCTAATCCTTTTGCCGCCATGACGTGTTATAGTCGGCTCAGTCACACCTAAACTATCAATTCTTTCTCTAATGGTTGCTACTGCTCTTTCCATTTTTTCATCTGTAATAGGATCATCCGGAGTACCCTGAGCTTCTAAAACCACATCGGCTCCACCCCTTAGATCCAAACCTAATTTAATAAGGTTTTTAACTGGTAAAACCTCATATTTTCCTATGTTTATTCCGAATGATGCTACATAAGCTATAAGTGCAATTAATATAACTATAGCTATAAATTTAATCATATTTTTTGAATTCATTCGTACTCCCCCTTTAAAAGTTCACATTGGTAATTATATTACTTTTCA